>NZ_JBWKVD010000021.1:0-83849 GCF_059421525.1 Pseudomonas sp. GW821-FHT02H06
GGCACCCTTGGTTACTTGGGGTGCTTTTCCAAGTAACTCGCCGAAGGCGAAATGTCTGCCGTTAGGCAGACGCTCTTGATCCGGATTTTGATCCAGATCTTGAAAGCGAGCCCCGCGAGCGCGCTATTGCAAAGCATCACTGAGATGCCCCAACCCCGCCAGCTCAAGCTCCTGCCGACGAATACTGTCCAGACTCACCGCCGCCCCCTGCGCATCGGGCACCGCGTGCCAGACCACAAAATCCCGCTGCACATCCAGAAACAGAAAGAAATCGTTAAACAACTCCGCCTGCGAAAACCGCCGCTCCAACGCATCGCGCAGCTGCTCCGGGCGTAAGGCCCGGCCCTCGATATGCAGCGCGATGCCCCAGTCCCGATGCTCACGTCGACTGACAAACGCCACGCCCGTTGCCACCGGCCAGATCGCTGCACGTTCGGCGGCGACGTGGGCGTAAAACGCTGATTTTTCCGATACCCGAATCATGCTCAGTCCTTCAATGGCACCACAGTAAAATCCTGCTCATGGTCACGCTCATCAATCCCCTGACGCATGTCCGGCGGCCACCAGATCACCAGCTCCCGGTCATTGGAATCCGGCCGCTTGCACGAATAACCCGAACACCCATGGGTGGCACACCCCGCCAACGTGGCAGTGACCAGAAACAGCAAAAGCAAACCGCGCAGGTTCATCGTGTAGCCCCCTTGAGCAGCGAAGGTCGGTTCTGTTTGGCCTTGCTCGACACCTGCGGCTGACGCAGGGCGATGTAGATTTCACTCTCCGCCCCCGGCTGCAGCCACGCATGGGGCCAGGCGCTGACACCCATCACCCAGCGACCGCCGCAGCGGCTTTCGTCGATGCGCACCGGTTTGCTGGTGGTGTTGCGCGCCACGACCACCGCGATGCCCCAGTCCTTGCGGGTAAACCACTGGGAACGCTGGCGATCCATGGTCAGACCGATGCCCGGATCACACAGGCTGTCGGCTTCGAACGGCAAGGTCTCGCCACTGTTGAAGCCCACCGGGGTCACGCCGTCGAGCAACTGGGTGAAGGCGTTCTGCACGTCGCTGCGAGTCGGTTGTTCGCCACCGTCGCGGCGTTCCTTGATGCGTTTCATCTGGTCATCAACATCGTGGGGGTTGCCGTTCTGCACGTAACGCGCCGGGTTGATCTGATCGCCTATCAGCCTCGGCGTGAGGATGAACAGGCGCTCACGCTGGTTCAGCTCGCGACTGCGGGACTGGAACAGCAGTTTGCCGATCACTGGAATATCGCCCAGCAGCGGGATTTTGTTGACCTTGTCGGTGGTTTCCAGCCCGTGGAATCCGCCGATGACCAGCGACCCGTGCTCAGCGATCACCGCCTGGGTGCTGACGTTGCCCTTGCGCACCGCCGGCTGGTCTTCGTTGATTTGCGAGGTGTCGATCTGGCCGTCTTCGATGTCGACGATCAATTGCACCTGGGATTTGCCGTTCTGGTCCAGGGAGCGCGGAATCACCTGCAAGCTGGTGCCCGCCGTAATGGGCACAATGTCCGCGACGCGCTCGGAAGTGGCGGTGAGGTATTCGGTGCGGCTGAAGTCGATCACCGCCGGCTGGTTTTCCAGGGTCAGAATCGACGGATTGCCGATCACCGACGCCGCGCCGTTGCCTTCGAGGGCATGCAGGTCCGCCGAGAACTTGCCGGCATCCTGAATGAACAGCGTGGTGCTGGTGCCCTGCTCGAACAGATTGGCGCCACCGCTCACGCTGCCGCCTTTGAAGTTCCAGCGGCTGGACAGCTGCGCCAGCTCGTTGCGGTCGATGTCGAGAATCACCGCGTCGATCTCGATCAGGTTGCGCGGCGTATCCAGTTCCTTGACCAGCTTCTCGTACATCGCCCGGCGCTTGGGCAGGTCGTAGATCAGCACCGAGTTGTTGCGCACGTCGGCGCTGACGCGGATTTTCGAGCGGCCCGCCGCTTCGCTGGACGACCCGCCGCGTTTGCCCTTGGAGCCCAGCACCCGATCCAGCCCCTGTTCGATGGCCCCGGTGTCAAAGCCCTGGCTTTGCATGCCGCCGTAGTTCAGGCCTGAGGACGTGGCGCCGCCGCCTGCAGATCCCCCCGCGCCGCCCTGCCCTTGCAGCAGGTTGACGCCGTTGATGGACTCGCCACGGGAGCGACTTTCCAGCAGCTCCTGGAGAATGCTGGCGACGCCGGCGACGGTGAGCTGTTGATCGCGATAGCGAATGGTGCGGTCGGCGGCGTTGGCGTACTTCAGCGGGAGGACCACGATGTCCTGCTTCTCGGCTTTTTCCGGCGCCTCGACCTTCTTGCTGTAACTGCGCACAAAGTCGACGTACTTGGCCGGGCCGCGCACCAGCACCACGCCTTCGTCGGGCAATGCGCCCCAGCCGAAGCGCTTGTCCAGCAGGCCAACGTCGGACAGCGCCTGCTGCAGGTCATCGACCGCTTCCGGCGACACTTCGATGCGCGCCGAGGTCTGCTCGCTGGTCGGGCTGATGTACAGGGTTTCGTTGTAGACGAACCACTGGAAATGATGCTCCTGACCCAGCCGGTCGAGGAATTCCTGGGGGTTCTGCGCACGAATGCGCCCGTCCAGCGTGCCCGGTATCGCCGGCATGTCCAGGCCAATGCCGAACTCCTTGGCGAAGTCTGCCAGCGCCGTCGCCAGTTCGGTCTGCCGCGCATCGTAGGCGTAGGCGGTGTGTTTCCAGGCGTCAGGCACCGCGGCCAGCGCCGGCGCACCAATGCCGATCATCAGCAAAGGCAACCACATTAAGGCCTTGCGCATTTCACACTCCCGGTTGCCAGGTTCTGAGGGTCGAGCGGGACGACGAGGCGGTCGCGCTGCGAATCGAGGTTTGCATGAGGCTGAGCATCGCGGCGCGCTGATTGGCCAGGCGCTCCAGACGTTCGAGCAGTTGCGTGGGGTTGCAGGGGTCGGGAATCCAGCTCACCAACACCACGCAGCGGGTGTCGGGGTCGATGGCCAGCCCGCCCTCACAGGCACAGGCCACGCCGGCACCGCCCTGGGCGAGTACCGCGTCGAGGCGTTGCGGGTCGCTGCCGTCGTAGGGATCGAGCACATCGAGGCTCAGGCGAATGCCGTTGCCCGACACCGCCAGCCGCGCGTTGGCGTCATCGATCCAGCAGTCCAGCGGTGCGAGCGGACGGCGCTCGCACCACTGGGCGAGGATCGCGCTGAATTCACTGAATTCCATCGATGATCGCTTTGGTGATGCCGTGTTTGGCGCGCAGCCCTTCGTTGAGAATCATGTTGGCGACGTTGGTCTGCTGCGAGGCATCGCTGAATGCCTGGAAATCTTCCATGGTGCCGCTTTCAGAGGCGGTTTCGGCAGCGTCCTGCATGTCGTCCTGGGCGCGGGAATAGGAGTGATCGAGGTGGTTTTGCAGGGATTTGAAACTGATCATGCCGGTGGCTCCAACTGAGGGATTCAACCCCTGAGTGGAACCTGCGGCCGCTCCGGTTCCATGAACCGTCACAACCGGGTCAAGAAAAACTCATGAATGCGCCGTCGACCCCGCGAGCCCACGGCGCAGGCTGTCCCAGTCGATGTCGAACGCGCCGTTGGCATCGCTCAGGCGCAAGGTCTGCGGCGCCAGCGCCGGGTCACCTTTTAGCTGCCAGTGATCGGCAAAGCGACTGGCCGACAGCCACTCACCGAGGCTGTCGAGCATGTCGGTATGGGCGCTGAGCACGGCCCTGGTTTCGACGGTCTGGCCGGCGGCAAGATTCCTCATCAGCGCGCGACTGCGTTCAGCGAGTGTCGTCTGGTCGAGCAACTCGGCGAGGGCCTCATTGAGCAAGGCTTCAACAGCCTCCATGGATTCCTGCGCCAGCGCCGATCGCTGCTGCTCCAGCTGCTGCAGAAAACCGTTGGCGCTGTCCCAGAACTGCGCCAGCGCCTGATCCTTTTCCTGCTGCGCCTGGGCGTGTGCATCGGCAAGAATCTGCTCGGCTTCAGCGCGGGCGTTGCCCAGCACTTCAGCGGCGAGCACGGTACCGGCCAGGTCTTCGCGACGCAGAATGTCGGTGACCAGCACAGCGGAGGAAGACAACACAAGACGACGCTTGGCGAGCATGTTCAGCTCCTGAAGGACAATGAGGTAACCGCACTCATCAAGGCGTCGTCACCCGCCATAACACCGAGTGCCACAGGGTGTGCAGCTTATTTTCGGGCAGCTCGGCGCAGGGCGGCGGCAGTGCATCCGGCGCCCAGGACAGGCGCAGCCGCGACCAGCAAGGCTCACCCGCCCACGCCGCCAGCAACACCCGCGCATCCGTCACCGAGGCGTCCAGCCATAAACCGGGCCGCAACGCTTTGGCCACCGCGCGGCACCAAGGCTCATGCACGTGCCCGGCGTCATCGGCGCCAGCGCAGTCGGCCTGGCCGAAACAGATTCGGCCCGCCAGGGACAGCGCCCGGTGCTGCTGCGCTTCATCCAGTCGCAGCCACTGCATCAGCGAATCAACAGGCGGCGGCGGTTGGCTCGGGACCACGCCAACGCTGTGCAGAAACACGTCGTGGCGAGTGCCGAGCAGTTCCGTACAGTCCTCGCGGGTGATGCCGCAATGGTCGGCGAACACGTCGATCCAGTCGGCGTGGGCCCATTCCCAGGGCGCGCACCACCAGCGAATCCAGTGCTCCTCGACGCTGAGCATTACGCCCGCACCGGCATGCTCGTCCGGGCACTGCGGCGCAGGCCGATGCGTTGCAACAGCGCATTGCGCCAGTCGCCGCGCAGGATCAACACGATCAAGGCAATCAGCAACAGTGCGGCAAACGGTGCGAGCCACAGCATGCGATTCCAGAAGTCGAGGTTGGCGCTGTCGACCAGAAAGGGCCCGAAGTTCACCAGCCGTTCGGTGTCCTGAAATTCCGCCGCCGGCACGAATACGATGGCGAATTTCTTCGAATCCAGCGGCTCGCCGGACATGCCGGGGATGCTGCTGGCGACCATCTGCTGAATACGCCCGCGCACGCTGTCAGGGTCGAGGGCCGAGGTGTGTTTGATGAACACTGCCGCCGACGCAGGCTGCACCGGCTCGCCCGGCGCGATGCGTTCAGGCAGCACGACATGGACGCGGGCGACGATGACGCCGTCGATCTGCGACAGCGTCGCTTCCAGCTCCTGGGACAAGGCGTAGATGTAACGCGCGCGCTCTTCCAGCGGCGTGGAAATCACCCCTTCCTTCTTGAAGATTTCGCCCAGACTGGTGCGCGATCGCCGTGGCAGGCCGGCGGCATCGAGGATCCGCACCGCGCGATTGATCTCGGCCGTCGGCACGCTGATGACCACGCCGGTCTTCTCGCTGCGCTTGCGCGCGTCGATGTGCTGGTCGGCGAGGCTGGCGATCACGTCGTTGGAATCCTGCTCGGACAGCCCGGTGAACAGGTCCGTGTCGTCGCTGCACCCGCTGAGCAGCAGCATCAGGCAGATCAGTCCCGCAGTCAGGTAGTTCACGGTATGCCTCTACTGCAGGTTGGTCAGTTTATCGAGGGCCTGGGCGCTCTTGCTGACGACTTTGGTGGTCAGCGCCATCTGCAGTGAGTACTGCGACAGCGACCGGCTCATCTGGGAAATTTCCAGCGGGTCGTCAGTGGTGGACGCCCGTTTCATCTTCCGCGCGGCTTGCTGCGACAGCTTGTCGGTGGCGCCAAGGCGGTCCGACAGCGCGCTGGCGATCTGTTCGGATAAATGACTCTGCTGCATCGACAGCTCGGGGCGCATGGCGGCGTTGAACAGATCGACGTCCGCCTGCGAAGGCCCGCTGACCAGTCCCTGATCCAGGCGTGGCTCAAGATCGGTGGACGGCGATTTGAGTTGGTTGACATTGGAAAGGGTCACGGGCGTTCTCCGGCAGACGGTGTCGATGCGTACGGTTGGCTTCAGGAAAGGCTGTTGCTGTTGTTGCCGCCACCCACCAGGGCCGAGACAAGGGCAGTGGCGGCCTGGGCCAGCATGTTTTGCTGATCCTGCTGGGCGAACGGATTGGTTTGCCCGCCTGCGCCGTTGACGCCGGCTCCGTTCTGTTCGGCTTCGAGGCCTTTCTTGATCAGGCCGCTGAGCAGTTGCCCCAGGTCCTGGGTCACGCTATTTGTGGCACCAGCCGACTGAGACGCATCGTTCATCGGCGTACCGAGGCCGCCGCCGACGCTGGCGTTGACGCCCTTCTGCAGCAGGTCACCCAGCAGTTGGCCGAGGTCTTGATTGACGCTGTTCGGGGTCTGCGCAGCGCCGCCCGACGGGTCGGTCGGTGACAGGTTGCTCAGTGGCGATCCGCTGCCGGCATCACTGAGGCCGTTCTGTTCCTGACCGAGCTGGCTGCCCAGCGAGTCCAGTGCAGAACGAAAGGCAGCCGTTTCTTTGCCGTCGAGGAAATTGTCGCCCTCAGCCGTGAGTTCGTTCTTCCAGGAGCCCGAATCCGGCGCCGGAAACTTCTGCGGATCCTGGGCGGTGCGCTGGTCCATGAATTCGGCGATTTTTTCCAGCAGCGGCATGTCGCCCTTGGAGAAGGTCGTGCCTTGATCCGTTTTGGTCAGCAGGTCATCCAGCGAGGCCTTGGCCAGACCGTTGAGGGTCTGCGACATCAGGTCCGGCGCGCCGGCACCTGCCTGGCCTGCATCGGCGGCAGCACCAAAGTTTTCCCCCAGTTTGTCTTTGATCAGGTCACCCAAAGCAGCCTTGATCATGTCCGGATTGCCGCCAATCAACGACGCCAACGGGTTGTTCTTCTCCATTTGCTTGCCGACCATCTGGCCCAGCGGCGATTCCTTGTCCAGGTGCCCGCCTTTGGTCAGCGCCTGAGCGAGCTGATCGATCACGTCCTTGAGCGACTGCGGGGTCTTGTCGCCGCCCAGCGTCGGCTGGGACACCACGGTGCCGATGTGCAGGTTTTGCAGCGGATTGGTATTGGCATTGAGACTTAGCATGAAACCTCCATCCTCAGGTGGATGCCCCCTTTTTCAGGGGGCGCTCGGACCGATCAGTAGCTGATGCCTTTGGCGTTCTGCGCCTCGGCACTGATCGCCTTGTTGGCGCTGTCTTCCTTGCCGGAACGGATAGCGCTGAGGACATCGTTGGTCTGCTTGCGGATGTCGGCTTCGGTCTGCATGGCAATCAGGCGCGCCTGGCTGGCATCGGCCTTTTCGGTGGCGGCGTTTTGTGCGGCTTCGGCCTTGGAAGGAGCGGCAGATTCGGTGATCTGGTTTTCCTGCTTGACGTTGGTCACAGCGCTGGCTGCCTGCTGAGTCATTTGCCCGCCCGCGTTGATCGCGCTGTTGGCGAGGCCACCGACCATTGAGATTGGATTCATGTCGAACACTCCTGAGTCATCACCAGCGAAAGTGCTTGGTGCCAATGGGTGGCACCGACCTCGGGATCGGTTCCGCATGGGGCTCAATAAAATTCGGGATGTTCACGGAAGCTGCGGATATGGACGTGTGGACGAGCAGGTGTCGCCAGAAGCAGCGAGGTGAACGGGAGGTCAGACGTCCAGTTCTTTCATGCGGTGGTAGAGCGTGCGACGGGGGATGTCGAGCTCCTGACTCACCGCTTCGACGCTGTTGTTGTGGCGCTTGAGCGCCGCCTGAATCAGTGCTTTTTCGATCACCCGCAACTGCGATTTCAGGCCCGATGACTCGCCGTCCTCACCGGACTCGCCGCCCAGCAGCGGAAAGCCCATGACGTGACGCTTGGCCGCTGATTTCAGTTCGCGGATGTTGCCCGGCCAGTCATGGTTGAGCAGGACGTGACGCAGCACGCCGGTGGTCTCGGGCACCGGAATACCCGACTCCTGCGCCGCCGCCTCAGCGAAGCGGGTGAACAGCGGAAGGATACGGGCGCGCTGTTCGCGCAGGGGCGCCAGCGTGACGGTCAGGACGTTCAGGCGGAAATACAGATCCCGGCGAAAACGACCCTGCTCGACCATTTCGTCGAGGGAGCGCTGAGCCGAGGCAATGACGCAGACATCCAAAGCGATGGGTGTCGTCGAGCCGAGCCGCTCGACCGAGCGCGTTTCCAGCACCCGCAGGAGTTTGGCTTGCAGGCTCAGGGGCATGCTGTCGATCTCGTCCAGGTACAAGGTGCCGCCCTGGGCCGCTTCGATGTAGCCGACTCGCGCCTTGTCCGCGCCGGTGTAGGCGCCACTGACCACGCCGAACAATTCGCTCTCGGCCAGGGATTCCGGAATGGCGGCGCAGTTCATCGCGACCAGCCGGCCCTTGCGTCCGGACAGCGTGTGGATCCGGCTGGCGACGGTGTCCTTGCCGGTGCCGGTTTCCCCTGACAGCAGCAGGTCGATCCCCAACTGACCGAGACTTCGGGCCACCACGCGCAGGTTCGGCACCTGATGGTCGTCCTCCAGTTGCTCATCGAATAACTCGTACACACTCATCCACGACCTCTGGTATTTCAGGGTTACGCGACATTGGCTGCGCGAGATTGGCTGCGAGGCGTCCATTGCGAAACAGCGCGCCTGGTGCGGCAGGTATGTGTGGGACTCTGGGCAGGACTCGCTTTCGTGGGACCGGCGTTAGCCGGGAAGGCGTCAGGCTCTACACCACACGATTGATACGGAACACACTGGCCTCTTCCCGCCTGAAACCGGTCCTACGAAATCGCCGCTTCTTCCGCATCGTTCATGCCCAGCTCTTTCATCCGGTGATACAACGTGCGCCGGGGAATTTCGAGCTCCTGCACCACGGCTTCCAGGCTGTGCTTGTGGCGCTTGAGCGCGTCTTCGATGAGCATTCTTTCGATGACACGCAGCTGGGTCTTCAGGCCGGTTTCCAGATCGCGATCCGGAGGCGCATCGCCGCCCAGCAGCGGGAAGCCCAGCACGAAACGCTTGGCGGCAGACTTCAGTTCGCGAATGTTGCCGGGCCATGAATGGCTGAGCAGCAGTTGTACCAGGCGGTTGTCCAGCTCGGGGACCGGGCAGCCGAAATCGGCGGCGACTTCCTGGGTGAACTGGTCGAACAACGGCAGGATCTGTTCGCGACGCTTGCGCAAGGCTGGCATTTGAATGGTCAGCACATTGAGCCGAAAAAACAGGTCGCGACGAAAAAGCCCTTGTTCCACGAGTTCATCCAGAGGGCGCTGCGCCGACGCGATGACCCGAAGGTCCACCGGAATGAAGTCGGTCGAGCCCAATCGCTCGATGCCCCGGGTTTCCAGAATCCGCAGCAGCTTGGCCTGCAGGCTCAGCGGCATGCTGTCGATCTCGTCCAGGTACAGCGTGCCGCCGCAGGCCGCTTCGATGTACCCCTCCCGGGACCGGCTGACACCGGTATAGGCGCCATTCACAACACCGAACAACTGACTTTCCGCCAGCGATTCCGGAATGGCGGCGCAGTTCATACCGATGAAAGAACCTGTCCGACCGGACAAGTCATGAATACGTTTGGCCAGCGTGTCCTTGCCTGTTCCAGTCTCCCCGCAGAGCAGCAAATCCATACTCAGGTTGGCGGTATTCAATGCTATCTGCTGGATATCCAGCGCCACATTTTCAGGCTGACACGAACAGTCGCTTACATCGATTTCTTCTTTCATCGATACCTCTCGTAGTGGGAGCAAGCGATTTATTAATACCACGCATTTCAAAGGCAGCAATAATTAAATTTAGTTCCCCAGCGTCGTGAGACATACTTCACACCACCAATGTGATAGCACTTTGACTTTATTGACGGAGTTAACTAATTATCTGCAAAACATTCAAACGGCTATTTAAAATCTTCCGGTGCCCCCGACTGGACAATGAGTCATTGGGGGCGTCCAAGGGCACGGCCGGCCTGGCGCCTGCATCACAATAGCTTAACAATCATCGGGTTATGCTCTGCCATGGTGCATTTCATCCCGCCCTCCACGATCGATCCTCCCTCTGCGTAACCGTTAACCATCGAACGCTCTTATTAATGCCGCGTACGACTCGCGAACATTCATCAAGCCCGCCTCGCCGACGACTATTAACTGCCCGCCCGTGCCTGACATTAATCAGAACTAAATGCCTTATTGAACTTATGAACTGTCGGCCCCGAGAACTTATATAACCCTCTGCGAACTTTATAAGTTGTTTAACAACTTGCGTATTGCTTGCTAGTTCTCAGGACCATTAGTTTAACTACGTTCGGAAATCCGACTGCTCCAACTCGGTTTTCCGAACACGCTTTACTGTACTCTCGCGTATAGGTCCAAACCCCTTGAATTTAGAGGGTCGGGCATGGCGGTCATTTTATTTTCGACTATTAAATGCAAAGCAAAGGTTTGCGCATCAGTGCTGATTCGATAATGGGATCCAACTATTCATTGCCGTTGAGTACGACTTGTCCGACACCGCTCACCGGACCTGAGCACTCATCAACCTATGGCAGTGGATGTTTCTAATTGTGTCTTCGGAGGCGACTGGCCATGATGTATCGGCGTTTTTACAACGCGTCTGAAAAGTTCGGTGAAATTTTTGTTAATTGGTTCTATGAATAAGTCTGACCCGGCTCATCCGGGCCGATCGGGATGTGGAAAGCACACGGCCGGATTGTGTCCGTGCCGACACACGACGAGCCCATTGCTGCCAAAAGTGGGCCCGAAGCGGACAAATTGGTGACTGGAGTGTCGCTTCAGGGGCGCACAATCCCCGCTGACGCCGTGGCAGTGGTCACCGCCAGTGCCTCGTTACCGGGCATGACGTCGTCGGTCATTTTGCCGAGGGTGGCAGAAAGCTGCTCGAACTGGTCGCGAGGCACGAGCACGCGGGAGGGCCCGTCGGCGGTTTTTTTGCGCAGGAACGCCGGATTGAGGTTCAGCAGCACCGAGCGATCGATGCCGGCACTGGCGGCGAGGCGCTCCAGGTCCACCGGCCGCGCGAGCTCCAGCACCGTGAAATACGGCGCATTGGCCACCGGGCTGAGCTTCACGCCATAGGTCTCGGGTTCGCGCACCAGCATCGACAACGCCAGCAGTCGCGGCACGTAATCCTGGGTTTCCTTTGGCAGGCTCAGGTGCCAGTAATCGGTAGGCAGGCCTCGGCGCTGATTCGCGTCGATGGCCCGGCTCACCGTGCCCTCCCCTGCGTTATAGGCCGCCATCGCCAACAGCCAGTCGCCGCCGAACTGGGTGTGCAGGCGCGTCAGGTAATCCATCGCCGCTTTGCTGGACGCCACGACGTCCCGCCGTCCGTCATACCAGGCGGTCTGGCGCAGGTTGAAATCGCGCCCGGTGGCCGCCATGAACTGCCACAGGCCGGCCGCGTCACGGATCGAATTGGCTTTGGGGTTGTAGGCACTCTCGATGATCGGCAACAAAGCCAGCTCGGCCGGCATCGCCCGCTGGTCGAGGGTTTCGACGATGAAATGCAAATACGGGCTGGCCCGCTGACTGGCATTGCGGATGAAGCCTGCGTTGCCCAGCAGCCAGTCGCGCTGCCGCACGATGCGTTCGTTGACGCCGTTGTCGTCGGCCAGGCGGAAATCCTGTCCCATCCGTTGCCAGATATCACTGCCGTCGTAGGGTTGCGTTGACCGCGAATAAGCCACCGGCTCTTCGCTGCGATGGAGCCCTGCCACCAGGCGCGGCGTGCGTTCGGTGCTCGCCTCGGGCGGGCCGTAAGACTGGCAACCGGCACACAACATCGCAACAGTCAGTGAAGCGAGGCGCATCGGTCGAACGACACGCAATGCGCCCGAATACGGGCGGAAGGCAGGCGGCATCGGAGGTCATCCTGAGAGGTTTATGCTGTGTGGCACGGGCGCTTGAATGGTTCCAATACGCCCGTGCTGTCACCTCCCTCCTCCGCGCCTCCCTTATATAGAAAGCCTCTGAATCACGAATGCATCACCTTGTCGTGATCGCGAACGCTGTATTTCACCACGCCCCAGATCAGCAACTCGTCGCCTTCCATGACATAGCGCGGCGGGTATTTGGTGTTTTCGGATTTGAGGATGACTTCGTTGCCACGCATGTGCAGGCGCTTGCAGACTGGCTCGGTATTCAAGGCGGCGATGACAATGTCGCCGTGCTCGGCATACAGGCTGCGGTCGACGATCACCAGATCGCCGCAATAGATGCCCGCGCCCTGCATGCTGTCGCCCTCTATTTTCACGAGATAGACATGGGGCGCGCGGATGTCGAACAGCTCGTCCAGCGAGATGTGCCGCTCGATGTGATCGGCCGCCGGCGAAGGGAAACCTGCGGGCACTTGAAAGGCATAAAGGGGAAACCGCTCGCCCGCCGCCGATAACCGGCCAAGGATGGTGACACTCATGGGACTGACCTTGTGTTTGTTAACTGTACGTATATACAGTTAACGTTCTCAGCCGCGTGCGGTCAATCTGGTAAGCAGGAAAATTCGACGGGTGACACATGTGCGGACGCTACTCGATCTACGAGCCAATGGACCATTACCTCAAGACGCTCGCGCCAGAGCAGTTGGTGATCAACGGCTACGATCTCTGGCCCATCGCGCGCTACAACGTGGCGCCGACGACCCGCGTCGAGATCATCCGCCCGGTGTCCGACGGCCTGAGCGTCGACAAGGTGCGCTGGGGCTGGTCGCCCTACTGGGCGAAAGGCAAACGGCCCGACCCGATCAATGCGCGGGTCGAAACGGTGATGACCGGGAAGTTCTTCAAGGATCTGTGGCCGAACGGTCGCGCCCTGGCCCCGGCGAACGGCTGGTTTGAATGGGTCAAAGACCCCAACGATGCGAAGCGCAAGCAGCCGTACTTCATCCATCTGAAAGACCAGGGACCGATGTACTTCGCCGCATTGGGCCAAGTCAGGCCCAGCCTTGAGCCAGACGAACGCGACGGCTTCGTCATCATCACCGCCGCCAGCGATGCCGGCATGCTCGACATCCACGACCGCCGCCCGCTGGTGCTGACGCCCGAGCTCGCCCGGGAATGGGTCGACCCGCAGACGCCGGCGTCACGGCTTGCGCAAATCGCCCAGGAAGGCTGCCGGCCGGTCAGCGATTTCCACTGGCATGCCGTGGGCAAGGAGGTCGGTAACGTGCGCAATGAAGGCGCGAAGCTGATCGAGCCCTTGGCCGGGCTCGATTTGCTGACGGAGGATCAGGACAAGGACGTCTGATCGCAGTGCGTTGCGATCAAACGATGTGCCGGGTGC
Source organism: Pseudomonas sp. GW821-FHT02H06 (assembly GCF_059421525.1). Taxonomy (NCBI): domain Bacteria; kingdom Pseudomonadati; phylum Pseudomonadota; class Gammaproteobacteria; order Pseudomonadales; family Pseudomonadaceae; genus Pseudomonas; species Pseudomonas sp. GW821-FHT02H06. The sequence goes on from NZ_JBWKVD010000021.1 coordinate 13,144, forward strand.
GGCGAGTGATCAGAGCGTCCACTTCACCGAGAACATCAGGTTGCGCGGATCGCCGTAGACGCCGGTGCCCGAGTTTGTCGGGATGCCCTGCCAGTAGCGGGTATCGAACAGGTTATTGACGTTCACCCGGCCGTCCCAGTGCTCGTTCAGCTTGTAACCGGCCATCAGGCCGACGATGCCGTAAGCGTCCTGATCCGCCTGGCCATCGCCGACGCGATTGAAGGTCTTGCTCTGGGCCAGCACGTCCGCGCCCACCCGCCATTTGTGCAGCTCACCCGGCAAGGTGTAGCTGGTCGCGGCTTTGAACAGGTGCTTCGGCTGCTCGGGGGCGAACAATTTGCCTTCGTTGCTTTTGGTACCGTCTTCGACAAACTGGCTCAGCACGTAGGTGTAGGACGCCGAGAACTGCCAGTCCGGCGTCAGCGCGCCGCTCAGCTCGGTGTCGATCCCGCGGCTGCGCACCTTGCCCGCTGCGCCGTAGCAGCTGGAAGCCGGGAAGCTCGGGCAATTGGTGGAATTCTGGTCCTGCAGCAGATAGGCGCGGTTTTCCTGCTCCATTTCAAAAAGCGCCACCGATGCATTCAGCGCGCCGTCGAAGTATTCGCCCTTCAGGCCGATCTCGTAGTTCTTGCCGGTCATGGGCTTCAACACCGAGCGCGAGGAATCCATTTCGGTCTGCGGTTTGAAGATTTCGGTGTAGCTGGCGTAGGCCGAGTACGTGTCGTTCAGGTCATAAATGACGCCAGCATACGGCGTGACTTCGCGCACCACCTTGTAATCGCCACTGCCGACGCGGTTGTCGAAGTCATACCAACTGACGCGGCTGCCAAGGATGACGTGCAGCGGGTCGATGGGGTTCAGGCGCGCCACGGCGTAAACGCCTTCTTCGGTGGCGGCGTTGAGGGTTTCATACAGGCTGGTGTCGACGTCAGGTTTGGTCACTGAATGGGTTGGGTTGTAGAGATCAATCGGCGTGCCGTCGGTCCAGCCGCCCCACTGGTGAAACTTCTCCTGCCGATGGCTCACGCCCACGACCAGTTCATGCTCGCGACCGAACATCTGAAACGGCCCGCTGAGGGACGCGTCCAGGTTGGTCTGGTCGTCGTCGTCGCGGTACTTGCCGTGGTACTGCTGAAAGCCCAGACCGTCGTAGTTGCCGACGTAGCTGGAGAACGTGTCCGCCTCGGCCCAGATCTTCTGCCCCGCCAGCTTGGCCGACCAGCCGTTGTCGAAACGGTGCGTGACGTCGGTGAAGAACATGATGTTGTCTTTGTTCCAGTACGACCAGTCGTTGCTGAGGAACGTCGAACGCTTGAGGTGCAGGTCTTCGCCGTTCGGACCGCTGGGCAGACCGCCCCAGTCCGAGGTGTTGTCATCACGCTGTTTGGATGCGCCGACGGTCCAGGTCGTCGAATCATTCAGGTCGGCTTCGAGGATGCCGTAAAAGGTCTGGCGCTGATTCTTGCGGATGTCGGAGAAGCTTTTGTCGTCCTCATATGCCGCCACGACACGGCCGCGAACGGTGCCGGAATCGTTGAGCTTGTTCGACGCATCGACTTCGGTGCGATACCGGTCCCAACTGCCGGCGCTGGTGGTCACGCTCACCTGCGGCACGGCGGTCGGGCGCTTGCGCACCAGGTTCAACGTCGCCGCCGGGCTGCCCGCGCCGGTCATCAGCCCCGTTGCCCCGCGGACCACTTCGACGCGGTCGTACATGGCCAGGTCCGCGCCGGAAATCACATCCTGGGTGTAGGCGCTGATGCTGCTCGGCAGCCCGTCGTACATGATGTTGTCGATCTTGAAACCGCGCGCCAGAAACTCCTGACGGTCCGATGCGGTTCGGTGCAACGTCACGCCGGGCGCGTATTTCACTACGTCGTTCAGGTCGTTCATGCCCTGATCGTCCATGCGCTGGCGGGTGATCACACTCACCGACTGCGGCGTCTCGCGAATGGACAGCGGCAGCTTGGTCGCCGTGTTCATGGAACCCGTTGTGTATGAGCCCGAATTCTCCGTGGTCGCTTGCCCCGCGATGCCGTAATCGGCGTTGATGCTCAGGCCTTCCAAAGCCACTGCACCCGGTGCCGGGTTGCCGCTGGCACTGCCCGGTTGAGCGGGCGACGTGACCGATGGCTGATCGGCTACATCCTGCTGCGCCGGCGCTGCGAGGGAATGGCTGGAGAAACCAAGGGCGACGAGTGCCGACAAGGCTGGCAGGGCGGGACGTAGCATCGGGTGCTTCCTGGAGAGGACGAAGGCGTGCTGATCCGCGGCACGGCACCCTGACGAGCGACGTTCCGCATGGCGAAAAGCTATGAGGGCGCCGATCGTAGCAACATTTTTATAAATTGGTAATGCAAAGCGTTATCAGCTGTTAAGGTTTCTGATTCGTCTTTCCAGGCATGGCATCGTTAAAGGACGCAAAGGCAGCCAGATGCTCTGCAATGACGGGCGTACGGGGTTCGAGACAGGCCGGGAGGAATGCCCACAAAAATCTTTTCTAAAGATTTCAGCCGTGCTGCCGACACGCACCTACAAGCCTTTCTACTATAGGGAAATGAGATGGCGATGGTATTTTGTCGTGGCTGTGCAAAGGAGCTGCATGAAACGGCAGTCACTTGCCCACAATGTGGCGCGAGTCAAATCACCTCAGCAACGCTCCCACTCCCCCCTGCAAACGCTGGCCCCCCCTGGATGGCAATCCTTTCGCTCGTGCTCAGTATCGTGTGCACGCTTGCACTCTTTGACGACAGTGAATGGGACACAGAGACGATTCAGGGCCTGGGCCTGTTCTCTGTCATCGCCCTGATTCTGGGGATCATCACTATCAACACCAAAAGACCGGGCTATGGCATGGCCATCGCCGGGACTGTGTTATCCGGTGTCTCGCTGCTTATTTTCGTTGGACTGTGTGTTAATTAATCAAAGGAAGATTCAAATGGCATTTTGTCGTGGTTGTGCAAAGGAAATCAGTGATGGTGCTGTCACGTGCCCGCAGTGCGGCGCGCCGCAGCTGGCGTACGCAGGCGGCGGCAATAGCGCTGCCGTTGTCGCCCAGCCAGGTTTTTTTCACTGGTATGTGGACGTTCTGAAGAAATACGCGGTGTTCAGCGGGAGGGCGCGGCGCAAGGAGTACTGGATGTTTTTCCTGATCAACGTCCTGATCTCTATCGCGATTGCCGTTGTTGACGCCATCATCGGCACCAACTCCATGCTCTCGAATATTTACAGCCTTGCGTTATTGATACCCGGCCTCGCCGTTGGCGTGCGCCGACTGCACGACACTGATCGCAGCGGCTGGTGGCTGATTGTGCCTTTCGCCAACATCGTGTTCCTGGCTACAGAAGGTCAGAAAGGCGATAACCGCTTCGGGCCGGCTCCCCTGTAAGCTGATCGGAAGTGCGCCGTCCTAGACGGCGCACTTGCCTGAATCGGGTTTGAATCGCGAAACCCTGATCCCCGCGCATCAAGCGGTCGCTTGTCGCCCACGGCTGAACAGCTTGGGCCCAAGCAGATTTACCGTCAGACCCAACATCACAAGCACACCCCCCGCGCATTGCAGCACGCTGAGTCGCTCGCCCAGCACCAACGCTGAGGAACTGAGGCCGACCACCGGCACCAGCAGAGAAAATGGCGCGACCTTGCCCGCTGGATAGCGCGACAGCAGCTTGCTCCAGCTGATGTAGCCGAACAGCGTGGCGACGAAGGCCAGGTAAGCGAGCGACAGCACTGAACTCCATCCCAGATTAAGCAACGAATGCTCAATGAGCGCTGGCCCCTCCAGCCACAGCGACATGGCGAGAAACGGCAGCGGCGGAACGATCGCACCCCAGACCACCAGGGCGACGAGATCGACGCTCCCAAACCGGCGCGTGATGATGTTGCCAAGCGCCCACATCGAGGCCGCGCACAACACCAGCAACACCGCCAGAAGCGGGGTCGCAGCCCCCGTGCCCATGCCGATAAGGGTCAGTCCGCCAGCAGCAATGAGTAAGCCCGCCACGCTATACACGCGTAATTTCTCACCGATGAATATCGCCGCAAACAGCAGCGTGAAGAATGCCTGCGCCTGCAGCAGCAAGGAGGCCAGCCCCGGCGGCATGCCATGGGCCATGCTCTCGAACAGAAAGGCGAACTGACCGAAGGAAATGGTCGCTCCATACGCGAGCAGCCAGAACCAGGGCAACTGCGGACGGCGAATGAAAAACACCGCGGGAATCGCGACCAGCGTGAACCGCAGCGCGCCCAGCAACATCGGCGGCAGGCCATCCAGGCCGTATTTGATCACGATGAAATTCAAACCCCACGCAATGATGACCAGCAATGCCAGGCAAAGGTCTTTAAACGGCATAGTGTTCCTTAATAGTTGGCAGGTATTTCGGGGCGATCCCGAGAAGCAATAATCGCCTCACGCTCGCCGCGTTTGCAAACCCATTGGCAGTGTTAAATGAAGAATTAGTTAATTGATTATTTAGCACTTAGCAAACACGCGACCATGATAGCTATAGGCCTGCCTTTCCGCTGAACGTACCTTAAGTAATCGAAAATCCGGCAGACACGCTGATAGCTGGAACGGACCTCAGCATTCCTTTGGAGCTCCGGAGAGACCCACATGCAACTACAAAACTTTAAGATTTCGACCAGAGCGCTGCTCTGCTTTGGTCTGATTACGCTCATTCTGCTAGGCCTTGGCCTGTTCGCCTACGTTCAAATTGATGAAATGCGTACCACTGAACAAAAGCTGGAAACCGACGTGGTGCCCAGCATTCAGGTAATTGACGATATCCAGATCGCCCTGCTGCATACCCGTCTGGAAAGCATACGATCGCTGGCGGTGGCGGGCTCAGACGCACAACGCAAGGTCACCGATAGTATTTTTCAGGACATTGCCATGCTCGAAGACAAAACGGGTTACTACCGAGCACACCTGGTTACTGACGAAGAGGATAACAAGCAGTTTCAGACCGCGAACGGCCTGATGGAGAAATACATAGCTGGCGTCAAAAACATTATTTCGCTGAATAAAACCGACCATCAAAGCGCGCTGGACTATGCCAACAACGAACAGGCGCAGACCGCGACGCAGTATCAGGCGGAGCTCACAAAGCTGCGTGACCTTAATTCACAGAACGCAGTTAACGCCGGGCATCGCGCTGCAGAGGTTTACAGCCACAGCATCATGGTTCTTATCTCGGTTGTTCTGGTTGCATCGGTGCTCACCATAGGCCTGGCGTATGCCCTGACCCGAAGCATCGTAAGGCCGGTTGCCAGCTCATTGACCTTCGCGGAGCAAATCGCGACGGGCGACCTCTCCGGTGTCCTCGCCGTGACGGGGCGAGATGAGGTATCCAGTTTGATGATTGCGCTCAATGTCATGGCCGGCAATTTAAAGACCACGATCACTGAGATATCGGGAGCAGCCGACCAACTGAGCACCGCCTCCGTTGAAATGACATCGATTACCGAAAGCGCAGATCGGACACTTCAAAGACAGAACAGCGAGATCGAACAGGCGGCCACTGCGGTCACCGAAATGAGTGCGGCAGTGGAGGAAGTGGCGAGAAATGCGAACTCAACGTCCGAGGCCGCGAAGTCATCCAGCACATCCGCCGAAGAGGGCAACCGCAGGGTCGTCAACACGGTGACGGCCATGACGAGCCTCGCCGACCTCGTGGACAACTCAGTGGTTCAGGTCAAGGCCCTGGCCAGTCAGGCGGACGATATTACAAAAGTGCTGAGCGTCATCAGGGCCATTGCCGAGCAGACAAACCTGCTCGCGTTGAACGCAGCGATTGAGGCGGCGCGCGCCGGGGAACAGGGACGAGGATTCGCTGTGGTGGCAGACGAGGTTCGGGCACTGGCGCACCGGACCCAACTGTCCACGCAGGAAATCGAGCAGATGATCACCAAGGTCCAGTCAGGGTCTGCCGCTGCCGTGGAGTCCATGGACAAAAGCAGGCAGGAGGTTTACAGCACGCTGACCTCTGCGAAAGACGCCGGCTCGTCCCTGCGCCTGATCACCGATGCGGTCCTGGAAATCAATGAACGAAATATGCAGATTGCGACGGCGTCGGAGGAGCAAGCCCATGTTGCCCGCGATGTGGACAGAAACCTGGTGAGCATTCGGGATCTGGCAATGCAGAGCACCGAGGGCGCGAGACAGACACTGGAAGCAAGCAACGAGCTGTCGAAGCTGGCGGTCCGGCTCAATGACATGGTCGGCAAGTTCCGGCTTTAGCCCACCGCGGCCCTGACGCCCGGACTTCAGAGCCCATTTCCAACCAGACCCCGAAAACTAAAAAGCCCCGCAGATGCGGGGCTTTTTACTGTGTTTGGCGGACCTGGAGATTTGAACCCCGGAAACGGTCTCAACCCTCGCCGGCTTTCAACACCACTGGTTTCTACCGCTCACAGATGCCGCTCCGGTAGATGTCTTGCGCCCATGTCAGACGCTCAGGATGGCCTATGCTTCGTTGGCCTGGAATAGCCAGGCTATCTCATAAGGGCGTAGAAAATGGCTGACAATTTAGGTAATCGCGGACCACAGGACAGAGCCAGAGTGAATACCTCTGAAGCCTGGGAGCTGCAGTACTGGACTAACGAGTTTGGGGTGACCGAAGAACAACTCAAAGCCGCAGTAAAGGCAGTCGGTCCAATGGTGGTAGACGTACGTAAAAAGCTGGGCAAATAAATCAGACATTCCCTGCGGAGTGCCGAGAAGCGCAGCCCAATGTGACAAAGGTCTGCGCTTTTCTCTGTCTAAACAGAAAGACCTCTGATTTACAGAAGCCCTCTGATTTGCTCGCTCAGGGTCAAGAGATCCAAGTTAGCCTTGGCAGTGTTAAACGGTTACGGCTGGAGATCGCCTTCGCTACATCTGAAACTTGCTGACTTCCACTTGCAGGCTGGTGGCAAGATTTTTCAACCCGCCGCTCGTCTTCAGCAGGTCCTGAATGGACATATTATTTTGTTCAGCCATCTGCGCAGTGCGCTCCACATTCCGAGCTACATCCTGACTAGCTGCCGTCTGCTCCCGCAAGGCCAGGGAAATCTGGTCTACAACTTCGAGTACCTTGTTCGAGCTGTCGCGTATCTCGCCTATTGCCGTGCCGGCACTACCCGCCATTTCCACGCCGTCATTCACTTCCTGGACCCCGCTGCGCATGCTTTCTACGGTTTCGCGGACGCCAGATTGAATCTTTCCGATCATGGTTGCGATTTCCTTGGTCGATTTGCCTGTGTTCTGCGCTAACAAGCGCACCTCGTCGGCCACTACTGCAAATCCACGCCCCTGTTCACCCGCCCGCGCCGCCTCAATGGCGGCGTTAAGGGCGAGTAAATTGGTCTGATCAGCGATACCTTGGATCACACTGATAATTGAGGAAATCTGCTCGGAATGCTGGCCCAAGCCTGCGACCTGTGTAGAGGAAAGCTGCACTGTTTTTGCGATGCCCATCATGCTGGACAGGGTGCTTTCTATAACTTGTGCACCATCCTTCGATTGCTGGCCTGAGCGGGTAGCCAACGTGTGAGCTTCATCCGCATTTTCGGAGACATGGTGAATGCTGACGGTCAATTCTTCGACAGTTGCAGCCATCATTGACGCGGACGTTGATTGCTCTTGAATAGCGCCGGAAAGTTGCTCGGATGCCCCCGAAATTTGTTGCACAGCGATAACTAGCTGACTGGCAGCGAGGCTGATTTGCTGGATCATCTCTCTTAGCCGAGTCTGCATACGCAAGAAGGCTTTGGGCAGCTCATCATGGCTACTGGTGTCAATAACGGTATCCAGCTTACCGTTGGCGATTGCAGTGGCTGCGTCGATAGCGAGTTGCAGGCGTGCGGAGGTACTACGGCCCAACGTGGTAGCCAAGATGACGGATAGAACCGTTGCTGCGATGCCTCCCCAGATCAGAATCAACAATGCATCATGCTTGGCGTCCGCCATTGCCTGGTTTCGGATATCCAGCAATTTGTTCTCATCAGCGGTGATGTCTCCCAATACAGCCCGCATGCTGTCCATTTTGGCCTTGTCAGCCCCTGAGGTAATACGCTGGTCTAAAGGGTCATCGGGGGCACTGCGCTGAGTCAAATCTCTGCGCATAGCGATGATCGGGTGCACGTCTTCGTCAATCCACCGTTTCTGAATTTCGCCAAGCTGGGCAAGTCTTTGTTGCTGTTGCGGGTTATCGGCGGTCAAACTTTTGAGCAGGTTGAGCACCTCGGCGAACTGCTTTTCGCCCATCATCGTGGGTTCTAGAAATGAGTCTTTTGACGAAATGACGAATCCGCGCATGCCAGTTTCAATATTAATCAACTGTTCCAGTGCGACCTGTGTTCCGCTAAGCACTTGATAGCTATGCACATTGCTCCTGGTTGCGGTTTCAACCTCTTCAAACCCCTTGTACGCGCTTCCTACCAACATCCCGATTAGCAATACGATAACGAAGAAACTGAAATACAGCTTTTGAGATATGCTTAGCTTACTTAGCATTATCTAAATCCCGGCAAAGCCCTTCCCTGGCTGATAATTGAGCTTAAGGTGGCGCGTGAGTGCGCGTTTGAAATTCAGGCTCGCCCAGGATCGAACTGTGCTCAGACCTCAATGAAAGTGTCGACAATTATGCTTTTTACTTGAGGAACTTTTTTCGAGCATGGTTGTATCGCAGGTGCTGCGAAAGCCCGGCGGGCTCGTGCCGTAGATCACGGAACGTCTTTGAAAAATACGTGGTCCCCGAGTTTCAGAGTCCGCTTAGCCCTGGCAGCCCACTCCGGAGCCTTCGACAGAGTGGTCGCGTAGTAATGAGTTGCCCCACCGGTGGGGTCTGGCACCTTCCCGTCGATCACTTGGTCAGCAGCGATTTGGCACTGCGCCAACTCCCTGAACGGGATCTGTCGCGTGCCGCTCAGGAATGGATAGTTTGGGTCGCCCCTGTTCCAGCAACTGAACTGATAGGGTTTTTGGCATACCCCGGCATAGCCCTCGCCCCACCATGATTTTTCTTGTCCATCATTCACGCGGTTGCGGATCGTCCAGGCCACGGCAACCATTCCGGCAAGCCCTTCCCCACGAGCTTCGCCGTACACCGTGCGAGCGAGAACATCGCGATCTTTATCAGTCACGGTCATGACTATTCTCCATGCAAAGAATCCGCTCATGGGTGCCTCCAGACTCGACGCACCTCCAATAAAACGGGCTTACTTATTCTTGCTTCGAACGATCTGCGCATCGACTTGGTCGGCGCATGTGTCGAGCAGCTTGATGGCCTGATCCTTCAGCTCCCATACGTCGCCGTTGTCACGCAGATCGGTATCCTCCGCATTGACCCGCTCGCACGGAATCAGCTCAGGGGCTTGCAGCCTTATGACTGTGGTCTTTGTTACCACTGGCGGCTTTGCCGCGCAGGCCGTCAGGCAAAGGCTGAGCAGCCCAATCACGAACAGGTTTACTGGTGCGCTTGAGGTCATCGAACTCCTTCCTCGCCTTCTTGGCTTTGTCTTCACTGGCCCTGATGCGCTTGTTCAGGTCGGCCGTGTAGTCGGCGTTGCGCTGTGCTTCAGCGCGCAGCGTCGTGATCGTGGCCTGGCTTTCCTTATTGGCGTCGACGGCTTCCTGTTTGGCTTTGGCCTCGACACTGATGGCCCCTTGCAACGTGATCACTCGGATCTGCTGGATGGCAATCAGCAGGCCCATCACGATGACAATGACGACCGCAATGGCCCGAAATGTAGAGCCGACCCTGGCTACTACGGCGACTGGTTCGAGGCTCATAACGAATCCGCCTTGCGTCCGAGGAACCGGATGATCAGCTCGCGGATCGCCGTCACGCCGATGAACCCGATGGTGCCGCCGGCGGCAACGGACAGGCTCGACGGCCAGGCCATCCATTCGATGACGCTGCTGGCTGACAGGCTCAATGCACCACAGATCAGCGCCTCAAGCACAACGCGCCATTTGTTGGCTTCTTTGCCTTCATAGACCACGCGCAATAGAGAAATGGTTGCGGCCATGATCGCTCCTTGCCAGAGCGGCGTCGTGATGATCAGCCAGACGTGGGCCCAGAAGTCAGGTGTTTTTTCCGACATCTTCGTCGACCTCCGACAGTCCGCCCTCTCGGGCTCGGGGAATGGGGCAGCCCCGCAGCACGCCTGGCTTAGAGCGATAGGCGTGGCAGGGCTAAATACGAAAAAGCCTCGGTGAATGCCGAGGCTCTGAATAAGTGCATGTCGTTCAGGCTGCTCCGTCGGAGCAGCGCATATGCTGTTATATAGCGTTCCGGATCGGGTGTTCACACACGCGGTCACTGGAAGAATGGGAAGGAGAGCCTCCCGGAATGGGAGGCTCAGGCTCTGCTAGCCAGACCTACGCTTGTGCATAACCCCACTGAGTGATGCGCTCAGCGAAGTATGGCTTCACCATCGTAACCGTTGCCGCTTGGTTACTCGCTTCAAGGCTCATCTTCTCGCCGTCAGTGCCCGGACCCGCGACCCATAGGGTGACGGGGATTTTCTCAGCCTTGGCTTTGTCGAGAAGATTCTTCAGCGCGGTACGGCCAGCGTCCGTTGGTGGAATGCCAGTCTCGCCGATGAATGCTGCCATCTTGTTGGCTTTGGCGTAAGTCAGAAACGGACCCACGATTTGGTCGCGTAGCGCCGTTGGCGAAATTTGGGTGTTGTCGCCGTTGTAGGCACCGCTCGATCCGCCATCGACGTCAGCATAGGCGTGCGCTTCCCACACGATAGAATTCGCCGGATCCACAATCTTCGACTGTAGATTCGCCGAGACACCCGCCCAGTCCTTGGCACTCGCGAATTGCAGGCCGCAGATGAAGACTGGCTTTTTGGAGCTATTGCGCAGGGCCTTCAGCACGGTATTCATCGTGTTGATGTAAAGGGTTTCCAAGTCGCCCGACGTAATGTAGTCCTTTGCGCCGGCGTTGGGGTTTGGATAGGGCTCGTTGCCCAAACCCCAACCAAGAACCATAGGGTCGTCGCACGCAACAACCAACTTCTGGTGGAAGTTCGCCAAGTGGACCGCACTCCAGGAACCACCACCGGCGGAGTTACCCTCCTGGATCAGAACCTGCTCCGTAATTTTCCAGCCGTCTTGATTGCCCGCCTCTTTACTTGGGTAAAGCTGACCGGTCAGTTGGCCATTCGCATCGGTCTGGTAGCGATGCAGGCGCATGTAGTGATGCGGATCGGGGATGATCCTGGCTTCACCGTTAGAGTCATCGCTGATCGCCTTCAGCATTTCCTTCCACTTGTCCACGAACTCCTGCTTCAAGTTCGCGCCTTGACCTGGCAGACCGTCAATTGTCGACAGCTCAATGGCGCGCTGCAGTTCGAACGGAAAACGGATAAGGCGCACACCGAGGTTCTTCACCCAGTGAGTGATGGTGTCCCGAGTGGGCCATTGATAATGAGTGCCGGCCGAACCTGGAAGGATTTGACCAGCATTGGCGACCGAGCCCAGGTTGATTCCTACCAGAGGAATGTTTTTGAGCTGGGCGATTACTGAGCTGCTATTGGACATTTTGATTACCTTGAGTCGAATGATTTTTAGCGGAGAATTCCGCATTCATGTCGCTCATAGGCGATAGCTCGGGGCACGTGGCCCTCACATGATTCAACGTCCCGCACCGGGCACACTTGATCTGGAGCTCCGTCATCTCACCGATACGGGCAAGAAGTCTTTTGCACTTTCCACATCTGCAATCTTTCAACATTCTGCGAAGCCTTTTGGATTCTGCCAGGCTCCGCCCCGCTCGCGCGGAGAGTAAGGGCCTCGGCTGGTTTGCAGGTACAACCTGCGATCTGGCGATCCCTGTGGGTGTTAGTGCACCCGCCTGACTGCCCTCTCTTTCTTCGTTGATTTCCCGTCTGGCCCTGTTGCCAAGGCCAGCCAGCGAAATCGGTGATTCCGTCCTGCTAAAGAGCTTTGATCCAGTCGGTCCCTTGTCGGGGCTGGGAGACCATTTCGCTGGTCCCTGGCTATCTGGCGGCTTCACCAGTCATGTACCGCAGCGGTAAGTCGCTGCGATGGACGTAAATTAGCAAACGCTAAATCTAGCGTCAATAGCTAAAGCTAAATTATTTCCGCGCTTGGAATGGGTGCTGGTCGCTCGAAGCAGATCGATATTTCTGACAGGGGTTTTGCAAACAGCTGACTGCCGTTATGCTTGCGAAAGCTGTACGCATATACAGTAATCAAGGAGAAACTGATGTCCCTGCCAGAGAAGAACAAACCTCAAGAGCGCGAGCCCATGTCCGGCCTTGAGCGCCTGAACCTAAGGGTCGCGAGCATGATCAACCACCCCATCGCTCAGGATCAGATGTGGGTGACGATCCATAAGCTGGAGACTGACGGCGAAAAGGAGTGGGACGAGGTGATGAGGGCGATCGCGGAGGTGGATGGGATAGAGATGGTTTTCAACGATGAAGACCGTTCGGTCACGCTGAAGTGGGAGGCGCCGTCAGATGACGATCCCCGCGTTCAGATGCGGGACGAATTCGAAGTATTGGAGGAAGCCGCGCCTTTCTAAGGGCACAAAAAAGCCCGCTTGATTGGCGGGCGTATGTACCTTCAAGAAACCCCATGTGCCGGCCATTAGTCGGCCACATCGGCCAGCGCAACTAGGCTTTCCTTGCGTTCCAGATCAATAAAACCTTCGCATGGATCGTCACATCGTCGACCCTTGCCGTCTGGTTCTCATAATGCTGATTGTCTGAAATAAGCCTGTAATTCTCTTCGTCCAGTCGCATCACGCGCTTGATGTACAGCTCTTGATGCCAGGTCAGTACGTAGATGCCCTCACCGATGAAGTCCTGCACGCCTTTGTCGACGATCACCAAGTCTTTATCGTTGATGGTTCCTTCCATGCTCTGACCCCAGCCACTGATCATGGCCAGAGCTGTCTTCGAGGTGTAGGTCACACCTTTCTCGCGAAGAATCTCCTCTCTGACAACCAAGTTGCGCACTACCTCATTGTAATCAGGCGGCACCTGTCCGTGACCCATCGCTGCACGTATGTCGTACTGGCGAATGACAATCTCTTCCTGGGTAGGACGAAGCGCGGCGTAATTGGCCGGAAGCACGTCTGTGCTCTGGTCATCCGGGTCGGCAGCCGCCGCCACAATCCGGTCCCGCGCCTCATTTGAAAAGCCTTTCACCTTGGCGAGGGACTGCTTGAGCTGTTCCAGTGCCGAAAGCCCGGCCTTCACTGCTGTCGCGGAAGTCTCGGACGCAGCAGGGCTGACCAGGCTTCCCGAAGGAAGGCCAATCTTCTCTTCCAAATTCGCAGCAGCTTTCTCGCCGAGATTTCTGTGCCCGTTAAGAATCTGGGACAGATACGACGCATCAAGGCCGTGCCGATTGGCGAAATCTTTCTGGGAGGCCCCGGCCATCAGGGCTTTCAGGGCGTCAGCTCTAAGCTTGTTAATGTCCATGTCCAATCATCGCTTCGGGTTAGCATACAGTAAATGACGGGCTGCTATCAGCCACATGATTAGCATCTGCTAACTTTGGGCAGCGCGGGCTGGATGATCCGATAGATTACGATCAAAAGCAGCCGAGCAAAAACCAGACCCCGAAAACGAAAAAGCCCTGCATGAGCAGGGCTTTTTACTGTGTTTGGCGGGGAACTAGGGATTCGAACCCTAGAAACGCTATTAACGTTCGCCGGTTTTCAAGACCGGTGCATTCAACCACTCTGCCAATTCCCCGAAGCATCTGGCGTCGGAAGTTTTTCACCCCTCCGTCGCTTTGCGGGCGCCATAATACCGTAATGAAACAAGCTGTCAAACTCTCCGGCTAGCGCGCTGCCTCGCCTCTGTTATGATCTTTGCAACTTGAGGTTTCAAACCCTTCGTTTTCACCATCAGGAGTAGCGCCATGCGCGAACAGGATTACGCAGTCAACAACCGCGTGCAGGTCGAGCAGCTAGAGGTTAGCCGCGTCCTGCGCAACACTTACGGCCTTCTGGCCCTCACCCTCGCCTTCAGTGGCGTCATGGCGTTCGTTGCACAACAGATGAACGTGCGTTACCCGAACGTCTTCGTCGTGCTGATCGGCTTCTACGGTCTGTTCTTCCTCACCAACAAATTGCGCGATTCGGCATGGGGTCTGGTCTCGGCGTTCGCGCTGACGGGCTTCATGGGTTTCATCCTCGGCCCGATCCTCAACCGTTACATCGGCATGCAGGGCGGCGCTGAAGTCGTTGCTTCCGCGTTCGCGATGACAGCACTGGTCTTCGGTGGTCTGTCGGCCTATGTGCTGATCACCCGCAAGGATATGAGTTTCCTCGGCGGCTTCATCACCGCAGGCTTCTTCGTGTTGCTCGGGGCCGTGGTGGCTAGCATGTTCTTCCAGATCAGCGGCCTGCAACTGGCGATCAGCGCCGGCTTCGTGCTGTTCTCGTCGGTCTGCATTCTGTTCCAGACCAGCGCGATCATCCACGGCGGTGAGCGCAACTACATCATGGCGACCATCAGCCTGTATGTATCGATCTACAACCTGTTCATCAGCCTGTTGCAGATCTTCGGCATCATGGGCAGCAAAGACTGATCAGTTTGCCCGCTTCAACAAAAAGCCCGCTTCGGCGGGCTTTTTGCTGTCCGGCGTTCATGAATTCTTTATCATTGCGCCCATGTTCCCTGCCAGCGCCCCACCGAGCCGCCCATGAAGTTCGCCATCGCCCTGCATTCGCCCGCCCACGCGCCCTCCTCGCGGCGTGCGCTGCTGTTCGCCAAAGCCGCATTGGCCCAGGGCCATGAAATCGTCCGCCTGTTCTTTTATCAGGACGGCGTACACAGCGCGTCCGGCAATGTCGTGTCGCCTCAGGACGAGTCGGACACTGCCGCGCAATGGCGTGATTTCGTCACCACCCACCAGCTTGATGGCGTGGTCTGCATCGCAGCGGCCCTGCGCCGGGGCGTATTGAATGCCGAAGAAGCGGAACGCTATTCGCGACCTGCGGCGAACCTTGCTGCACCGTGGGAATTGTCGGGGCTGGGTCAGTTGCACGACGCGGTCCAGGCGGCCGACCGTTTGATTTGTTTCGGAGGGCCGTGACGTGGCGAAGTCATTACTGATCATCAGCCGTCAAGGGCCATGGTCTGGTCCGGATGCCCGCGAGGCACTGGACATTGCCCTGGCCGGCGGCGCGTTCGATCTGCCGGTCGCCCTGCTGTTCATGGACGACGGCGTGTTTCAGCTGGCGACGGCGCAGAACCCCAGTCAGGTGCAGCAGAAAGACCTGACCGCCAACCTGCAAGCGTTGTCGATGTTCGGTGTGGAAGACCTGTTCGCCTGCGGCACCAGCCTGAATCAGCGTGGGATGCAGCCAACCGGCTTGAGCGTCGAACCCCTTCAGGTACTGGATGACCCGCAAATCGCTGGGCTCATTGACCGTTACGACCAGGTGATCACAATCTGATGGCTACCCTGCACGTACTCTCTCACTCCCCTTTTACCGACTCGCGCCTGAGCAGTTGCCTGCGCGTGCTCGGCAGTCAAGACGCGATCCTTTTGTGCGGCGACGCAACCTATGCGTTGCGCGCAGACACCGCTACCGCCCAGACACTGAGCGCGAAAACGGGCAGCCTGAAACTGTTCGTGCTCGATGAAGACGCCACCGCTCGAAACATCGCGCTGCCTGACTGGGCCCAAGGCGTCGACTATGCCGGCTTCGTCGCGCTCTCGGTGCAATACGACAAGGTCAATACGTGGCTATGAAACAGCTCATCGTCGACGGGCACAGCATCGCGCTGGACAAAGATGGCTATCTTGAGGACCTCTACGACTGGTCCAATGAAGTCGCCGAAGCCCTGGCCCTTGAAGAAGACATCGCCCTTACTCCCGATCACTGGGAAATTCTCGAACTGCTGCGTGCGTTCTACGCGGAGTTTCAGCTGTCCCCGGCCACGCGGCCGCTGGTCAAGTACACCGCGCTGAAACTGGGCGCCGACAAGGGCAACAGCTTGCACTTGAATCGTCTGTTCAACGGCACTCCCGCCAAACTTGCCGCCAAGCTGGCGGGCCTGCCCAAGCCGACCAATTGCCTATGACCGACTTCACTCCCCTCGTCATCGAAACCCCTGCCGAGCATCCGTTCGCGCCCTTCGTGCGCATTCTCGGCAAGGGCAAGCGTGGTGCGCGCAACATGACCCGCGCCGAAGCGCGGGAAGCCATGGGCATGGTGCTCGATGAAAAAGTCGAAGACACCCAACTCGGCGCGTTCCTGATGTTGCTTCGACACAAGGAAGAAAGCCCGGATGAGCTCGCGGGTTTCACCGAAGCGGTGCGCGAGCGGCTGCATGCGCCGGAACTGAAGGTCGATATCGACTGGCCCACGTATGCCGGCAAAAAGCGTCATCTGCCGTGGTATCTGCTGGCCGCCAAGTGCCTGGCACAGAACGGCGTGCGCGTATTGATGCACGGCGGCGGCGCCCACACCGCCGGCCGCCTGTACAGCGAGCAGTTGCTGGAGCTGTTGGGCATTCCGCTGTGCCGCAACTGGCAGGCGGTGGGTGAAGCGCTGGAGCAGCAGAACATTGCGTTCTTCCCCCTCGGCGACTGGGCGCCGCAGCTGCAGCGCATGATCGATCTGCGCAACACGCTAGGGCTGCGCTCGCCGATCCATTCCCTGGCGCGCATCCTCAATCCGCTGGGTGCCCGCTGCGGGCTGCAGAGTATTTTCCATCCGGGTTATCAGGGCGTACACCGCGACGCCAGCAGCCTACTCGGCGACCACGCCATCGTGATCAAGGGCGACGGCGGTGAAGTCGAGATCAATCCCGACACCATCAGCCACTTGTATGGCACGACTGACGGTCAGCCGTGGGACGAGGAATGGCCGGCGTTGTCGGACCGTCGCCACGTGAAGCCGGCCACCCTCGATCCGCAGCATCTGCTCGCGATCTGGAAAGGCGACATCGAGGACAGTTACCCGCAACTGGCGCTGATCGCCACCATGGCGCTGGCACTGCGGGGCCTCGGGATGCCGCGAACTGAAGCCTTCGCGCAGGCCGAGCAGTATTGGGCGAACCGAAACAGATCGATTTAGCCGATAGCTACCCCCCAGTCTTTGCGTTATTCGTTCGAACGATTGCCTTTAGACTGATCTCCAACGTACTTCGGTACAGCTCACTTTGGAGTCAGACATGGGCCTTCTCGTTGAAGGACGCTGGCAAGACCAGTGGTACGAAAGCAGCAAAGACGGCGCTTTTCAGCGCGAGCAAGCCAAGCGCCGGAACTGGGTTACCAGCGATGGTCGGCCCGGCCCGTCCGGTGAAGGCGGCTTCAAGGCGGAAGCCGGTCGCTACCATTTGTACGTTTCCCTGGCTTGCCCGTGGGCCCATCGCACGTTGATCGTGCGCAAGCTCAAGGGCCTGGAAAGTCTGATCGACGTCTCCGTGGTCAGTTGGCTGATGCGCGAGAACGGCTGGACGTTCGACAAGCAGAAAGGGTCTAAAGGCGACGCGCTGGATGGCCATACGTTCATGTACCAGCGCTACCTCGCCGACACCACCGATTACACCGGTCGGGTGACCGTGCCGGTGCTGTGGGACAAACAACTGAATCGCATCGTCAGCAATGAATCATCGGAAATCATCCGGATGTTCAATTCGGCGTTCGACGACCTGACCGGCAATCACCTGGATCTGTATCCGGAGCCGCTGCGCGACGAGATCGACCGGCTGAACGACCGTATCTACCCGGCCGTGAACAACGGTGTCTACCGCGCCGGTTTCGCCACGTCACAAGGTGCGTACGAAGAGGCCTTCGACGAAGTGTTCGCCGAGCTTGATGCGCTGGAAAGCCTGCTCAGCGAGAAACGCTACCTGGCGGGTGAATACCTGACCGAAGCGGACGTGCGCCTGTTCACCACGCTGATTCGCTTTGACGCGGTGTATCACGGGCACTTCAAGTGCAACCTGCGGCGCATTGCCGACTACCCGAACCTGAGCAACTGGGTGCGCGAGATGTACCAGCTGCCGGGCGTGGCCGAGACAGTGGATTTCGTGCACATCAAGCATCACTACTACGCAAGCCACGCCACCATCAACCCGACCGGCATCGTGCCAAAAGGCCCGCAGCAGGACTTTAGCGGCGAGCATGATCGCGGGCGTTTGAGCGGAAAAGGGATCTTGCACAACGACTGATGGGTTTCAGTTAAAGACCTGAAACCCGTCACTCGGTGCATGATCATTGTGGGAGCGAGCTTGCTCGCGAATAGGCCAGTGCATCCGCAAAATTTTCAGCGGCTGGAAGGCAGTCTTCGTGAGCAAGCTCACTCCCACAAGAATTGTGTAGCTCTCGCGAAGCCAGGCAGGCGCATGTCGTGATCAGACGCTAGCCTGCGCCCCTTCGAACCACGCCAGTTTTTCCCGCAACTTCACCACTTCGCCCACAATCACCAGGGTCGGCGCATGAACCTCATGCTCCGCCACCAGTTGCGGCAGATTGGCCAGCGTGCCGGTGAAGACGCGCTGGTTGACTGTGGTGCCCTGCTGAATCAGCGCCGCAGGGGTTTCGGCCGATCGGCCGTGCTTGATCAGCTGTTCGCAAATGACCGGCAGCCCGATCAGGCCCATGTAGAGCACCAAGGTCTGGGATGGTGAGACCAGGTCTTTCCATGGCAGATCGGTAGAGCCGTTCTTCAGATGACCGGTCACGAAACGCACGGACTGCGCGTGATCGCGGTGGGTCAGCGGAATGCCGGCATAGGCCGCGCAACCACTGGCCGCCGTGATGCCAGGTACGACCTGGAAGGGAATGCCGTGGGCCGCCAGTTCTTCGATCTCTTCACCGCCACGGCCGAAGATGAACGGATCACCGCCCTTCAGTCGCACCACGCGTTTGCCCTGCTTGGCCAGATCCACCAGTTGCTGGTTGATCTGATCCTGGGGCAAGGCGTGATCGGCGCGCTGCTTGCCTACGTAGACGCGGTCAGCGTCGCGGCGGCACAGATCCAGAATCGCCGGTGCTACCAGGCGGTCGTACAGCACCACATCCGCCTGCTGCATCAAACGCAGCGCGCGGAAGGTCAGCAGATCAGGATCGCCCGGCCCGGCGCCCACGAGGTACACCTCGCCGGTCGTGGCCGGCGCATCGCCGTCAATCTTTGCCTGCAACAGCCGCTCTGCCTCGGCGCCCTGCCCGGCCAGTTGCCGGTCAGCAATGGGTCCCTGAAATACATCCTCCCAGAACGCCCGACGCTGCTGAACGTTGGGAAACAGCCCTTTCACCTGATGGCGAAAGCGCGCGGCCAGACCGGCCAGATGCCCGTAAGTCGGTGGAATCCAGGTTTCGAGCTTGGCGCGGATCAGCCGTGCCAGCACCGGCGCATCGCCACCGCTGGACACCGCAATCACCAGCGGCGACCGATCGACGATGGCCGGGAAGATCACGCTGCACAGCGCAGGCGCATCCACCACGTTAACCGGCACACCGCGCTGGCGGGCATCGGCTGACACTTGCGCATTGAGTGGCTCATCGTCGGTGGCGGCAATGATGAGCACGCAACCATTGAGGTCCGACTCGGTGTAGCCGCGCAGAATCTCTTCGCCGCCGCTGCGCTCGATCAGCTCGCGCACCTCCGCTCCGATCTCGGGGGCAACCACGCGCAGCACCGCCCCGGAATCAGCCAGCAGGCGAGACTTGCGCAAGGCAATCTCGCCGCCGCCCACCACCAGCACCCGAGCGCCCCGAAGGTTATGGAACAGCGGCAGAAATTCCATTTAGCCGATCACCTCGATGCCGCCCATCCAGGGCTTGAGGACGTCCGGCACGCGGATCGAGCCGTCGGCCTGCTGGTAGTTTTCCAGCACCGCCACCAGCGTACGACCCACCGCGAGACCCGAACCGTTCAGCGTGTGAACCAGTTCCGGCTTGCCGGTTTCCGGGTTGCGCCAGCGCGCCTGCATGCGACGCGCCTGGAAATCGCCGCAGTTGGAGCACGACGAGATTTCACGGTATTTGTCCTGACTCGGAATCCACACTTCCAGGTCGTAGGTTTTCACTGCGCTGAAACCCATGTCGCCGGTGCACAGCGCCAGTACGCGGTACGGCAATTCGAGCAGTTGCAGAACGCGTTCGGCATGACCGGTAAGGCTCTCAAGCGCTTCCATGGATTTTTCCGGCTCGACGATCTGCACCATCTCAACCTTGTCGAACTGGTGCTGACGGATCATGCCGCGGGTATCACGGCCCGACGCGCCGGCTTCGCTGCGGAAGCAAGGGGTGTGGGCGACGAATTTCAACGGCAACTGCTTGGCGTCGATGATTTCCCCGGAGACGATGTTGGTCAGCGACACTTCGGCGGTCGGGATCAGGTACAGATCGGCCTCGCCTTCGCGGGAGATCTTGAACAGGTCTTCTTCGAATTTCGGCAGCTGGCCGGTGCCCTGCAACGCAGGCGCCTGGACCAGATACGGCGTGTAGGTCTCTTCGTAACCATGCTCGTTGATGTGCAGCGTGATCATGAATTGCGCCAGCGCACGGTGCAGGCGCGCAATAGGGCCCCGCAACAACGCGAAACGGGCGCCGGACAGCTTGGCGGCGGTTTCGAAATCCAGCCAGCCGAACTTCTCGCCCAGGGCAACGTGGTCCTGAACCGCGAAATCGAACGACGCCGGCGTGCCCCATGTGCGCACTTCGACGTTCTCTTCTTCATCAGCGCCCACCGGCACCGATTCGTGGGGCAGGTTCGGCATACTCAGGGCCATGCCGTCGAGCTCGGACTGGATGGCGTCCAGCTCTTTCTTGCCGGTGCTCAGCTCTTCAGCCATGCGATCGATGTCGGCCATCAGCGGCGCGATGTCTTCGCCGCGCTGCTTGGCCTGGCCGATGGATTTGGAACGGGCGTTACGCTCGGCCTGAAGCTGTTCGGTGCGGGTCTGCACCGTCTTGCGCTGGGCTTCCAGCGCTTCGATGCGGGCCACGTCCAGTGTGTAGCCACGGGAAGCCAGGCGATCCGCTACGTCCTGAAGTTGAGTACGCAGCAGTTTGGAGTCGAGCATATCGGTCTCTCGTATATTAAATTCGGGTCAAAGACAGGCCGGCCCATGTCGCGAGCAGCCCGCCCAGTACGCTGATGAGGGCGTAGCCAATGGCCAGAGGAGCCTGGCCGCTTTCAAGCAGGCGAATCGTGTCCAGTGAAAAAGACGAAAACGTCGTCAAACCACCGAGGACTCCCACCATCAATCCGGCGCGCACTTCGATCGGGACTTCCGGGCGGATCAGAAACAGCCCGTAGAGCAAACCGATCAGCAGGCAGCCCACCAGATTCACGGCGAGCGTTGCTGTATAGAAATAGCGCGGCCAGTTCGCAGCGACCACGTTAGCCGTCGCGAAACGCAGTAATGTACCAGCCACGCCACCGGCGGACACGGCAAGAATCAACTGAATCACTATTTTCTCCGTTGGCGAGGACTGGCGCGGTCGAGCGCCGACAGGTGTTTGAGTTTTTCGCCGATCTTCAGCTCAAGGCCTCGGGGAACCGGCTGATAATACTGACGCGGTTCGAGTTCGTCGGGGAAGTAGTCTTCACCCGCCGCGTAAGCGTCCGGTTCATCATGGGCGTAGCGGTATTCTTCGCCGTAGCCGAGCTGTTTCATCAGCTTGGTCGGCGCGTTGCGCAGGTGCAGCGGCACTTCCAGCGAACCGTGCTCGGTGGCTTCGCGCATGGCCATTTTGAACCCCATGTACACGGCGTTGCTCTTCGGCGCACAGGCCAGATACACAATGGCCTGGGCCACGGCCAGTTCGCCTTCCGGACTGCCGAGGCGTTCCTGCACATCCCACGCCGACATGCACAGCGGCAAGGCGCGCGGATCGGCGTTACCGATGTCTTCGCTGGCCATGCGCACCACGCGCCGCGCCAGATACAGCGGATCGCAGCCGCCGTCGATCATCCGCGCGAACCAGTACAACGCGGCATCGGGGTTGGAGCCGCGAATGGATTTGTGCAGCGCGGAAATCTGGTCGTAGAACGCTTCGCCGCCCTTGTCGAAACGGCGACGGCTGTCACCGAGCAGGCTTTGCAGCAATTCGGGATCGATTTCGCTGCCGTCTTCGGCCAGGTCCGACGCATTCTCCAGCAGATTGAGCATCCGCCGACCGTCGCCATCCGCTGCGGCCAACAGCGTCGTGAACGCCTCGTCGCCCAAAGTCAGATGCCGATTGCCCAGCCCGCGCTCTTCGGTCAGCGCGCGGTTGACCAACTGACGCAACGCCCCTTCGTCCAGGCTCTTGAGCACATAGACCCGGGCGCGGGAGAGCAGCGCGTTATTCAGTTCGAATGACGGGTTTTCAGTGGTGGCGCCGATGAAGATCAGCGTGCCGTCTTCCACGTAGGGCAGAAACGCATCCTGCTGCGACTTGTTGAAGCGGTGCACTTCGTCGACGAACAGAATGGTCCGGCGGCCGTACTGACCCGCCTGTTGCTTGGCGATCTCTACGGCCTGCCGGATCTCTTTGACCCCCGCCAGCACCGCCGACACCGTTTCAAAATGCGCGTCGGAGACTTTCGCCAGCAACCGCGCCAGCGTGGTTTTGCCCACGCCGGGCGGTCCCCAGAAAATCATCGAATGCAGCGCGCCCTGCTCCAGCGCTTCACGCAGTGGCTTGCCGTGGGCGAGCAGGTGCTGCTGGCCGACGTACTCGTCCAGATTGGTCGCTCGCAGGCGGGCGGCCAACGGTTGCGCGATCGGTTCAGTGCTGAACAGGTCCATGAAACAGGCGAACCCCTTTTATTCCTGAATGACGTCAGCGCCTTTCGGGATCTGGAACTGGAATTTGCTCGCCGCGACAGGCTCGTTGGCCTTGACGCCGGTGAACAGGATATTGGTGCGCTGGCCGACGCTGTCGATCAGTTGCATGTCGTTGATCATGCCGTTGCGGAACGACAGGCGCAGGCTGTCGAACAGCGTGTCCTTGGACTTGGGCTTGAGCACGAAGTCGATCACGCCACCCGCTTCCTTGGCAGTGATGTCGAAGCTTTCGCTGATTTTCGACACGTCGCCGGACAGCAGCAGCGCGGGGGTCTGGGTCAGACGCTGGTCGAGGGTCTTGATGGTGACCTGCTCCAGGTCAGGGTCCCACAGGGAAACCTTCTTGCCGTCGGAGACCATCGTTTGCTCCTGCGGCGGGTCGGTGTGCCAGTAGAACAGGCCCGGGCGCTGCAACGTCATCTCGCCGGCGGTTTCCTGCAACTGGGTGCCGCCACCGTCGAGGGTGAGCTGGGAGAAACGCCCGCTCAAGGTTTTCGAGTTTTCCAGCAGTTGGGTCAGGCGCGCCACGTCCTTGCTGTCGGCGTGGGCCGAGACAGCGGAAAAAGCCAGTGCAGATACCAACAGCATGCGGATAAGACGCATGGGATTCCTCTTTGAGTGTGGTTGAAGCCGGGCGCCGCCGCGGTGGCGACGCCCGGTAACGCGTGACCGGGAAGTGTCAGTCACGCACAGGGGCTGGCGCAATCACTTCGCGCGAGCCGTTGGTGTTCATCGGCGTCACGACGCCCGCGTTTTCCATGGTTTCGATCATCCGCGCGGCGCGGTTGTAGCCAATCTTCAGCTTGCGCTGCACCGCAGAGATCGACGCACGACGGCTTTCCAGCACGAACTTCACGGCTTCGTCGTACAGCGCATCGCTTTCGCTGTCTTCGCCATCACCGCCGCCACCGCCACCGTCGAAGCCGCTGCCCGGCTCTTCGACGCCGGCCAGGATGTCATCGTTGTAGTTCGGCGTGCCGCGCAGCTTCCACGCCTCAACCACGCGGTGAACCTCCTCGTCCGACACAAACGCGCCGTGCACACGAATCGGCAGGCTGGTGCCCGGCGGCATGTAGAGCATGTCGCCGTGCCCGAGCAGTTGTTCGGCGCCGCCCTGATCGATGATGGTCCGGGAATCGATCTTGCTCGATACCTGAAACGCCATGCGCGTCGGGATGTTCGCCTTGATCAGGCCGGTGATCACGTCCACCGACGGACGCTGGGTCGCGAGGATCAAGTGGATGCCTGCCGCACGGGCCTTCTGCGCGATACGGGCGATGAGTTCTTCGACCTTCTTGCCGACGATCATCATCATGTCGGCGAACTCGTCCACCACCACAACGATGGTCGGCAGCTTGGTCAGCAGCGGGGCTTCGTCGTGAATGCTTTCGCGGTGGTACAGCGGGTCGGACAGCGGCGTGCCAGCCTCTTCCGCTTCGCGCACCTTCTGGTTGAAGCCCGACAGGTTACGCACGCCCATCTTGGCCATCAGTTTGTAGCGGCGTTCCATTTCAGCCACCGACCAGCGCAAGGCGTTGGCGGCGTCTTTCATGTCGGTCACTACCGGGCACAGCAAATGCGGGATGCCTTCGTAGATCGACAGCTCGAGCATTTTCGGGTCGATCATGATCAGCTTGGCGTCTTCCGGCCCGGACTTGAACAGGATCGACAGGATCATCGCGTTCACGCCCACCGACTTACCGGAACCGGTGGTACCGGCGACCAGCAGGTGCGGCATCTTGGCGAGGTCGGTGATGACCGGCTTGCCGCCGATGTCGTGACCCAGCGCCAAGGTGACCGGTGATTTCGCGTCGTCGTATTCCGGCGTCGACAGGACCTCGGAGAAACGCACGATCTGACGATCCTCGTTGGGGATTTCGATACCAACGGTGGTCTTGCCGGGAATGACCTCGACCACACGGACGCTGGTCACTGCCAGGGAGCGCGCCAGGTCTTTCGCCAGGTTCGAGATACGGCTGACTTTCACGCCGGCAGCCGGCTGGATTTCGTAACGGGTAATCACCGGGCCGGGGTGAATCGAGTCCACGGTGACTTCGACGCCGAATTCCTTGAGCTTGATCTCCAGCAGATGACCCACCGCTGCCAGGGATTCAGGCGAATAGTTGAGCTGCTTTTTCTCTGCCGGGTCGAGGATCGAGATCGGCGGCAAGGTGCCTTCTACGGCGCTGTCGACGAACAACGGCGCCTGTTTCTCTTTCTGTACGCGCTTGCTCGGCTCCGGTGCCCGTGGAGGTGCCGGCGCAATGACGGCGGGCACGTGCTTCTCGCGGGCGGCCATGTGCTCGGTCAACGCCTGTTCGCGCTCGATCAGGCGCTCCTTGGCTTTGGCTTGCTCCCGTCGATCCGGGGCAACCGGAGCAACTACTTCGTCGACACGCATGTCGACTT
Source organism: Pseudomonas sp. GW821-FHT02H06 (assembly GCF_059421525.1). NCBI lineage: Bacteria > Pseudomonadati > Pseudomonadota > Gammaproteobacteria > Pseudomonadales > Pseudomonadaceae > Pseudomonas > Pseudomonas sp. GW821-FHT02H06. The sequence goes on from NZ_JBWKVD010000021.1 coordinate 38,329, forward strand.
CACGCAGCTGAGCCACCATCTGCTTGCGCTCGTTGCGCGCGGTCCACCAGCGGTTGAGCGAGCCCGTGAACAATTCGATCAGGTCCAGGGTGATCTTGCCGGTGTTGTCCATGACCTTGAACCAGGACAGATCGGTGAACACGGTCAGACCGAACAAAAACAAGGCGATGAACAGCAATGTGCTGCCCTGAACATTCAGCGCGCGCTTGGCCAGATCGCCCAGCACTTCGCCCAGCACGCCACCGGCAGAACCCGGCAGGCCCGATGCCGAATGAAAGTGCAAGTGCGCCAGCGAAGCGCCGGCGAGTACCAGAAACACCAGACCGATCATGCGCCAGGAAAACAGCCAGCCGCTCCACTGCCACGGCTCATGGCGATGGCGGAAAACCTGATAGGCCTTGATCCCCAACAACAGCGGGAAGATGTAGGCGAAGTAGCCGAGGATCATGAACAGGATGTCGGCAGAGTACGCACCGGCGAAGCCTGCGGCGTTCTGAACCTGGGCAGAATTGCTTGAGCTGCTCGTGTGGCTCCAGCCTGGATCGCCCTGATCGTAGGTCAGTAGCGCCATGATCAGATACAGACACAGCGCGCCGAACGCGATCAGTGCACCTTCCTTGAGCCGGTAGTGCAGGTGCTGCCGCCAGAGCGGAACGGGGGTGGGTGCTATGGTGGATTTCTTCAAAACGCTTCAATTCCTGCGCGCAAGCGCGAACATCTGATGATTGACTGTGTACGACTGCCTTGACGAAATGGCAGTGCCTTTCCCGAACATCGGCCTGAATATCGGTCCGACGGTCAGCATGACCACCGGGGAAAACACGACTGCGATAACGCACGCTCGACAGGTGACTTGAAATGAGGTTAAACAACATCGGCATTGTACGGATTTGCGCGCCGCGCGCTACGTTAGTCTGGCGCGGAGCTTGCCGATCTTCAAGCTTCGACGGCCGCAGACAATTGCGGCACGCATTTTCTTTGCCGACAAAGGCTTATGACGCGTAGCTACTGGTTCCTTGAACTGTCAAAAGGCCATGCTGGAATGAAGAAATCAAGCGGTCCGACATCCCGGTTCGATCAGGCGGCTTGTGACCCCGTTTGCAGCACGGAGTTGCAATTCGCAATGACGACCCGCGCTGACTCCCCTCCCCTCTCGTAAAGTCTGGATGCCATGCTGACCTGGTTACAACGCGACACCCTTGATTTTCCTGCGCTGGAAAAAGCCATGCGCGAGCCCAACGGACTGCTGGCCGGCGGCGGCGATTTGTCTGCCGATCGCCTGATCGCCGCGTACCGCCATGGCTGTTTTCCCTGGTATCAGCAGGGCCAGCCGATTCTGTGGTGGTCGCCGGACCCGCGTACCGTGCTGTTTCCGGATGAACTGCATGTGTCGCGCAGTCTGGGCAAGTTGCTGCGCCAGGGGCGTTATCGGGTCACGTTCGATCAGGACTTCCCGGCGGTCATTCAAGCGTGCGCCGAACCTCGGGCCTACGCAGACGGCACGTGGATAACCGACTCCATGCAGGCGGCCTACATCGAGCTGCACGCGCGTAGGTTCGCCCATAGCGTTGAGGTCTGGGACGGCGACGCCTTGGTGGGCGGCTTGTATGGATTGGCCATGGGCCAGTTGTTCTTTGGCGAATCCATGTTCAGCCGCGCCGACAACGCTTCAAAGGTCGGCTTTGCGACGCTGGTCGAACATTTGCAAACGTGGGGATTTGTCCTGATCGATTGCCAGATGCCGACCGAGCACCTGCTAAGCCTTGGCGCTCGGTCGATTCCACGGCAGACCTTCGCCGACTGTCTGCGCGAACATCTGGATAAGAGCACTTGCGCCGACTGGCTGCCTAGGCGAGTTTGAGTCGGCTGGCATACACTCTTAACTCAAGGTTTTTCTCGAGGGTTGATCATGACCGAGCTGGCGCGGCTGAAGTTCTATGCCACTCAACCCCACTCCTGTAGCTACCTGCCCGAGGAACAAGCCACCACGCTGTTCCTCGACCCCAGCCAGCCGATGGACGTCCAGGTCTATGCCGATCTCTCGGACATGGGGTTTCGCCGCAGTGGCGATCATTTGTACCGTCCGCACTGCCAGAACTGCAGCGCCTGCGTGCCCGCGCGCATTCCGGTCGGGCTGTTCGTGCCTGATCGTCAGCAGAAACGTATTTTCAGAAGGAACGCCGACCTCGAAGTGACGAGCACCAAGCCGCATTTCAGTGAGGAGTACTTCGATCTGTATCAGCGCTACATCGAGCAGCGCCATGCGGACGGCGATATGTTCCCACCAAGTCGCGACCAGTTTTCCACGTTCCTGGTACGGGACCTGCCGTTCTCGCGGTTTTACGAATTTCGCCTGGAAGGCCGGCTACTCGCCGTGGCCGTCACTGACCTGCTGCCCAACGGGCTTTCGGCCGTTTACACGTTCTACGAACCCGCCGAAGAGCGCCGCAGCCTGGGGCGTTACGCGATTCTCTGGCAGATCGCCGAAGCCGCACGCATGCAATTGCATGCCGTGTACCTCGGCTACTGGATAAAGAACTGCAAAAAGATGAATTACAAGACCCAATATCGCCCCATCGAGCTGCTCACCAACCAAAGATGGGTCACTCTTTACTGAAGCCCTTGGCTTAAACCTCAATTTTCGGGCACAATGCAGCCCGCTTTTGCCTGGCTGCCGTTTGCACCGGGCCATTCATTGGATACCGAGGGCTTTACTGCATGTCGAAAGAAGACAGCTTCGAAATGGAAGGCACTGTCGTCGACACCCTGCCCAACACCATGTTCCGTGTGGAGTTGGAAAATGGGCACGTCGTAACCGCGCACATCTCCGGCAAGATGCGCAAGAACTACATCCGCATTCTTACCGGCGACAAGGTCCGCGTTGAGCTGACGCCCTACGACTTGAGCAAAGGGCGCATCACTTACCGCGCCCGCTAACAGGTCTTAACAAAAACGCCCGGCTCATGCCGGGCGTTTTTGTGTGCGTGAGATTCACCCTACCCGCTCACGGCAAGCCGCAAAAAGCGGCTCACTCGGTCCATCAGACCGGGCGCGTTTCAACAGATGTAGGAGTGAGCTTGCTCGCGATTGCGATTTGTCTGAGACACATTAGGTGACTGACACTAAGCAATCGCGAGCAAGCTCACTCCTACAGGATTCGGCAGATTCGCAGCCAACAAAAAAGGCGCCAATCGGCGCCTTTCAGGTTTGTTGCATCAACCGAAGCGTCAGGCCAGTTCAGCCGTGGTTTCGTAATCGAACGAGATCTCGCCGTCCTTGATGTCGATGTGTACCACACCGCCATGCTCGGACAACTCGCCGAACAGAATCTCCTCGGCCAGCGGACGCTTGATCTTGTCCTGGATCAGACGTGCCATCGGGCGTGCACCCATCGCTGCGTCGTAACCCTCCTCGGCCAGATACCCCCTCACCGCGTCGGTCACTTCCAGCAATACGCGCTTGTCTTCCAGCTGCGCCTGAAGCTCGGTGAGGAACTTGTCCACCACGTTCTTGATAACCTCATGGCTGAGGCGACCGAATTGAATGATGGTATCCAGACGGTTGCGGAATTCCGGCGTAAAGCTCTTCTTGATCACTTCCATCGCATCAGAAGAGTGATCCTGATGGGTGAAACCGATCGAAGCGCGCGCGGCGGTTTCAGCACCGGCGTTGGTGGTCATGATCACGATCACATTGCGGAAGTCCGCCTTGCGCCCGTTGTTGTCGGTGAGCGTCCCGTGGTCCATCACCTGCAGCAGCAGATTGAAGACTTCAGGGTGCGCCTTCTCGATTTCATCGAGCAGCAGCACGCAATGCGGCTGTTTGGTGACGGCTTCGGTCAACAAACCGCCCTGATCAAAACCGACATAGCCCGGCGGCGCACCGATCAGACGCGATACGGTGTGACGCTCCATGTATTCAGACATGTCGAACCGCACCAGCTCGATACCCAGCGCCTTGGCCAGCTGACGCGCTGCCTCGGTCTTGCCGACACCGGTCGGACCTGCGAACAGGAACGAACCGACAGGCTTGTCCGGGGACTTGAGGCCTGCACGGGACAACTTGATCGCGGTGGACAGCGAGTCGATGGCTGCGTCTTGACCAAACACGGTCAGCTTCAGGTCGCGCTCCAGGTTACGCAGCAACTCCTTGTCGGAGCTGTTGACGTGCTTCGGCGGAATCCGCGCGATCTTCGCCACGATGTCTTCAACCTGCGGCACTTCAATGCGCTTGACGCGCATTTCCACCGGTTGCAGCCGCTGATAGGCGCCCGCCTCGTCAATCACGTCAATGGCCTTGTCGGGCATGTGACGGTCATTGATGTAGCGCGATGCCAGTTCGGCAGCGGCACGCAGGGCTTCGTCGCTGTATTCGATATTGTGATGCTGTTCGAAACGGCCCTTCAGGCCGCGCAGAATGCCGATGGTGTCTTCGACAGACGGCTCCGAGACGTCGACCTTCTGGAAACGACGGGCCAGCGCACGGTCTTTTTCGAAGATGCCGCGGAATTCCTGGAACGTGGTCGAACCGATGCAACGGATATCACCCGACGACAGCAACGGCTTGAGCAGATTGGACGCATCCATCACGCCACCGGATGCAGCGCCGGCACCGATGATGGTGTGGATTTCGTCGATGAACAGGATCGCGTGCGGGCGCTTCTTCAACTCGCCGAGCAGCGCCTTGAAGCGCTTCTCGAAATCGCCACGGTATTTGGTACCGGCCAGCAGTGCGCCCAGGTCGAGGGAGTACACGACGCTGTTGGCCAGCAGGTCCGGCACCTGATTGTCGACGATGCGTTTGGCCAGGCCTTCGGCAATGGCGGTTTTACCCACCCCGGCCTCGCCCACCAGCAGCGGGTTGTTCTTGCGGCGCCGCGCGAGAATCTGAGCGACGCGCTCGACTTCCATCTCGCGCCCTACCAGCGGATCGATGCGGCCTTGACGGGCCAGCTCATTCAGGTTGCTCGCATAGGCATCCAGAGGATTGCCTGAGGAAGAAGACTCACCGCCCTCGTCATCCTGCATATCTTGCTCACCTTCAGATTGATCGCCATGCCCCGGCACTTTGGAAATACCGTGGGCGATATAGTTGACGACATCGATACGGGCAACGCTCTGCTGCTTGAGCAGGAACACTGCCTGGCTTTCCTGCTCGCTGAAGATCGCCACCAGCACGTTTGCGCCAGTGACTTCTCGCTTGCCGGAGCTCTGCACATGGAAAACCGCACGCTGAAGAACGCGTTGGAAGCCGAGTGTAGGTTGGGTCTCGCGATCCTCGTCATGCACGGGGATCAGCGGCGTGGTGGAGTCGATGAACTCCTGGAGGTCGTGTTTGAGTTTGTCGAGGTTTGCGCCGCAGGCACGCAGTACGGTGGCGGCAGCCTCATTGTCCAATAGGGCCAGCAGGAGGTGCTCGACGGTCATGAACTCATGACGTTTAGAGCGGGCCTCCTTGAAAGCCAGATTGAGGGTGACTTCGAGCTCACGGTTTAACATAGCTTCACCTCATACCCAAGTGTCCGGCGTTAACCGTCCTTCTCGATTTCACAGAGTAGCGGATGCTGGCTTTCCCTGGCGTACTGGTTGACCTGCATAGCCTTGGTCTCGGCGATGTCGCGGGTAAACAATCCGCAAACGGCCCGTCCCTCTGTATGGACGGCCAGCATGACCTTGGTCGCCAGCTCACGATTCAGGTTGAAAAACACCTCGAGCACTTCGACAACGAAATCCATCGGGGTGTAGTCATCGTTGAACAAAACCACCTTGTACATAGGCGGCACCTGCAATATCGGCTTGGCTTCCTGTACAGCGGTGCCCGACGCATCGTCCTCATGGGGATGCGGGTCATCCTGATTGAATGTTAGTCGAATCTTGCTGATTGCATGCATGGTAAAGAAGGTTCACAGAGGACGTGATTGAAATAAGTGGTGGCGGTGATACCGGTTTTCAACTGGACCGCCGCTTGACCTTGACTATCGGCCAATCGGTGTTACAAACAATAGAACCCACATTGGGTAAAAAGGGTCCGCGCAGTCAACCAAAATTTTTTAGGTCCGGCGGATGAGAGGTGATGATACTCCCATCGGAGTCCTTTGCAGAGGGATGTGACTATGCTAAGCGGTAAGGTCAAGTGGTTTAACAACGCCAAGGGGTATGGCTTCATCGTCGAAGATGGCAAGTCCGAGGACCTGTTTGCACACTACTCGGCGATCAGTATGGATGGCTATAAAACCCTGAAGGCCGGACAGCCGGTAAATTTCGAAATCATCCAGGGACCGAAAGGTCTTCACGCCATTAAAATCAGCGCTAAGATCTCCGCTGATAACCATCAGGCCGTCTCTCATCACGAGAGGCAACCCGAGGAACAGCGGGCATAGCGCAACAATCACGCCTGAGCCGGACCGTTCAAGCGCGAGATTCGATAAGCCGGTCAATCCATCAGGGTTGGCCGGCTTTTTTTGTGCCTTAGCTGCCCCGTTGCGTGCATCTATCGTGCATCTATATAGGGAAGCGAGCCAACGCAACTGTGGCCCAGGTGCTCCTTTAGTCGAAATCCGCCTCGTTACGCGTCGGGACGGATTCACACCCGCTAACTGCGACAGGTTGCCGCAAGCCCCGTGGCGCAAGGGCTGCACGGTTTTCCCGGGGAATCCTCACGCATCCCGAGACCTGCGCAATCGTCCCGGCCACCGCAAAGCCGTCACACGAGTACCGTAGTAATGGCCGGGTGCAGTGATATACTCAGCGCCGGTGACCGTTGGGTCATTGGGGGCCGAACCACCTGAACCCAGGCTTTCAGCCCTCGACAGGCCGGACCGCTACCCGGGTCCGACCGTTTGACGCTCGACTGATGCACCCCCTATCACGCGACGAAATTCTCGACTTTCGGCTCATCGATACTTTGGGCGAAAGTGCCTACCCTGCGCATCTCGAAATTTTGTGTACGCTCAGCAAAGAAGAGAGTTATCCCGAATATGTCCAACCGCTCGAAGATCATCTACACCTTCACTGACGAAGCGCCAGCCCTCGCCACCTACTCACTGCTGCCTATCATCGAAGCGTTCACCGCCTCCGCTGACATCGCCGTTGAAACCCGCGACATCTCGCTTGCAGCCCGCATCCTCGCCAGCTTTCCCGAGCGCCTGGGTGACAAGAAGGTGTCCGACGATCTGGCAGAGCTGGGCCAACTGGCGACCACGCCGGAAGCCAACATCATCAAGCTGCCGAACATCAGCGCTTCGGTTCCACAACTGAAGGCCGCGATCAAGGAACTGCAAGCCAAGGGCTACGACATCCCGAACTACCCGGATGAAGTCGTCACCGAAGCCGACAAGGTTGCCCAGGCTGGCTACGACAAAGTGAAAGGCAGTGCCGTGAACCCGGTGCTGCGTGAAGGTAACTCTGATCGCCGGGCGCCGCTCTCCGTCAAGAACTACGCGCGCAAGCACCCGCACAAAATGGGCGCCTGGTCTGCGGACTCCAAGTCCCACGTGGCGCACATGGACAACGGCGACTTCTACGGCAGCGAAAAATCCTCGCTGATCGAAGCCGCTGGCGCCGTGAAGATCGAGCTGATCGGCAAAGATGGCAGCACCACCGTGCTGAAGGACAAGACGTCGGTACTTGCGGGCGAGATCATCGACTGCGCGGTCATGAGCAAGAAAGCCCTGCGCGCTTTCGTGGCCCGTGAAATCGAAGACGCCAAGAAGCTCGGCGTGCTGTTCTCCGTGCATTTGAAAGCCACCATGATGAAGGTCTCGGACCCGATCATGTTTGGCGAGTTCGTCGCCGAGTACTATCAGGAAGCGCTGAGCAAGCACGCTGAGGTCCTGAAAGAAATCGGCTTCAACCTGCACAACGGCATCGGCGACCTGTACGCCCGCATCAAGGACCTGCCCGCTGACCAGCAAGCGCAGATCGAAGCGGACGTCAAAGCCGTCTATGCGACCCGCCCTGCCCTGGCGATGGTCAATTCCGACAAAGGCATCACCAACCTGCACGTGCCGAGCGACGTCATCGTCGACGCCTCGATGCCGGCGATGATTCGTGATTCCGGCAAGATGTGGAACAACGACGGCGTGCTGCAGGACACCAAGGCCGTGATCCCGGACCGTTGCTACGCAACCATCTATCAAGCCGTGATCGAAGACTGCAAGCAACACGGCGCCTTCGACCCGACCACCATGGGCAGCGTGCCAAACGTTGGCCTGATGGCGCAGAAAGCCGAAGAGTACGGCTCTCACAACAAAACCTTCCAGATCGAAACCGATGGCGTGGTCCGCGTGACCGACGACAAAGGTCAGGTCCTGATGGAGCAGAACGTTGAAGCCGGCGACATCTGGCGCATGTGCCAGACCAAGGACGCGCCGATTCAGGACTGGGTCAAACTGGCCGTCAACCGTTCGCGCCTGAGCAACACCCCGGCGATTTTCTGGCTGGACCCTGAGCGCGCCCACGATGCGGCGATGATCAAGAAGGTCGAGCACTACCTGAAGGATCACGACACGGCAGGCCTGGACATCAGCATCCAGTCGCCGGTCGACGCGATGAAGGTTTCCCTGGAGCGTATTCGCGCGGGCAAGGACACCATTTCGGTGACCGGCAACGTGCTGCGCGACTACCTGACCGACCTGTTCCCGATCATGGAGCTGGGCACCAGCGCCAAGATGCTGTCCATCGTGCCGCTGATGAGTGGCGGTGGTCTGTTCGAAACCGGCGCAGGTGGTTCGGCGCCGAAGCACGTTCAACAGCTGAACGAAGAGAACTTCCTGCGTTGGGATTCCCTGGGCGAATTCCTGGCACTGGCTGCTTCCCTCGAGCACTTGGGCAACGTCTACGACAACCCGAAAGCGCTGGTACTTGCTACTGCTCTGGACAAGGCCACCGGTCAATTCCTGGACAACAACAAGTCGCCATCGCGCAAGGTCGGCGGTATCGACAACCGTGGCAGCCACTTCTACCTGGCCACCTACTGGGCTCAGGCTCTGGCGGCACAGACCGACGATACGGCGCTGCAAGCCAAGTTCACGGAGCTGGCAAAAACCCTGGCTGACAACGAAGCGACCATCGTCGCCGAGCTGAACAGCGTGCAGGGCAAGCCACTGGACATCGGCGGCTACTACTTCCCTACCCCGGAACTGGCCAGCAACGCCATGCGCCCAAGCAAGACCCTGAATGACGCGATCAATGCGTTGAAGTAAGACGGTAAGCGCTACGCAGTACTGCAAGGATGCAAAACGAAACCCGGCCTCGTGCCGGGTTTTTTTTTGCAGGTCACTGAGGCCGGCAAAACGGCCTGGCATTGCTATGGCCGGGAAGGTTTCTCGTTGACCGTATGCCTGGTGTTCGTGTAATCGCTGGGCTCACAGCGGTCAAAGGTGGGCGTGGCTGGATCCGTTTTCTTGCAGAAAATACTTAACGATTTGGCGCCTTCGCTGTTGATGGCCTCTAGCTTCACGGCGACCGAAGGGGGGTCAAGCGCCTCATTGACCAATGTGGGGAATCGAACGTCAGGTTGCTCGGTCTCAACCCCTGCGTCTGTCTGGATTGAATACAGGGTGGTTGACGGATCACCCCTGTCCCAATCGAAGATGACCCCACCACCTGGCATTAACGTGCCTTTTAAGTCTATCGGCATCGAGGGGCGGCCGTGATACATCACGAGCTCCTTAGGGGCTGAATAGTTACCCGCCGCATCATAGGCCCTAAGACCAAAGGTATGGTTTTCGCCAGTGCTGAGGCCCAGATCGGCGGTCTTGACGGGTCTTTCGCTGGCGGTTTGTACTACGCTTCCATCCACCGATAGTTCGTAGCCGGCCACGTCGGTGTCGTCGGTTGCGTCCTCCCACTTCAACAGTGGCGTGTCTGTTTCAGCACCATTCGCGCCGTAGGCATAGAAGAACGGCGCAAGCACTGGCGCAACCCGATCAACAAGCAGCAGGGCGCGGGCAGATTGATTGCCGGCGGCATCGAATGCTTCGAGATGAAAGGTGTAGGTCGTTGCGGGGGTCAGGCCCGATGCAGTGAACGTCGTCAGATCAGTTTCACCGATCGCCTCAGGCAGATCATCTCGGTAAATGTGGTAGCCCGTTACGCCGACATCATCGGTGGAGGCGGTCCACTGGATAAGCAACGTGGTGCCTGTGTCCTCGCTGTATCGGGCCCCGGACGGCGCTGACGGTGGTTCGCGATCCACCAAAAGCATCGTGGGCTGCGATTGATTAAGGTTGGCGTCGTAGGCGCTCACACTGTAACGATAAGTCGTCAGGGGTTTAAGCGTGGTGTCGTGGTAGTCGGGGGTTTCGGTATCGAAGGTCGCGCCATCGTCCCGCACAATGCGATACCCGACCACACCCACATTGTCGTGTGAGGGAAGCCATGAAAGTTTCAGCGACGTCGGTGTCACATCGCTGTATTCAATGTCACGGGGCGTAGACGGCGCTTCACGATCAACGAATACAGAAGTAACAGCTGACTGGTTATCAGCGGCGTCCCTTGCCTGGACAGCGAAGGTGTAGTTCACACCGGTCTCCAACCCCTCGACAGTGAATGTCGTGCCCGCCGTCTCGGCCAACAGACTGCCATCCCTGTAAACCGCGTACCCCTTCATTTTCGTCTCGTCAGACGACGCGGCCCAGCTCAATTTCAACGAGTGGCTTTGCAGGTCACTGAAACTCAAGCCTGAAGGTGACTGAGGTGGGGTCCTGTCGATAAACAGGGATACGGGCGCCGAATAAGTGTCATTAAACTTGTGAGCACGAAGGGACAGCATGAAGTTGAGCGGTGTGACAGCTTGGTCGATCGCTATCGACGTTTCGGGCGTTACCCCTTGCACCTGCCCATCGTAGGAAATCTCATATGCCAGGCTGCTTGCGGAGCCCGCGATCTCATCCCAGCTTATTTCAAACAGCCCGTCCTGGTGGTTGACGACCTTCAGCCCTGTCGGCGTGGCGGGCGGTGTGGCATCGAACGCCGGAACCGCCACGGATGAGGGCGCAGAACGATTGCCATCGAAATCGACCGCTACGACGGACACCTCACTGATGCCTTGCGTATTGAATTCATAGAAGTTGGTGTGGGTACTCCCCAACACTCGGCCATCACCCGATATCTCGAACTCGGCGATGCCATCCTGGTTTACGGAATCGTCCCAGTAGATTACAGACGTTCCAGGGGTCACTTGCTGTATAACCGGCTTTGTGGGCAACACCTCGTCAAAGCTGCGGGCACAATACATTCTCATGCCGTTCAGGGCAGTGTCGTCACCCTCCCCCTGATAACCCTCGAGCCGCGTTATAAATCCCGCGGCGTACAGATCCGCAGGACAGATAAAATCGCTGCTCCAGACTCCCCAGTCTTCAGGCATTGCTCCGCCGATCCGAGTAGCGTCCTGGCAAATACCGATGAGGTCGGTTGCGACCACCTCGTCGCTGTGATCTCTGGGCCATAGCGTCCTCATGGCAAAACCCTTGAGCGGCCCGTTCGAAGGGGTGCACTTATACGTCGCGCTCCAGTCCCCCCAGCTTCCTCCCGCACTCTCGATCGGGTTTGACTGAGCGTCTTCTGAACAAAACATTCTGACTGAGTTGAGCCCGGTGTTATCTCCGCTACCCTGGTTCTTTTCGATTTTCAAACTGAACCCCCAGGCAAACCGGCCGACCGGGCACTGAGCTTTAGTCCCCCAACTACCAAAAGAGCCATCGGCCTCCGCACTTGTTGGCACGACGTCCTGGCCCGTAAAGCTGTCCAGTGACACCTTCATATAAGAGACCTTGCCCGCCAGTTGCTGATCGCCCCCATATCGAACAGCCAATACCGATCCGTCAGCACTTTCCGTGCTCGCACCGAATCTGTCCAGATTGGCAATGCTGAAGGGAGCGGTCATGTCTTTGCGTACAAATAATCTGACGCAACCCTGCGAACAGGTTTCGGACGCATCTTTAGTACCAAAGAGCGTGATAGTGCTGCCAGCTAAAGCCCCCGTCAGCACAAAGGACTGGGCATCATCGTTTGAACATCCATAAGCATCACCATTTCCGCCCAACTCAAATGAAATGGCCGCATCCACCGGAACAGAGCAAACGTCATTGTCGCTGTCGTCAGCCAATTTTATTTTAGGCATGATGCTGCCTGTCTCGGGCTCGATAATGATGTGTGAGACCTTGCCATCAAGTCCGTTCTGAGGGTGATAGATCACCTCTACATCTGCGTTTGTGTAAGAGCGCTCATAACTGCCCACCACGACTCGCTCGCTGAGCCCGATGTCACGCAACACGTTGATGACGGTGTAGTCGTCCGACTTGCTCGCATTAGGTTGATCGAAAACTTTTATACTGGTGCCTTCCTTGACACCTCTAAGTGCAAGGGATCGAGTTTCGTCGTTCTCGCACCCTGCAGCTTTTAAGCGAATATCCCACTCGACACTGGTGGGCAAGACGCAGACGACATCTGAATCATCAGCGCTGGCGGGACCCACCTGACGCTTTGAATCTGGATAGGCCTCGGAAACACCGTTGTTGTTCTCATAGAAGTAGACGCCGCCCTCGGTCAATGCACCGGCATAGGCGACCGCATCACCCACTTGAGAGTAATCCAGTGCGATGAAGTTAGGTATCAGCCGCTTGCCATTTGCGACCGCGCAGACACGGTCAATCCGGTTTTCCAGCCACGTTAGATTATTGTCGATCTGGCCAGCATGGGCGGGGGAGGAAAACAACGTGTGGAACTGATTCAGGGTAAAAAGCCTGGGCCACGATGTAAATCCGACTTCGGAGACGTATGGAGTTGTCAGGGGAATGTCTGACCAGCGCGTAACGCACTCCCAGTAATCAGCGGTTGGAGACCCCAGATCATAGGTATTCTCCACCTTGAAATTTGAACCCTTCGCCAGGTAGATAGGCTTGGCCGGCGTTGAATACTCACCATTGAGGTTCTCAACGAAAAAGATGATCCTTTTGTGACTGTCGATTATTTGCTGCAACGTTGGCCAATGATCATCGCGAATGTAGTCTCTAACATCAAATACGTAGTCCGACAAACCAGGCACGCTGGCAAAGGCCTCTTCGATAAATCGGCGTTCGACTCGATCTTGCAGCAATATAGTAACGACAGCGGATTTATTCTCTTCCTTATCAAGAAACCGCATGACTTTTTGCAGTTCGTCCTTGAATGGTTTTCTTGTTTTGGATGCAGGAGCGCACGGACTCTCCTCATAACCGCCCAAGGTTTCATGACACAAATAGGCCTCGGTCCAGTAGTCGGGATAGGCCCCCAGCCTGAAGGGGTGAACGTCCCACATCAATCCGCGAACACCTCGCTCCAACTGTTCGTCCAGGTCATTCAGATAACCGTTATGAGCCGTTACCCAGACATATTCATTATAGGGCTTGGAAAAATCCCGAATGTATGGCGCGCTGTTGCCCACTCCGGCGTGGTCGGGTTCAGGTTTCTGAAGACTGCGGTCTTTGGCTTGTAATATTACCTCCGGCGACACTGCTGCACCGCCCCGCTGCTCGCCTCCCACTTCAAGCGGCCCCGCCCACCCTCTTTGCATTAATCCAATTAGGAGTATTACCCCAAAAACGATAGGTCGCCATTCAATAACGTCTACATACCGGCAAGCGCACGACCGGCCTTTATCACCATCCATAGTGTTCATGTACTTCTCCATTTATAACGGGCGACGATATCCGGCACTCAATGAATGCGGACTTGCGCACTGATACAACAACCTTATCTTTCAGTTAAGCACTATTTTTCCCTGGCAAGAAAAGCAAATGCTGGATAAGACCAACGGTAGCCAAGAGGACGGGTTTGAGGCAGGTCACTGTAGCGGCTATGCTCCGAACCTTATTTGTATTCTCCGAGCTATCCATGACCTGGCACCCCCACATCACCGTCGCAACCGTCATCGAAGACGATGGCCGTTTCCTGTTCGTCGAAGAGTTGAAAAACGGCAAGCTCGTACTCAATCAGCCTGCCGGTCACTTGGAGCCTGATGAAACGTTGCGCGAAGCGGCCATCCGCGAAACGCTGGAAGAAACCGGCTGGGACGTCGAACTGACGGGCGTCGTCGGCATTTACCTGTACACAGCGCCATCGAATGGCGTGACCTACCAGCGCGTGTGCTTTTCGGCCAAAGCAACGCGGCACCACCCCGAACGTGCGCTGGACACCGGCATCGTCGGCGCGCCCTGGTTCAGCCGCGACGAACTCGCCCGTCAACCGGAGCGCTGGCGCAGCAAGCTGGTATTGCGCTGCATCGACGACTACCTGGCAGGCCCGATTCACATTCTGGACGTTGTACGCGACTGACTGGCCCTTTCCCGGCTGAAGCCGGTCCTACTCATCCCATGCGTCTGTGCAACTGAATAGCTTTTAGCCTTGGCGCCGACTCCCTGCTAGAATCGCGCCCTTTCCTGCTGCTACCCAATCGAATTCCTATGTCTGATTCAGCCTTTTCCGATACAGAAAAGAAGCGCGTCATTGTCGGCATGTCCGGCGGCGTGGATTCTTCGGTCTCCGCCCTTCTGCTCATGGAGCAGGGGTACCAGGTGGAAGGCCTGTTCATGAAGAACTGGGAAGAAGACGACGGAACGGAATACTGCACCGCCATGGACGACCTCGCGGACGCCCAGGCCGTGTGCGACAAGATCGGTATCAAACTGCACACCGTGAATTTCGCGGCCGAGTACTGGGATCACGTCTTCGAGCATTTCCTCGAAGAATACAAAGCCGGGCGCACGCCGAACCCGGACATCCTGTGCAACCGCGAGATCAAGTTCAAAGCCTTTCTCGACTACGCCTTCATGCTCGGCGCCGATCTGATTGCCACCGGGCACTACGTGCGCCGCCGCGACATCGACGGCCGCACCGAACTGCTCAAGGGCCTGGACCCGAACAAGGACCAGAGCTACTTCCTGCATGCCGTTGGCGGTGAGCAGATCGCCAAGACCCTGTTCCCGGTCGGTGAACTGGAGAAGCCCGAGGTGCGTGCCATCGCCGAGAAATACCAGCTGGCGACCGCGAAGAAGAAGGACTCGACCGGCATTTGCTTCATCGGCGAGCGTCGTTTCACCGACTTCCTCAAGCAATACCTGCCTGCGCAGCCCGGCGAAATCAAGACCACCGAGGGCGAGCTCATTGGTCGGCATGCCGGCCTGATGTACCACACCATCGGCCAGCGCCAGGGCCTGGGCATCGGCGGACTGAAGGACGCCGGCGATGAGCCGTGGTACGTGCTGGCCAAGGACCTGGAGCACAACGAGCTGATCGTCGGCCAGGGCAACGAACACCCGTGGCTGTTCTCCCGCGCCCTGCTCGCGTCGGAGATCTACTGGGTCAATCCGATCGACCTCAGCAGCCCGCGCCAGCTGACCGCCAAAGTGCGTTACCGCCAGAGCGACCAAACCTGCACCCTGGAACGTACCGAGACCGGCTATCGCGCCACCTTCGACGAACCGCAACGCGCCGTGACGCCGGGCCAGTCCGTGGTGTTTTACGACGGCGAGGTCTGCCTCGGCGGCGGCGTTATCGAAATCGCCGAGCCGTGGCACACCAGGGATGCACGTTGATGACCCCGATTCAGGAACAACTTGTCGCCCTGGCCGGAGTCTTTCAGGCCGCTGTGCTGGTCGATCGCATCGCCAAGACCGGCCAGGCCGGTGAAGCGGCTGTTGGCTGCCTGATGGGCACGCTGCTGGTCATGGACCCGAAAGACACGCTGGACGTGTTCGGTGGCGGCGACCTGAATCTGCACGAGGGCTATCGCGCCCTCGCCAGCGCTCTGGAACGGGATCCGGCCACGCTGCAACGGGAACCCCTGCGTTATGCCCTGGCGATGCTGGGCCTGGAACGTCAACTGTCCAAGCGTGAGGACATGCTCGACACCATCGGCAAGCGCCTGCCGCAGATCAAATCCCAGGTCGAGCATTTCGGTATCGCGCACGAAAACGTCATTGCTGCCAGCGGCGCGCTGTATCAGGACACCCTGAGCACCTTGCGTCAACGGATTCAGGTCCACGGCGACATGCGCAATCTGCAGCAACCCAACAACGCCTCGAAAATCCGCGCGCTGTTACTGGCCGGGATTCGTTGCGCGCGACTTTGGCGACAAGTGGGCGGCCACCGCTGGCAACTGGTCATCAGCCGCCGCAAGTTATTGAAAGAACTGTATCCATTGCTTCACCGCTGAGTGGCCAACCCCATTCAGCCCGCTCCGAACCTGACATCGCGCGATGTCATAACGGTCAGCCAGCCTCGGCTGACCGGAATTTTCATGTATGATACGCGCCCCTTTTCGTCGCCTGACAGTCCGAGAACACCCCATGCAGCTTTCTTCGCTCACTGCGGTTTCCCCTGTAGATGGCCGCTACGCCGGCAAAACCCAGGCCCTGCGCCCGATTTTCAGCGAGTACGGCCTGATCCGTTTCCGCGCCCTGGTGGAAGTACGCTGGCTGCAACGCCTGGCGGCTCACCCGCAAATCCCTGAAGTGCCGGCATTCTCCGCCGAAGCCAACGCCATCCTCGATGCCCTGGCCAACGATTTCGCTCTCGAGCACGCCGAGCGTGTCAAAGAGATCGAGCGCACCACCAACCACGACGTCAAGGCCATCGAGTACCTGCTCAAGGAGCAGGCGGCCAAGTTGCCGGAGCTGGCCAAGGTCAGCGAGTTCATCCATTTCGCCTGCACCAGCGAAGACATCAACAACCTGTCCCACGCGCTGATGCTGCGCGAAGGCCGCGACACCGTGCTGCTGCCGTTGATGCGGGAAATCGCCGAGTCGATCCGCGAGCTGGCGATCCGCTTCGCCGCCGTGCCGATGCTCTCGCGCACCCACGGTCAGCCAGCCTCGCCGACCACCCTGGGCAAGGAACTGGCCAACGTCGTTTACCGCCTGGAACGCCAGATCGCTCAAGTCGCTGCCGTGCCGCTGCTGGGCAAGATCAACGGCGCCGTCGGCAACTACAACGCGCACCTGTCGGCCTACCCGGACATCGACTGGGAAGCCAACGCCCGCGCCTTCATCGAAGACGAGCTGGGTCTGGGCTTCAACCCCTACACCACGCAGATCGAGCCGCACGATTACATCGCCGAGCTGTTCGACGCGATCGCCCGTTACAACACGATCCTGATCGACTTCGACCGCGACATCTGGGGCTACATCTCCCTGGGCTATTTCAAGCAGCGCACCATCGCCGGCGAAATCGGCTCGTCGACCATGCCGCACAAGGTCAACCCGATCGACTTCGAAAACTCCGAAGGCAACCTCGGCATCGCCAACGCGCTGTTCCAGCATTTGGCCAGCAAATTGCCAATCTCCCGTTGGCAGCGTGACCTGACGGACTCCACTGTGCTGCGTAACCTCGGCGTGGGCTTCGCTCACAGCGTGATTGCCTACGAAGCCAGCCTGAAAGGCATCGGCAAGCTGGAGCTCAACGAGCAGAAGATCGCCGCCGATCTGGACGCTTGCTGGGAAGTCCTGGCCGAGCCGATCCAGACGGTCATGCGTCGCTACGACATCGAGAACCCGTACGAGAAGCTCAAGGAATTGACGCGCGGCAAGGGCATCGGCCCTGAAGCACTGTTGACCTTCATCGACGGTCTGGACATGCCTGCCGAAGCCAAGGCAGAGCTGAAAAAGCTCACGCCGGCGAACTACATCGGCAACGCCGTGGCGCAAGCCAAGCGCATCTGACCGCACTGCACACGCTCTGAACGCCCGGCTGAGCCGGGCGTTTTTATTCCCGTCGTAAAAACTCGTTTTTTCAATAGGTTACACATGAATCCTGACATCCCTCTTCAGCTCCTAGGTGGCATCACAGCGCGCGAGTTCCTGCGTGACTACTGGCAGAAGAAACCCTTGCTGATCCGTCAGGCCATTCCGGATTTCCAGAGCCCGATCGACGCCGACGAACTGGCCGGCCTGGCGCTGGAAGAAGAAGTTGAATCGCGCCTGGTCATCGAGAAAGGCGAGCGCCCGTGGGAGCTGCGTCGCGGCCCGTTCGCCGAAGACGAATTCAGCAAACTGCCGGAGCGTGAGTGGACCTTGCTGGTCCAGGCCGTGGATCAGTTCGTGCCTGAAGTCAGCGAACTGCTGGAAAACTTCCGCTTCCTGCCAAGCTGGCGCATCGATGACGTGATGATCAGCTACGCCGCACCGGGCGGCAGTGTCGGTCCGCACTTCGACAACTACGACGTGTTCCTGCTGCAGGGCCACGGCAAGCGTCACTGGCAGATCGGCCAGATGTGCGACGCCGAGAGCAAACTGCTCGAGCACGCCGACCTGCGCATCCTCGCCGACTTCCAGGGTACCGACGAGTGGACGCTGGAACCAGGCGACATGCTCTACCTGCCGCCACGTCTGGCCCACTGCGGCGTCGCGGTGGATGAGTGCCTGACGTATTCGGTGGGCTTCCGCGCGCCAAGCGCCGCTGAAGTGCTGACCCACTTCACGGACTTCCTCAGCCAGTTCATGTCTGAAGAAGAACGCTACACCGATGCCGACGCGCAACCGGTCAGCGATCCGCACCAGATTCAGCGTGATGCCCTTGATCGCCTGAAGGTCTTGCTGGCCGAGCACATGGGTGACGAGCGCCTGCTGCTGACCTGGTTCGGCCAGTTCATGACCGAGCCGCGTTATCCCGAGCTGGTGGTCGGCCCGGAACTGGCCGAGAGCGAGCTGCTCGACAGTCTGGAACAGGGCGCCGTGCTGATCCGCAACCCGAGCGCGCGACTGGCGTGGTCGGAAGTCGACGACGACCTGCTGTTGTTCGCCAGCGGTCAGAGCCGTCTGTTGCCGGGCCATCTGCGCGAACTGTTGAAAATGATCTGTGCAGCCGATGCGCTGCATATCGACAATCTGGGCCAATGGCTGGCAGATGACGATGGACGTAACCTGCTCTGTGAGCTGGTCAAACAAGGAAGTCTGGGGTTTGCTGATGAATAAGATCCACGTACGGGTAGCCGACTGGCAGAAAGACAACGCCGACATTCGGCGCATTCGCGACGCTGTATTCGTGTCCGAGCAGTCGGTGCCGCCCGAACTGGAATGGGACTCGGAAGATGCAGACGCTCTGCATTTTCTGGCGCTGGAAGGCGATTACGCCGTGGGCACCGCGCGCCTGTTGCCGGACGGTGAGTTTGGCCGGTTGTCCGTGCTCAAAGACTGGCGTGGCCTGAACGTGGGTGAAGCGTTGATCACCGCGATCCTCGCCGAAGCAGAGCGCCGCGGCCTGAAACAGCAGCGGCTCAGCGCTCAGGTTCATGCCACGGCACTCTACGAGCGCTTCGGTTTTAGCGTGGTCAGCGACGAGTTCCTCGAAGCCGGCCTGCCCCACGTGGACATGGTGCGCGACTCGCACTGATTGCCCATTGCTGCACCCGGCGCCCCGGCTTTCGCGCCTCAGCTGTCTATGCTGAAACGCGAGCACCGGGGCGTTTTGCTGCCTGCGATTCAACTTGGTGCTGCGCGGGCCGACAAACTGGCAAACTCGTCGTTCAGACGCGCCCCTCGCGGAGACCACATCGATGTCATTACGCACCCTCCTCGCTTCACTGTTGTTGGCTTGCAGCTTCACGGCTGCGGCCGCCACTGAAGTCATCCCCCTGAATTACCGCACCAGCGACGATCTGCTGCCCACCGTAAAGTCGTTTCTGGGCAACGAAGGCAGCGTCAATGCCTATGGCAACAAGCTGATCGTCAACGCCGAACCGGACAAGATCAGCGAACTGCGCGACCTGCTCGGTCAACTCGATACCGCGCCCAAGCGACTTATGATCAGCGTCGACACCAGTGACAGCACGGTCCAGAGCGACCAGGGTTACTCGGTCAATGGCACCGTGCGCTCCCAGGACGGACGCATCAGCGCCGACGGCCGCACGCGCATCCAGAATTACGGCACCGCCAGTCGCGACGGTGGCGTGCAACAGGTTCAGGCCAACGAAGGGACGCCGGCGCTGATTCAGATGGGCCAGAGCGTACCGATCACCACGGTGCAGTCCGATGGCTATGGCTACCCGCAGACCAACACGCAATACCGCAACGTGACCCAGGGCTTCTACGTCACCGCGACGGTCACCGGTGACATCGTCCACCTGAGCATCAGCACCAACAACGACCGCATGAGCCAGCAACAGGCCGACGCCATCAAGGTGCAGAGCACCGACACGCAAGTCAGTGGTCGGCTGGGTGAGTGGATCACGCTGGCCGGCGCCAGCGATCAGTCCCGCGCCGACGAGCATGGCGTCGTCCGACGCTATTCGACACAGGGCAGCAATGACATGCAGCTGCGGGTGAAGGTCGATAGCCTGGATTGAGGGGAACCGCTCGTTATCGCAATGCTAAGCCCAAGGGTGATTTAGCCACTGCACAAAATTGTGGGAGTGAGCTTGCTCACGAAGAGGCCGGTGCAGCCAATGGCTCTCTGGTGGCTGACACAAGGCTTTCGCGAGCAAGCTCGCTCCCACATGGACCGTGGCCATCCGTGCTATTCCGGTTAGATACCGCCAATTGTGTAGTGCCCAATCCGGCACTACATCCTGCCTCCATACCGTGACCGCCCAGTACCCGCGTTGACTTCCCCTTCTCAGCACTCACACGCCTGAAACTGACCGACAAGTCGTATTAGACGAAGAATGTAGTGCTCTCAAAAAAGCACTACAAAGTGTTTGACGAGGCAAAATCGGCGAGGCATGATGGCCTCGCTCCCGCTGATCGGAGGTCGTGCAGAACGCCTCCTGATCGCGCTCGAACTCAGCATGTTCGTGCCGATTAGCGTCATTTCCGCCCAAAAGGCAGCTTCATCGCCTCATCATCCTGATGGCGAAAAAATCTGACTGAGAATCCATGCTTTCCGATTCAGCGAGCAGCCATCAGTGCGCCTTGAAGAAACCCGGCGCCGGCGAAGCAAGGAGCTTCACCTCAAGACCCACAACACCAAGCAACGAGGTTTACCCCATGGCACTGACACGCGAACAACAAATTGCAGCCATCGAGAAAGACTGGGCCGAGAATCCACGCTGGAAAGGCGTAACCCGCACCTACTCCGCTGCTGACGTCGTCCGCCTGCGTGGCTCGGTTCAGCCTGAACACACGTTTGCAAAGCTGGGCGCTGACAAGCTGTGGAACCTGGTGACCCAGGGCGCCAAGCCGTCCTTCCGACCCGACAAGGATTTCGTCAACTGCATGGGCGCCCTCACCGGCGGTCAGGCCGTGCAACAAGTCAAAGCCGGCATCCAGGCGATTTACCTGTCTGGCTGGCAAGTCGCGGCGGACAACAACTCCGCCGAATCGATGTACCCCGATCAGTCGCTGTACCCGGTGGACTCGGTGCCAACCGTGGTCAAGCGCATCAATAACTCGTTCCGCCGTGCTGACCAGATCCAATGGAAAGCCGGCAAGAACCCGGGCGACGAAGGCTATATCGATTACTTCGCGCCGATCGTGGCCGACGCCGAAGCCGGTTTCGGCGGCGTGCTTAACGCCTACGAACTGATGAAGAGCATGATCGAGGCAGGCGCTGCCGGCGTGCACTTCGAAGACCAACTGGCGTCCGTGAAAAAATGCGGTCACATGGGCGGCAAGGTGCTGGTTCCCACCCAGGAAGCCGTACAGAAACTGGTGGCTGCCC
Source organism: Pseudomonas sp. GW821-FHT02H06 (assembly GCF_059421525.1). Taxonomy (NCBI): domain Bacteria; kingdom Pseudomonadati; phylum Pseudomonadota; class Gammaproteobacteria; order Pseudomonadales; family Pseudomonadaceae; genus Pseudomonas; species Pseudomonas sp. GW821-FHT02H06. Next base: position 59,961 of record NZ_JBWKVD010000021.1, read on the forward strand.
GCCTGGCGGCTGACGTTGCCGGCGTGCCGACCATAATTCTGGCGCGTACCGATGCCAACGCCGCAGACCTGCTGACCTCGGACTGCGACCCGTATGACCAGCCGTTCGTGACCGGCACCCGCACGCCGGAAGGCTTCTACAAAGTACGCGCCGGCCTCGACCAGGCGATTGCCCGCGGCCTGGCGTACGCGCCGTATGCCGATCTGATCTGGTGTGAAACCGCCAAGCCGGATCTGGACGAGGCCCGTCGCTTCGCCGAAGCGATCAAAAAGGAATACCCGGATCAGCTGCTGTCCTACAACTGCTCGCCTTCCTTCAACTGGAAGAAGAATCTGGACGACGCGACCATCGCCAAATTCCAGCGCGAGCTGTCGGCAATGGGCTACAAGCATCAGTTCATCACGCTGGCAGGCATCCACAACATGTGGCACAGCATGTTCAACCTGGCGCACGACTACGCCCGCAACGACATGACCGCCTACGTGAAACTGCAAGAACAGGAGTTTGCCGACGCCGCCAAGGGCTACACCTTCGTGGCGCACCAGCAGGAAGTGGGCACCGGCTACTTCGATGACATGACCACGGTCATTCAGGGCGGCAAGTCTTCAGTGACCGCACTGACGGGTTCGACGGAAGAAGAACAGTTCCATTAAGCCACTACGCAATAGGAATTCAGAGGCCGCCTACGGGCGGCTTTCTGATGACAGTGAGGGATTTAACCTACGTTGCCAGTCAACTATTAACGATAGACAACTCAAATCAGCGCCTAAAAGTTAATTAACCACACACTCAATAACCTTCGTCCTCTCCCGGCTAATTAAACGGGAACTTCGTCACGTTCCAGTGACACACATCAAATAGAGCCGCCAAATGATATTTATTATCATTTAAGTCAGGCCGAACTGTCGCCGCGCCGTAAGAAACATATTTCTCCAAACCCTCTTCGATGCCCGTCCCCGCTGGGGCTGAGCATGAAAACCGTGATCTATCTCATTAATCCTGCGAATAAATTTGATGCAGAAAATTTACTTGCCCTCCTTTTGCACATAAAATCCCGGAATTGATCGCACTGCGACATATCGTCACTGCTTCTACTTCTTTTCCAAGCCCAGAGACCTTTGCTCTCTGTTAAGGACTGCCAGCATGCCCGACTCGACAGGATTGATTGCCCACAATTGGGGCTTCGCCGTGTTTCTCCTTGGTGTCGTCGGCCTCTGCGCCTTCATGCTCGGCCTTTCCAGCCTGCTGGGTTCCAAAGCCTGGGGCCGCAGCAAAAACGAACCGTTCGAATCCGGCATGCTGCCCACCGGCGGCGCCCGTCTGCGGCTTTCGGCAAAATTCTATCTGGTCGCGATGCTCTTCGTGATTTTCGACATTGAAGCCCTCTTTCTGTACGCCTGGTCTGTGTCCGTCCGCGAAAGCGGCTGGACCGGCTTCGCCGAAGCGCTCGTTTTCATAGCAATTCTGTTGGCAGGTCTTGTCTACCTATGGCGGGTAGGGGCGCTCGATTGGGCTCCCGTTGGTCGTCGTAACCGGCAGGCGAAGCTAAAACAATGAGGCTTTGGCAATGCAATATAATCTCACCAGGATCGACCCGGATGCTCCTAACGAGCAGTACCCCATCGGCGAACGCGAAGTCGTTTCCGATCCGTTAGAAGACCAAGTCCACAAAAACATCTACATGGGCAAGCTCGAAGACGTGCTGAATGGCGCGGTCAACTGGGGTCGCAAGAACTCCCTTTGGCCGTACAACTTCGGCCTGTCGTGCTGCTATGTGGAAATGACCACCGCCTTCACGGCGCCCCACGACATCGCGCGATTCGGCGCTGAAGTGATCCGGGCATCGCCGCGCCAAGCGGATTTCATGGTCATCGCCGGCACCCCTTTTCTGAAGATGGCCCCGATCATCCAGCGCCTCTATGAGCAAATGCTGGAGCCCAAGTGGGTCATCTCCATGGGCGCCTGTGCCAACTCCGGTGGCATGTATGACATCTATTCCGTGGTTCAGGGCGTGGATAAATTCCTCCCTGTGGATGTTTACGTGCCCGGCTGCCCGCCCCGTCCAGAGGCATTTCTGCAAGGCTTGATGCTGTTGCAGGAATCCATTGGCCAGGAGCGTCGTCCCCTTTCCTGGGTCGTCGGTGATCAGGGCGTTTATCGCGCCGAGATGCCGTCGCAGAAGGAACAGCGCCGCGAACAGCGTATTGCGGTGACCAACCTGCGCAGCCCCGACGAAGTCTGATCCAGTTTTTCTTTTACAAAAAGAAGCCTGAACCTGGGTTCATTCTGTACGTTGACCGATAGCGATCGAGACCTATGACTGCAGACACCGCTCTGTACATCCCGCCTCACAAGGCTGACGACCAAGAGGTCGTCGTTGAACTCCATAACCGTTTTGGCGCTGAAGCCTTCAGCGCCCAGTCCACCGTCACTGGCATGCCCGTGCTGTGGGTGCAACGTGCGCGGCTGATCGAAATCCTGACCTTCCTGCGTCAGATGCCCAAGCCGTACGTGATGCTGTACGACCTGCACGGCGTCGACGAACGCCTGCGCACCAAGCGCCGTGGCCTGCCGGACGCCGACTTCACCGTGTTCTATCACCTGATGTCGATAGAACGTAACAGCGACGTCATGCTCAAGGTCGCGCTGTCCGAAAGCGACTTGAGCATGCCGACCGTGACCGGCATCTGGCCGAACGCCAACTGGTACGAGCGTGAAGTCTGGGACATGTTCGGGATCGACTTCCCGGGCCACCCGCACCTGACCCGGATCATGATGCCGCCGACCTGGGAAGGTCACCCGCTGCGCAAGGACTTCCCGGCCCGCGCCACCGAGTTCGACCCCTACAGCCTGACGCTGGCCAAGCAGCAACTGGAAGAGGAAGCCGCGCGTTTCCGTCCGGAAGACTGGGGCATGAAGCGTTCTGGCACCAACGAGGACTACATGTTCCTCAACCTGGGTCCGAACCACCCCTCGGCCCACGGTGCGTTCCGCATCATCCTGCAGCTGGACGGCGAAGAGATCGTCGACTGCGTGCCGGACATCGGTTACCACCACCGTGGTGCCGAGAAAATGGCCGAGCGCCAGTCCTGGCACAGCTACATTCCGTACACCGACCGCATCGATTACCTCGGCGGCGTGATGAATAACCTGCCGTATGTGCTCTCGGTCGAGAAACTGGCCGGCATCACCGTGCCGGATCGGGTCAACGTCATCCGCATCATGATGTCCGAGTTCTTCCGCATCACCAGCCACCTGCTGTTCCTGGGGACCTACATCCAGGACGTGGGCGCCATGACCCCGGTGTTCTTCACGTTCACCGACCGTCAGCGCGCCTACACCGTAATCGAAGCCGTCACCGGTTTCCGTCTGCACCCGGCCTGGTTCCGCATCGGCGGCGTTGCCCACGACCTGCCGCGCGGCTGGGAGAAACTGGTCAAGGACTTCATCGACTGGATGCCCAAGCGTCTCGACGAGTACACCAAGGCAGCGCTGCAGAACAGCATCCTCAAGGGTCGTACCGTCGGCGTCGCTGCGTACAACACCAAGGAAGCGCTGGAATGGGGCGTCACCGGGCCTAGCCTGCGGGCGACCGGTCTGGACTTCGACTTGCGCAAGGCGCGTCCGTATTCGGGTTACGAGAACTTCGAATTCGAAGTGCCCCTGGCCCACGACGGCGACGCCTACGATCGCTGCATGGTCCGCGTCGAAGAGATGCGCCAGAGCCTGAAAATCATCGAGCAGTGCATGCGCAACATGCCGGCCGGCCCGTACAAGGCGGATCACCCGCTGACCACGCCGCCGCCGAAAGAACGCACCCTGCAGCACATCGAAACCCTGATCACCCACTTCCTGCAGGTTTCGTGGGGCCCGGTCATGCCGGCCAACGAATCCTTCCAGATGATCGAAGCGACCAAGGGCATCAACAGTTATTACCTGACGAGCGACGGCGGCACCATGAGCTACCGTACCCGGATTCGCACCCCAAGCTACCCGCATCTGCAGCAGATCCCTTCGGTGATCAAAGGCAGCATGGTCGCGGACTTGATTGCGTACCTGGGTAGTATCGATTTCGTTATGGCCGACGTGGACCGCTAAGCATGAACAGCACGCTTATCCAGACAGACCGTTTCGCCCTGAGCGAATCCGAGCGCTCGGCCATCGAGCACGAAATGCATCACTACGAGGACCCGCGCGCGGCGTCCATCGAAGCCCTGAAGATTGTTCAGAAGGAACGCGGCTGGGTGCCGGACGGCGCCATCTACGCAATCGGCGAAGTGCTGGGCATCCCTGCCAGCGACGTTGAAGGCGTGGCGACGTTCTATAGCCAGATCTTCCGTCAGCCGGTAGGCCGCCACATCATTCGCGTCTGCAACAGCATGGTCTGTTTCATCGCGGGTCACGAAGACATCGTCAGCGAGATTCAGAGCAAGCTGGGCATCGGCCTGGGTCAGACCACCGCCGACGGCCGCTTCACGCTGCTGCCGGCCTGCTGCCTGGGCAACTGCGACAAGGCGCCGGCGGTCATGATCGACGACGACACTTTCGGCAATCTACAGCCTGCGGGCGTCGCCCCGCTGCTGGAGGGTTACGTATGACCATCACTTCTTTCGGCCCCGCCAACCTCATCACCCGCGCTCCGGAAACCCATCCGCTGACCTGGCGTCTGCGCGATGACGGCGAGCCGGTGTGGCTCGACGAATACCAGAAGAAAGACGGTTACGCCGCGGCGCGCAAAGCGTTCGCCACGCTGTCGCCTGACGAAATCGTCCAGGCCGTCAAAGACTCCGGACTCAAGGGTCGCGGCGGCGCAGGCTTCCCCACGGGCGTGAAGTGGGGGCTGATGCCCAAAGACGAATCCATGAACATCCGTTACCTGCTGTGTAACGCCGATGAAATGGAGCCGAACACCTGGAAGGACCGCATGCTGATGGAGCAACAGCCCCATCTGCTGATCGAGGGCATGCTGATCAGTGCACGCGCGCTGAAGGCCTACCGCGGTTACATCTTCCTGCGAGGCGAGTACACCACTGCGGCCGTGCACCTGCGCCGTGCGGTAAAAGAAGCCGAAGCGGCCGGCCTGTTGGGAAAAAACATCCTCGGCAGCGGTTTTGACTTCGAACTGATCGTGCACACCGGCGCAGGGCGTTACATCTGCGGCGAAGAAACCGCACTGATCAACTCCCTCGAAGGCCGTCGCGCCAACCCGCGTTCCAAGCCACCCTTCCCTGCCGCCGTTGGCGTATGGGGCAAGCCGACCTGCGTGAACAACGTCGAGACGCTGTGCAACGTCCCGGCCATCGTCAACAACGGCAACGACTGGTACAAGTCCCTCGCCCGCGAAGGCAGCGAAGACCACGGCACCAAGCTGATGGGTTTCTCCGGCAAGGTGAAGAACCCCGGCCTGTGGGAACTGCCATTCGGCCTGCCGGCCCGCGAGCTGTTCGAAGACTACGCCGGCGGCATGCGCGACGGCTTCAAGCTCAAGTGCTGGCAGCCCGGCGGCGCCGGTACCGGCTTCCTGTTGCCGGAACACCTCGACTGCCAGTTCTACGCCGGCGGCGTGGCCAAGGTCGGCACCCGGATGGGGACCGGTCTGGCGATGGCGGTGGACGACAAGGTCAACATGGTGTCGCTGCTGCGCAACATGGAAGAGTTCTTCGCCCAGGAGTCGTGCGGGTTCTGCACGCCGTGCCGCGATGGCTTGCCGTGGAGCGTAAAGATGCTGCGCGCCCTCGAAAACGGTCAGGGTCAACCGGGCGATATCGAGACGCTGCTGGGGTTGGTCAACTTCCTCGGCCCAGGCAAAACCTTCTGCGCCCACGCACCGGGCGCCGTGGAACCTCTGGGCAGCGCGATCAAGTACTTCCGGCCGGAATTCGAGGCAGGCATCGCACCGACACGTGCGGGCGACCTCAATCAGGTCATCAGTCCGACCATGGTCGGCGCATAACACGATAAACGGTCGGCGGCTCACAAGGCCGCCTTCCCTGCATCCGACGACGCCGCGAGGCTGTTTGAGTCGGATGGCACCGAGATTCCATTAGCCACGCCCGCTGACACCGGGCCAACGAAGAACTTTGAACCATGGCCACTATCCACGTAGACGGCAAAGCGCTCGAAGTCGATGGCGCAGACAACCTGTTACAGGCATGTCTGTCGCTGGGCCTCGACATCCCTTATTTCTGCTGGCATCCGGCACTTGGCAGTGTTGGCGCCTGTCGCCAGTGCGCGGTCAAGCAGTACACCGACGAGAACGACACCCGTGGTCGTATCGTCATGTCCTGCATGACGCCCGCCACTGACAACACCTGGATTTCCATAGAAGACGACGAATCCAAGGCGTTTCGCGCCAGCGTCGTCGAATGGCTGATGACCAACCACCCGCACGACTGCCCGGTCTGCGAGGAAGGCGGTCACTGTCATTTGCAGGACATGACGGTGATGACCGGCCACAACGAGCGCCGCTATCGCTTCACCAAGCGTACTCACCAGAACCAGGAACTGGGGCCGTTCATCGCACACGAGATGAACCGCTGCATCGCCTGCTATCGCTGCGTGCGCTTCTATAAGGACTACGCCGGCGGTACTGACCTCGGCGTGTTCGGCGCCCACGACAACGTGTACTTCGGTCGCGTTGAAGACGGCACCCTGGAGAGCGAGTTCTCCGGCAACCTCACCGAGGTCTGCCCGACCGGTGTATTCACCGACAAGACCCACTCCGAGCGCTACAACCGGAAATGGGACATGCAGTTCTCGCCGAGCATCTGCCACGGCTGCTCAAGCGGCTGCAACATCAGCCCGGGCGAACGTTATGGCGAAATCCGCCGTATCGAAAACCGCTACAACGGTTCGGTGAACCAGTATTTCCTCTGCGACCGTGGCCGTTTCGGTTATGGCTACGTCAACCGCACGGACCGTCCGCGCCAGCCGCTGGCCGAAGGCATCAAGCTGGGCCTGGACGCTGCGCTGGACAAGGCCGCTGACCTGCTGCGCGGGCGCAACATCGTCGGCATCGGTTCGCCCCGCGCCAGCCTGGAAAGCAACTTCGCCCTGCGCGAACTGGTCGGCGCCGAGCACTTCTACTCGGGCATCGAAGCCGGGGAGCTGGAGCGTCTGCGCCTGATCGCCGAAGTGCTGAAAGACAGCCCGCTGCCGATCCCGACCCTGCGTGAAGTCGAAGAGCACGACGCCGTGTTCATCCTTGGCGAAGACGTCACCCAGACCGCTGCGCGCATGGCCCTCGGCTTGCGTCAGTCGGTGAAGAACAAAGCCGAAGACATGGCCGCTGCGATGAAAGTCCAGCCATGGCTTGACGCTGCGGTGAAGAACATCGGTCAGCACGAGTTGAACCCTCTGTTCATCGCCAGCCTCACCGACACCCGCCTCGACGACATCGCCGAAGAGTGCGTGCACGCGGCGCCTGACGACCTGGCGCGCATCGGTTTCGCGGTGGCCCACGCCATCGACCCGAGCGCTCCGGCCGTTGTTGGCCTGGACAGCGAAGCGCTGGAACTGGCCGAGCGCATTGCCACCGCGTTGCTTGACGCCAAGCGCCCACTGATCGTCTCCGGCGCCTCGCTGGGTTCGAACGCGCTGATCGAAGCCGCGGCGAACATCGCCAAAGCCTTGAAGCTGCGCGACAAGCAGGGTTCGCTGAGTCTCATCGTGCCGGAAGCCAACAGCATGGGCCTGACCCTGTTCGGTGGCGACTCGGTCGACGCTGCGCTGCAGGCCGTGATTTCCGGCCAGGCCGACGCCATCGTCGTGCTGGAAAACGACCTGTTTACCCGCGTTGACGCGGCGACGGTCGAGGCTGCACTGAAGGCCGCCAAGGTGGTGATCGTTGCCGATCATCAGAAGACCGCGACCACCGACCGCGCGCATCTTGTGCTGCCGGCTGCAAGCTTCGCTGAAGGCGACGGTACGCTGGTCAGCCAGGAAGGCCGCGCCCAGCGCTTCTTCCAGGTCTTTGATCCAACTTACCTGGACGCAAGCATTCTGGTTCACGAAGGCTGGCGCTGGCTGCATGCCCTGCGCGCTACCCTGTTGAATCAGCCGGTTGACTGGACTCAGCTCGACCACGTCACTGCCGCCTGCGCCGCCAGCAATCCGCAACTGGCCGGCATCGTCGGTGCTGCGCCGTCTGCTGCGTTCCGTATCAAGGGCCTGAAACTGGCTCGCGAGCCGCTGCGTTACAGCGGCCGGACCGCCATGCGCGCCAATATCAGCGTCCACGAACCGCGTACGCCGCAGGACAAAGACACTGCGTTCGCGTTCTCGATGGAAGGTTACTCGGGCTCTGCCGAACCCCGCTCCCAGGTGCCGTTCGCCTGGTCGCCGGGCTGGAACTCGCCACAGGCGTGGAACAAGTTCCAGGACGAAGTCGGTGGTCACCTGCGTGCCGGCGATCCGGGCGTGCGCCTGATCGAAAGCAGCGGCGACAAGCTGGGCTGGTTCGCCAATGTCCCGCGTGCCTTCTCCCCTGCACAAGGAACCTGGCAGGTCGTGCCGTTCTATCACCTGTTCGGCAGCGAGGAGACTTCCTCCAAAGCCGCGCCGGTTCAAGAGCGCATTCCTCAGGCATATGTGGCGCTGGCCAAGTCCGAAGCGGACCGTCTGGGCGTCAACGACGGCGCACTGCTGAGCCTGAGTGTTGCCGGACAGACACTGCGTCTGCCGCTGCGCATCAGTGAAGAACTGGGCGCAGGCCTGGTGGCATTGCCGTCCGGTCTGGCGGGCATTCCTCCGGCGTTGTTCGGCAAAACCGTCGACGCACTGCAGGAGGCCGCTCAATGACCTGGTTCACCCCTGAAGTGATCGACTCGATCATCGCCGTCGTCAAGGCCATCGTGGTGCTGCTCGCCGTAGTGGTCTGCGGCGCGCTGCTCAGCTTCGTCGAACGTCGTCTGCTGGGCTGGTGGCAGGACCGTTACGGTCCGAACCGCGTCGGTCCGTTCGGCATGTTCCAGATCGCCGCCGACATGCTGAAGATGTTCTTTAAAGAGGACTGGAACCCGCCCTTCGTCGACCGGGTGATCTTCACCCTGGCGCCGGTGGTGGCCATGAGCGCGCTGTTGATCGCGTTCTCGGTCATCCCGGTGACCCAGACCTGGGTGGTCGCCGACCTGAACATCGGTCTGCTGTTCTTCTTCGCCATGGCCGGTCTATCGGTCTATGCGGTGCTGTTCGCCGGTTGGTCATCGAACAACAAGTACGCCCTGCTGGGCAGCTTGCGTGCCTCGGCGCAAACCGTGTCGTACGAAGTCTTCCTCGGGCTGTCGCTGATGGGCATCGTGGTGCAGGTTGGTTCGTTCAACATGGGCGACATCGTCAAGTACCAGGCCGATCACCTGTGGTTCATCATTCCGCAGTTCTTCGGCTTCTGTACCTTCTTCATCGCTGGCGTCGCCGTGACTCACCGTCACCCGTTTGACCAGCCGGAAGCGGAACAGGAACTGGCCGACGGTTACCACATTGAATACGCCGGCATGAAATGGGGCATGTTCTTCGTCGGTGAGTACATCGGCATCATCCTGATCTCGGCGCTGCTGGTGACCCTGTTCTTCGGTGGCTGGCATGGCCCGTTCGATATCCTGCCGCAACTGTCGTTCATGTGGTTTGCCCTGAAAACCGCGTTCTTCATCATGCTGTTCATCCTGTTGCGTGCTTCGATCCCTCGTCCGCGTTATGACCAGGTGATGGATTTCAGCTGGAAGTTCTGCTTGCCACTGACCCTGATCAATTTGCTGGTGACCGCTGCGGTCGTCCTGGCGGCTCAGTGAGGATTTGACCCATGTTCAAATATATTGGCGACATCGTTAAGGGTACGGGTACCCAGCTGCGCAGCTTGATCATGGTCTTCGGCCATGGCTTCCGTAAGCGTGACACCCTGCAATATCCGGAAGAGCAGGTCTATCTGCCGCCGCGCTACCGTGGCCGCATCGTCCTGACCCGCGACCCCGACGGCGAAGAGCGCTGCGTGGCGTGCAACCTGTGCGCCGTGGCGTGCCCGGTGGGTTGCATCTCGCTGCAGAAGGCCGAGACCGACGACGGTCGTTGGTATCCGGAGTTCTTCCGCATCAATTTCTCGCGTTGCATCTTCTGCGGCATGTGTGAGGAAGCTTGCCCGACCACCGCGATCCAGCTGACACCGGATTTCGAGATGGCCGAGTTCAAACGTCAGGATCTGGTGTACGAGAAGGAAGATCTGCTGATCTCCGGCCCCGGCAAGAACCCTGATTACAACTTCTACCGCGTTGCGGGGATGGCCATCGCCGGCAAGCCGAAAGGCGATGCACAGAACGAAGCCCAGCCCATCAACGTCAAGAGCTTGCTGCCTTAAGGAAGAAAGATGGAATTCGCTTTCTATTTCGCATCCGGCATCGCTGTGGTGGCCACCCTTCGGGTGATCACCAACACAAACCCGGTGCACGCCCTGCTCTACCTGATCATTTCGCTGATCGCCGTGGCCATGACCTTCTTCAGCCTCGGCGCGCCGTTTGCCGGTGCCCTGGAAGTCATCGCTTACGCGGGCGCCATCATGGTGCTGTTTGTCTTCGTGGTGATGATGCTGAACCTGGGCCCGGCCTCGGTTCAACAAGAACGCGCCTGGCTCAAACCCGGCATCTGGCTCGGCCCGATTCTTCTGGGCGGCCTGCTCCTGGCGGAGTTGATTTACGTGCTGTTTGCCAACTCCACAGGCGCTTCCATCGGTCACACCACGGTGGACGCCAAAGCCGTCGGCATCAGCCTGTTCGGCCCTTACCTGCTGGTTGTCGAACTCGCCTCGATGCTGCTGCTTGCGGCAGCCGTGACGGCGTTCCATGTCGGCCGCAACGAGGCGAAGGAGTAAAGCCATGAACTCAGCAATCCCTCTGGAACATGGTCTGGCGGTCGCCGGCATCCTGTTCTGCCTCGGCCTGGCGGGCCTGTTGGTACGCCGCAACATTCTGTTCGTGTTGATGAGCCTGGAAATCATGATGAACGCAGCAGCGCTGGCCTTTGTGGTCGCGGGCAGCCGTTGGGCACAGCCTGACGGCCAGATCATGTTCATTCTGGTGATCAGCCTTGCCGCAGCCGAGGCCAGCATTGGCCTGGCGATTCTGCTGCAACTGTATCGCCGCTTCCACACGCTCGATATCGACGCTGCCAGCGAGATGCGCGGATGAACCTACTCTTTCTGACTTTCGTATTCCCCCTGATCGGTTTCCTGCTGCTGTCGTTTTCGCGCGGCAAATGGTCGGAAAACCTCTCAGCCCTGATCGGCGTGGGCTCCATTGGCCTGTCGGCCATCGTTGCCGCGTACGTAATCTTCCAGTTCAACGTCTCACCCCCGGAAGGCGGTCACCTCACCATGGTGCTGTGGCGCTGGATGTCAGTGGACGGCTTCGAACCCAACTTCGCCCTGTATGTCGATGGCCTGTCCATCACCATGCTCGGTGTGGTGGTCGGCGTTGGCTTCCTGATTCACCTGTTCGCCTCGTGGTACATGCGCGGTGAAGACGGCTATTCGCGCTTCTTCGCCTACACCAACCTGTTCATTGCCAGCATGTTGTTTCTGATCCTGGGCGACAACCTGCTGTTCATCTACTTCGGTTGGGAAGGCGTGGGCCTGTGCTCGTACCTGTTGATCGGTTTCTATTACAGCAACCGCAACAACGGCAACGCGGCACTGAAAGCCTTCATCGTGACCCGCATCGGCGACGTGTTCATGGCCATCGGCCTGTTCATCCTGTTCCAGCAGCTGGGCACGCTGAACATTCAGGAACTGCTGGTTCGTGCGCCTCAGCACTTCAAGGTTGGTGATTTCTGGATCGTTCTGGCCACACTGATGCTGCTGGGCGGTGCTGTCGGTAAATCCGCGCAACTGCCGCTGCAAACCTGGCTGGCGGATGCGATGGCCGGCCCTACTCCGGTGTCGGCACTGATCCACGCCGCCACCATGGTGACCGCGGGCGTTTACCTGATCGCGCGGACCCACGGCCTGTTCATCCTCGCTCCGGACATCCTGCATCTGGTCGGCATTGTCGGCGGCGTGACCCTGGTGCTGGCGGGTTTCGCCGCACTGGTGCAGACCGACATCAAACGTATCCTCGCCTACTCGACCATGAGCCAGATCGGCTACATGTTCCTGGCGCTGGGCGTGGGTGCATGGGACGGCGCGATTTTCCACCTGATGACCCACGCCTTCTTCAAGGCGCTGCTGTTCCTCGCGTCCGGTGCGGTGATCGTTGCCTGCCACCACGAGCAGAACATCTTCAAGATGGGCGGTCTGTGGAAGAAACTGCCATTGGCCTACGCCAGCTTCATCGTCGGCGGCGCAGCGCTGTCGGCCTTGCCACTGGTCACTGCGGGTTTCTACTCCAAGGACGAAATCCTCTGGGAAGCGTTCGCCAGCGGTCATCAGTACCTGCTTTATGCCGGTCTGGTCGGTGCGTTCATGACCTCGCTGTACACCTTCCGCCTGATCTTCATCGCCTTCCACGGCGAAGCGAAGACCGAAGCCCACGCCGGCCATGGGATTTCCCACTGGTTGCCGCTGGGTGTGCTGATCGTGCTGTCGACGTTCATTGGCGCCTGGATTCATCCGCCACTGGCCGGCGTCCTGCCGGAAAGTGCGGGCCATGCGGGCGGCGAAGCCAAGCACAGTCTGGAAATCGCCTCGGGCGCCATCGCTCTGGCCGGTATCCTGCTGGCGGCGGTGCTGTTCCTCGGCAAGCGTCGTCTGGCCACGGCCATCGCCAACAGCGGTCCGGGTCGTTTCCTGTCTGCATGGTGGTTTGCGGCCTGGGGCTTCGACTGGGTGTATGACGTGCTGCTCGTCAAACCTTACCTGGCAATCAGCCGCCTGCTGCGTGGCGACCCGCTTGACCACACAATCGGCCTGATTCCGCGTCTGGTCAAAGCTGGCAACGGCTTGATGACCCGCACCGAAACCGGTCAGCTCCGTTGGTACGCCGCTTCGATCGCCGCAGGTGCCGTACTGGTACTCGGCGCGATTGTGCTGGTCTGATGAGTCGAACTGACATGAACCTTGCGACTTTGCGAAAGGAATTGAGCCCGTCATGATTCTGCCCTGGCTAATCCTGATCCCCTTCATCGGCGGCCTGCTGTGCTGGCAAGGTGAGCGCTTCGGCCCTACCCTGCCGCGCTGGATTGCGCTGTTGACCATGTCTCTCGAGACGATTCTGGGCCTGTGGGTCTGGAGCACCGGTACGTTTACCTACGCTCCAGTTCCGGGCGCCGATCCGACCTGGGCCCTTGAATTCAAGCTCCAGTGGATCCAGCGCTTCGGCATCAGCGTGCACCTGGCCCTCGATGGCCTGTCCCTGCTGATGATTCTGCTGACCGGCCTGCTGGGTATCCTCTCGGTACTCTGCTCGTGGAAAGAGATTCAACGTAACGTCGGCTTCTTCCACCTGAACCTGATGTGGATCCTGGGCGGTGTCGTCGGCGTGTTCCTCGCCATCGACCTGTTCATGTTCTTCTTCTTCTGGGAAATGATGCTGGTGCCGATGTACTTCCTCATCGCGCTCTGGGGTCACAGCTCGGCGGACGGCAAGAAGACGCGGATCTACGCAGCGACCAAGTTCTTCATCTTCACTCAGGCCAGCGGCCTGATCATGTTGGTGGCGATCCTGGGTCTGGTCTTGGTGCACTTCAACCAGACCGGCGTGATCACCTTCGGCTACGCGGACCTGCTGAAAACCAAGCTGTCCCACGGCACCGAATACATCCTGATGCTGGGCTTCTTCATCGCTTTCGCGGTGAAGCTGCCAATCGTGCCGCTGCACTCCTGGTTGCCTGACGCTCACGCCCAGGCGCCGACCGCAGGTTCCGTGGACCTGGCAGGCATCCTGCTGAAGACCGCTGCGTATGGTCTGCTGCGTTTTGCGCTGCCGCTGTTCCCAAATGCGTCGGCCGAGTTCGCGCCGATCGCCATGGTGCTGGGCCTGATCGGTATCTTCTACGGTGCTTTCCTCGCCTTCGCCCAGACCGACATCAAGCGCCTGATCGCGTTTTCCAGCGTTTCGCACATGGGCTTCGTGCTGATCGGCATCTACTCCGGTAGCCAGCAGGCGCTGCAAGGCGTCGTCGTTCAGATGCTCGCTCACGGTCTGTCGGCTGCCGCGCTGTTTATCCTCAGCGGTCAGTTGTACGAGCGTCTGCACACCCGCGACATGCGCGAAATGGGTGGCCTGTGGAGCAAGATCGCGTACCTGCCGGCCATCAGCCTGTTCTTCGCCGCTGCGTCGCTGGGCCTGCCAGGCACCGGTAACTTCGTCGGTGAATTCCTGATCCTGATCGGCAGCTTTGTCAGCGCCCCATGGATCACCGCCATCGCGACTTCCGGCCTGGTGTTCGGTTCTGTCTACTCGCTGATCATGATCCACCGCGCCTACTTCGGCCCGGCCAAGTCCGACGCGGTCTACAAGGGCATGGACGGTCGGGAATTGATCATGGTGCTGGGTCTGGCGGTGTTGTTGATTGTGCTGGGCGTGTACCCGCAACCGATCCTTGACACATCCTCGGCGACCATGCATGGCGTGCAGCAATGGCTCGGCACCGCCTTCACTCAACTCGCTTCGGCCCGGTAAGAGCGCTATGGACCTGACGATTCAACACTTTATTGCGCTGGCGCCGCTGCTGATTACCAGCATCACCGTTGTGGTGGTGATGCTGGGCATCGCATGGCGTCGCAGTCACTCGCAATCATTCCTGCTGACGGTAGCGGGACTCAACCTGGCTTTGCTGTCCATCTACCCGGCGCTGAAAGTCGCGCCGCTGGTGGTCACGCCTTTGCTGCAAATCGACAGCTTCGCCTGCCTCTACATGGGCATCATCCTGGTGTCCACGCTGGCCTGCGTCACCCTGGCCCACGCCTACCTGGGTGAAGGCAAGGCAGGTTACCCGGGCAACCGCGAAGAGCTTTACCTGCTGATCCTCATGGCAGCGGCCGGCGGGCTGGTGCTGGTTGCCGCGCAACACCTGGCGAGCCTGTTTATCGGTCTGGAGTTGCTGTCGGTGCCGGTCTACGGTCTGGTGGCTTACGCCTTCTTCAACAAGCGTTCGCTGGAAGGTGGCATCAAGTACATGGTGCTGTCGGCAGCCGGCTCGGCGTTCCTGCTGTTCGGTATGGCGCTGCTGTATGCCGAATCCGGCAGCCTGGGTTTCAGCGAAATCGGCAAGGCCATCGCCGCCACCGGCATGCCAAGCCCGATCGCAAGCCTGGGTCTGGGCATGATGCTGGTGGGTCTGGGCTTCAAGCTGTCGCTGGTGCCGTTCCACTTGTGGACACCGGACGTATACGAAGGCGCCCCTGCCCCGGTAGCGGCTTTCCTCGCTACGGCCAGTAAGGTCGCGGTGTTCGGCGTGCTGGTTCGTCTGTTCCAGATATCTCCGGCAGCCACCAGCGGCGTGCTGACGGACGTGATGTCGGTCATCGCCGTGGCGTCGATCCTGGTCGGTAACCTGCTGGCGCTGACGCAGAACAACCTCAAGCGTCTGCTGGGTTATTCGTCTATCGCGCACTTCGGTTACCTGATGATCGCGATGGTGGCGAGCAAGGGCATGGCGGTCGAGGCGATCAACGTCTATCTGGTCACCTACGTGCTGACCAGCCTGGGCGCGTTCGGCGTGGTCACGCTGATGTCGTCGCCTTACAGCGGCCGCGATGCCGACGCGATGTTCGAATACCGCGGCCTTTTCTGGCGTCGTCCGTACCTTACGGCCGTGCTGACCGTGATGATGCTGTCCCTGGCGGGTATCCCGCTGACGACGGGCTTCATCGGCAAGTTCTACATCATCGCAACCGGCGTCGAAGCGCACCTGTGGTGGCTGACCGGTTCCCTGGTCGTGGGCAGCGCCATTGGCGTGTTCTATTACCTGCGTGTGATGGTGACGTTGTACCTGCAAGACTCGAAGATCCAGCGCCACGACGCTCCGTTCAACTGGGCGCAGCGTGCAGGTGGCGTGATGCTGTTGGGGATTACGCTGCTGGCGTTCTTCCTGGGCGTTTATCCGCAACCGCTGCTGACCCTGGTGGGCCATGCGGGTTTGTGATGGTTGAGTGATGCACAAAAAACCCTGCCTTCGAGCAGGGTTTTTTTATGGCTTTGATTTAGTACTTCGGCACACTTCAGGATCAAGAGCATCTGCCTAACGGCAGATCGTTTCGCCTCCGGCGAGTTACTTATGGGTAGCTCCCAAGATCAAGAGCGTCTGCCTAACGGCAGACATTTCGCCTCCGGCGAGTTACTTGGAAAAGCACCCCAAGTAACCAAGGGTGCCTGCTCCTGGTTGGGTTCCTCCTCCGTCGGAATACCCTCACTCCGGTCTCGCTCCGTGGGCCGAGCCGCATGGACGCGACGCTTTAGATCTTGATCTTAGAAGCACATGCTAACCGGGCAATCGAACGGTTTTCTTGTCGCCGGTAAACAACGCCCACGTCGACATAAACAACGCCGCCACCATCGGCCCGATCACAAACCCGTTTAACCCGAACACCGCCATCCCGCCCAGCGTCGAAATCAAAATGAGGTAATCGGGCATCCGCGTGTCCTTGCCCACCAGAATCGGACGCAACACGTTATCCACCAGCCCGATCACAAACACCCCGAACAGCCCCAACACCACGCCCTGCCAGATCATCCCGCTGAGCAGGAAATACAGCGCGACCGGCGCCCAGACAATCCCCGCCCCCACCGCCGGCAGCAACGACAGAAACGCCATCATCACCGCCCACAGCAACGCGCTCGGGATATCCAGTGCCCAGAAAATAAACCCGCCCAACGCGCCCTGCGTCACCGCCACCACAATATTGCCCTTCACCGTGGCGCGAACCACACGGGTGAACTTCAACTGCAAGCGGCGCTTCTGCGGCTCGGCCAGCGGAATCGCGATGCGGATCTTGCGGGTGAGGTCCTGCCCATCG
The DNA here is from genome assembly GCF_059421525.1 of Pseudomonas sp. GW821-FHT02H06. Lineage (NCBI taxonomy): Bacteria > Pseudomonadati > Pseudomonadota > Gammaproteobacteria > Pseudomonadales > Pseudomonadaceae > Pseudomonas > Pseudomonas sp. GW821-FHT02H06. The sequence goes on from NZ_JBWKVD010000021.1 coordinate 76,897, forward strand.
CGCAGGAAGAAGAACAGCAAGTACAGCATGATGAAAAAGCTGACAACGAAATCGAAGGTACCCTGCCCAAAGCTGAATGCCTGCGTGGCCAGGTAGTTGCTGCCCTGCATCGCGCTTTTGGCAATCTTGTCGCGCAGCCCGTTGAAATCTCCCATGCCCAGGCGATCAAGCCAGTGCTGCACATAGGGCGGCAGCAAGACCTTGAATTCAGCCAGGTACTTGGCGATGTCGAGCTGACCACTTTCCACATTCTTGTAAAGCGTCGCCCCCTCCTGAACCATCAACGCCGCGATGACGATCACCGGCAGAATCGCGATCAGCAGACAAATCGTCAGCGTGCACAAAGAGGTCAGGTTGCGCTGCCAACCGAAGCGGGCCAGCAGACGGCGTTGCAGCGGCGCAAAGATAATCCCGAGGATCACCGCCCAGAACACCGCGCCGTAGAACGGCAGCAGGATCCAGATGAACGCGATGGTCACCAGTATCAATAACAGCAGCAGGGTTTTGTTTTGTAGCGCGGTTTCGTTCATGTTTCTTCCATGTCATTACACCGCGCCAAGCACACGGTCTGATGCTTAGTCCGTCAATCGCCACAGGAGTGCCGCGGCTGAAGTGCAAGGTCAATGGAGGAGGTGCGGACAGCGAGCCCCGAGCGAGGCCCGCCACCTCGGTCTAGATTCTGAACTGCCGGACCAACTGGCCGAGACGCTGATTCAGCTCTGTGAGGTTGCGCGACGTGGAGGCGCCGTGGCGGGTTTCATCGGCCACGCTTTCGACCGCCACGGCAATCTGGTGGACGCTGCGATTGATCTCTTCCGCCACGGCCGTCTGCTCTTCCGCGGCGCTGGCAATCTGCGCGTTCATGGCGTTGATCGTGCCGATCAGTTGACCGATCGTATCCAGCGACGCGCCGGCTTCATTGGCGCGGGCGGAGGTCCCGTCGCCCGCCTCGCTCGAGCGTCGCATCGCCTGCACCGCGCCCTGTGTGCCCTGCTGCAAGCGTTCGATCATGCCCTGGATTTCCTGAGTGCTTTGCTGCGTACGGCTGGCCAGTGCACGCACCTCATCCGCCACCACTGCGAACCCGCGGCCCGCTTCGCCGGCACGCGCAGCTTCAATGGCAGCGTTGAGCGCCAGCAGGTTGGTTTGATCGGCGATGGAACGAATCACTCCGAGCACGCCGACGATCGACGACACGTCATTCTGCAGGCTGTCCAGTGAAGTACCGCTGTCGCGGATGTCGTTCACCAGCGCGTGAATCTGCTGGATGCTGCCGTCGACCACTCGCTTGGCGGCCTGACCTTCGGCATCGGTTTGCTGCGCCGCAACCGAAGCACCTTGAGCGCTCTTCGCGACTTCCTGCGCAGCGGCCGACATCTGATTGATCGCCGTGGCGACCTGATCGGTTTCGTGACGCTGACGCTCCATTGCCTGCTCGGAACGTTGCGCCTGGTCGGTCACTTCACCCACCAGCCCGGTCAGTTGCGCGGTCATTTCGGCGATCTGCCGGACCAGCCCATGAATCTTGTCCACAAAGCGGTTGAACGACCCGGCCAGCTCGCCGAGTTCGTCCTGGGAGGTCACCGCCAGGCGCTGGGTGAGATCACCCTCACCGGCGGCGATGTCGTCAAGGTTGGCTTTCATCAGGCGCAGCGGCCGCAGAATACCGCCCGCGATCCAGAAACCCACCGCTGCGATAATCACCAATACCAGCAGCGTGATGCCAATGATGCTGACCAGCATGTTCTGCCGGCGCTCGGCGACATTCTTCTGCAGCTCCTGGACCTTGGCATCGATGTTGTCCAGATTGATCGATGACCCGAAGGCCATGTCCCATTTAGGCAGGTATTCGGTGTAACCCAGTTTGGGAACCAGCTCGCTCGAACCGGGCAGCGCGGAGGAATATTCCAGGTAATGAGTACCCGCTTTCGCCACGTCAACGAGACCGGCATTCACGAAAACGCCTTTTGGATCGCGGGCATCCTTGAAGCTCTTGCCGATGCCGTCCGGGCTATTGCCCTTGAACAGCCGCACCGCCTGAGAGTCGTAGCCGAAGAAATACCCGTCCTTGGCGTAGGTGACCTGGGAGAGCATCTTGATGACCTGCTCCCGCGCTTCCATGTCACCCGGGGCCGACGCGTCATAAAGCGGTTTGATGGTGCCCAGCGCAACGGCCACGTAACTTTGCAACGTGGCTTTGGCCTCAGCGAGCAGGTGCTGGCGGGTTTCTTCGACGTCGCGCTTGCCCTGCTCACGCAGCATGATGACGGTGCTGACGCTGATGATCAGTGCGAACACCAACACCGGAAGCACGGCAAGCGAAAGTACTTTGGCTTTGAGATTTAGCCGCATGGCAGTCATGACCCTTTGTTTTTGTGCGTTGAGCCGTTGGGGTTCCTTTACGGTTAACGGCCCGGCGCACAAAAAGTTGAGGTCACCAGGAATGAGGCGCGCTTTCGCTCCCGGGCAGTTGCGGGCTGAGTCGCTCGGGCAGATCAATGCGCACTTGCAGCCCGCCCATGGGGCTGTCCAGTAACTGAATGCGCCCGCCCCACGCCTCGACGATATCCTTGACGATGCCGAGGCCCAGACCGTGGCCGGTCACTTGCTCGTCCAGACGATTGCCACGGCCGATCACTTCATCGCGATGCTGCGAGGGGATGCCCGGACCATCGTCGTCGATCAAAAGACAGTAGCCATCAGCACCTTTGGCAATGGTCAGCCTGACCTGGCTGTCGGCCCACTTGCAGGCGTTGTCCATCACGTTGCCCAACAACTCGAGGATGTCCTCCCGATCCCATGGCAGGAACAAATCCGCAGCGATCTCACTGCTCAGCTCCAGATGCTCGCCATGAATCATCCGCAATGTGGAGAACAGCCCGGGTATCTCCGCAGCACAATCAAACCGCGCACCCGGCAACGCATCGCCTGACAAACGCGCGCGATTGAGCTCACGCTCCAGACGCTGCTGAATGTGCTGCAGCTGATCGCGCAGGGTATCGCGCACATGCGGATGACCTGCCAGCCTGTCGCCTTCGGCCAGGCTCATCAGCACGGCCAGCGGCGTTTTCAGCGCGTGGCCCATATTGCCAAGGGCATTGCGGGAGCGCTTGAGACTGTCCTCGGTGTGGGCCAGCAGATGATTGATCTGCGCGACCAGCGGTTCAAGTTCCACCGGCACTCGCTCATCAAGTTGCGAGCGCTGCCCTTGTTGCAGCTGGAAAATCTGTTCTCTGGCCCTTTCCAGCGGGCGCAATGCGCGGCGAACCGTGACGCGCTGCAACACCAGAATCAATATCAGGGCCATCAGCCCCAACCCGAGACCGATGCGCTGGACCAGTGCGAAACTGTCTCGCACCGGGGTGTAGTCCTGAGCGACGGTGATGGAGATGGTTTGCCCGAACTTGCGGTAATCGGTGTGCAGCAGCAACAGCGATTGATCGGTCTTCTCAAGCGCGAGATCAGCGTGCAGACCGGGCTTGCCCGGATGCGGCAACTCCAGATCCCACAGCGAACGCGACCGCCAATGACCCTGGTCGAAATCAATCCGGAAATAATGGCCTGAATAGGGCCGTTGATAGCCGGGCGACAGCCGATGCTCATCGAGCTGCAGACCGTCAGGGCCGCGAACCAGTGCCACCAGCAGCAGCTCGCTTTCATTGCGCAGGCCAGACTCGAGATAACGCTGCAAGCCGACTTCAAACAACCACAGGCTGATCTGCGCCAGGACCAGTCCCACAATCAGCAGCACGCTGATCAGGCCCAGGCTCAAGCGTCGCTGTATCGACCTCACTCGCCCGTCCCGGCAAAACGATAGCCTTGCCCGCGTCGTGTCTCGACCACGGCCCGCCCAAGCTTGCGGCGCAAATGATTGACGTGGACCTCGATCACGTTCGAGTCCCGCTCGTTCTCCCCGTCATAAAGATGCTCCGCCAGATGACTTTTGGACAGAATCTGCCCGGGGTGCAGCATGAAATAACGCAGCAGGCGAAACTCCGCCGCCGTCAGCTGGATGTCCTCTTCCCCGCGACTGACGCACTGGCGCCCTTCGTCCAGGTGCAGGCCGGCGGCTTCAAGTTTCGGCTGATTGGCCAGACCACGGACACGGCGAAGCAGCGCCTGAATGCGCAGCTGCAACTCTTCGGGATGAAAGGGTTTGGTCAGATAGTCGTCGGCGCCAGCCTTGAGTCCTTCGATACGTTCGGCCCACGAGGCCCGCGCCGTCAGAATGAGTACGGGGGTGGACAGCCCGCCGGACCGCCATTTCTGCAGGACCTCTAGTCCCGGAACGCCTGGCAGACCGAGATCAAGCACGATCAGGTCGTAAGGCTCGGTAGCTCCTTGATGAACCGCATCGCGGCCGTCAGCCAGCCAGTCGATCGCGTAACCCTGCCTGCCAAGCGTACTGATGAGCTCGTCCGCCAGGGGAACGTGGTCCTCAACCAATAACAAACGCATCAATCGTCTTCCTTGTCTTGCAACAGGCGGCTGTCACCGGCATCGAATTTCAGCTCGCGCACCACATGATCCGCAGTGAGAAGCTCGATCTCATAGACCAACACACCGTGTTTTTCCTCAAGTTCGGCTTCAAGCAGCTTGGAGCCGGGGTAACGTCCCAGTGCCTGATCAATGAACTGCTCAAGTGGCAGAATCACGCCTTTCCTGCGCAGCTCAAGCACCTCGTCCTGATTCAGATCCCGAGCCAGACACGCCAGGCTCGGGGTGACCGCACACGCGGCCACCAGACAGTAAACGAAACGCTTGGCGGGACGCTTACTGGAGATCATCAGGCGTCCTGATGGTCTTTGAGGATCTGCCCGCTAACGGCGTCGACTTCAACGTCCCACTCCACACCTTGCGAATCGCGCAGTTCGATCTGGTAAACATACTTGCCATATTCCTGTTCCAGCTCGGTGTCAGTGATGGTGGATTTCGGGTGCTTCGCCAAGGCGACGGCGTTGAGCTTTTCAAAGGACTGAATAGTACCTGCATCGCGCAGTTTCAGCGCCTCATCTGGACCCAGATCCCGGGCCTGGACATAACCGGCTGTAAGGGTGAGTGCAGTGGCAGCGATAAAAGCAGTCAGGAATTTCATGGTGGATCTCCGTAGTGGTCTGGTTGTGTACGAAGCTCACCATAAACGGGCGAACTTAATTGAAGCTGAATTCATCTGGCTACGTGCCACTACCTGTCGAGCCGCCAGTGGATGTAAGCGAGATCCACGATATGATTCTCCCCTGTCCGACCACGGAGGGGCCATGAGCAACATTCACATCAAATACCCGGCATTGACTATCAAGGCCGGCAGGCGCGCGTTGACGCGGATCAGGGAGCAAGGGCTGTTGCCGATAGACGTCGGCATCATCCCGGGCGCGGCGGGTGGACCGAAAGCACTGGGGATTCAGGGACTGGATCTGGCGCTGTTCGGCGAATGGCTGCCCCGGGCTCAGCGGGAGCGCTCGTTAATTGGCGCCTCCATCGGTTCGTGGCGCTTTGCAAGCGCATGCTTGCCGGACCCGGTTGCAGGGATCCAGCGACTTGGTCGGCTGTACAACGAGCAGAGTTTCGCCAAAGGCGTGACCATGGCTCAAGTCACCCGCAGCTGTATGACGATGCTCGACGCGCTTTTGCAGGCGGATGATGCCCACGTCCTGACGAACGCCCATTATCGGCTCAACGTGATGATCGTCAGAAGCCGCGGTTTGCTCGCCCGAGATCATCGTGCTGGGTTGAGCCTGGGACTGGGAGCCGTGATCGCAGATAACCTGCTCGGGCGCGCGCGCCTGTCGCGGCATTTCGAGCGGCTGGTCATGCACGACCCACGCCTCGCCCCTCCCCTTCTGCCAATGACTGACTTTCCGTCTCATTGCTTGCCACTGAATACGCTCAACCTGCGCCAGGCATTGCTGGCGTCAGGCTCCATTCCCATGGTTATGGAGGGCGTTGCAGAGATCCCCGGTGTCGGCGCAGGGATGTTCCGCGACGGCGGCCTGCTCGACTACCATCTGGATCTTCCATACAGCGGAAGCGACATCGTGCTGTATCCGCACTTTACCGACAAAATAATTCCAGGCTGGTTTGACAAGGCACTGCCCTGGCGCAGAGGCGACCAGACTCGGCTTCAAGACGTCGTACTGCTTGCGCCCTCAAAGGAGTATCTGGCTACGCTGCCCTGTGGCAAGCTGCCTGATCGAAGCGACTTCAAGCGGTTCGTCGGGAGGGATGCGGATCGTCAGCGGTATTGGCGGACCGCAATGGAAAGCAGCAGGCGACTGGGGGACGAGTTCCTGGAGCTCGTCGACACAGGCCGTCTCATTCAACGCCTGCAGCCCTTGGCTTAACCATGTGGTCAGGTTCCGCCTGTCACTCGCGAAACCATTACTGATAAACTCGCCGCTTGCATTTATCGCTCTGGCGATCGCCACTTCTCAAGGCTCATATCACCGTGGAAATTTTTAAAGAATTTACGTTCGAGTCAGCTCACCGGCTCCCTCACGTGCCAGACGGCCACAAGTGCGGACGCCTGCACGGTCACTCATTTCGTATAGCGATCTACCTGCAAGGCGAACCCGATCCCCATACCGGATGGATTCGCGATTTCTCCGAGATCAAGATGATATTCAAGCCTCTGTACGAGCGTCTGGACCACAACTACCTCAACGACATCCCCGGTCTGGAAAATCCGACCAGTGAAGTGTTGGTGAAGTGGATCTGGAAGGAGTTGAAGCCGCTGCTGCCAGAGCTGTCCGCCATACGGATTCACGAGACATGCACCAGCGGGTGCGTGTATCGCGGTGACTGATCAGCGTTAAAAAATGAAAACCACCCCACGGGTGGTTTTTTTTGGACCGGCGTTTAACAGCTTTTCCGCGCGCAAAAAACAAAACCCCATCTGCTTTCGCAAATGGGGTTTCGGAATTTAATCTTGACGATGACCTACTCTCACATGGGGA
>NZ_JBWKVD010000022.1:0-5624 GCF_059421525.1 Pseudomonas sp. GW821-FHT02H06
CTGCCACCGACCGTTTACGAACGGACGATGGCCTTGAAACCACCTATCGAGGTGTCCGGAATTAGTTGACCACTACACGTTTATGGAGTTAGCCATGAGGGCAAAGTTCTCTGGCAGATAGAAGAAAGCCCCCATGGCACTCAAGAAGACAAGCCGTATGTGAATATCTACATAGGTCAGAATGACGATCTGATTGCAGGTAACTGGAATGGGGTGAGTTATCTGGTGAACCCTGAGAATGGAGAAATTATGGTTGTATCGTTCGACAAATAGTCAGACGGTCGCAGCGTGCGTCCATGACTCCGATCGTTCCCACGCTCTGCGTGGTAACGCCGCTCCGGACGCTCGGCGTCCAATCCCGGCTGAAGCCGGTCCCACTAGGGATGATCCTCGTCACCACCCCTTAGAGATCCGTGATCTTCACCACCCCCGTCGCCAACCGCGCGGGCAGCTTCAATTGCGCGCACAAGCCGCCGCCTTCGCGGTTGGTCAGGGTCAACGTTCCACCTAACGCGATCGTCAATTGCTGTGCAATCGCGAGACCCAGCCCTGTCCCCCCCGTATCGCGGTTGCGTGAGCTTTCCACGCGGTAAAAAGGTTTGATGACCTCGGACAATTCCCCTTCGGCAATTCCCGGCCCGCGGTCGAGCACCTGGAGCGAGAGGCTCTGGTCGGGGTGGGCGATGACCTGGATCTCTGCCGCTCCACCGAATTTCAACGCGTTGTCGGTCAGGTTGACCAGCACCCGGCGCAGGGCGTGGGGGCGGGTGTCGATGACGGCGCCAGTCTTGCCGTTCAGCTGCACGTCGCGGCCCACGTCTTGATAGTCGAACACCAGGCTGTCGAGGAATGAATCCATGTCCACGCGCCGCGCTGTTTCGGTGGAGGTGTCCATGCTGCGCGCATACGCGACGCCTTCCTGGACCAGGTGCTGCATCTCGCTCAGGTCGCTCCACAGCTTGTCTTTCTCGACGCCATCGTCCATGAACTCGGCGCGCAGTTTCATGCGGGTGATCGGGGTTTGCAGGTCGTGGGAGATCGCCGCCAGCAGCTGCATGCGTTCCTTCACGTAGGTCGAAATCCGCTGCTGCATGGTGTTGAACGCCACGGCGGCGAAGGCCACTTCGGTCGGGCCGTTTTCATCCAGGCGAATGCCTTCTCCGTTCGGGTCGAGGTTGTCGACCGCGTGGGACAGGCGCGTCAGCGGGCGAATGGCCGTGCGTACGGCCAGCCAGGTGCAGACAAACAGCAGCACGAGTTGGCCAATCAACAACAAAGGCAGCCAGGGCGACAGCGGGGTGATCTGCGGGCGCACGTCAATCGTCAGCGGATTGCCGTCCTTCAGCGTCAGATGCGCCTGATAGTGCGGGCGGCTGTCGGCGATGTTATTGAACGTCAGTTCGTAATCGTGACCGAGGCTTTCCTGCATCGAATGCACTGACATCGGCGCCTTGTCCATGTCCACCGGCGTCCCGGTCTGGCCGGCACCGAGGATGTAGCCGTAGGTCGGGTGTTCGAAGCGTGGCAGCCAGGCCTGACGCTCGTCGGCCGGCAGGCGCTCGAGCACGGCGACCGTGGTGCTGAGGTCGCGCTCCATATTGCCGAGCATCGTGGTCATCGCGCTTTCATAGCGCTCATAGAATTGCAGGCCGAACGACAACCCGTGGGCCAGCACCAGGCTGATCAGAAAAATCAGCGAGAGCCGTGACGCCAGGGTGCGCGGCCATCCGACGCTCAGCTTCATGGGCTTTCCCCGAGAATTTCCACGGCGTAGGTGAACACGTAGCCCTCGTTGCGCACGGTCTTGATGTAGGCCGGGTCACGGGCGTCGTCGGCCAGGCGCTGACGCAGACGGCTGACCAGCAGGTCGATGGAGCGATCGAACAGATCGGCGTCACGGCCCTGGGTCAGGTTCAGCAACTGATCGCGGCTCAAGACCCGCTGCGGGTGATCGAGGAAGGTGCGCAGCAGGCGGTATTCAGCGCCGCTGAGGGTAACGACCGTGCCTTGGGCGTCGAGCAAGTGGCGGGCGGTGGTGTCCAGTTTCCATTTGCCGAACGCCAGCATACGACCGGCTTCGGTGACGATCAGGTTCGGCGGCAGCATGCGGGTGCGGCGCAGCACGGCGTTGATCCGCGCCAGCAGTTCGCGGGCGGCGAAGGGTTTCACCAAGTAGTCGTCGGCGCCCATTTCCAGGCCAATGATGCGGTCGGTTTCGTCGCTGCGGGCGGTGAGCATCAGCACGGGGGTGGTCTTGTGCTTGCCGGTGCGCAGCTCGCGGCACAGCAGCAGGCCATCGTCGCCCGGCATCATGATGTCGAGCACGATCAGGTCGACGGGCGTCGATTCCAGAAACGAACGCATCTGCCTGCCATCCGCCACCACGGTGGTGCGCAGACCGTTCTTCTTCAGGTAATTGCCCACCAGCTCTCGAATCTCGCGATCGTCATCGACAATCAGAATGTGATCGACGTGCTCCATTGCCCCAGCTCCCGTATTCATGTGTGTGGCGCATCTTAACCAGTCGCGCGTGACTTGCCTGCCGGGGTTTGTATTCCACTGTATCTGGCGCTGCCGGGCATACATGCGCATGCAAAAGACGGTTTTTTCGGCGCGAATGTATCGCTGTGTATCTGCAGCGGGCGCTGACACGTAAGGATGATTTTCCGGCCGTTCGCGACACAAGCGAGATACCTGCGGGGCGTTCAATGGGACCCATCGAGACGACAGACACACACCGCCTCGAACCCCAACCGAACAACCTTGGATACCGGAGAACATCATGAACTGGAAGAACCTCAGCATCGCCACCCTGTTTGCCGCCCTGAGCCTCGGCGCCCTGACTGCACACGCCCAGCCCGTCGCCCAAGCTCACACTTACATGTACGGCGACCACCTGGATATCGCCAAGGCCCTGTCCACCGAAGTCGACTCAACCCCGACCTGCGGCGTGGTCAACGCCCATCTGCGCTACCTCGATTCCCAGGGTCAGCAACAGACCCTGAACTACCAGACTGTTGCCCAGAACTGCCCGCAGGACAACTGAGTCCGGGCTCGGGGCAGGTGACGTGTCACCGGCCGCCCGGTTCGCTCATTACCGTTGAAGATTTCATGAGGATCACACCATGACACCGATCAAGACCACCCTGTCCGCCGTTGCTTTCGCACTCGCCGGTTTCGCCGTGCACGCCAACGCAGCGCTACAGCACACCGGCGCCGACGACGGCGCCTGCTTCCAGCTCGCGCCGAAAGTCGCTGAAAACGGCTCTGACAAAACGCCGCTGGTGATGTGGATTGAAAGCCGCGGACAGATGGTCGCGGAAGGCGGCTCCGAACACACCCGCGCCGGCATGGCGGGTGAGCAGCAGAGCCGAGTGTGAGGCCCGATTCAGGCGGCGGTCTTACGGGCCGTGCGTGGTAACGGCGACACGCAAGTGGGCGGTGATCGGGCGGCAGGAGTAAGCTGTGCTCCTTTTTGACTGCCCGCGCCCACGCGCCGCTCAGGACCTGACGCCCGCAATGAGATCACCCGCTGCCTTCGCGCCCCCGCCGTCGTTGTTTCTGCCCCTGACCGAAGAGGTGTGCAAAGGCCTGGCCGCTGGCGAATTGCTGGACGATTTCCTGAGTCAAGCGGGCCGGCCGCAACTCGCTGCGCTGATGCTGCTGCTCAATCTCAACGCACTGGTCGCGCAAAACACCGCCGTCGAACAGCTCGAACGCATGCTCGATGATGTCCTGCGCGCAGCCGCTTCCGTTGAAGAAGCCGGCGGTCGATTTGCCGATCTGGTGCGGGGCAGGTTCACCGCCGACCATCTGGCCGCAGGGCTCTCGGTGCTTGAAATTGCCGGAGTCAGTCTGCTCGACGACGCTGATATCGAGCAGCAGGATTACCTCGACGGGGAGGGGCAGTGGGACTTCGGTTTTGGCCAGCGTCATCGCGCCAAACTGGAGCCACTGACCCGCGAGATCGTGATGCCGTCCGGCGACGTCCTGCGCCTGAGCGATCAGCAGAGCCGGATCTTCGACGAGTTCAAGGTCTGCAACGAAGAGTCGTTCCATTTGCAGGCCTATGCCGGGGTGGGCAAGACGTACCTGCTGGCGAAGTTCTTCGAGGTCCTGGTTCCGGAAAAGACCTTGCTCATGGCGACCTTTCCGGGGCAGGTGAGCGCGCTTCAGGCGCGGGTGCGTCAGGCCAACCCCGACGCGCGGATCAACGCCTGCACCTTCGGCCACATGGCCAACCTGCTGCTTAACCGCGACCTGACCGCTCGCGGCTGGCGCAACAACGACACTCAGCGCACCGGCGCCAGCTCGCTGGTCGATGACCGGCAAGTGGCGCAGTGGCTGAATTTGCAGGCGGTGGGCAAGCTGCAGCCCCGTGACGTGGCGCGGGTCTGCCGCAGCACCGTGCACAGTTTCAGCCTGTCGCCGCTGGCGAATATCGAGGCGCGGCACTTGCCGTCGTTGGGCCACGCGGCGAGTCAGGCGGACATCGCTCTGCTGCTGGAATACAGCCGCCTGCTCTGGCGCGAGACGGTCAGGCCCTCGGCGCCGCATATTCGTCTGCCGATCCGCAACAGCCACCGGATCAAGTTCCTGGCGCTGACCAACGAAGTCATCCCCGAGAACTACAGCCACATCATCATCGACGAAAGCCACGAACTGACGGCGCCGATGGTGCAGATCCTCGACCGCAGTCCCCAGGCGGTCATTACGTTGGGCGACGAATTTCAGCAGCTCAGCGGCAAGACCCCGCGCCACGGCGGCTTCATTCGCCAGCGTTTCATGACCCAGTCGATCCGCGCCGGCAAGCAAATGGCCGACGTGCTCAATCCGATGATTCAATTGCACCCCAGCGACATCAAGGAAGGTTTCGTCGGCCGCGCGCCGCACCCGACGCGGATCATTGGCCACGGCATCATGCCGATTCCGGAAAAACCCACGACGATTCTGGTCGCCAACGAATGGGGCCTGTTTGCCTGGTTCAAGCGCCTGACCGAAGCCGGCGCGCGCTTTCAAATGCCCCTGCGCACCTTTGAAAGCCTCACGCTGTTCGTAAAAGGCCTGGACCTGCTCTACCGCGAAGACCTGCGCCCGCAGCACCGGCTGATCTTCCGGTTTGCCTATTGGGACGCGCTGGCCTCGGCCATGGGCGGCAGCCACGAATTCAAGGCGATGCATGAGTGGCTCGGCCAGGGCAACCGCCTGCAGGACTTCCTCGACACCACCCAGCGGTTCTGCAACGACCCGGCCGCCATCCTCAAACTGGCGAAAGTCGAAGACGTGAAGAACCAGGAATTCGACTCCGTGCTGCTCTCCCGCGACCTCATGCGCCCACCGCGCGAGGGCTCGACGCATTCACTGGCCAGCGTGTGCTCACTGCTCTACACCGCCAGCTCCCGCGCCCGGCATGAACTGCTGCTGCCGGGAAACATGAATGACTGGTTGCAGGATTTGGGGCGTAAGTAGAGCGCGCTACTACCTGTGGGAGCGAGCTTGCTCGCGAAGACGGCAGTTCAGGCACTGAAGATGTAACGGCTGTTCCTGCCTCTTCGTGAGCAAGCTCACTCCCACAGTCCCAGCGAACCGACCCAAATATCGAGTGAATCCACTATCCCGTGGGA
>NZ_JBWKVD010000022.1:5722-41270 GCF_059421525.1 Pseudomonas sp. GW821-FHT02H06
GAGCCGAGCTTGCTCGCGAAGGCTTCCTATCAGTCACCAGAGAAGGTGGCTGAATGTCCGGGCCCCTTCATGAGCAAGGTGGAGCGCCACCCCGGTCACTCCCACATGAACGGCGTTCACTCCGAGACGGCGGGGGTCCGAAGATTCCACCCAGACGCCGCATTGCCCGCTGGAACTGCCGTCCCTGTGGGAGCCGAGCTTGCTCGCGAAGGCTTCCTATCAGTCACCAGAGAAGGTGGCTGAATGTCCGGGCCCCTTCATGAGCAAGCTAACTCCCACATCACGGTGCTGTCTGGGAAAACAAGGAAAGCCGGCCGCCAGCGTTTCAAACCCGGCAATCACCCCCACGCCACTGCTTCGGACTCACCCCGAACCATCGTTTAAACGCCCGGGAGAACGCGCTGGTTTCCGAGTAGCCGAGCAGCGAGGCGAGTTGGGTGATGCTGAGGTTCTGCTGTTTCAGGTGATTCAGGGCCGAGTCCTGGCGGATCTGGTCGACCAGTTGCGTGAAGCTGATGCCCTGTTCGCGCAGTTTGCGCTGCAGGGTCCATTCGGACAGGCCGAGGGTGTGGGCGATGTCCTCCAGCGCCGGTTCGCCCAGGTGCAGGATGGCGAGGATGGTCTGGCGGGCGCGGTCGAGGAGCGTGGCCTCGGGACCATTGCCTGTGCTGCTGCCGTTATCGCCCAGCTGGCGGATCGCGTCCTTGATCAGCATCAGCAGAATCGGGTCGCTGCCGGGCATGGCTTTGCCCACGACATCGCACTTGGGAATCAGCAGTGAATTGCAGCGCTGCCCGAAACGCACGTCAGCGCGGAACACGTCGCGGTGTTCGTGCCAGCCCTGGGGTTTGGCGTGTTCGAATGCCACTTGCCGAGGTGCCCAGTCCGGGCCAAGTACATGGCGCACCAGGTTCAGCGCCATGCCCATGGTCAGCTCGGCGTCCTGGCGGCGTTCGTTGATCGCGCCGTGGCGGACCTGATAATCGAAACGGTAGCACTCGCCTTGATCCACCAGTTCGATCAGCGTGCTGTGCTGATGGAACGGGAAGGCGGCGGAGAAATTGATCAGCGCGTCTTCCAGCGTCGCCGAGCACAGGCCGATGTAGCCCAGCAGGCCCAGCGCCTGGGGCCGGAATTGCTGGCCGTAACGCAGGCCGAAATTGTCGCAGCCGGTCTGGCTCGCGGCTTCTTCCAGCACTTTGCAGTAGTTGGTCAGCGGCAGGCTCAGGGTCGGGTGCAGCAGCTGCTCGGGGTCGATGCCGGAGCGGCCGAACACCCGGTCCAGATCACCGCCGTGTTGCACGATAAAGCCATCGAGCCCGTTGGCCGCAGCCGACAGCACGCCGCGATTGCTGGCGGCGGGCGAGTTCGATGCGGCGGCGGGGACGAGGGTCTGGAGCATGGGGGTGAGGGCTCTGACTGTGTGTAGGCCTATCGTGCAAGCAAATGTCGTACCTTGTGTCAGCCACATGCATCGTCGGGGGGAATCAACGGTCCTGTGGGAGGGACCGGGGTAGCGCTCCACCTTGCTCGCGAACACTGCATTCCAGCCGCTGCATACTCGGCGAATGTACCGACCTCTTCGCGAGCAAGGTGGAGCGCCACCCCGGTCACTCCTACATGGGCACCGGTGCTACTCGACGACTCATCTGCTGCCCAAGCTGTTGGGAAGTCTGGTGCCACTGCGGGCAGCAAACACGGGCATTGCGTGACCCTCAATAAAGCACCGGGTCGTTTTCACGCGCCAGTGTGGCGCACCCCCGGCAGATACCCGGAAAACTTGACCGCAGACGACAGACCGCGCGCCGTACGGTCAAGCCTTGGCCTGTCAGCTGTGACTATGCTCGACGTCAGACAAATACCGTCGCCTGGCTACCGGGGTACACGCTCATGACTGCTTCACAACTCAAACCTACTTTGGGAACTCTGCATTTGTGGGGGCTGGCCGTCGGCCTGGTGATCTCCGGCGAATACTTCGGCTGGAGTTACGGCTGGGGCACCGCCGGGACGCTGGGCTTTCTGGTGACCACGCTGATGGTCGCGGTGATGTACACCTGCTTCATCTTTAGTTTCACCGAACTCACCACCGCGATTCCCAACGCAGGCGGACCGTTTGCCTACAGCCTGCGCGCCTTTGGCGTGACCGGCGGGATGATCGCCGGGCTGGCAACGCTGATCGAATTCGTCTTCGCCCCGCCGGCCATCGCCATGGCGATCGGCGCCTACCTCAATGTGCAATTCCCGTCCCTTGATCCAAGGGTTGCGGCCATCGGCGCGTATTTCGTGTTCATGACCCTGAACATTCTGGGCGTGAGCATCGCAGCCACGTTCGAACTGGTGGTCACCATCCTGGCGGTCGCCGAACTGCTGGTGTTCATGGGCGTCGTCGCGCCGGGCTACAGCTTCAGCAATTTCGTCCTCGGCGGCTGGGCCGGTTCCGATACCTTCGGCCTGCCGGCCATCAGCGGCATGTTCGCGGCGATCCCGTTTGCCATCTGGTTTTTCCTCGCCATCGAAGGCGCCGCCATGGCGGCCGAAGAAGCCAAGGACCCGAAACGCACCATTCCGCGCGCTTACGTGGGCGGCATCCTGACGTTGGTGGTGCTGGCGATCGGCGTGATGATCTTCGCCGGTGGCGTGGGCGACTGGCGTACGCTGGCGAACATCAATGACCCGCTGCCACAGGCGATGAAAGCGGTGGTCGGCGGTAACTCCAACTGGATGCACATGCTGGTGTGGATCGGCCTGTTCGGTCTGGTGGCGAGTTTCCACGGCATCATCCTCGGTTACTCGCGGCAGTTCTTCGCCCTGGCCCGGGCGGGCTTTCTGCCACCGAGCCTGGCGAAACTGTCGCGCTTCCAGACGCCCCACCGCGCCATTCTTGCGGGCGGTGTGATCGGCATCATCGCGATCCTCAGCGACGGCGTGATCAACCTGCAAGGCATGACGCTGACCGCGGCGATGATCACCATGTCGGTGTTCGGCGCCATCGTGATGTACATCATCAGCATGCTCAGCCTGTTCAAGTTGCGCCGCAGCGAACCGAACCTTGAGCGCAGCTTCCGCGCCCCGGGCTATCCGATCGTGCCGGGCATCGCCCTGGTGCTGGCGGTGGTGTGTTTGGTCGCCATGGTCTGGTTCAACCTGCTGATCTGCGCCATATTCATCTGCCTGATGGCCGTGGGCGCGGTGTTCTGCAAAATGGTCCGCGGGCGCAGTGCGGCGGTCGCGGTCGCCGGTTAATCACGCGGTTCGATAAAAGAGGTGTGCATGAGTTTTTCCCACAGCATCGGTGGCATGGTCTGGCGCTTCGACAGCCTGCGGGAACTCATGGCCAAGGCCAGCCCCGCGCGCTCGGGCGACTTCCTGGCAGAAGTCGCCGCCAGCAGCGATGCCGAACGCGCGGCGGCGCAGATGGCCCTGGCCGACGTGCCGCTCAAGCAGTTCCTCACCGAAGCGCTGATACCCTATGAAGAGGATGAAGTCACCCGCCTGATCGTCGACAGCCATGACCGCGCCGCCTTCGCCCCGGTCAGCCATCTCACGGTCGGCGGCTTTCGCGACTGGCTGCTGGGGGACGACGCCACCGAGGCCAGCCTCAAGGCCCTGGCGCCGGGGTTGACCCCGGAGATGGCGGCGGCGGTGTCGAAGATCATGCGCGTGCAGGATCTGGTGCTGGTGGCGCAGAAAATTCGTGTCGTCACTCGCTTTCGCAACACCGTCGGCCTGCGCGGGCGCATGTCCACCCGACTGCAACCCAATCACCCCACCGATGATCCGGCCGGCATCGCCGCCAGCGTGCTCGACGGTTTGCTGTACGGCAACGGCGACGCCATGATCGGCATCAACCCGGCTACCGACAGCGTCAGCGCCATCAGCGAACTGCTGAAGATGCTCGACGGCGTCATTCGCCATTACGAGATTCCCACCCAGTCCTGCGTGCTGACCCACGTCACCTCATCGGTGGCGGCCATCGAAAAGGGCGTGCCGCTGGACCTGGTGTTTCAGTCCATCGCCGGTACCGAAGCGGCCAACAGCGGTTTCGGCATCAGCCTGGAAATCCTTCGCGAAGGCTACGAAGCCGGGCTGAGTCTGAAGCGCGGCCCGCTGGGCGACAACCTGATGTACTTCGAAACCGGGCAGGGCAGCGCCTTGTCGGCCAACGCGCATCACGGCGTCGATCAACAGACCTGCGAGGCCAGGGCTTACGCCGTCGCGCGGCACTTCAACCCGTTTCTAGTGAACACCGTGGTCGGCTTTATCGGCCCGGAATACCTGTACAACGGCAAGCAGATCATTCGCGCCGGGCTTGAAGATCACTTCTGCGGCAAGCTGCTCGGCGTGCCCATGGGCTGTGACATCTGCTACACCAACCATGCCGAAGCCGATCAGGACGACATGGACGTGCTGCTGACCTTGCTCGGCGTCGCGGGGATCAATTTCATCATGGGCATCCCGGGGTCCGACGACGTGATGCTCAACTACCAGACCACCTCGTTTCACGACGCTTTGTATGCACGCAAAACCATCGGCCTGCGCCCGGCGCCGGAGTTCGAGGAATGGCTGACGCGCATGGACATCCTGCGCCAGGACGACGGCGGCGTGCGACTGGGGCAGGGCGTGCCGCCGCTGTTCCGCAAGGCGCTGGCGCAACTTAATTAGTCGCTGATCAGCAGTTCCAGACAAGGGCTTGAGCCATGAGCGATGACAAGAAATCACCCGCACACGCCGATGCCTGGCAGCAGTTGCGCTCGCTGACCTCGGCGCGAATCGCCCTCGGGCATGCGGGCACGAGTTTACCGACGGCGGCGCAGCTGGATTTCCAGTTTGCCCACGCCCAGGCCCGCGACGCCGTGCATCTGGCGTTCGATCACGGAGCGCTGGCCGAGCAACTGGCGGGCCGGTCCCGCGAAACGCTGACCTTGCAAAGCTCGGCAACTGACCGCCATATGTATCTGCAACGGCCTGATCTGGGGCGGCGTTTGTCAGAGGCGTCGGCTGCCCAGCTGAAGGATTACGCGGCGGCGCATCCTGACGGATTTGATCTGGCGCTGGTGGTCGCAGACGGCTTGTCTGCGCTGGCGGTGCAACGCCACAGCCCGGCGATGCTGGAGCGCATCGACGAAATGGCAGCGGCGGAAGGTTGGAGCCTGGCGCCGGTGGTGCTGGTGGAACAGGGCCGCGTCGCCGTTGCCGATGAAATCGGCGCGCTGCTCAAGGCGCGCATGGTGGTAATCCTGATAGGCGAACGACCGGGCCTCAGTTCGCCGGACAGCCTGGGTCTTTACTTCACCTACGCACCGCGCGTGGGCCTGAACGACGCTGCGCGCAACTGCATTTCCAACGTGCGCCTTGAGGGGATGAGCTACGCGATGGCCGCGCACAAGTTGCTGTACCTGATGCGCGAGGCCTGGCGCCGGCAATTGTCCGGCGTGAGCTTGAAGGACGACGCGCAAGTGCCGGTGCTGGAAGCGGGCGAGGGCACCCGGCCGGGGAATTTTCTGCTGGGACCTTGATCGTGCCCACGCTCTGCGTGGATACGCAGCCCGTGACGCTCGGCGTCACCTTGTGCACGGCTTGAATATTCGGCGTGTTCTTTGACGCCTTCCCGGCTAAAGCCGGTCCCACATTTTAGGTCACCGCCAGTATGACTGGATGCATACGGTGCTTTTAGTGGGACCGGCTTCAGCCGGGAATAGGCCAGTGCATCCGCTGAATCTCCTGCGGCAGTTACGCCCCCTTCGCGAGCAAGCTCGCTCCCACATAATCGTTGTCGACGCCGGATCTGAGCCAGCCTGCAGAACCTGTGGGAGTGAGCTTGCTCACGAGGAGGCCAGTGCAGCCACTGCATTTCTGACAATAGATACACCGTCTTCCCGGCTAAAGCCGGTCCCACATTTTAGGTCACCGCCAGTTTGACAGGATGCGCGCGGTGCTTTTAGTGGGACCGGCTTCAGCCGGGAATAGGCCAGTACAGCCGCTGCATCTCCACCGGCAGAGACACCGGCTTCCCGGCTAAAGCCGGTCCTGCGAGGTGCGCGTGCGGTGTGAGTAGGACCGGCTTCAGCCGGGAAGAGGCCAGTGCATTCGCTGCATCTCCAACGGCAAACACGCGGGCTTCGCCCCCCCTTTCCAGACTCTTTTGCTAGGCTGCTTCCACCAATCCCGAGAGCGCTGCCCC
The DNA here is from genome assembly GCF_059421525.1 of Pseudomonas sp. GW821-FHT02H06. NCBI lineage: Bacteria > Pseudomonadati > Pseudomonadota > Gammaproteobacteria > Pseudomonadales > Pseudomonadaceae > Pseudomonas > Pseudomonas sp. GW821-FHT02H06. The sequence goes on from NZ_JBWKVD010000022.1 coordinate 11,904, forward strand.
ATGCCGATTGCCCAGTCCGACACTGCCTGCACGCATTTCCTGCGCGAATTCTGGTTGGCCCTCGGTGGGCCGCCTCGCTATCCGGGCCATCTTCAGACCATCGGCGAAGGCGCGCTGGCGTCGGCATTCCCGGTCACCGATTTCGCCACTGCCGCCGTCGCTGCCGCGCATCTGGCGGTGGGCGAACTGATCGATCAGGCCCACGGCACGTTGCCGCCGATCACGGTTGATCGGCGCCTGGCCTCGTTCTGGTTCGCAACGTCCCTTCAGCCCCAAGGCTGGTCGCTGCCGGCGCAGTGGGACGCGGTGGCAGGGGATTACCGCGCGGCAGATGGATGGATCCGGTTGCACACCAACGCACCGCACCATCGTCAGGCCGCGCTCGCCGTGCTGAAAACCGCTCCCGAGCGTGATGCCGTCAGCCAGGCGGTGCTGGGCTGGAAGGCCAGTGAGCTGGAAAGCGCGGTGGTCGACCATCACGGTTGTGCCGCCGCCATGCTCAGCGCTTCGGCCTGGCGCGAGCATCCTCAGGGTCGCGCCGTCGCCGCCGAACCTTTGCTGCATCGTGCGCAGGCCACAGCGGTACCGGCTTCATCGCATCATTCAAACCCCGCACGACCCGAATGGATCGTCCCACGCGAACGGCCCTTGCGCGGGATCCGTGTGCTCGACCTCACGCGTATTCTGGCCGGCCCCGTGGCGACGCGGTTTCTCGCCGGGTTCGGCGCCGAGGTGCTGCGCATCGACCCTCCTGGCTGGGACGAGCCCGGCACCGTCCCGGAGGTGGTGCTTGGCAAACGCTGCGCGCGGCTGGATTTGCGCGACCCCGCCGATCGCGCAGTGCTGGAGGGCCTGATCAGCGGAGCTGACGTGATGGTTCATGGCTACCGCGCCGACGCCCTCGCGCGACTGGGCCTCAGTGCCGAACGCATCCGCGCGCTCAATCCGGGTCTGGTGGATGTATCGCTGAACGCCTACGGCTGGACCGGGCCATGGCGGGAGCGAAGGGGTTTTGACAGTCTGGTGCAAATGAGTTGCGGCATCGCCAACGCTGGCATGGTCGCAGCGGGCGGTGACCGGCCGGTGCCGTTACCCGTGCAGGCGCTGGATCACGCCACCGGGTATCTGATGGCGGCGGCAGCGGTGCGCGGTCTGACCGAGCGACATATCACCGGACAAGGCGTTCAAGTGCAGGCATCCCTGGCGCGCACCGCGTTATCGCTGATGTTGTTCACCCCAAACGAGGCGCCGCCTTCGGCCCTGCAACCGCTGAATCCGAGCGATTACTCCGACGCCATCGAGCACACCGCCTGGGGCCCGGCGCTGCGCCTCAAACCCGCCGGGCAGCTCGACGGCACGCCGACCCACTGGGATTTACCGGCGAGCGCACTGGGCAGTGGCGACGCGAGATGGCTGTAACACGCGTCAGCCACCCGCAATCATCAGATCCAGATTCTGCACCGCCGCCCCGGCCGCGCCTTTGCCCAGGTTGTCGAACACGGCGGCCAGCAGTACGTGGCCGTCGTGCTCGAACACCATCAGCCGCAGGTTATCCGTGCCGTTGAGCTGGCGCGGGTCGATCCCGGTCAACGCGCGGGATTGCTCCATCGGCAGCACTTCGACAAACCCGCTGCCTCGATAATGCTCAGCCAGCGCGGCATGCAGCGTCGTGCCCGTCACGCCATGGGGCAGCAAGCGCGTTTGCAGCGCGATGGTCAGCACGATGCCCTGACGAAACGCGCCATAGGCCGGCACGAACACCGGCCGCTCGCTCAATCCGCTGTACTGCTGGATTTCCGGAACGTGCTTGTGGGCAAGGCTCAGGCCGTAGACCTGAAAAGGCACCGCCTGCGCGACATCTGGCCCCTCAAATTCATCGACCCCCGCGCGGCCTTTGCCCGAATAGCCCGACACCGCATTGATGCTGATCGGGTAATCGCGCGGCAGCAGTCCCGCCTCCAGCAACGGCCGCAACAAACCAACTGCCCCGGTGGGGTAGCAGCCCGGATTGCTGACCCGGCGGGCCGTGGCAATGCTGTGTTTCTGTGCTTCGCTCATCTGCGCGAAACCGTAGACCCAGTCGGGGTGGGTACGGTGCGCAGAGCTGGCGTCGATCACCCGCACGTCCGGGTTGGTGATGCTCGCCGCTGCGTCGCGGGCGGCCTCGTCGGGCAGGCACAGCAACGCGATGTCGCACGCGTTGATCGCGGCAGCTCGGCTTTCCGGGTTTTTGCGATGCTCGGCGGGCAGCGTCACCACCTGCAGGTCGGTGCGGCCTTGCAGACGCTGGTGAATTTGCAGGCCTGTGGTGCCTTGGTCGCCGTCGATGAACACAATAGGGAGGGGCGCTTGTTTTAAAGACATGGCATTTGAATTCCGCAGAAGGTCGTCAATGCCAACCATCTTCCAGCCCGCTCGTGGATAGAGAAAGTTGAATTTGTTGACGGTACACTTCAGCTTTTCTGAAGGAGGGCCGGCCGGTGCGGGAAATCAGTCTGGATCGTTTGCGCACCCTGGTGGCCATCGCCGACCACGGCTCATTTGCTGAAGCCGCACGGGTGCTCAACCTCGCGCCGCCGACGGTGAGCCTGCACATCGCTGACCTGGAGCAGCGAGTGGGCGGCGTGTTGCTCTCGCGCACGCGGGGCCGGGTTCAACCCTCGGCCATCGGCGACACCCTGATCGAGCGCGCGCGGCGCTTGTTGGCCGATGCCGAACAGGCGCTGGAAGACGTCGAGCGTCAGGTCCAGGGACTGGCCGGGCGGGTGCGATTGGGTGCGTCAACCGGTGTCATCGCGCAATTGCTGCCCCAGGCGCTGGAAACCCTGGAGCAGTTACACCCGGGCATCGACGTGCAGGTCGCGGTGCTGACGTCGCAACAGACGCTGCAAAAGCTGGCGGACGGCAGCCTGGACATCGGCGTGATTGCGCTGCCCCAGGCACCGGTCAAAGGCTTGTCGATTCAGCCGTGGCGCCGGGACCCGGTGATGGCGTTTTTGCCGGCGCGCTGGGACTGTCCGCCGGTCATCACGCCGTCATGGCTGGCCGGTCAGCCGCTGATTCTCAACGACGCCACCACGCGGCTGTCCCGCCAAGTCGCCGAGTGGTTTGCTGGCGAGGGGCCGCAGCCGACGCCGCGCATTCAGCTTAATTACAACGACGCGATCAAGAGTCTGGTGGGGGCGGGCTACGGAGCGACCTTGCTGCCCCATGAGGCGTCCACGCCCGCGCCGGAAAGCCGCATTGTCATGCGCCCGTTGCAGCCGGCGCTGTGGCGGGAGTTGGGCATTGCGCACCGGGCCGGAAGCGTCGAACGCTCGACCCGCTATGTGCTGGAGGTGTTGCAGGAGTTGGAAGCGTTGTAGCGCAACGGGGGTTGAAAACAGACGTGTAGCCGACCGGGGCTTGATCCTGTCAGGCGCCCGGTCGGTTACAACGTTGAAGTCATGCCATCAGAATTTAAACGCCTGGCGCCCGATCAGCAGCCAGTGGCCTTTCTGTTTTTGCCAGACCTGAAAGTTTTCGATCTCGGTCGGCACGACCTTGCCGCTGTTCACGGCTTCGGCAGAGAAGTGGTTGCGCACCAGGGCAGTGTCGCCATTCATGTTGATTGTCTGGTTTTTCATTTCCAGGGTATTGAAGCCGCTGCGACCGGTTTCGATGTCGGCGATGAATTCATCCTTGTTCTGCACCTTGCCGCTGGAGTGCCCGTAGGTGACGTTATCGGACGTCAACGCTTTGAGGCCGGCGATGTCCTTGTGCAGCATCGCCTGGGTCATGTTGTCGACGGCCTTGGCGACGGCTTGTTCATCGGCAGAAGGGGCGGCGGCCACGAAGCCTGAAAACAGGCACAAGAAGCCGAGGGTCAGTTTGAGTCGGGTCATGAGTGCATCCTTTTTTATTGTTGATGGAAGCGGCATGCAGGGCCATTTTCGTCGAAAAGTGGCTTTGTACGTCGTCGTACAACTGCGCCGCTCAGGCTAGCCCACAACGAGACAGTTGGAAAGCGCGCCGTGGAAAGATGCTGTTCGACAGCGCGTGATGTTGACGCACTCGGCTTAAATACTGCTTTACTGAGGGCTCGCTGCGGCACGTTCAGGCGCTCGGTTCTACGCCTGTGCCCGTTGAACAATCGATGAGGATGCGCACAGATGACCCGTCTCACCGCCAAAGACTTCGCCCCTGAATTGCTTGAGCTTTACGACTATTACGTTCACGGCAAGATCAACCGCCGGGAGTTTCTTGATCGCGCGGCAGTGTTCGCCGTGGGCGGGCTTGCCGCCACGACGATTCTGGCCTCGCTGAGCCCTAATTACGCGCTGGCCGAGCAGGTCAAGTTCACCGACCCGGACATCATCGCCGAGTACATCACGTATCCGTCGCCCAAGGGCAATGGCCAGGTGCGCGGGTATCTGGTGCGGCCGGCGAAGGCCGATGCCAAACTCGCGTCGGTGCTGGTGGTGCATGAGAATCGCGGCCTCAATCCCTACATCGAAGACGTCGCCCGGCGTGTGGCCAAGGCCGGTTTTATCGCCCTGGCGCCTGACGGTTTGTCTTCGGTCGGGGGCTATCCGGGCAACGATGACCAAGGTCGCGAGCTGCAGGCGAAGGTCGATCCGGAGAAGCTGATGAATGACTTTTTCGCCGGCATCGAGTGGCTGATGGCTCACCACGCTTCCACCGGGAAAGTCGGGATCACCGGGTTTTGTTACGGCGGGGGCGTAGCCAATGCTGCTGCCGTGGCTTATCCGGAGCTGGCGGCGGCGGTGCCGTTTTATGGCCGTCAGCCCAGGGCCGAGGATGTGAGCCGGATCAAGGCGCCGTTGTTGTTGCATTACGCAGAGCTCGACAAGCCGATCACCGATGGCTGGCCGGCGTATGAGGCGGCGTTGAAGGCGGCGGGCAAAACGTATGAGGCGCATATTTATAAGGGCGCCAACCATGGTTTTCATAACGATTCGACGCCGCGGTATGACGATGCTGCTGCGACGTTGGCGTGGGACCGGACGGTCGCATGGTTCAAAAAGTATCTGGTCTGAGTGGGGAGCGCAGTGCAGCTGAGAGGGGTCTGCCTAAGGGCAGACATTTCGCCTTCGGCGAGTTACTTGGAAAAGCACCCCAAGTAACCAAGGGTGCTTGCTCCTGGTTTGGTTCCTCCTTCGTCGGAATACCCTCACTCCGACGACGCTCCGTGGGCCCGCGCCGAACGGACATCCATGTCCTGACGGCGCTCTCGCCGCATCCATGCGGCTCGGCCCACTGCGCGTCGTCTACGTTCGGCCTGCACCCAAGTCGCGTTTGGCGGTGACTGGGCCTTTTGTGTTTGAAGATCAAGATCAACAGCTTCGCGGCTAAAGCCGGTCCTACGGACACGCGCTGCTTTTAGTGCGACCGGCTTTAGCCGGGAAGGGGCGAGTGTGTTCGACATCACTTTTGCAGTATTGCGCTCGACGTCTTCCCGGCTGAAGCCGGTCCCACTAGGTGATCGCGGTGTGCGGCGGGCACCAAAACCCTGCACGCCGTGCTTTTTTGTTGCGCACGATTGCTCCTCCAATCATCTGAAAACCACCCGCACCCCCTGCGCACTGGGCCTCCCATCGCCATGGCCCGGCTTTTGCTTTTGTTGAATCCAAACTTGGATACAAGATGGAAGCCTCCCATGCATGACCTCCAACACCCCCATATCGGCTGGACGATCAACGAATGGCTGACGGCCTATCAGACCGGGCAGTTGTCCCCGGAAGTCCTGCTCACGCTCCCCAGCGCTTACCCGGAAACCGATACCGCGTGGATCGCCCGGGCCAGTCAGGCGCAGGTTAGCGAGCAGCTCGAAGCCCTCGCCGAGCGGCTCGCGGCGTTGAACGGCGACCTCACCCAATTGCCGCTGTACGGCGTGCCGTTCGCGATCAAGGACAACATTGACGCAGCGGGCTGGCCGACGACGGCGGCGTGCCCGGAATTCGCCTACGCCGCGAGCAAGGACGCGACTGTGGTGGCCCGACTGCGCGCAGCCGGGGCGATTTTGATGGGTAAGACCAACCTTGATCAGTTCGCCACCGGCCTGGTCGGCACGCGTTCGCCCTACGGCGCCGTGCCCAACAGTTTCAATCCCGATTACGTCAGCGGCGGCTCCAGCTCTGGATCGGCGTCGGTGGTAGCGCGGGGGTTGGTGGCGTTTTCGCTGGGCACCGACACCGCAGGCTCTGGCCGGGTGCCGGCGGGCTTCAACAACATCGTCGGCCTGAAACCGACCAAGGGCCGTTTGCCCAATACCGGGCTGGTGCCGGCGTGCAAGACAGTGGACTGCATTTCGATCTTCGCGCTGACGGTGGAAGATGCGCAGAAAGTTGCCGGTCTCGCCGAAGGCTTCGATGGCGATGACGCCTATTCCCGCCACAACCCTGGCACAGCGCCGGTAGGCTTTGGCGCAGCGATGAAGCTGGCGGTGCCGGATACCCTGGAATTCTTCGGTGATGCACAGAATCAGGCGGTGTTCGAGCAGGCGCTGCACCGTTTGAGCGGCATGGGCGCCGAGATCACCCGCATCGACTTCGCCCCGTTCAAGGCCCTGGCCGAGCAGTTGTATTACGGCCCGTGGGTCGCCGAACGCACGGTGGCCCTGACTTCGATGCTGGAAACCAACCTCGACGCCATCAATCCCGTAGTGCGCGGTATTGTCGAAAACGGTCTGGCCTACAGCGCCTGTGACGCCTACCGCGCCGAGTACCTGCGCGCCACGCTGAGCCGGCAGATCAACGACGCGCTGACCGGTTTCGACGCCTTGGTCGTACCCACGTCCGCGACCTTGCGCACCCAGGCGGAAATGGCTGTTGAGCCGGTTCTCTACAACTCGCAGTTCGGCTTCTACACCAACTTCACCAACCTGGCGGACCTCTCGGCCCTCGCGTTGCCTGCCGGTATGCGCGCCGATGGCTTGCCGTCGGGCATCACCTTGATTGCACCGGCGTGGCACGACACCGCACTTGCCCGGTTTGGCCAGCGCTGGCAGGAAAGCGTCGGCTTGCCCATGGGCGCAACCGGCCGCGCAATGCTAGCTTCGCCAGCGCCGACACCTGCGCCAGCGCCTGCTCCGCGCGGCAGTGTGCGGGTTGCCGTGGTGGGCGCGCACCTGACCGGCATGCCGCTGAACGTGCAGCTCACCAGCCGCGATGCCGTGCTCGTCGAACAGACCCTGACCGCAGGCGACTACCGGCTCTACGCCTTGCCCGGCACCGTGCCGCCCAAACCAGGGCTGGTGAAATCCCCAGGCGGAGCGTCGATCATCGTCGAGCTGTGGGACATACCGCTGGCGCGCTTTGGCGAGTTCGTGGCCGAGATTCCTGCGCCGCTGGGCATCGGCAACCTGACGCTGAAGGACGGTCGCAGCGTCAAGGGTTTCATCTGCGAGCCTTGGGCGATTGATGGCGCGCTGGACATCACCTCGTTCGGTGGCTGGCGCGCGTACATCGCCAGCCTGAAAAAAGCCTGACCCGACGCCTGACGCGGTCCCAGGAAAACCACTGCGTCACGCCCCACCATTCTTCGAAGGAGCACCCAGGCCATCATCCCTTCACAGAAACCCAAACTGCGCCCGGACAATATGGCCGAGCGCATCTATCAGCAGCTCAAGGAAGACATCTTCGAGTTCCGCCTGCTGCCGGGGGATCGCTTCAGCGAAGGCGAGGTGGCCGAACGCGTGCAGGCCAGCCGCACGCCGGTGCGGCAGGCGCTGTATCGGCTGGAGCGCGAAGGTTATCTGGAGGTGCATTTCCGCAGCGGCTGGCGGGTGAGGGCGTTCGATTTCACTTATTTCGAAGAGCTTTACGACGTGAGGATCGTGCTGGAGTGCGCGGCACTGATGCGTCTGGAGGCACTGGATCTGGAGCAACATCCGGTCATCGCCGAGCTGAAAAGCACTTGGCTCGTCACGCCCCCCGAGCGCCTGCAAGATGCCCAGCAGGTGTCAGCGCTGGATGAGCGTTTCCACTGCGCACTGCTGGAGGCGGCAGGCAACACCGAAATGGCGCGGCTGCACCTGGAGATCACCGAGAAGATCCGCATCATTCGCCGCCTGGATTTCACCCAGGCGGCGCGCATCGAGGCGACCTATGACGAGCACTCTCAAATCCTCGACGCCGTGCTCAACGGCCGCACAGGGCAGGCGCAGCAGTTGCTCACGCGGCACATCGAAGTCAGCAAGCAGGAGGTGCGCAAGATTACCCTGCACCGGCTCCATGTCGCCCGGCCTTGAGCTGACGTCTGGACCTCACATCAACGGCAAACGACGAAGCACTCAGCGCGGGTTGCGCCGCTCCGCCACTTCGGCCAATACCGCCAGGTCCATCTCGCCCTGACCATGGTCGATGGCGTCCTGCAAGTGGGCGCGAATCATGTCGGCGCTCGGCATCTGCACCGACACCTGGCTGGCCGCCGCCAGCACCAGATCCACGTCCTTGAGCCCAAGCACTGCCTTGAACGCGGCCGGCTCGTACGTGCGTTCACCGATCAGCGCGCCATAACCGGCGTACACCGGGCCGGGGAAGATCGTCCCCGCTGCCAGTTCCACCAGGTCCGCCGATTTCAGGCCGTGGCGGGTGACCAGCACGGCCGCTTCGCTCATCGCCTCGATGGCCGAAACCAGCATGAAGTTCATGGCCAGTTTCATGGCGTTGGCGCTGGAGGGTTTGTCGCCCATGCGCCAGGTCTTGCTGCCGATCAGGTCGAACAACGGCTGCACTGTCTCGATGGCTTCAGCGGAGCCGGCAGCCATGATGTTCAGCTTCGCGGCGGCAGCCATGTTGGGGCGGCCCATCACCGGCGCGGCGATGTAGTCGATGCCCTGCGCGGCGTGCAGCTCGGCCAGCTCGTCGGCGAAGGTCACGGAAATGGTCGCCATGTTGATGTGGATCAGCGGGCCCTTGAGTGACTTGAGCAGACCGGAATCCAGCAGCACCGCGCGCAAGGCCTTGTCGTCGGCAAGCATGCTGAACACCACGTCGGCGGCGAACGTTTGCGCAGGCTCGGTGACCGCCGTGGCGCCTTGCTCGACCAGTGACTGCGCCGCCTCGGGAGAACGGTTCCAGACCAGCAGTTCATGACCGCCTTTCAACAGATTGCCAGCCACGGCCTGACCCATATTGCCGAGGCCCAAAAAGCCGATTTTCATGGGGATGCGCTCCAGTAGAAGGTGGGATGTGCGGCGCACACTCCTATCATCAAACCGGGAGCCATTCACTTAAATCCTTGGCCCGTATGTCGGAATTGATCCGCTGCAACTGGGACAGGTCAAGGGTCCCCAGTGGCTTATCTCCCGCCTGTTCGGCCACTTCAGCCGCCAGCTTCTGCCTGAACAGCGCGGTCTGGGAGGCGTCCAGGTACAGGGCTTTTTCACTCTTCTGGGCTTTCACACGCACGACCAGATCGGCGGGCAGTTCGACACCTTTGATGGCGCAGCCCAGGCACACCGTCGCGAGGTCATCCAGGCCTCGCACTTCCATTTCCTTGAGCTTGCCGCCGTTTTCCGGGCTCCCCGACAGCGGGTGTTCACCATGCTGATAGGAATATTGCTTGGTCCCCGCGCGGTACTGGATCTCGTGAGTGGACAGGTTGTCGATCTTCTCGAAGCCGAACACCAGCGGAACAATCCCACCCTGATTCAACACGCCCAGATAAGGAGCCTTGCCATCCTCCAGGGAGCGCTGCAACTCGCTGGCCGCCTGGTGATAAAAACGATTCAGGTCCTCACCCCTTAGCTCCTTGACCTCTGTGCCGGAACGCAGGGCGATGGAGCCCGGCATTTTAAGGTCTTCCAAGTGCTCTTCCAGCGGCGTGCCGATGAATTTCCGCCCGCTCAGCTTGTTGATGTAGCTGGCGTGCAGGAAACGCTGCAGCCATGCGGCACCCTCGGCAGGCAGTTGTTCGGGATTGGCGACGTTGATCGTGGGCGCCATGTCATTGCCTGGCAACGTCTTGCCGCTATCCAGGGCATGGAGGATGACCTGCGCCATGCGGTGTTGCAGCGCCCGCGAGTGTGCATTACTGGTATTGATACCGTCGCCTGCCGCATAGACCCGGGCCTTGCCGCGCAGGTTGGGCCGGGTGGTCGTGTCGGTCGAGCTCTCCCGGGTGCGATCGGAGAAAAACACTTTGCCTTCCAGAGACTGGGTGCCGCCCTTGGCATCATTGACGCCGCCCTTCAGCGCCCCGGACTGCAGGATTTCCAGCCCCCACGGGGTGCCGTGCAACGCCTCCGGCTTGGCATAGGCCAGGGGGGCCGTCGGGTTGAGCGACTGCAGCAAGGCCATGCGCAATCCGGAGCGGCTGCGCTCGTCGATGTCGCGCATTCTGTCGAGCACATCCAGCGGCGAATGGCCTTCGGCGTTCAAGGTGTTGGCGCGCTGGCCGTCCTTGCGCAGACGCGCCAGCGCCTCGGCGTCGCGATTGGCCACGGCAGCGTGCAGCGTCGGGCTGGCCTCGGACCCTTGGGTCGCTGACGAAGGGCTGTGCGAACTGGCAGGCGGGATAAAAGGCGATGAAGGTCGGATAGGAGTCATAAGGGTGCGCTTATGGTTAAAAACGCCTGAGTGGAGCCGGCGCGCCTAACGGTTCCACATCACCCGTGCTTTGCCGCCTGCCTTGCTTCGCCGCGTATCACCAGACCGATGCCGACCCCCGAGACCGCCATGCCCAGGGCCATCAGCCACGACAGCGGTTCGTCGAACATGGCCCAGGCCAGCAGCAGCGTCAGCGGCGGGCTGAGGTAAAGGACACTGGCAACCCGCGTTGGCGTGGCACGACGCAGGCACATCCAGTACAGCCCGTAACCGCCGAACGTCGACACCGACGTCCACAGCACACTCATCGCGAAGCCTGAATTGGGGACGGGCGCGAGACTCCCGTGCAGTCCCGCAACGAGGGCAAACACGAAGGTCGAGACGAAACACTGCAGCCACAGGTTGGGCAGCAGGCCCAGCGCCTTTGGGTCCGGTGAATGTTTTTGCCACAAGGTGGCGACCGCCAGCGACAGCATGCCTAGCACCGGCAGGGCATAGGCCCATGGGGGTGCGCTGCCCCAGGCCAGCGCGTCGTGGGTCGCCAGCATTACGCCCGCCAGGCCGATGAGCAAACCGATCCATACGCTGCGGGCCAACCGCTGGCGCAGCACCACGGCCGCGAGCACGGCCATGCCGATCGGCAGCAGGTCGGCGAACAGCGCTGCCAGCCCGGCGGGCACGCCAAGGGCAATCCCCTCGGTCACGCCGAACAGATAACCGGCCATGGCCAGCAGGCCGATGCCGGCGTTTTTCAGCAGCACCGCCGGCGGTGTCTGGCGCAGTTGCCGCGCTACAAAGGGAAACAGAATCAGCGTGACCAGGAGGCAACGCCAGAACACCACCAGCGACGCCGGCGCGAAATCGATGGAGAAGCGCGCGCCAATGAAGCCCGAGCTCCAGATGATCACCAGCCCGGCTTCGAGCATCGGCAAGGGGAAAATCCGGCGTCGAGACGGAAGGGGAAGGCTCGCGTTGGTCAGTTCGTTTGAAGTGTTCATGGACCCAACGTACCCAACCGCCGTAATCTAATAAATCAAAATAAACGACAGCAGTGCTTCGGGATCAGTGAACCATGAGCGCCATTCTGGATATCGAACAGGTCCGCACCTTTCACGCCGTGGCGCGCATTGGCAAGTTCAGCGCGGCGGCGGAACAGCTGCACAAAAGCCCGGCGGCGGTCAGCGTGCACGTGCAGCGGCTGGAAGCGGTGGCGGGCGGGCGACTGCTCAACCGCGACAATCAGTCGGTCTCGCTGACGCCGCTGGGCAAGCGGTTTCTGACCTCCACCGCTGCGCTGCTGAGCACCCACGATCAAGTGCTGGCCGAGCTGCAGGGCACGCAGTTGGCGGGGCGCATCACCCTGGGCGTGCCGGATGAATACGCCACGCACCTGATTCGCGACGTGCTGCCGATTTTCACCGCCGCGTGGCCGAACATTGTTCTAGAGTTGAAGACCGCGCCCAGCTTCATCTTGCGCGAGCAGGTGCGGCGGGGGCGGCTGCAGGTGGCGGTCATCGCCCTGCCCGAAGGCCAGTTGGGTCCGGACGATCAACTGCTGGTGCCGACCACCCCGGTGTGGGTCGGCGCCGCACATCACTCGGGGGATTTACCGGACCCATTGCCGCTGGCCGTGCACGCCGCGCAATGCTCGTACCGGCAAGCGATGATCGAGTCACTCAAGCGCAGCGGCCACCGCATGCGCATCGTGCTCGAGAGTTCGTCCAATCAGGCGGTCAAGGCCTGCGTCGAAGCAGGCTTGGGGATCAGCGTGATCGACCGGGCCCGGGTCACCGACGGCATGCGCATTCTGGACGGCCTGCCGCTGATCGCCGACCACGACATCATCGTCGTGCGCTCGTCAGCCTCCCACGGCGATGACGCGGTGGACCTGCTGCGGCGGGCGATCGGGCAGTATTTCCGCCTCTGACGGCGGCGAAGGTCAGTCCTCGGAGCGCTCGCAGAAGCGCAGGCGGTTGCCGAACGGATCGGCGATTTCCATGACCTTGCCCCAGTCGAGGTCCTGAATGCCGGGGCGCGAATAGCCGTAGTTTTTCGCCAGCAGCTCGCGCTGCAATTCAGCGATGTCGCTGACCGGCACGAAGATCGTCGAGCCCGGCGTCGCGTCGCCGTGGTGTTCAGTCAGGTGGATCACAAGCTGGTCGCGGCGGGCCTGGGCATACAGCGGCAGACCCGGTTCAAAGCGGTGCTCCCAGTCCAGGCTGAAGCCGAGAAAATCGACGTAGAACTCTTTCGCCTTGGCTTCGGAAAAAATACGAATCAGCGGTATCGCCGGGGACATTTGCACAGGGGTTCACTCCTTGATGGTCTGAGCGGGCGATTCTAGCCTAGAGTGCAATAATGGTTGGTGTTTACACGGCCCTCTTCACGGCTAAAGCCGGTCCCACTGACGGATTGCGTGTTCCCGTAGGACTGGCTTTAGCCGGGAAGGCGTCGGATGCCACGCTGCAAGATCGAGGGTGTTCACACTGGCCTCTTCCCGGCTGAAGCCGGTCACTGACGGGAAAGGCGCGAGGCAGAAACAAAAACGGCGCCGTGCTGAAGATCAGCAAAGGCGCGCGTCGGAGAAGCGAGGGTTGAAGCGAATTAGCTGCGCAGGTCTTTCTTGATTTCGTCTTCGTCTTTGTGAGGCGCCGCTGTCGGCAGCTCGGGAGGATAGAACTCACCTTTGAGATTCAGTGCGGCAATGCGCGTCTTGAGCTTTTCGATGACCAGGTCGATGTCCTGTTGATCATCAAGGTCGTCCACCCGCAGCCACAGGTGCGGAAGGTTTTCAAAGTACACGCCGTCGATTTCCACATCGGAGGTCATCTCGCGATCCTGGCGCCACAGGCACTTGCGGTGGACCGTCGCCGGGTCTTGTGGCCAGGTTTCTGACGTGGTCAGCCAGACCTCGTGGTAATCCTGCAGATCGATTTCTTCAACTTTGTCCAGTGGGATAAACGTATTCACATATCACCTGTCAGCCAAGGGGACCGGGCGAGGTCGTTGCGCTGCAGACTGCCCCAGGTCCCATACCGTTTCAAAAAGCGCATACCACTATGGCCGCCGTTTGGCGGACGAGTTCAACGCCGCGCGCTATTGCCGCACGGCCAAGCCACGTCAACGCAGCGATATCAATGCAGCGCCGGTTCGCGACTGAACGCGTCAACCGCGCGCACCAGCCCTTTGGCGGCCAGCGCCACCAGTTCTCCACCCTTTTCCGGCGTGGCTAGCGCAGGGTCAGAGCCCATACGCCCGTCGGGGAAGCGCGCGCGAAAATCCTTCGCTTCGCGGATCGGACCGGTCGGGGCAATCTGCGGCGAGTAGTCCGCTGATTTGATCGACTCCGGGTAGGCCCACTGGGTCACCGCGATCTCGGACGGCGTCGCGTGGGAGCCGTGGCCCACCGGGAACTGCCGATGGGCGAGTTCACCAACGCCTTCCAGGTCCCACCAGTTGGTCAGCTTGAGCGCAAAGCCGGCAGACCGTCCGGCGAAACTGGCCTCGGCATACAGCTCGGAAAACGCTGCCTCGATCGACGCGACGTTGCCGCCGTGCCCATTGAGGAAGAGGATTTTTTCGAAGCCATGGCCCGCCAGCGAGCGAGCCCAGTCACCAATCGCGGCGATGAACGTCGAGGGGCGCAGCGAGATCGTCCCGGGAAAGCCCAGATGGTGCTGCGCCATGCCGATGTTGAAGGTCGGCGCGATCAGGATGTCGGCGCTCTTCTGCGCTTCGTGGGCGATGATCTGCGGGCACATCCAGTCAGTGCCGAGCAGGCCGGTGGGGCCATGTTGTTCGTTCGAGCCGATGGGCACGACGATCGTGCGGCTGCGTTTGAGAAACTGCTCGATCTCGATCCACGTGGACTGGTGCAGAAGCATGTCAGGTGCTCTCCTCAGGGAAGGGGGCTTCAGAAAACCGGGTGATGGCGAAAAATCAATGTGCAGCGCAGCGCCGCCGGGTGGCCGTGCCGAAATCGGCAATCGGCGCTCAGGCAGACGGCTCAGAAGGAAAACGCGCGATAAAACAGGTGCCCAGTTCCGCCGATGAGCTCACGGTCAGGATCCCGTCATGGGCAGTGGCGATCTGTGAGGCGATGTACAGCCCTAGTCCCAGGCCTTCCCCGCGACCACCGGCTTCGGACCGGGTGAAGGGCTCGAACAGCAGCGGCATCAACCGTGGCGAAATGGGCGCGCCATAATTCATGACGGAAATGATGACCTGATCGCATTCCTGCCAGACGTGCAGATGGATCGGCGTCGTGGGTGACCCGTGGGTGACCGCGTTGCCCAGCAGGTTGGACAGCAACTGACTGATGCGCAGCGGGTCGCAGTAGACGGTGCCGCTGAGGTCGATGGCCTCGATGAAGCTCGCCTGCGGGTGCGACGCGCGGATCTCGTCCACCGTCGCTGTCAACACCTCGGGAAGTTCGTCGGTGATGTGGCGTTTCACCGGAATCCCGCCGCCCATTCGGCCCCGGGCAAAATCCAGCACGTTCTCGATCAACACGCCCATGCGGATCGAACTCTGCCGTATGGCGGCCACCAGGCCCAGCGAGCGCTTGTCTTCGGTTTTGGTCGCCAGCAGGTCGGCGCTCATGCGGATCGCGCTCAACGGCGTGCGCAGGTCGTGGCCCAGCACCGCCATGAACTGTTCGCGCAGCCGGCCGTGTTCGTGGGCGTCGGTCAGCTCGGCGCGGGCGCTCTCCAGGTGACCCTGGGTGTCCAGGCTCATGGCGATCAACTGCGCGAACAGGGTCAGCGTCTTGACGATGGCAGGATCGCCCAGGTTGGCCGGCACTGAATCGATCGCGCACAGCGTGCCGAAGAAACGGCCGTCGGCCAGGATGATGGGGATCGAGATGTAGCTTTCCAGCCCGTAGATGTTGGGCGTGTGATGGGTGGCGAACTGCGGGTCGGCGCTGGCGTGGCCGAAGACCACGGGTTGCTGATGCTGCCTGATCTCGTGGCAAATGGTCGATTCCAGCACCAGTTCGCCGCCCGGCTTGAGGCCGAAATTGATCGAGTCATCGACGGCGCAGGCCACCCAGTTGCTTTCCGTGACCCTGGCGATCGCCGCGAAGCGCATGCCGGTGATGTGCTTGACCATGCTCAGAATGACGGGCACGGCAGGGATCGCACTGATCGCCTCAACATCCAAAGCAAACTCTGGGCGGGTCATCGGATCTGGCTCTGGGGTGGTGGGAGGGCAGCGTAGCTAAAATCGGCCGATATGGCTAACCCCTCGGCCCCCT
Source organism: Pseudomonas sp. GW821-FHT02H06 (assembly GCF_059421525.1). Taxonomy (NCBI): domain Bacteria; kingdom Pseudomonadati; phylum Pseudomonadota; class Gammaproteobacteria; order Pseudomonadales; family Pseudomonadaceae; genus Pseudomonas; species Pseudomonas sp. GW821-FHT02H06. The sequence goes on from NZ_JBWKVD010000022.1 coordinate 27,714, forward strand.
TACGCGACGTGTCGGCGCAGATTATTGAACCCTGAGCCTCGCGCAGTGGTCGTTTTATTGGTGCCCCAAGGGCAAATGTCATTTGCGTCCCATGAGCTGTTTGCTGTCGGTCGACGTGGCGATACTTGTCAGCCTTATGTCTCTTGAAGCGTTTGCTTCTCCCAGCTTCTAATTCTCAAAACAATGGGCCCATGGATGGCCGCCGCGAGGTTGAACGATGATTGCGATGCACCGATTTGCACTGCTGATGACCACTGCTGCGATGCTCAGTGCCTGCGGCGAGACCGCCAAGCTGCCGTTCCAGGCGGGTGTAGGCGCGCAGCCGCAACTGCCCGAGCCGAACAGCACGTTGATTCCGACGGTCAAGGTGTCCAAGGCCGTCGGTTGGAAGGGCACCGATACGCCCAAGGCCGCCGAGGGCTTCAAGGTCAGCGCGCTGGCCGAGAACCTCGATCACCCGCGCTGGCTGTACAGCCTGCCCAACGGCGACATCCTGGTGGCCGAGAGCAACAAGCCGCCCAAGCCTGAAGGCGCGACGGACGGCGGGCCGGGCGTGATGGCCTGGATCAAGCGCACCGCCACCGGGATCGTCATGAGCCGGGTGGGCGCCGAAGCCGAGAGCGCCAACCGCATCAGCATCCTGCGCGATGCCGACGGCGATGGCCGCGCGGAAATGAAGAAGGTGTTCATCAGCGGCCTGACTTCGCCGTTCGGCATGGTGCTGGTGGGCAACGAGCTGTTCATCGCCAATGCCGACGCGGTGGTCAAGGTCCCGTACAACGACGGCCAGACCGAAAGCACCGCCAAGCCGGTGAAAGTCACCGACCTGCCGGCGGGCATCAATCACCACTGGACCAAGAACATCATCGCCAACCGCGAAGGCACCAAGCTGTACGTCACCGTTGGCTCGAACAGCAACGTGGGCGAGAACGGTCTGGAAGCCGAAGAAGGTCGCGCGGCGGTCTGGGAAGTTGACGTCAAGACCGGGCAGAAACGCCTGTTCGCCAGCGGCCTGCGCAACCCCAACGGGCTGGCCTGGAAGCCGGGCAGCAACGAGCTGTGGACGGTGGTCAACGAGCGTGACGAAATCGGCAGCGACCTGGTGCCGGATTACCTGACCTCGGTCAAGGACGGCGCGTTCTACGGCTGGCCCTGGAGCTACTACGGCCAACACGTCGACAGCCGCTTGCAGCCGCCGCGCCCGGACATGGTCGCCAAGGCCATCGCCCCGGATTACGCCCTCGGCACCCACGTCGCGCCGCTGGGCCTGACCTGGTCCGACCCGCGCGGCATGCCGGCCAAATTTGCCGACGGCGTGTTTGTCGGCGAGCACGGTTCGTGGAACCGCAATCCCCAGGCCGGCTACAAAGTCGTCTTCGTCGGCTTCAAGGATGGCCGCCCAACCGGCCTGCCGGTGGACGTCCTGACCGGCTTCCTCAACGCCGACGGCGACGCGCAGGGCCGTCCGGTCGGCGTGATCCTCGACAAACAGGGCGCGTTGCTGGTCGCGGACGATGTGGGCAACAAGGTCTGGCGCGTCAGTCAGGCCAAGTGATGGCGCAGCGATGAAATGAAAAGTGCCGGTGATGATCACCGGCATTTTTCGTTCGAGGGCAGCTTTCTACCTTTCGCCCAAGGGGAGCAAATAAGGTTGAACGTCACCCACGACCTGGCGTCGTATTTTCTATAGGGCGGCGCCTCTATGGGACGCTCAGGCTTTGTTGAAGCATCGGTAATGGTGTTTCTCACTCCGCCTACCATTCCTGAAATCGATAGTGACCATCACGGTAGGCGAGTTCTCTTTTTCTCGGAAGAGAGGAGGATGGCCCCATACCGAACTTGCTTGAGAAGGACGCCACGCGATGAAAATTTCAACCCTGCTGACCCTCGTCGCCGTGCTGTCCAGCGGTTTCGTCGCTACGGGTTCTGCTGCAGCGGCAGGCTCTCTTTCCGCGGCAGACGCCGAGGCGTGCCATTTGCTGCCGGTGGTTGAAAGCCGTGTGGCGTTGCAGTCTTCTCAAAGCGTTGGTGTGCTCTACAGCGAAAACACCGTCAGCACCCTCGAATACCTTGAGCGTTATCACGCGGTGGCGCTGAAAGGCGTCAAGAATGGCGGGCTGGATTCGCGTATTCGTGAGGCGTTTGTCAGCAGCTCCGATCCGAAACTGGCGATGGACTGGCTGAAAGGTTCTTTGGAGAAACAGTTCGCGTCGGTGACCGTGTATGACAATCTCGACGCGCTGATGCAGGCGCGGCCGGACGTGGTGGTCATGCTCGACACCTACAGCCGCCTGGTGTCCCAGCGTAACTCTCAAGTGGAAGCGCGCTTCATCGCGAAGTTCTACGACTCGAACCTGCAATACATCGGCAAGGCTGAAGGCCTCGGCGCGAAAGAGCTGACCTCGGTGTGGGTCCACGACAAGGCCGCTCCGGAGATCGCCGCGCAGATCAACCAGCAGCGCGACCTGCAGATAAACGCCCTGAAGCAGTTCGACGCCTCGCTCAAGGCGCTGGTGACCACCGGTAATTCGGCGGAAGTGGCGAGTAATTGATCGCTGCCTACAAGGCTTACGCGGTTCGATAGCGGGACCGGCTTTAGCCGGGAAGAGGCCGGTGTAATCGCCCTCGATTTTGCAGCGTGACGCCCGACGCCTTCCCGGCTGAAGCCGGTCCCACAAGGTAAACGCAGTTCCCAAAATGACTCCGGCCCGAGCCTTTCCCCTGATGCAAAAAAAAACCGCTGCGCCCTTCATCAAGGCGTCAGCGGTTTTTTTGTGGGAACGGTTACTTGCCGTCAGGCAACGCGTAGGCAATCACGTAATCACCCCGATCCGCCGACTGACGGGCGCCGCCAGCGGTGATGACGATGTACTGCTTGCCGGTTTTCGGTGACACATACGTCATCGGGCCGCCCTGGCTGCCAACGGGCAAGCGGGCTTTCCAGGCTTCTTCGCCGGTGGCGCTGTTGAACGCGCGCAGGTAGTAATCCTGGGTGCCGGCGATGAACACCAGACCGCCCTGGGTCGACAGCGTGCCCCCCAGCGTCGGCATGCCGATCGGCAGCGGCAGGTGCATTTTGATGCCCATTGGGCCAGTGTCCTGAACGGTGCCCACCGGCACTTGCCAGGCAATTTTTTGGGTCTTCATGTCGATGGCGGTCAGCGTGCCGAACGGCGGCGCCTGGCACGGGATGCCGGCCACGGACAGGAAGCGGTTTTTGTTGACAGCATAGGGCGTACCTTTCAGCGGCACGGCGCCCATGCCGGTGTTCAGCGCTTCACCGCCGGAGGCTGCGATGGCGTCCTTCAACTGCGGCACCATCTGAATCCACAGGCCCAGGCGCATGTCATTGACGAAGATGAAGCCATGCACCGGGTCGGTCGACAGGCTGCCCCAGTTCATCCCGCCCAGGGAGCCCGGAAAGCTCAGGGAAATGTCGGTGCCCGGCGCGGTGAACAGGCCGTCGTAGCGCATCTTCTTGAACGAAATCCGGCACAGCAGCTGGTCGAACGGCGTGGCACCCCACATGTCCGATTCGGTCAGTGTCTGCGCGCCGATCTGCGGCATGCCCACGGATTTTGGCTGGGTCGGCGAGTAGGGTTCGTTGGGGATGTTCGACGCCTTGACCGGGACTTCCTTGACCTCGGTCAGCGGCTGGCCCGTGTGGCGATCGAGGACGAAAATCTGCCCGGCCTTGGTGCCGATGACCAGCGCCGGCACCTTGCTGCCGTCAGGCTTGGCGAAGTCGATCAGGCTTGGCTGCATCGGCAGGTCGAAATCCCAGAGGTCGTTGTGGACCGTCTGATACACCCACTTCTGCACGCCGGTGGTGGCGTTCAATGCCAGCACCGAGGCGCCGTAGGTGTGGTCGAGCTCCGTGCGTTTCACACCATAAATATCGGTGGACGAACTGCCCATCGGCAGGAACAGCGTGTTCATGGCCGGGTCGTAGGACATCGGTGCCCAACTGTTCGGCGTGCTGCGCACATAGGTTTTGTCGGCGGCAGGGGCCTGCTTGTCTTCGGGATTGCCCGGATCGAACGCCCAGCGAATCTGCCCGGTGACCACGTCAAAGCCCCGGATCACGCCGCCCGGCATGTCGGCCTGTACGTTGTCGGCCACGCGTCCGCCGACGACCACGGTGGTGCCGGCCATCAGCGGCGCCGATGACAGTTGATAGTAGGAATCGGGCACGTTGCCCAGACCGGCCTTGAGGTCGACCTGGCCGTTGTTGCCGAAGCCTTGGCAGAACTCGCCGGTGTCGGCGTCCACGGCAATCAGGCGCGCGTCGATGGTGTTGGTCAGCAAACGACGCTGGCAGTTGGCGCCGGCCGGCACTGCGACCGGCGCGGCTGGGGTGCTGCCATCGGTGGGTGGCGCAACGGCGGCGCTGGCATCGAAATAGGCCAGCCCGCGGCAGCGTTGCCACACGGCGGACTTGGCGTTGATTTCGTTTTTCCACAATTGCTTGCCGGTATCGGCGTCCAACGCGATGAGGTTGTTGTGGGGCGTGCAGATGAACACCTTGTCGCCGATCTGCAACGGGGTCATCTGGTCTTCGGCGCCATTGCCGTCGCTGATGGCGACGTCGCCGGTGTGGTAGGTCCAGGCCGGCACCAGCTTGCTGACGTTGTCGCGGTTGATCTGGTCCAGCGCGGCGAAGCGGCTGCCGCCCTCATCGTTGCCGTAATGGGCCCAGTCTTTCTGCGCGTGGGCCGGATCGACTTTGGTCAGCGCCGGGCCATCGCCCGTCGGCGACACCGAGGCATGGGGCTGAAACATCCCCCAGAACCCGGCGACCAGCGCCACCGCCAGCACACCACCAACGAGGTAACCGACGCGACCGGCTGCGAGGCCATTGGCCTTGCGCAGGCAAGGGTAGATCAGCGCGACCAGCAGACTCAGCACGCCAAGCGCAAACAGGCGGGAAACCAGCGGCCAGAACACCAGCCCGGCGTCCACCAGCGCCCAGATCAGCGTTAGCAGCATCACCGCTGCGAACAGCCACGCGCCTGACAGGCGACGCCGGAACAGCAGGACGGCCGAGATAATCAGGCCCAGACCGGCCAGCAGGAAATACGCACTGCCGCCTAGCGTGACGAGATAGCCGCCGCCGGCTGCAAAAAGTAATCCGAAAACCAGCACGCCCAGCGCGACGACCCGAATGGGCCAGCGGCTGACGGCTGCCGAAGGTTGTGAGTGATTCATGAGGCATTCCTGCTGACGCGAAGAAGGGTCGTGGACGACCGATCAAGTGAGGTGGGGACAAGGGTTTAGAGCGTGATGGCTGCCAGATGGAGTTCTTCCGGCATTATCCGTCGCGTAATTAACCGGTTAGTTAATTCCGGTGACGATATCAAAAAAACGCCATGCCTGCGTCAATTTGTCTCTGTTTGGGTGAGTCGGGGCGGGCGTCCTTCGGTGCTGGACGTGTCAACGCTACTGATCCATGAACTCGCGTAAGCGGTGTTGCAGGCGGTCAACCGCGTTGTCCATCGCAAGAAACGCCTCCACCGTCATCACCTGCCAGCGCTGGCCTTCGTCGCCGAACACCACCTGATCGAAAAGGCCGTCAGCCACTTCAGCGACGAAGAACCAGGTGTCGAGCCCGTTGACGCCCTGACCCGGGTAGACCCGTTTGTGGATGAAGGAAGCGGGGTCGAGGACAATGCCGAATTCTTCCAGCGTTTCCCGCACGGCGCACTCTTCCGGGGTCTCGTCGCCTTCGCGGCCGCCGCCGGGCAGGTCCCATAGATTCGGCCACGGGATCTCCGGCTTGTCATCACGTTGGTACGTCAGCAGCGAACCGTTGCACAGAATCGCGACTTTCGCACCGGAGAAGGGAGGGTGGGTGGACATGATTGTGCCTTCATCGAGTCAGTGCGGATAACCTAGCACTTCCTGGCTGAGGCATCTTCTTGCAGCCGGTAGCACTGACACACCGCAGCCATTCAGTAGGACCGCTTCAGCCGGGAAGGCATCAGTCGTCACACTGCAAACGTGATGGTGTTCATGCCGGCCTCTTCCCGGCTAAAGCCAGTCCCACTAAAAGCATCGCCTGTTTGCAGTGGGACTAACATTCATTTGCCCTACCCACCCCGGGAGACACCATGGACCACCAGACACTCAAAGACGCCTACACCGGCTACATCGCCTGCCTCAATCGCCAGGACTGGGCTGCCTTGGGAGACTTCGTCGGCGAGGAGGTGCATTACAACGGCGAGCGCGTCGGCCTGGCCGGCTATCGGCAGATGCTGGAGCGGGATTTCCGCGCCATTCCTGACCTGCGTTTCGTCATCGATCTGCTGATTGCCGAGCCACCGCACATTGCCGCGCGGCTGACGTTCGATTGCACGCCGGTGGGCGAGCTGTTCGAGGTGGCGGTGAACGGGAGGAGGGTGCAGTTTACGGAGAACGTGTTCTACACGTTTGAGGCGGGGCGTATCGTCAACGTCGCGTCGGTGATCGACAAGGCAGCGGTGGCGGCGCAGGTGCCGAAGCCCTGAACCGCCGAATAGCCTGGCAGCGCGGCTGACTCAGAGGAGAATCAGCGGCGCCACCCTTCCATCAATGCAACGCGCTGGCGCGGTTTTTGGCGACGTCTTCGGCTTTGACCTCGCCGTCGCTCTGACCGAACCGACGCAGCACGAAGGTGCTTACGGCCGCCAGTTCAGCGTCGCTGTAACTGCGGGCGAAGTCAGGCATGCGCTGGTCGACCCGAGCAGCGGTTGGCGTGTGACCTTCCAGCAGCGTCGCCATCAGGTTACGGCCTTTGGGGTCGTTGACGGTTTTCAAACCGGCCAACCCACCCGCCGGTGATTGCCGCCCGCTGCCGTCGATCTGGTGACAGGCCACGCAGGTGTCGTTGAACAGCTTCTGGCCGAGCCCCTTTTGCAGCGCGGCGTCGTTCACCGCCATGGTTGGGCGGGGGATGCCCTCGCTTCTCGCCGGCGTGCTCTTGAGGTACACCGCGATGGCTTTCAGGTCCGCTGGATCAAGGTAGCGCAGGCTGTGCTCGACCGCGTCACCCATTGGCCCGCCCGCGCCGCCGAAACCGGCCGCGTAGCCCTTCGACAGGTAGCTGACGATGGCGTCTTCCGGCCAGGCGCCGATGCCGTATTTGGCGTCGGAACTGATGTTGTAGGCCATCCAGTTGCCCAGTTCCGCACCCGCCAGTGAGTTGCCGGTGCTCATCGCCTGGAAGATGTTGCGTGGGGTGTGGCATTCGCCGCAGTGGCCCGGGCCCTGCACCAGATACGCGCCGCGGTTCCATTCAGCCGATTGCTTGCTGTCCGGGACGAAGCGTTCGTTGCCGGCGAAAATCGCGTTCCAGAACATCATTCCCCAGCGCTGATTGAACGGGAACGAAATCTTGTTCTCAGGCGGCATTTGCTTCACCGGTTCGAGGCTGAACAGGTAGCCCTTGATCGCCAGGATGTCTTCCCGGGACATCAGCGTGTAGGAGGTGTAAGGGAAGGCCGGGTAGTAATGCTTGCCGTCCTTGCCCACGCCTTTTTGCAGGGCGTCGACGAATTCGTCGTCGGTCCAGTTGCCGATCCCGGTTTCTTTGTCCGGGGTGATGTTGGGGGAATACAGGCTGCCGAACGGCAATTTAAATTCCAGCCCGCCGGCGTACGGCTTGCCGCCCGGCACGACGTGGCAGGCCACGCAATCAGCGGCGCGGGTCAGGTATTCGCCCTTGCTCATCGCTGGGGTGTCGCTCGCGTAAACGGTGCTGGCCAGCAAACCGGCCACAAGTCCGAGCGCAGTGTTGAAAACGTTCATGACGCGCTCCTCAAACAGTGAAATAGCCAAAGCGGCTCAACGGCAAACGACGCTCACGCACACCGGTCGCGGCGTACACCGCATTGACCAGCGCGGCCGCAGCGGGCACGGCCCCGGTTTCACCAACACCGCCAGGGGTCTCGACGCTGTCGACGATGTGCACCTCCACCGGTGGCGCGTCGCTCATGCGGATCTGCCGGTACTCGTGGAAGTTGGTCTGCTGCACTTGACCCTTCTCGACGAGGATTTCGTTGAACAGTGCGGCCGACAGACCGAACAGCGTGCCGCCTTCCATCTGCGACGCTACAGAGGTCGGGTTGGTCGCGAAGCCGCAGTCGATGACCGTCACCAGCCGCTTGATGCGCAGGCCTTTGTCGCCTTGCTTCTCCAGCTCGACGATGGTCGCGACAAAGCTGCCGAACACCGCCGTCACCGCCACGCCACGGCCGGAGCCGGCAGGCAGCGGCTTGTCCCACTCCACCAGTTGCGCCGCTTTGGTCAGCACCGCCTGAGCGCGGGGTTGCGACTGCATCAGCGCCAGGCGGTATTTCACCGGATCGACCTTGGCGTTGTGCGCCAACTCGTCGATGAAGCACTCGATGGCGTAGGTGCTGCGCAGCGGTCCGACGCCACGCCACCACGAGACCGGAATCACCTCGGGGTCGTGACGGATGTAGCGCACCTGCAGGTTGGGCAGGGTGTAGATCGGGTCCTTCGCCACTTCCACGGCATCGCCATCGACGCCGTCAGCCGGCAATGCGCCGATATAGGCCGCGACCACCGAGGCACCGGCGATGCGATGCTCCCAGCCCACCGGACGCAGGTCTTTGTCCAGCGCCGCATTGAGGCGGTCGACGTAGTGCGGACGATAACGGTCGTGGGTCATGTCCTCTTCACGGCTCCAGATCAGCTTGATCGGGTAGCTCAACTGGCGCGCGATGTCCACGGCCTGGAAGATGAAGTCAGACTCCAGGCGGCGGCCGAAACCACCGCCGATCAACTGGTTATGGATCACCACCTTTTCCACCGGCATGCCGCAGACTTTGGCGGCGCCCGCCTGGGCCATCCCCGGCGCCTGACAGCCGACCCACAACTCGCACGCGTCGGCGCGCACATGGGCGACGCAGGTCATCGGCTCCAGAGGGGAGTGAGACAGGAAGGGTTGTTCGTAGATCGCTTCGAAGCGGCTCGAGGCGTTTTTCAACGCCCCGGCGATGTCACCGGACTGGTGCGCGAACACACCGTCGCCAGCGCTCGCCTCGAACAGCGATTTGTCCAGCTGGGCCGAATCAAGACCGGCATGGGGGCCGAGGTCCCAGTCGATGTCCAGCGCCTTGAGCGCTTGCTGGCAGGACCAGAAGTTGCTCGCCGTCACCGCCACCGCGTTGTCCAGACGGACGATATCGCGCACGCCGGGGACCTTGCGCGCAGCGTCTTCATTCTTGACGCCGCGCAGCGTGCCGCCATGAACCGGGCAGGTGAGGGTGGACGCAATCAGCATCCCCGGCACTTGCAGGTCGATGGTGAATTTCGCCGTGCCATTGACCTTGTTCGGGGTGTCCAAACGCTGGACCGGCTTGCCCAGCAGCTTGAATTCGCTGACGGCTTTGAGGGGGATCTCGGTCGGCAGCGGCAGCTTCGCCGCAGCGTCGACCAGCTCACCGTAACCGGCACTTTGGCCGTTCGGGCCGATGACCCGGCCGTTCTCGGCATGGCACTGGCTCGGCGCGACTTTCCAGCGCATGGCCGCTGCCTGAATCAGCACGATCCGTGCACCGGCGCCGGCCTTGCGCAAAGGCTCCCAGCTGTAGCGGGTGGAGGTCGAACCGCCGGTGGCCTGGAAACTCAGCAGCGCGTCGGTGTACAGCGCTGCATTGGGCGGGGCCTCGGTGATGGTGATCTGGCTCAGCGGCACTTCGAGCTCTTCGGCGACCATCATGGCGATGCCGGTCTGCACGCCCTGGCCCATTTCGATCTTCGACGAAATCAGCGTGACGGCGCCGCTGTGGTCAATGCGCACGAAGGCGCCATAGCCTTGCTCGGCGTTGTCGCCCAGGCTGGCGCCCTTGACCAGATCAGCGGCGAAGCTGCGGGTGACTGACGCCGGCAGGTAGGTGCCGATGACCAGCCCGCCCAGCAGCGCACTGCCTTTGAGCAGCCCGCGACGCGAGAGCATCGCGGCAGATGATTGTGATTCGGACATGATGACTTCCTTCAGGCCTGGCTGACGCTTTTGATGGCGGCGCGAATGCGGGTGTAGGTGGCGCAGCGGCAGAGGTTGCCCGACATGGCGTTGACGATCTGCTCGTCGTTGGCTTTGGGGTGTTCCTGCAACAGCGCGACGGCGGACATGATCTGCCCCGACTGGCAGTAGCCGCATTGCACGACTTCATGGTCCAGCCAGGCTTTCTGTACCGCCTGCCCCACGGCCTGCTCGCCCACCGCTTCGATGGTGGTGACCTTGCGGCCGGCGACGGCGCTCACCGGCAGTACGCATGAGCGCACGGCCTGGCCGTCCAAGTGCACGGTGCACACGCCGCACTGGGCAATGCCGCAACCGTATTTGGTGCCGGTCAGGCCCATCACGTCGCGCAGGACCCACAACAATGGCATGTCGTCGGCGACATCCAGGTCGTGCTCCTGGCCGTTAATCATCAATTTCTGCATCACAACCTCAGACGGTCATCACGGTTGACGCACTGCGCCACGAGCAGGCTCGTGAGGCGGCATCAAGGCTTCGGTTTGTTTTAAAAAATAGCGCCGTGCCAGTGGCCAGCGCTTTATATAGGTCTGCTCGGACATTTTGGTTCGGGACGAGTCAGCGGGATGAATGGTAGTACGTTCATCATTGGAAATGTTTGATTGCGCTGAAAATATTTCCCGACAGGCAGTTCAATCACCCGCGACAACATGACGCGCTCCGCCGTAGAGCAGTCCCTGCATCTGTCGCACTTAACGGGGGGGCTGCGCCAGTCTCACTCGATGTGTTGAAAGTTGTGAGTTAACAGAATACGCAAGGGTCTATTACGGAAATTGATCTAATTAACTCAAGCATCGATGACGGTGATGGGCCTTATCGATTTTAAGTATTTATCATCTGCGCCGATCACGAACAGAATGGCCCCAGAAGCAAACGACAAGCGCTTTGCTCCCTTACTACTTAATGAACTTCTGGAGAACGACCATGAAAGTATTAGCCTTCGCTGCTCTGTCCCTCGTCAGTGTATTTGCCGCTGCCGGCGAACTCCCGGCCACCGGCCAACAGCACTCGGTCCAGGTTGAACAATACAACCGCCACAAAGGTATCGACGTCGCGAAAGTGATCAGCATTAAAAACGCCCAGGACCCACAGAAAGTTGATGGTCCGGTGCAATCCACCATGGTTTATGTTGACCACGCCGGCGTGACCCACAGCCTTGACTACACCATCATGGGTTACGGTCGTCAAAATGGTTGATCGCCAGTGCCCTGGCGGCTTCAACTACAAACGCTATAAAAGAAACGCTGCATTGAATGCAGCGTTTTTTTTTGCCTGATTATCTAGCTGCAACATCCTGCGGGCTAGTTCGACCATGAACTTGCAGTTATTTATTTAAAATATCTGGTCAGTTCTGTGCACGGACAAGCATCACGCCCGCCGCTGGATGAAGTCCAGAAAGGCTCTCAGCGGTGACGGCACATAGCGCCGCCCCGGGTAATACAGAAATGGCCCGCTGAAGCTTGGCCACCAGGGTTCGAGCACCGGTTCCAGCGCGCCGCTGTCCAGATGGGGGCGCAACCAGTCTTCGAACAACGAGACGATGCCCAGGCCGTCGATGGCGGTTTGCACGGCAAGGTCGACGGCGCCGCCGATCCGCACGGTCAACGGGCCGGTCGGCTCGACGCGAACCTCTTCTCCGTCGCGCTCGTATTCCCATAAAGGTATCGAGCCGCTCGGAAATTTGCCCCGCAGGCAACTGTGGTTGAGCAGGTCCCGTGGATGTTCAGGGCGGCCCCGGGCGTCGAGGTACGCCGGCGATGCGGCGGTCGCGAAACGCTGAACACGCGGGCCAATGGGCACGGCGATCATGTCCTGTTCCAGGCGGTCGTCGTAGCGGATGCCAGCGTCGCAGCCGGCAGCGAGCATGTCGACGAAGCTTTCCTCCGTGACCACTTCCATGCGGATGTCCGGGTGCGCTTGCAGGAACGGGGTAATGATCGCCGGCAATATCAGGCGGGCGGCGCTGACGGGCACGTTGAGCCTGAGCGTGCCGGAAGGGCGGTCGCGGAAATCATTGACCACGTCCAGCGCGGATTCGACTTCGCCGAGGGCCGGGACAATCCGTTCCATCAGCCGCGCGCCGGCTTCGGTCGGGACGACGCTGCGGGTGGTGCGGTTGAGCAGGCGCACGCCCAGGCGAGACTCCATGCGTCGAACAGCATCGCTGAGGCTGGACGCCGACTTGCCACTCAGCCGTGCGCCTTCACGAAAACCGCCTGCGTTGACCACGGCCACGAAGGCCAGCAAATCCTGAATGTCTGTCGCCATTGTCCGCTCACTCGTACAGCCCGTGCCGATTGCACCTGATTATCAGCGCAGCGGTCAACGCCTATAGTCAGCCCACCACTTGAGCCATCCCACATTCTTGATCACGAGGCGTCACCCATGAGCCAGGCCAGCAAGGCAGGACACTTTTCATTCGGCGGTCGCACCGTCAACCGCATGGGTTACGGCGCCATGCAGCTGGCAGGGCCCGGCGTTTACGGACCGCCGAAAGATCACGCGGCTGCCATCGCCGTTCTGCGTGAAGCCGTGGCCGCTGGGGTCAACCACATTGATACGGCCGACTTCTATGGTCCCCATGTCACCAACCGCCTGATCCGCGAGGCCCTGCATCCTTATGCCGACGAGCTGCTTATCGTCACCAAGGTTGGCGCCTCCCGAGGCACCGACGCTTCATGGAATCCCGCCAACAGCCCGGCGGAACTGGTGAGCGCGGTGCACGACAACCTGCGCAATCTCGGCGTGGAAGCGCTGCATGTGGTGAACTTCAGGGCGTGGGGCACCGGGCATTCGCCGGATGAAGCGTCGATAGCCGAGCAGTTCAGTGCGCTGGCTGAATTGCAGCGTCAGGGGCTGATTCAGCATCTGGGCCTGAGCAACGTCAGTGCGAAACAGGTTGCCGAGGCGCAGGGCATTGCCCAGGTGGTTTGCGTGCAGAACCATTACAACCTGGCCCACCGAGATGACGAGCAGCTGATCGCAGAACTCGGCAAGCAGGGCATCGCCTACGTGCCGTTCTTCCCGCTGGGCGGTTTCACGCCGTTGCAGTCCCAGACCCTGTCGGACGTCGCCACACGCCTCGACACCTCGCCAATGTGCGTGGCACTGGCATGGCTGCTGCAGCGTGCGCCTAATCTGCTGCTGATTCCGGGCACCTCCTCGGTGGCGCATCTGCACGAAAACCTGACGGCCGCCGAGCTGGTGATCCCCCAGGACATGCTCGCCGAACTCGACGGGCAGGGCGCCTGAAGCTGTCTCGGCTTGCGCCGGCCCTACGTCTGGCGCATGGGGTGCCACTGGAGGAATGCATGCTTTCAGTGGGACTGGCTTTAGCCGGGAAGAGGCCGGTGTGAGCACCATCAATTTGCGGTATGACCCTCGACGCCTTCCCGGCTGAAGCCGGTCCTACATTTAGAACACGCGGTGCAGCTGGATGAATGCGGTGTCATCGTAGGACCGGCTTTAGCCGGGAAGAGGACGGTGTGAGCACCAACAATTTTGCGGTGTGA
>NZ_JBWKVD010000022.1:41370-81216 GCF_059421525.1 Pseudomonas sp. GW821-FHT02H06
CGACCGACGCTTTCCCGGCTGAAGCCGGTCCCACATTTAGAACACGCGGTGCAGCTGGATGGATGCGGTGTTCTCGTAGGACCGGCTTTAGCCGGGAAGAGGCCAGTGTGAGCACCAACAATTTTGCGGTGTGACGACCGACGCTTTCCCGGCTGAAGCCGGTCCCACATTTAGAACACGCGGTGCAGCTGGATGGATGCGGTGTTCTCGTGGGACTGGCTTTAGCCGGGAAGAGGCCGGTGTGAGCACCATTAATTTGCGGTATGACAAGCGACGCTTTCCCGGCTGAAGCCGGTCCTACAGGGATCCGTGGTGTGTCAGTGAGAGTGGAGAAATCCTCACTGACCGTCGGGAATTGCCTCAATCCAGATCCGACGCATCATGCCGTTCCGGCACTTGAGTGGCTTCGTCGCCCCAGGTCCGGTTGACGCGCATGCCGCGGATCACTGCCGGCCGTTGCGCAATGGTTTCGGCCCAGCGCTGCACGTGGGTGTATTCGTGGGCGGCGAGGAATTCCGCAGCGCCGTACACGGTGTTGCGCACCACTTGTCCATACCACGACCACACGGCGATGTCGGCGATTGTGTAGCTGTCGCCGGCCAGATAAGCGCTTTCGCGGAGACGCCGATTCAGCACGTCCAACTGACGCTTGGCTTCCATGGTGAAGCGGTCGATCGCGTACTCAAACTTCTCCGGGGCGTACACATAAAAGTGCCCGAAGCCCCCACCCAGATACGGCGCAGCGCCCATCTGCCAGAACAGCCAGTTCAGGGTTTCGGTGCGGCCGGCCAGATCCTTGGGCAGCAACTCGCCAAACTTCTCCGCCAGATAAAGCAGGATCGAACCGGACTCGAACACGCGAAGGTTGGGTTCGACGCTGCGATCCAGCAGTGCGGGGATTTTCGAGTTGGGGTTGATGTCGACGAAGCCGCTGCCGAACTGATCGCCCTCGTTGATACGGATCAGCCAGGCGTCGTACTCGGCGCCGCTGTGGCCGAGGGCGAGCAGCTCTTCAAGCAGAATCGTCACCTTGACGCCGTTGGGCGTGGCCAGCGAATACAGCTGCAGCGGGTGTTTGCCGACCGGCAGGACCTTTTCATGGGTCGGCCCGGCCGTCGGGCGGTTGATGCTGGCGAACTGGCCGCCGGAGGGCGCTTCGTGTTTCCACACGGTAGGCGGGACGTAAGGTGCCTTGCTCATTGAACACTTCTCCTGAGGGTCAGTTTTTAGCGGGAAGAGTCGAGGCGCGCCGGCCCCGACCCTTTAACACTGTTTATCGAGCAGAAGACAACGGCGGCGTGCGCGGCGGAATCTGGCGCCTGCTGCCGATGGATTCGAACGCCGAAGCGAAGCGCAGCAGGGCGGAATCGTCGTAAGCGCGGCCGGCGAAGGTCAGGCCCACGGGCATGCCAATGTCGGCCATTACGCCCATCGGCACAGTGACGGTGGGCACGCCGAGGTGACGGATCGCGAGGTTGCCGTTGGCGACCCAGACGCCGTTGCTCCAGGCGATGTCCGCCGAGGCCGGGTTGACGTCAGCATTCGCCGGGGCCACGTCGGCCACGGTCGGGAACAGCACCGCATCCAGCCCGAGCCGCTGCATCCAGTCTTCGAGGTCAATGCGGCGGGTATGTTCCAGCCCGCGCAGGCCGTCCGGCAAGGTGTCGATCTGGTCCCACGGCGTGATGCCGCGTTGGGCCATCTTCACGTACTCGTCCATGCCGGCAGCGAGATCGCCCTCGCGGTTGGGAAGAGTGCCGGGGTCGTGGGGGAAAATCAGCGGGCCGTTGACGTCGGCCAGGCGGTTCAGTTTCGGATCGCCGTTGGCCTGCAGAAAATCGTCGAACGCCCAGGCGGTGAGGTCCCACAGTTCGTGGTGCAGGAACTCTTTGGAAACGATGCCGCGGTTGTACACCGTCGGCGCGCCGGGACGATCGCCCTCGCAGTTGGAGACCAGCGGGAAATCCACTTCGATGACTTCGGCGCCCTGGACTTCGAGTGTCTGGCGCGCCTGTTCCCACAGGTCGATCACCGAGGCGCGGGTGATGATGCGCTGGCCGGTGGGGCCGCCAATGCCGGGTGCTTCGGAGGTGCCCGCTTCAGGGTCGGCATTGATGTACATGCGCGGCACGCCAAAGCGTTTGCCGGCCAGGGTTTGCGGGCTGGCGGCGAGGTCGGCGTAGGACGCCGGGCGCACTGAGTCGACCGAGGGAATCGGCACCCACGGCTGCAACCGCCACAGGTCGCCGCGTTTGTCGGGGTCTTCGGCGACCACCACGTCCAGCACTTCGAGCAGGTCGGCCATGGTCCGCGCGAAGGGCACGACCACGTCCATGGTCGGCGTCAGCGGCCAGTTGCCGCGCACCGAAATCACCCCGCGTGACGGCGTGTAGGTGCACAGGCCGTTGTTCGACGCAGGGCCACGGCCGCTCGACCAGGTTTCTTCGGCCAGCCCGAACGCCGCGAAACTCGCGGCCGTTGCAGTGCCGGCGCCGTTGGATGACCCGGACGCAAACGGCGCCGTCAGGAAATCCTCGTTGTAAGGGCTTTCAGCGCGGCCATAGACGCCGCGCTGCATGCCGCCATTGGCCATCGGCGGCATGTTGGTCTTGCCCAGA
Organism: Pseudomonas sp. GW821-FHT02H06; assembly: GCF_059421525.1. Lineage (NCBI taxonomy): Bacteria > Pseudomonadati > Pseudomonadota > Gammaproteobacteria > Pseudomonadales > Pseudomonadaceae > Pseudomonas > Pseudomonas sp. GW821-FHT02H06. The sequence goes on from NZ_JBWKVD010000022.1 coordinate 43,989, forward strand.
CAGATCGCACCGGCCCCACGCAACCGCTCGATGGTGAACGCATCACGGTGAGCGACCAGTTCGGCAAACGCCGGGCTGCCCGATGCCGCCGTGAGTCCTTTGACCAGATAGCTGTCTTTGGCGGTGTAGGGAATGCCGTCGAGGGGGCCGAGGGTTTCGCCTCGCGCGCGACGGTCATCGGAAGCTTGCGCTTCGTCGAGGGCCTGGGGATTGCGCACGACCACGGCGTTGAGCGCGGTGGCGGTGTCGGTGCCGTCATAGGCGTCGATTCTGGCGAGGTACGCCTGGACCAGTTCGACGGCGGTGGTCTGGCCCGCTTCAAGGGCTGAGCGCAACTGCGCGATGGAGACTTCGGTGACTTCGATCATGACTGCGACGACCGTGAGCCGGGGAGTAGAGAGCAGGACGTCTGAACAAGAATGGGCATATCGCTTCCCGTTGCGCGGCAGGGCCGGGCTGGTTTGAAACCGACTGAGGCGTGGGTGGGCACCGCAGCTCAGGTCGGCGGGCGTATTCGTGTGGCGCACATTATGCCTCTGCCATGCCTTTGTCGCGAGGCTTGCGCAGATGCCCTTAATGCAGAGCGTCAGAGGGCCGCCGCACATGCGGTATGGCGAAAGGCTTACACGACGCCGGGCAATGTCGCCCTGTACAGCGAAGCGCCACAAGCGCAACCTTGGATCCATCAACCGAGGCGCTGGATGTGCTTCGCAGGTCATGGATGATCCACCATTTGCCGGGACGGCTACTGACAGGATGTTGGAATGGTGTTGATAGAAAAGAACCCGCTCAGGCGGGTTTTTTATTGCCCGCGAAAAAGTGCCCGCGCCGCTTGGGCAAGCTGCGCGGGCGCCTGGGCCGAGTTCTGTGGTTAACTCCTGCGCATCATTTTCTGTGGCAGGTTTTGCAATGACCCCCCATCACGGCGCGCACCGGCAAGTCATCGGCATGTGGTTGATGGCAGGCGTGGCGCTGACGTTCGCCAGTCATGATGCGACTTCCAAGACGCTGATCTATTCCCTGCCGGTGATCTTCGTCGCCTGGGCCCGCTACCTGGTTCACTCGACGCTGGTGACCTCCGTGCTGCTGCGCAACGGCGGCGCAAACGTCTTCCACACCCGGCGGCCCTGGCTGCATCTGCTGCGCGCGGTGGTCTTGCTCGCCGACAGCCTGTCTTTCCTGTTCGGCCTGACCCACGTCCCCATCGCCGAATCCACGGCGCTGGTTTTCCTTGCCCCTGCGTTTGTAACGATCCTGTCGCCGCTGATCTTCGGCATCAAGGCGGATCGCTGGCAGTGGCTGTCGGTGGTGCTGGGTTTCATCGGCGTGCTGGTGATCATCAACCCGGCGAGCGATGCCTTCTCGCTGTGGATGCTGTTTCCCCTCGCGACCGCGCTGTTCTTCGCGCTGTATCAACTGCTCACGCAACTGGCGGGGGAGACCGACAGCCCGTCGGTTTGCAGCTTCTACGTTGGCGTGTTCTGCACCCTGATCCTCAGCGCCATCGTGCCGTTCTACTGGGCCGAACCTGACTGGCTGCAGATGGGGTTGCTGCTGGTGCTGGGCGGTCTGGGGCTGTGCGCGCATTTTTTGATGGCCAAGTCCTATCGTTACGCGTCCTCCTCCGTGCTCGCACCGTTGGGTTACCTGCAAATCATCTTCGCGGTGGCTTACGGGGTTCTGCTGTTCGGCAACTTCCCGGCCACCGCCTCGCTGTTTGGCATCGGACTTATCCTCCTCAGCGGCCTGATGGTTTACGCCAGACGCCAACCCGTGGCGCCTGTCAGTCAGGTCTGATCAGGGCCTAGCTGAGTGTCAGGCGTTTTCATTGCCCGGACGGGTGAAGGAAAAACGGTGGATATCGACCCGCAACTGCCAGCCCTGGTTCGCCCAATAGGTCGCTGCGGCCGGGTTGGTCTTGAGCACGTCGATATGGCATTTGTGAATGCCTTCCGCCTCCAGACTGACCAGACACCGCTCGACCAGCGCCTGCCCGATTCCCTGCCGCCGATACTCAGGCAGCACCAGCAAATGCTGCAGATACCCGCGCCGGCCATCATGGCCCGACATCACACAGCCGCAGATGAGTGAACCGTCCTCCGCCACAAAACTCAGTCCGGGGTTGCGCAGCAGATACTGCTCGGTGGACTCGCGGGAGTCCGCGTCACGCAAGGAAATACCCGGCGTGTCGCGCATCAGCTGAGTGATGGCGTCGTAATCGTCCAGGGTCATGGGACGGATGGTGGGCATGGTGGGCGCCTGAAGTGGAGAGAGGGCAGGGAGCGTAGCAGCGCGATTGGTGGGGTGTCATGTCAGCCGCAAGGTGACGCGGAGCGTCACGGGATGCATTCCCACACGGAGCCTGGGAACGATCGGACATCTTGTGACGCTCATGCCGGCCTCTTCCCGGCTGAAGCCGGGCCCACGGAGCGTCGTCGGAGTGAGGGTATTCCGACGAAGGAGGAACCCAACCAGGAGCAAGCACCCTTGGTTACTTGGGGTGCTTTTCCAAGTAACTCGCCGAAGGCGAAACGATCTGCGGTTAGGCAGATGCTCTTGATCCTGATGTGTGCATAACCCTGTATCTGATCCGTATTTATAAGCCTTACCTGAATCTGTACTGAAACAGCGGCAACCCCCAAGATCACTTCACTCCCGGCAGACCGATCAAGCCCGACCGGTCCCCATCACCCGGTCCGAAACCCCTAGTACTTCATACTTGCGTAGGAGAACCCCATGGCCAAGCTCGCCATCTTCCTGTTCGGCTTTCTCGCCCTGACACTCATGATCGGCGCGCTCGCCACAATCTCCCCGACCTGATCCCGACCTGATACCCCCCGTGCTCCCCGCAACCTGACGGCAGACACACGCTCTGCCGTTTCCGCGTTCCCCTGAGAAACGTGAACCCTCAAACGCCCAAACCCCCAAACGCCATTCATCCGCCAACCCCCATCCCCACCCTTGACGCTTATTTGTAACGGGACAATACTCAACGCAGATTCATATAGATGACTACATAACTACAACAGCGAAGCGCCTCCATGAACCGACTTTCCAGCGATGTCCGCTTGCCGCTCTACCAACGCCTGCGAGACCAACTCGCCGAACAGATCGCCAACAACCGCTGGCGCCCGGGCGAAGCCATTCCCACCGAAGCCGCGCTGTCCAGCGAGTACTGCCTGTCCACCGGCACCGTGCGCAAAGCCATCGACATGCTGGTCAACGAAAACATTCTCGAACGCCAACAGGGCCGCGGCACCTTCATTCGCCGGCCGCAGTTCCAGTCCTCGCTGTTCCGCTTCTTCCGCTTTCAAAGCGTCTCCGGCGAACGCCAGGTGCCTGAAAGCCGCATCCTCTCCATCGAAGCCGTCACCGCGCCCTCGGCCGTTTCCCACGCCCTCGGTCTGCCGCTGGACGCGCCGGTGATTCGCCTGATCCGCCTGCGTCTGCTCGACGCTCAGCCTGTGCTCGCCGAAGAAATCTGGTTGCCCCAGGTGCAGTTTCAGACCCTGCTGGAAATCGACCTCAGCCGCCAGGGCCCGCTGCTCTATCCGATCTACGAAGAGCAATGCGGCCAGGTCGTGGCCTACGCCGAAGAAACCCTGACCGCCGAAGCCATCAACGACACCCACGCCCGCTTGCTGCAGGTGCCAGTCAACAGCCCGGTGGTGGTGATCGAGCGTCTGGCGCGCAACTACGCCGGACAACCGCTGGAATGGCGCCGTTCGCGCGGCCATGCCAGCCACTTCCGCTACAGCGTCGACATCCGCTGAAGCGCCGCTGAGAAATCCGAATTCTGCACCCAAGCCCGTCACTCAGAACGGGCTCTACAGCACCTGCTGCTTCACACTTATAAGGACAAAAACCATGTTCAACTGGTATCGCCACGTCACTCCTCGGGAGCGCAAAACGTTCTGGGCCTGCTTCGGCGGATGGTCGCTGGACGCCCTGGAAGTTCAGATGTTCGGCCTGGCGATTCCGGCGCTGATCGCCGCCTTCGCGTTGACCAAGGGTGACGCCGGCCTGATCAGTGGCGTGACGCTGATCACCTCGGCCCTCGGCGGCTGGGTCGGTGGCACGCTGTCCGACCGCTACGGCCGGGTGCGCACGCTGCAGTGGATGATCCTCTGGTTCTCATTTTTCACCTTTCTGTCGGCGTTCGTCACCGGCTTCAGCTCGCTGCTGATCGTCAAGGCGCTGCAGGGGTTCGGCATCGGTGGCGAGTGGGCCGCAGGCGCGGTGTTGATGGCCGAAACTATCAACCCGAAATACCGTGGCAAGGTCATGGGCACCGTGCAGAGCGCGTGGGCGGTGGGCTGGGGCCTGGCCGTCGGCGTGTTTACCTTGATCTATTCGTTCGTGCCCCAGGACATGGCCTGGCGGGTGATGTTTCTGGTCGGCCTGCTGCCGTCGCTGCTGATCATCTGGGTGCGCCGCAACGTCGAGGAGCCGGACAGCTTTCAGCGCCTGCAAAAAGACAACGCCATCCCGCAGAGCTTCTTCAAATCCCTGGCCGGCATCTTCCGCCCGGAACTGATCCGCGTGACGCTGCTCGGCGGCTTGCTCGGCCTCGGCGCCCACGGCGGTTATCACGCGGTGATGACTTGGCTGCCGACGTTCCTGAAAACCGAACGCAATCTGTCGGTGCTCAACTCCGGCGGCTACCTGGCGGTGATCATCGTCGCCTTCTGGTGCGGCTGCATTGCCAGCGGCTTTCTCATCGACCGCATCGGCCGCCGACTGAACATCGTGCTGTTCGCCCTGTGCTGTGTCATCACCGTGCAGTGCTACGTGTTCCTGCCGCTGACCAACACACAAATGCTGTTCCTCGGTTTCCCGCTGGGCTTCTTCGCCGCCGGCATTCCGGCCAGCCTCGGCGCGCTGTTCAACGAACTGTATCCGGCTGACGTGCGCGGGGCAGGGGTGGGCTTTTGCTACAACTTCGGCCGTGTGCTGTCCTCGGTCTTCCCGTTCCTGGTGGGCCACATGAGCGAATCGATGTCGCTGGGTTCCGCCATTGGCATCGACGCCGGGATCGCCTATGGCGTCGCCGTGATTGCCGCATTGTGCCTGCCGGAAACCCGCGGTCGCAGCCTGGAAGCCAGCCCTACTGCCGGCGCCGTCGCAGACACACGCAGCGAAACCGCCCGCGCCTGATTTTCCTTCTGCGCGACGCGTTTTGCGTCGCGCACCTTTTGATAGATGAGATCCATGTCCGACCTCTTTTCCGTCTCCCCCCCGTCGATCCTTGGCATCGACGGCCACGCACACGTCTTCAGCAGGGAGCTGGACCTGACATCGGCACGACGCTATTCACCCGACTACGACGCCACGCTGGCGATGTACCGGGATCAACTTCACCAGCACGGCCTGAGCCATGGCGTGCTGGTGCAACCGAGTTTCCTCGGGACCGATAACCGTTACTTGCTCGACGCCCTTCAACAGGCGCCGGATCAACTGCGTGGCGTGGTGGTGGTCGACCGCGACATCAGCCGTGCCGCGTTGGACGAGATGGACCGGCTGGGCGTCGTTGGCGTGCGTCTGAACCTGATGGCCAAGGCGCTGCCGGACTTTTCCGAACCGCAGTGGCAGGTGTTCTTCGGGCACTTCGCCGTGCTCGACTGGCATGTAGAAGTGCACCGCCACGTCGCCGATATGCCTGCGCTGCTGGCCGGGCTGATGCCGTTCGGCATGAAGATCGTGATTGATCACTTTGGTCGGCCCGACGCCCGCCTGGGCCTCGATCAACCGGGCTTTCCCCAGATGCTGGAGCTGGGCCGGAGCGGGCAACTGTGGATGAAAGTCTCGGGCATTTACCGGCTGGAGGGCAGCGCGCAAGAGAACCTCGATTTCGCCCGTGCCGCGCTGTCGTTGCTGGTCGACGCTTTCGGTCAGCAGCGGCTGGTCTGGGGCAGTGATTGGCCCCATACCCAGCATGAAAACAGGGTCAGCTATGGCTCTGTGGTCGAGCAGCTGCAGGCGCTGGGCTGCTCCGCGCCATTGATGCGCTCTTTGCTCATCGACGCACCCCAGGTGCTGTTTGATTTCCCGCCGACCGAGGCCTGATCCGGCTTCAGGCGCGCGTTTCTCGCCGTTGTTCAAGGCCGGCTGATGTGCGGCCGGTCGGGATCGTCCCCTGGGCTGTGAATGCTGATCCGGCGGGCCTTGGCCCCTTGGGGTTCGACCCGCAGCAGGAAGACGATCAGCAAACCATTCTTGAAGGTCGCGCCCTGCACCTCGATGTGATCGGCCAGATGGAAGACCAGCCGGAACGGCCCATGGGCGATGCCCTGATGCAGGTACGTCACGCCGCCATCGGTGTGGGCTTCAGCCCCGCAAACGGTGAGCACGTTTCTTTCAAGGGTCAGGTCGAGGTCAGCGGCCGCAAGCCCGGCTGTGGCGATCACGATTCGGTAATGATCCGTGCCGTATCGTTCGACGTTGTGAGGGGGGCCGCTGGCGTTTATTTCGCTGTGCAAGGCAGATTCAAAAAAATCGTTGAAGCGATCAAAGCCCACTGATTGCCGGAACAACGGGGCCAGTGAAGCGGTGGTGGCCATGCCTGAATCTCCTGGAGATTGCCACGGTGATCAAGACGCCGGTCGACGCCGGCTCTGCACTTGATGCTGTTGTTAGAGTTGAGCTCAAGCGCCAGAAAATACAAGCACCTCCGTTAAATACTCCGCCAACAGAACCACTCTATCGTCGCCCAAACATTTGCCTATTAGACGGCTGGCCAGAGTCGTCTAGTCTTGTGCGAGTGCTAGCCTGGGCTGTCTCGCTGATGGCCGAAAAAGTAAAAAGTAAACAAGAAGGTGAGTAGACCATGTCGACTGAATCGAAATGCCCGATCAACCACGCAGCCGGGGGCGGAACCACAAACCGTGACTGGTGGCCGAACCAGCTGAACCTCAAGATCCTGCACCAGCACTCGCCATTGACTGACCCGATGGGCGAGGGCTTCGACTACGCCAAAGAATTCAAGAGCCTCGATTTCGCAGCCGTCAAACGCGACCTGCTGGAAGTGATGACTCAATCCCAGGAGTGGTGGCCGGCCGACTTCGGTCACTACGGTCCGCTGTTCATTCGCATGGCCTGGCACAGCGCCGGGACCTACCGCACCGCTGACGGCCGTGGCGGCGCAGGGGCCGGGCAGCAGCGCTTCGCACCGCTCAACAGCTGGCCGGACAACGTCAACCTCGACAAGGCTCGCCGCCTGATCTGGCCAGTGAAGCAAAAGTACGGCAGCAAGATTTCCTGGGCGGACCTGATCGTGCTCACCGGCAACGTTGCGCTGGAATCCATGGGCTTCAAGACCTTCGGTTTTTCCGGTGGGCGTGCCGATGTCTGGGAACCGGACGAAGCTGTTTACTGGGGCGCCGAAACCACTTGGCTGGGCGGTGAAGACCGTTACGGCGCTCACAAGGACATGCAGCAGCCGGGCGAGGGCACGCTGGTTGCCGAGCCGGAGCACCACAGCGAAGAACAGACCCGCACCGCCAACGGCGAGCGCAACCTCGAGAACCCATTGGCCGCCGTGCAGATGGGCTTGATCTATGTAAACCCGGAAGGGCCGGAAGGTGTGCCTGATCCGGCGGCGTCGGCTCGGGACATCCGCGAGACGTTCGGTCGCATGGCCATGAACGATGAGGAAACCGTCGCCCTGATCGCTGGCGGCCACGCCTTCGGCAAGACCCACGGTGCCGGACCTGCGGACAACGTCGGCCCTGAACCGGAAGCTGCAGGCCTTGAAGCACAAGGGCTGGGCTGGCGCAGCACTTATGGCTCCGGCAAGGCCGGCGATGCCATCACCAGTGGTCTTGAAGTGACCTGGACCTCGACCCCAACCCAGTGGAGCAACGAGTACCTGGAAAACCTGTTCGGCTTCGAGTGGGAGCTGACCAAGAGCCCGGCCGGCGCCCATCAGTGGAGACCGAAGAATGGCGAGGGCGCGGGCAAAATCCCCCATGCCTTCGACCCTGCCAAACGCCAGGAACCGCGCATGCTGACGTCCGATCTGGCGCTGCGCGTGGACCCTGCCTACGAGCAGGTCTCCCGACGCTTCCTGGAAAACCCTGACCAATTGGCCGATGCCTTCGCCCGCGCCTGGTTCAAGTTGACCCACCGGGACATGGGCCCGCTCGCCCGTTACCTCGGCCCGGAAATGCCAGGGGAAGAGCTGCTGTGGCAGGACCCGATTCCCGAGGTCAACCACCCGCTGGTGGACGCCAATGATGTAGCTGCGCTGAAGGAAAAAATCCTGGCGTCCGGGCTGTCGGTCTCGCAGCTGGTCGGCACGGCCTGGGCGGCGGCGTCCACCTTCCGTGGTTCCGACAAACGCGGCGGCGCCAACGGCGGTCGTCTGCGTCTGGCCCCGCAGAAAGACTGGGCGGTCAACCAACCGGCCAATCTGGCGGGCGTGCTGCAAACCCTGGAGCGCGTCCGCGACGAATTCAACGGCGCCCAGTCCGGCGGCAAGCAGATTTCGCTGGCTGATTTGATCGTTCTCGGCGGCAGCGCAGGTATCGAACAGGCGGCAAAAAAAGACGGCCACCACGTCACAGTGCCGTTCACCCCGGGCCGCATGGACGCTTCCCAGGAACAGACCGACGTCGAGTCGTTCGGCTTCCTTGAACCCATCGCCGACGGTTTCCGCAATTACCTCAAGGGCCATTACCGCGTCTCGGCAGAGAAGCTTCTGGTCGACAAGGCGCAGTTGCTGAACCTGACGGCACCGCAGATGACCGTCCTGATCGGCGGCTTGCGCGTTCTGGATATCAATGCCGGGCACAGCCAGCACGGCGTCCTGACCGAAAGACCGGGCACGCTGAGCAACGACTTCTTCAAGAACCTTTTGGACATGGGCGTCGAATGGAAAGGCGTGTCGGGCGGCGACCAGCTGTTCGAAGCCCGCGACCGCAACACCGGCGCCGTCAAATGGACCGGCACCCGGGTCGACTTGGTGTTCAGTTCACACGCTCAATTGCGGGCCGTGGCGGAGGTCTACGCCAGTGCGGACGGGCAAGAGAAGTTCATCCAGGACTTCGTCGCCGCGTGGACCAAAGTGATGGAACTGGACCGCTTTGATCTTGCCTGAGGTGCGTGCTTCATAGCCCTCGACCTGTAATACCCAACGCCTCCCTTGTGGAGGCGTTGTTGTTTGCGAGAGGGCTCGAGTCCGTTCAGCCGCCAGAGAAATTGGCTGAATGTCCGGGCCTCTTCGTGAGCAAGCTCACTCCCACAGATCCGGGAACAACCGGAAATCCCGGGCCAAGCCACCATCCCGTGGGAGTGAGCTTGCTCACGAAGGCTGATTGATGGGCAATGAATCAGGCAGGTCTTTGTTATGTGTTGGCACCACATCAAACAGTTCATTTACAGACTCTCCGAACTCTACCCCCGAACCTGGCAACCAAATGGCGTCCCACAGCGGATAATCTCCCACGCGGCTTACCAACCCTGCCCGCAAGGGATTGGCCACGATGTAGCGGGCGAAGTGAATGAGATCATCCTCATGGCGCGCAGCGGCATCGTGATACCCAGACTGCCAGAGTGGTCCGTGTTTGCCGGTGACCCTGTTCACTGAAATGGCGGTCTTTGACTTGACTCGCTGAACAATGCTTGCAAGCGAGCCATGCTGAAGCTCACTAACCAATGAAAGTGGTCAGGCATCACAACCCATGCTAGCGTTTTTGCGAATCCGCATTCCTGCACATCTCTCATTTCCCTGACGAGGAGCCGGCCCACTCGCCAGTCCCTGAAGTCATTTCTCATACGGTCGAGCCGCGAGGTGACCAGATAGATCCTCCCTGTCTCTGAATACCGCCCCGTGCGCAAGCTGTGGGAACGAGCTTTCGTGGTCATGATGTTTACCTCGGCTTCGGGTGCACAAACCACGTTAGCTGCTTCATGAACTGCGCTGATGAGGGTGTATTGCCCGGTATGTCCTGTAAACCCGCGAAAACCCGAACGTGCGAGCGAGCTTGCTCGCGAAGGCTTACTCTCACCCACCCGAGAAGTATGGCTGAATGTCCCGGCCCCTTCGTGAGCAAGCTCACTCCCACAAGTCCCCCGAACTGGCCGAAATGTCGAGCCGAACCACCATCCCGTGGGAGTCGAGCTTGCTCGCGAAGGCTTACTTTCAGGTACCAGAGAAAATGGCTGAATGTGCTGGCCCCTTCGTGAGCAAGCTAACTCCCACAGATCCCCCGAACTGGCCGAAATATCGAGCCGAACCACCATCCCGTGGGAGTCGAGCTTGCTCGCGAAGGCTCACTTTCGGCCACCCGAGAAAGTGACTGAATGCCCCGGCCCCTTCGTGAGCAAGCTCACTCCCACAGGTCCTGCAACAACCGAAAATCCTGAGCCGAATCACCATCCCGGGGGAGTCGAGCTTGCTCGCGAAGGCTCACTTTCAGCCGCCAGAGAGAGTGGCTGACTGTCCCGGCCCCTTCGTGAGCAAGGTGGAGCGCCACCCCGGTCACTCCCACAAGTTTTGCAGCAACCGGAGATTTCGAGTCAGCCCACTATCTGGTAGGAGCGAGCATGCTCGCGAAGACTGGCCTTCAGCCACCAGAGAAAGTGGCTGAATGACCCGGCCCCTTCGTGAGCAAGCTCACTCCCACAAGTCCCCCGAACTGGCCGAAATGTCGAGTCAGCCCACTATCTGGTGGGAGTCGAGCTTGCTCGCGAAGACTTACTTTCAGCCACCAGAAAAAGTGGCTGAATGTCCAGGCCCCTTCGTGAGCAAGCTCACTCCCACAGGTCCCCCGAACTGGCCGAAATATCGAGCCGAACCACCATCTCGTGGGAGTCGAGCTTGCTCGCGAAGGCTCACTTTCAGCCACCCGAGAAGGTGGCTGAATGTACTGGCCTCTTCGTGAGCAAGCTCACTCCCACAGGTCCAACTAACTGGCCGAAATGTCGAGCCGAACCACCATCCCGTGGAAGTCGAGCTTGCTCGCGAAGGCTCACTTTCAACCGCCAGAGAGAGTGGCTGAATGACCCGGCCCCTTCGTGAGCAAGCTCACTCCCACAAGTCCCCCGAACTGGCCGAAATATCGAGCCGAACCACCATCCCGTGGGAGTCTAGCTTGCTCGCGAAGACTGACTTTCAGCCACCAGAGAAAGCGGTCGAATGCCCAGGCTTCTTGGTGAACACGGCGAAGCCAACCCCGGTCACTCCCACGTGTCCCGGGATCTTCCAGCGGGAAGATCAGCGCCGGCGCCGACAAGCTCACCCGCTTTTCCACCCTCCACCCAACGCCGCCATGAGCCCGACACTGGCCTGCAACCTATTGGTCTCAACCACCTGCAACCGCCGTTGTGCCTGAAGCGCCGCGGTTTGCGCGGTCACTACGTCTAGGTAACTCGCGGCCCCGGCCTGGTAGCTGCTCATCGCCATCTGTTCGGCGTTTTGCGCGGCGTCGACAGCGGCGTGCTGGTCCTCGGATTCGCGCTGCAGATCGCGCAACTGACCCAGATTGTCTTCCACCTCGCGCACAGCCTTGAGCACCTGGCTGTGATACTGCGCGGCGGCCTCTTCAAACTCGGCCTTGGCTTGCCGCTCGTTGGCGCTGCGGCGGCCGCCGTCGAAAATCGGCAGGTCGACCAGCGGCCCCAGCGCCCAGTAACGATTGGCTGCCGCCAGCAGATTGCCGCTGCCCTGGGTTTGCCCGCCGAGCAGGCCGGTCAGGCTGAAGTCCGGGTACCACGCCGCTTTCGCCACGCCGATGTTGGCGTTGGCGGCGAACACCCGACGCTCTGCGGCGGCGACGTCGGGGCGTTGTTGCAACAGGTTGCCGGGCAAGGTGTGGGGGATGCCGGGCAGTTTCAGCGCTTGCGCGTTCCGGGCCAGATGAACGTCTCCGGGCATCGCGCCCACCAGTTCGGCGATGGCGTGTTCGCCGAGGTCGCGCTGGGCGTTGACGTCATCGAGCTGCGCCCGGGCTTCGGCGAGCTGGCTTTGCGCACGGGTCAGGTCCAGTGCCGACGCGATTTTGCCCTCGTAGCGATCGCGGGTCAGTTGCAGGGCCTGGGTGTAATCGTCCAGCGAGGTCTGCAGGATGCGGCTCTGCGCGTCCAGCCCGCGCACCTGCACATACAGCGTCGCCAACTGGCGCTGCAGGCTCAGGCGCGCGACCGCCAGATCGTCCGCCGAGGCTTGGGCCTGGGCGTCGCCGGCCGCCACCTGGTTGCGGATCTTGCCCCACAGGTCCGGATCGAAATTCAGGCTGAACCCGGCGGTGTCACTGTTGTAGATCGAGGGCTGCGTGCCGCTGCGCAGTGGCCGTCGATCCGACTGCCGCTGACGAACCGGGCTCAGGCTGGCGTTGACCTGAGGCATCAGGCCCGCGTGCAACTGACCCGCATACGCCAGCGCGGCGTCGTAATGCGCCAGCGCGGCCGTCAAATCCGGGTTGGCATGGAGCAGCCGTTGTTGCAGGTCATCCAGTTGCGCGTCCTCGAACGCTTTCCACCATTGAGCTTGCACCGTATCGGCAGGCTGCGCCGGGTGCCAGGGGCCGGCGTCCTCGGCGAAATGCGCGGGCAGTTGAACCGCCGGCGCCTGATAAACCGGTGCGAGCGAACAGCCCTGCAGCGTCACGGCGATGGCCAGCGCCAGCGCTTCAAGCCTTGTGCGCATGGTCACCTCCGGCGTCCGCCAGTTGCACGGCATCGTTCTCCCGCAGGGCGTCGGGCGGGTTATCGATGACCTGATCGGCGGGCGTGAGGCCCTGATCGATGATCAGCCGGTCGCCCAGATCCATCGCGATGTGGATGTCGCGCAGGTGCACATGGCCGGCGCGGTCGAGTGTGGCAACCTGGGTGCCTTTGGCGCGGAAGATCAGCGCGCTGGCCGGAATGCTCAGCCCGCCGCTGGCGTTGTTTACCGGCAGCGTGGCATCGGCGTAGTCGCCGGGCATCAGCGCGCCGTCCGGGTTGTCGGCGATGAACTGGGCCAGCAGGGTGCCGGAGCGCGGATCCACCGCCGTGGAATCCCCCAGCAACGTCGCCGTGTAGGTCTGCCCCGGATGCTCGGGCACGCTTAGCTGAACCTGGATGCCGGGGCGCACGACGCTGGCGTAGTTCTGCGGGATCGGCACGTACAGCCGCAGGCGATGGGTGTCTGCGAGGCTGAACAGCGGGTGTGCGCCGCCGTCATCGGCCTTGATCAGCTGACCGATGTCGGTGTTGCGCGCGGTGACGGTGCCACTGAATGGCGCGCGAATGGTCTTGTAATCCTCCAGCGCCACGATCCGTTGATAGTCAGCATCTGCCGCTTGCACATCGGCATTGGCGGCGACGGCGGTGGAGACTTTTTCATCCACTTCCTGCTGTGACACCGAGTGGGTGGTCAGCAGGTGCTGCCAGCGCGCCGCCGTGGTCTGGGCAATACGTGCGTTGGCATGCTGCTGAGCCAGACGCGCCCGGGCCTGAGCCAGTTGCTGGTCGAGCTCGGGGCTGTCGATGTGGGCCAGTACCTGACCGGCCTGCACATGGCTGCCGATGTCGGCGTCCCAGTCGTTCAGGTAACCGCTGACCCGCGCGTTGATCGCCGCATTGCTCCAGGCCTCGAGGCGCGCTGGCAGGCGCAAGGTGTTGCCTTGGGAGCTTTGGGTCGGCGCGACAACGCTGACGACGGGCACCGATTGCCGCTCGGTCCAGGCGGTGACGGCGTGTTCCTCGCGGGTGCGTGCGGCGAGGCCATTGGCAACCAGCAGCGCCGCCAAAGTCAGGCCGCCAATGCCGAGCAGCATCAGGCGTTTGCGCGAAGGGGCGTGTTCAGACGACATGGGGTGTTTCTCCATCAAGGCCATTCGCAGGCAAGGGTGTTGAGTGGCGGTGGACGAGGCTGAAGACCACCGGCACGAACAGCAGGGTCGCGGTGGTGGCGAGGATCAGGCCGCCGATCACCGCACGGCCGAGCGGCGCGTTCTGTTCCTGGGAAATCGCCAGCGGCAGCATGCCGATGATCATCGCCAGCGCGGTCATGCACACCGGGCGGAAGCGCGTGTAGCCAGCCTCCATCGCGGCGAGCAGGGCATCGCCGTGTTCGGCCAGACGCTCGCGGCAGAAACTCACCACCAGAATCGAGTTGGCGGTGGCCACGCCCATGCAGAGGATCGCCCCGGTCAGCGCCGGGACCGACAGCGACGTGCCGCTGAGAAACAGCATCCAGACGATGCCTGCGAGCGCGGCGGGCAGGGCCGTGATGATCACGAACGGATCGATCCACGATTGAAAGTTGACCACGATGAGCAAGTAGATCAGCACCACGGCGCCGAGCAGACCGAGGCTCAGGCCGCTGAACGCTTCGTGCAACGCGTCGATCTGGCCGTGCAGGCTGACCGTCGCGCCTTTGGGCCGCAGGTGCGCGGTGTCGTCGATGACCTTCTGGATGTCCGCCGCCACCCCGCCGAGGTCGCGGCCCTGCACGTTGGCGAACAGGTCCAGGGTCGGCTGAATGTTGTAGTGGGTGACCACCGCCGGGCTGTCGACGCGGCTGATGGTCGCCAGGCCGCCGAGGATCTGCGACTGCCCGTTGCTGCCGGTAATCGGCAGGGCTTCGAGGCTCGGCAGGCTGTCGAGACGATATTGCGGTGTCGCCGCGACCACCGAATACGAGACGCCGTTTTTCGGGTTCAGCCAGTACGTCGGCGCGACCTGGGAGGTCCCGGCCAGGGACGCGCCCAGGCTGGTGGTGACGTCTTTTTCGGTGATCCCCAGTTGCTTGGCGCGCAGCCGATCAACGTTCACCTGCAACGACGGGTAACCGGTGGATTGCTGAATGCGCAGGTCGGCGATGCCCGGCACATGCTGCAAACGGCGCTGCAGTTCCAGTGCGTAGGCGCGGTTGGCGTCGCCGTTGGGGCCGGCGATTTTCAGGTCCAGCGGAGCCGGGGCGCCGAAGTTGAGGATCTGGCTGCTGATGTCGGCGGGCATGAAGGCGAACTGGCTGCCGGGAAAGCTTTGCGGCAAGGCTTCGCGCAGGCGTTTGACGTAATCGGCGGTTGGCGCGTGATCGGCCTTGAGGGTGACCTGAATGTCGCCATCCTGCGGCCCGATGGTGCCGCTGCTGCTGTAGGCCATGTCGATGCCGCTCAGGGGGATGCCGATGTTGTCGATCACCGTGTCCAGTTCATCGGCCGGGATGATCTCGCGGATGCGCTGCTCGATGCGGTCGAACGCCGCCGCGCTTTCCTCGATGCGGGTGCCCAGCGGCAGGCGCACGTGCATCGACAGCGCGCCGGCGTCGGTGGCGGGGAAGAAGTCTTCGCCCAGGCTCGGCAGCAGCGCAAAACTGGCGAGCACGCAGGTGAGAAAACCGATGAGGAATGACTTGCGCCGCTTCAGCGCCAGGCCGAGCAGGCCGTGGTAGGTGTCGCGAATCGCTGAGAAACGTGCCTCGAAACCCTGCTGAAAGGTCAGCGCGCTACGCAGGATCAGGTTGCGCTGCCGACCGTGCTGATCGCCTTCGTGGTGATTGATGAACGGGTCTTCCGGGTGATGGCCCGGGCCGGTTTCCAGCACGTGGGGTTTGAGCAGAAACATCGCCAGGGTCGGCACCAAGGTGCGCGACAGCAGGAACGAGCTGGCCATGGCGAAGATCACCGCCAGCGCCATGGGCCGGAACAAATAACCGGCGATTCCTTGCAGCATGAACATCGGCACGAAGACGATGCAGATGCACAGCAGCGACACGAAGGCGGGGCCGACGATCTGCCGCGCGCCGTCCATGATCGCGTCCTTCACCGCTTTGCCCTGTTCCAGGTGCCAGTTGATGTTCTCGATGGTCACCGTTGCGTCGTCCACCAGGATCCCCACGGCCAGCGCCAAGCCGCCGAGGGTCATCACGTTCAGGGTTTGTCCGGTCACGGAAAGCAGCGCGATGGCCGAGAGCACGGCCAGGGGAATCGACGCGGCGATGATCAGCGTCGAGCGCCAGCTGCCGAGGAACAGCAGGATCATCACGCTGGTCAGCAAGGCGGCGATGATGCCTTCCCGGGCCACACTCCCCACCGACGCTTTGACGAACACCGAGGCGTCGCCCAGCAGCGAGGTTTTCAGCGCTGGCGGCAGCGTCTCGTTGATCAGCGGCAGCATGTTGCGGATGTTGTCGACGATGTACAGGGTCGAGATGTTGCCGTTCTTCAGCGCCGGCATCAGCACGGCGCGACGGCCGTCAACGCGCACGATGTTGGTCTGCGGCGGCGAACCGTCGCGCACGTGGGCCACCTGGCCGATGGTGATCAGCGCGCCGTCGACGGTCTTGATCGGCAGGTCATTGAGTTCGTCGATGGCCTTTGGGCTGTTGTTGAGCAGCACGGTGTATTCGTCGCCGCCCATCTTCGCCGTGCCCACCGGGATGATCTGGTTACCGGCGGCCAGTGCGTTGCCGACGTCTTGCGCCGACAGGCCTTTGGCGGCCAGCGCCTGGGGATCGAGGTCCAGGGTGATCTGCCGCTGCTTGCCGCCCATGGGCGTCGGCATCGCCAGCCCCGGCACCGCACTCAGCGGCAGCCGGACGCTGTTCTGCACCAGATCGCGAATCTTCGCTTCCGACAGCGTCGGGCTGGAAAACGCCATCTGCAGGATCGGCACGGTCGAGGCGCTGTAGTTGAGGATCAGCGGCGGTGTGATGCCCGCCGGCATTTGCTTGAGCACGGTCTGTGAGACCGCCGTGACCTGGGCGTTGGCGGTGCGGATATCCACTCCCGGCTGGAAGAAAATCTTGACGATGCCCATGCCGGGCAGCGACTGCGACTCGATGTGTTCGATGTCGTTGACCGTGGTGCTCAGCGAGCGCTCGTAGGTGTAGATCACCCGACCGGCCATGGCGTCCGGCGACAGCCCGGCGTATTGCCAGACCACCGCGACCACCGGAATGCCGATGTCCGGAAATACATCGGTGGGCGTTTTAAGGGCCGCCATCGGCCCGACAATACAGATGAAAATCGCCAACACGATAAACGTGTACGGCTTTAGCAATGCAGTCCTGACCAGCCCGAGCATGCCGTAAACCTCCCATTTCGAATGGGCGCAGTGTTGGTGGACGTACCTAACACGCGGCTTTCAGCCAGATGAACAAAACGTTAGCCCCGTGAGCAAGTGGCTTTCATGGTGCATTCATTTGTTGTTCATCCGTGGCCCACGCACCCTGCGCACCTCGAAATTCCACCCTGCACATCAGGGATTTTTTCAACTGCCGAGGTCGTGTCATGAAAGCCAAATCATTATTGCTGGTTCCTATGTTCAGCCTGGTCGCGTTGCTCTCCGCCTGCGCCGGTCCCATGCCCAAAGCCGACCCGAGCGAGGCGTGGATCAGCTTGCAGGAACAGCCCGCCGACGTGCTGATGGCCGAGGACCTGGATGGCAAGCGCCTGAATGACGGGCGCTTCTTCGAAGTCAAACCCGGCGCCCATACCCTCGACGTCAACCTGATCGTCGAACGCAGCGGCGACAACGGAGAGATGAACTGCGAGACCGGCATCCAATACGGCCAGTTTCAGGCGGGTGAGCATTACAAACTGGTGGAGTCCAGCCTGGGCGAGGAATACCGGGTGAAACTTGAAGATGCGAAAGGTAGGTCGCTTGGGCACAGCGTGGACTTCACGTGCATGCCGGGGTGATGGGAAGACTGCTTTGTGGTTCGGGTGATGTCGCGCACTGTCACGCGGCACACCTGATCCATGTGTGAGCTTGCTCACGAAGACGGCATTCCGGCTGCTGGATAATGAACGTCTGTACCGGCCTATTCGCGAGCAAGCTCGCTCTCACAGGTGCTCAATCTGCCAGAAGATCTGCGTTTTCATCCTGTTTGTTAGACCCAGCGCTGTCGTACGGCAAACAAGGTCCTTGTGGGGAGTGAGCTTGCTCACGAAGACGGCATTCCGGCTGCCGGATAATGAGCGGCTTTACCGGCCTATTCGCGAGCAAGCTCGCTCCCACAGGATTCGTGTTCCCTGCGTGGCAGTGTGCACGAATCCACATCCGTGAATGCTCACCAGCGCGGCCTGTTTCGTTTTGTGACGTCGGATAGGCGCAGTCGAAGCGCCCGTGAATACTGCGCGGCGCTGGACTGTCGCGACTTCATAAAAGGATGGGTGACTGTGGATACGGATGATCGACGGATATCAGAAGAGGCTGTTGTTTTTGCCAAGGCGAACAGGAAGGAGATTGCGAGGAGGCTGACGGATCCTGCGGTTTATGCGCCTGATGACTGTCCCGTCTCAATCTTCATGGCGGGATCCCCGGGTGCAGGAAAGACGGAGACATCCATCGAATTCATGAACAGATTCGAGTCTTCTACCGTGCGTATTGACCCTGATCTTCTGAGGGCAGAGATTCCGACGTATACAGGTGGAAATGCCTACCTTTTTCAACATGCGGTTTCAGTGCTGGTCGAGAAACTTCACGACCAGGCACTGAAGCAAAAGCAGTCATTTCTACTGGATGGGACGTCAGCGAATTTCGATATTGTCGCGCGGAACATCCGTAGGTCCGTTGGGCGCGGAAGATTTGTGCTCATCATCTACGTGTATCAGGACCCTGCACTGGCCTGGAGATTCGTCACCGCAAGAGAGCAAGTCGAGGGGCGCAACATCCCGCTAAGGGAATTTGTCAGGCAATACTTCAGCGCAAGGGACGCAGTAAACCGCCTCAAAAGCGAGTTCGGTCATGCGGTCACCGTTGATGTGCTTCTTAAAAATGACAAGGGCGGGACTCGGTTGTATCAGGAAAATGTTCAGCGAGTTGACGACCACATCCCTGAAAACTACGATCCAGCGTCACTACTCAGGATGCTGAATGCACACGAGGGATTGAAATGAGTTCGCCTGACAAGCCTTTACCAAAACTGAAAAGGACCCTTTCCGACTTCGTCCGCAACGCCACCTTCGAGGAGAAGGAGCGGGTTTACCTGGAGGTCATGGAGAAAGCCTGGGCGCGGCAGGAAAAGATCATCGAGCAAGCCCGGAAAATGTAACGCCCCCAATAACAAAGCCGCCCTTGAGGCGGCTTTGTCGTCTTCGCCTGCAGCTTGCAGCCCAAAGCTCCCACCCCTTATCCCAACGCCAGCACCCGTCGGCATTCCAGCACCAGACTCGCCCCCCCGGACGGGCTGCTGCCGATGCGCAGTTTAAAGCCGTGCAGATTCACGATCGCGGCGACGATCGACAATCCCAGGCCGAAACCGCTTTGCTGATTGCCGTTCTCGCTGCGGTAGAAACGCTTGAATACCGCTTCGCGTTCGGCGTCGGGGATGCCGGGGCCGGTGTCCTGAACTTCGATGAAGGTGGTTTCCCCTTCGGCGCGGGCGATGAGCAGGACTTGCCCGCCCGGCGGGGTGAACTTGATCGAGTTGCTCAGCAGGTTTGACAGCGCCTCGAACAGCAGCGCGCGGTCACCCACCAGTGGCGGCAGGTGCTCGGCGACTTTCAGCTGCAGAGAGACGCGGCCTTCTTCGGCCAGCGGCAGGTAAAAATCGTGCAACTCCTGCAACAGCGGTTGGGGATCGAGCTGACCGAACGCCGAACGCCGCTGGTGATCTTCCAGCTCTGAAATCCGCAGCAGCCCGCGAAAGCGCGCCATCAGCGTGTCGGCGTCGGCGATCACCTGGGCCATTTGCTCGCCCAGCGCCGAATCTTCCGGCGACTGCTGCTGAATCCGGTACAGCTGCGCGCGCAGACGGGTCAGCGGGGTGCGCAGGTCGTGGGCGATGTTGTCGCAGACGCCCTTGACCTCGTTCATCAGGCGCTCGATGCGGTCGAGCATGGCGTTGACGATGTCGGCGAGCATGTCCAGCTCGTCGCGGCGGTCCGACACCGGCAGGCGGCGGGCCAGATCACCGGTGACGATGGCCTCGGCGCTGGCCTGAATCGCCCGGATGCGTTGCAGCGGCCGGCGTCCCAGCAAGTGCCAGCCAGCGATACCCGGAATGATCGTCAGCGAAATGCCCCACAGCAGCGCGCGCAGAATCAGCGTGGTCACGGCGAACAGCGAACCGTTGTCGCGCACCAGAATCAGCCAGCGATCATCCAGCGTGTGAATCGCCACGGCGTCGCAGCCCGAGCTGGGCAGGTCTGGGTCGTCGGAGTCGATGCAGGTGGCCAGTTCCTGGATTTCCCCGGTCAGCTTGAGGCCGTCGGGAATGCTCTGGATCGGGCCACTGATGGGATTCATGTCCTTGTCGAACAGCCCGTAGGCGTCGACCGAACGCATGTCGAATTTGTCGCTGGTGCGTAACGCATCGTCCAGCTGCGCGCCTTCGAATCGCGAGAACAACTGCTGGCGCTGCATCAATGAGTGGCGGGCGAGGGTGTTGAGGTAACTGGTGACTTCCCAGTACAGCACCCCCATGAGGATGCTGCTCCAGGCCACAAACAGGAAACTGTACAGCGCCAGCAGCCGGCTGCTGGAGGAGCGCCAGCCCTTAGACGGGTTCGGCAATGACATAACCTGAGCCTCGAACGGTACGTATCAGCGGCGTCAGGGTAGGGGGATCGATTTTCTTGCGCAAGCGACCGATGTGCACGTCGATCAGGTTGGTGCCGGGGTCGAAGTGATAACCCCAGACTTCTTCGAAAATCATCATGCGGGTGATGATCTGCCCGCTGTTGCGCATCAGGAATTCCAGCAGCTTGTATTCGGTGGGCAGCAGGTTCAGCGGCTGCCCGGCGCGGCTGGCTTCACGGGTGATCAGATTGAGTTCGAGGTCGGCGACCTTGAGCATGGTCTCGGCCTGGGTTCCCGGATTGCTGCGGCGTAGCAAGACTTCCACACGGGCGGCCATTTCGTCGGAGGCGAAGGGTTTGGACAGGTAATCATCCCCACCCGCGCGCAACCCGCGCACCCGCTCATCCACATCGGACAGCGCGCTGATCATCAGAATCGGCGTGGCGATACCCAGGGCGCGCATGGTGGTGACAATCGCCAGACCGTCGACTTCCGGCAGCATGCGATCGAGGGTGATCAGGTCGTAATCGCCGCTGACCGCGCGGACCAGGCCCTCGCGACCGTTGTCGACCCAGTCCACCTGCAGGCCGTGGCTGCTCAGTTCGGCAACGATTTCCTTCGCGGTGACGGCATCGTCTTCGATTGTCAGAATTCGCGTCATGTGAGATCAGGGCCACGTGAGAGAACAGAAGGCTGCATTTTGCCTTTAAACGTAGTCGGGATTTCTTAAAAATAATTTAAGAAGGGCATGAGGGGCTTTTTGGTGCTAGCCAGCGCGCCGGGGGGAGTGGGCAGGCGCCCGATTCCTGACAGGTCAGCGATCAGTGTGGGAGCGACCGGGGTGGCGCTCCACCTTGCTCGCGAGTGCGTTGTATCAGGCGACCCTTGACTGTCAGGTCCGACGCCTTCGTGAGCAAGCTCACTCCCACATGACCTGTGTCAGACTCAGGTACACCGGTCACCCCCACATGACCAGTGTCAGACCCAGGCACAACGGTCACTGTCACATTTCCTACCGCTTCAAGCGCCTTTCCGATCGGATTCAGCTTTGGGCTGACGCAGTTCTTGCTTCAGCTTTTCGTCCAGCGCTTTCTTCTGGCCTTTCTTGTCCGGCGTTTCGCCTTCGCTGCGGATCTGCGCATGGCTGATCAACGCGAAGATGAAGCTGCCGCCGATGATGTTGCCACCCAGCGTCGGGCCTGCGAATGTCAGCCAGAAATCCTTCCATGGCAGCTCGCCGGCGAACACCAGATACGAGACTTCCGCCGAGCCGACCACGATGTGGGTGAAATCCCCCAGGGCCATCAGGTAGGTGATCATCACGATGATGGCGACCTTGGCCGATTCCATGGACGGGATCATCCACACCATGGTGGCGATCATCCAGCCGGAGATAATGCCCTTGGCGAACATCTGCCCGCTGTCGTTCTCCATCACCTTGCGGCCGATTTCGAGGAAAGCCTGGTCGGTCTTGGTGTCGAAGATCGGCAGGTGCAGCATGACGTAGGCCACCAACAGCGTGCCGCACAGGTTACCTACCAGCACCACGGTCCACAGCCGCAACAGGCGGACGACGTTTTTCAGCGTCGGCTTGCTCATCACCGGCAGCACGGCGGTCAGGGTGTTTTCGGTGAACAGCTGCTGACGGGCGAGGATCACCGCCAGAAAGCCTGCGCAGTAGCCGAAGCTGGCGATAACTTTGAAGCCTTCGGCATCGGGCAGGCGAGAGTTCAACAAGCCCATCGCCATCAGCGACAGGCCCATGGTCAGCCCGGCCGCGAGGGCCGACCAGAACAGCGCGGCGACGTTGCGCTCCAGTTCCTGATCGCCCTGCATGCGGATCGTTTCGTGGAGGACGGCGGCGCGGGGCGGCTGGTTTTCGTCGATGTCGCGTTCTTCTTCCGCCGTGAGGCCGGGGGTCTTGCCGTCTGGTTCGTGTTCCATGGCGATCCTTTGGATGATTCAGTGCTCTTGGGCAGAGCATTCTGCTTTCGATGTTCGAGGGAGGCGGCGGCTGGCGTGCACGTGCTTGCTGCGCGGCGCTGCTGCTTGAGACACAATCCGTCACCCGTCGTTCGCCAACGGCGGCAGCCTTTTCACTGACCCGGGAGCCCCCCTTTGAGCCTTCACATCCGCGATGCCACCCGTGACGACGCCGCCGTCATCCTGGGCTTCATCACCGAGCTGGCGATCTACGAAAAAGCCGAGC
The DNA here is from genome assembly GCF_059421525.1 of Pseudomonas sp. GW821-FHT02H06. Classification (NCBI taxonomy): domain Bacteria; kingdom Pseudomonadati; phylum Pseudomonadota; class Gammaproteobacteria; order Pseudomonadales; family Pseudomonadaceae; genus Pseudomonas; species Pseudomonas sp. GW821-FHT02H06. The sequence continues at coordinate 66,655 of NZ_JBWKVD010000022.1, forward strand.
ACGAGGTCAAGGCCAGCGTTGCTGACATTGAGCAAAGTCTGTTCGACGAAGCTTCGCCGGCCAAGGCGCTGATCTGCCTGCTGGACGGCCAGCCCATTGGTTTCGCCGTGTACTTCCTGAGCTATTCCACCTGGCTGGGCCGCAAGGGCCTGTACCTTGAGGATCTGTACGTGTCCGCAGCGCATCGGGGCGCCGGTGCCGGCAAGAAACTGCTGCGCCATCTAGCCCGGATCGCCCATGACAGCGGCTGTGGTCGTCTGGAGTGGAGCGTGCTGGACTGGAACCAGCCGGCGATCGACTTCTACAAATCAATCGGCGCCGAGCCCCAGGATGAGTGGGTGCGTTACCGGATGGAGGGGGAAGGGTTGAAGCGCTTTGCGTTGGGGCAGGATTGAGGCGTATTGCTGTAGGAGCTGCCTGCGGATGCGGACACCCACAGGTCCTCCGAACTGGCCGAAATATTGAGTCAGTCCACTATCCCGTGGGAGTGACCGGGGTGGCGCTCCACCTTGCTCGCGAAGACTGACTTTCAGCCGCCAAAGAAAGTGGCTGAATGTCCCGGCCTCTTCGCGAGCAAGCTCACTCCCACAGGTCCTCCGAACTGGCCTAAATATTGAGTCAGTCCACTATCCCGTGGGAGTGACCGGGGTGGCGCTCCACCTTGCTCGCGAAAACTGACTTTCAGCCGCCAGAGAAAGTGGCTGAATGTCCCGGCCTCTTCGCGAGCAAGCTCACTCCCACAGGTCCTCCGAACTGGCCGAAATATGAGTCAGTCCACTATCCCGTGGGAGTGACCGGGGTGGCGCTCCACCTTGCTCGCGAAGACTGACTTTCGGCCGCCGGAGAAAGTGGCTGACCGTCCCGGCCTCTTCGCGAGCAAGCTCACTCCCACAAGTCCTGCAGCAACCTGAGATTCCGAGGCGCACCACCATCGCGTGGGAGCGAGCTTGCTCGCGAAGACTGACTTTCAGCCGCCGGAGAAAGTGGCTGAATGTCCCGGCCTCTTCGTGAACAACCTCACTCCCACAGGGGGCTGTGTGTTTATTCAGTGAGCTCTGCGCTGTCGATCCGGTTGACGCCCGCCAGGGCCATGTCTTTCCAGGCCTGGTCCAGCGAGCCATTCAGGTCGATGGCCTTGCACGCGTCGGCGATCACCCAGGTGTTGAAACCCGCCGCCCGGGCGTCCAGCGCGGTCCAGGCCACGCAGAAATCCAAGGCCAGACCGACCACGAACACGCTGTCGATACCACGCTCGCTCAGATACCCGGCCAGCCCGGTGCGCGTCGTGCGGTCGGCTTCGACGAACGCGGAATAGCTGTCGATGCCGGCGTTGCAGCCCTTGCGCAGGATCAACTGCGCGTGGGTGATATTCAGATCCGCATGCAATGCAGCGCCGTGGCTGCCTTGCACGCAGTGATCGGGCCACAGCGTCTGCGCGCCGTAGGGCAGGGTGATGCTTTCAAATGGCGCTCGCCCGGCATGGCTGGACGCAAACGACACATGCCCGCGCGGGTGCCAGTCCTGGGCCATGACCACATTGCGAAACTGCGCGCCGAGGCGGTTGATCAGCGGCACCAGCGCATCGCCTTCGGCCACGGCCAGCGCGCCGCCGGGCATGAAGTCGTATTGCATGTCGATCACCAGCAACGCGGCGCGGGGGTCGGAGGGCAATCGGGAAAGCGGCGTGGTCATCATCTGAGTCCTTGATGCAGTGAGTCTTGAGGCTGGATCTTGAGGCGATGAGTGAAGAGCGCGGTCAGGCAAACACCCGGATCGGCGCGCCAGCGTGCCAGGCCTGAATGTCCTCGATCATCTGGCTGAAGAACATCCGGTAGTTGTTTTCAGTGACGTAACCCACGTGAGGCGTGGCCAGGACGTTGGACAGCGTGCGGAACGGATGATCGGCCGGCAACGGCTCGACGCTGTAGACGTCCAGCGCGGCGCCGGCGATTTTCTTCTGCCTGAGCACCTCGACCAGCGCGTCTTCGTCGACGATCGGCCCGCGGGCGGTGTTCACCAGATACGCCGTCGGCTTCATCCGGTTTAGCGAATCGGCGTCGACCAGCCCTCGGCTGCGCTCGCTGAGCACCAGATTCACCGAGACCACGTCCGATTGCTCGAACAGTGCCTGTTTGCTGACGTACGTCACGCCATGCTCGGCGGCGCGTTCGGCCGTGAGGTTCTCGCTCCAGGCAATGACTTTCATGTCGAAGGCCTTGCCGTAGCGGGCGATCTTCTGGCCGATGCTGCCCAGGCCGACGATGCCCAGGGTCTTGCCATACAGGTCGCTGCCGATGCCGATCTGCCAGTCGCCCGCGCGCAGGGAATTGGCTTCGGCGACCAGGTTGCGGGTGACGCCCATGATCAGCGCCCAGGCCAGTTCCGGCGCCGCGTACTTGTAGCTGTCGGTGCCAACCACGGTGATGCCCAGGCGTGCGGCGGCCTTCAGGTCCAGCGCCGCGTTGCGCATGCCGCCGGTGACCAGCAGTTTCAGGTTGGGTAGCTGACTGAGCAGGGCGTCATCGAAAACCGTGCGCTCGCGCATCACGCAGAGGATCTGGAAGTCCTTGAGGCGGGCGACCATGGCATCAGTTTCGGCCGGGTAGTCATGCAGAAAACTGACCTCGCCGATCGGCTTCAATACGGTCCAGTCCACAACGTTTTCAGCGACCGATTGCCAGTCGTCGAGTACGGCAATCTTCCACCCGGAATCCTGAGTCATTGAGCGAGGCCTCGTTCAGCAGCGATGTTGGATTTTGTGGCGCTCACAGTACGCCTGCCTGCACGGCTCTGGAAGCCCGAAACCGCTTGGAATGGGCTTCTTTGTGGGAGCGACCGGCGTGGCACAGATCCGAGTCAACCCGGATCCTGTGGGAGCGAGCTTGCTCGCGAAGATGCCAGTACCTGCGCTAAATGTCAGTTAAACAACCCCGCCGCGATGTTGATCGAGAACCCCAGAATCGAGGTGTTGAACACAAAGCCGATCAGCGACTGCGCCAGCACCACTTTGCGCAGGCCGCGGGTGGCGACGCCGACGTCGGAAGTCTGCACGGCGACGCTCAAGGTGAAGGAGAAATACAGAAAATCCCAGTAGTCCGGGTTCTCCTCGCCATCGGCAAAGCGCAGCGCCGGCTTGTCGCCGCGCCAGGTGTAGAACACCCGGGCGTAGTGCAGGCTGAAGACCACGCCGATCAGCAGCCATGAGCCAAGGATGGTGAAGCCGGTGAAGGCGTAATGCAGCGCCTTGTCGGCGTCCTTCATGTCCTGAATGCCGGCCAGCTCCAGGATGATCGCCGCCAGGCTGGCAATCGCCGCCACGCAGACGACGAACAGGACCACGCCGGCGTTCTCGTCCTCGATTTCCGCGACCCGGCGCACGTCATCCGCGCTGGATTTGAAGGTGCGGCGCATGATCATCGCCATGTACAGCCAGCCGGCGACGTTCCAGCCGATCAGGCATTTGCTGATCACTGAAATATCCGGGGCGATGAACGCACTGGCGATACCGGCAGCGACGCCGACGAGGGTGGCAATGGTCAGGCGGGGGTGGGTCTTGGCAAGGCGGGACATGGAGGACTTCACGGCAGTGAGATGCGCGAACAGTAGCACGCGGCCGCTATGGGAGATGATGAAGAAAAACGGCGCGCAAGGGGTTACGCGCCGGTCGCCATTTGGCAATTTAGGTGATTCTGTCCGGTCGCCGCTGTTCAGCCGCGGTAAGACCGGCTCGGGTCAGTCGATCAGCGCACCAGACACGGCTGCTTGTTGTTGAACGTCCAGTTCGGCACCAGGAATTGCATGGCGACGCTGTCATCCCGCGCACCAAGGCCCATGCCTTTGTACAGCTCGTGGGCCTTGGCCACCTGGTCCATGTCGATCTCGACACCCAGCCCGGGCTTCTTCGGCACCTGCACGTTGCCGCCGACGATCTGCAGCGGTGCCTTGGTCAGGCGCTGGCCGTCCTGCCAGATCCAGTGGGTGTCGATGGCGGTGATGTTGCCTGGCGCAGCGGCGGCGGCGTGGGTGAACATCGCCAGGGAAATATCGAAGTGGTTATTGGAGTGCGAACCCCAGGTCAGGCCCCATTCGTTGCACATCTGCGCGACGCGCACCGAACCCTGCATGGTCCAGAAGTGCGGGTCGGCCAGGGGGATGTCCACCGATTGAAGCTGGATGGCATGACCCATTTCGCGCCAGTCGGTGGCGATCATGTTGGTGGCGGTGCGCAGGCCGGTGGCGCGACGGAATTCAGCCATGACTTCGCGGCCCGAGTAACCGTTCTCGGCGCCACACGGGTCTTCGGCATAGGCCAGCACTTTGTGCTGATCGCGGCACAGACGCACCGCTTCTTTCAGCGACCAGGCGCCGTTCGGGTCGAGGGTAATGCGCGCTTTCGGGAAGCGTTCGGCCAGTGCCGTGACGGCTTCGATTTCCGCATCGCCGCTGAGCACGCCGCCCTTGAGTTTGAAGTCCTCGAAACCGTATTGCGCATAAGCCGCCTCGGCCAGACGCACCACCGCTTCCGGGGTCAGTGCTTCTTCGTGACGAACGCGAAACCACGCGTTGTCGGCATCGGCTTCGGTGCGATAGGGCAGGTTGGTTTTCGTCTGGTCGCCGACGTAAAACAGGTAGCCCAGCATCTTCACTTCATCACGCTGCTGTCCTTCGCCGAGCAGTGCGGCGACCGGCACTTCAAGGTGCTGACCGAGCAAATCCAGCACCGCCGCTTCGATGCCGGTCACCGCGTGGATGGTGATGCGCAGGTCGAAGGTCTGCAGGCCGCGACCGCCGGCATCGCGCTCGGAAAAGGTGCGGCGTACGTCGTTGAGGATCTTCTGGTAGTTGCCGATGCTGCTGCCGACCACCAGGGACCGGGCGTCTTCGAGGGTCTGGCGGATTTTCTCGCCGCCGGGGATCTCACCCACCCCGGTGTGGCCGGCGTTGTCCTTGAGGATAACGATGTTGCGGGTGAAATACGGGCCGTGGGCGCCGCTGAGGTTGAGCAGCATGTCATCGTGGCCAGCCACCGGAATGACCTGCATGTCGGTGATGACGGGGGTGCTGCCGGAAGTCTGTGTGTTCATCGCTAAATCCTTGGTAATACCGGGCGCGTCGTGGCGCTTTCTTTAAAGGGTTCAGAACGTCGAGTTCAGCGCTTGGAGCGCCTGGCTCAGGTGTGGCTGGGCGTCACGTCGACCTTGGCCACCGGCACCGCGCCGGGCTTGGGCGTCGTGCGCACGGTGAACACCAGAATCGCGGCGATGATCGAGGTGACAGTCAGGCCATACAGGCCGCCCTGGATCGAACCGGTCTGCTGTTCGAGGATGCCGAAGGTGGTCGGTGCAACGAAACCGCCCAGGTTGCCCACGGAGTTGATCAGCGCGATGACCCCCGCGGCGATCCGCGCATCCAGATAGCCCTGGGGGATCGGCCAGAACAGCGACGACGCCGACTTGAAGCCCATCGCCGCGAAGCAGATCGCAACAAAGGCAAACACCGGACCGCCCGTGGTCGACATGAACATCCCCGCTGCCGCGATCAACAACGCGACGGCCACCCACGCCTGTTGGTGCTTCCACTTGGCCGACAGCGAGGCGAAGCCGTACATGCAGACGATGGCGATGAACCACGGGATCGAGTTGAACAGGCCGACCTGGAAGTCGGTGAGGTCGCCCATCTTCTTGATGATGCTCGGCAGCCAGAACGTCGCCGCGTAGATGGTCAGCTGGATGAAGAAGTACATCAGGCAGAACAGGATGATCTGCGGGTCCTTGAGCAGCTTGCCGATGGACAGCTTGACCGGGTTGGCCGCTTCGCGAGCCTTCTGTTCAGCGTCGATGGTGTTGACCAGCGCGTCCTTCTCGGCCTCGGTCAGCCATTTGGCGTCGTGGGGTTTGGAGTCGAGCCAGAACCAGACGAAGAAGCACAGGCCGACGGAGAACATGCCTTCGATGAAGTACATCCACTGCCAGCCGTGGTAGCCCAGCGCGTCGATCTGCAGCAGCAGGCCGGAGAGCGGGCCGGAGATCACCGACGCGAAGGCCGAGCCGCTGAGGAAGATGGCGATGGCCTTGCCACGCTCGACGCCGGGCAACCAACGGGTGAAGTAGTAGATCACGCCCGGGAAGAACCCGGCTTCGGCCACGCCCAGCAGAAAGCGCAGGATGTAGAAGTGGGTTTCGGTCTGAATGAACGCCATGCAGGCGGCGACGATGCCCCAGGTCAGCATGATGCGGGTCAGCCAGATGCGCGCGCCGACTTTCTGCAGGAGGATGTTGGAGGGGACTTCGAACATCGCATACGCGATGAAGAACAGGCCGGCACCGAAGCCGTAGGCGGCCGCACCGATACCCAAGTCATGTTCCATGTGACTACGCACGAAGCCGATGTTGACCCGGTCGATGTAGTTGACGATGAACATGATGACGAACAGCGGCAGGATGTGTCGTTTGACTTTCGAGACCGCCGATTGCAGGACGGAATCGGAGGCGTCATCCGCCCGTGTTGAGGATGTGTTCACTCTGGTAACTCCCACTGATTATTTTTATGCGGGTGGTCAAGCACGTTGTGTGTGACAAGGTGTGTAGCCCTGTTGCCAGTCATCATACAAGTAATGATCGCGCTGGCAACCGGATTTGCGGGGGTTGCGAGAAGTATTTCGTCGGGCTAGGCTCGCCTGTCTGACAAGTTGGATGAGTTGCTGTGCGCTGCTGTTTGGCTCTGTTTTCAAGGGTCCTGGCCGTGTCTCGATGAGTTTCCGGCGAGTGGTTGAGTGCGTGCAACGAGCGCGGGTGGTCAGGAGAATACAAGTGGATGGCAGGCTCTCGCGGGCCGCCGTTCTTTTCAGCACTTATAGGACAACTTCTTTTTGAACAGCACCGGACCCTTGCCACCCAAGCGTCGCCAACACAGCCTGGCGACGGACCTGGTCACCGACCTGAGCCAGCGAATTTTGATGGGCACCATTGCGCCGGGTGCAAAGTTGCCGTCGGAGAGCGAAATCGTCCGCGAGCATGGCGTGAGCCGCACCGTCGTGCGCGAAGCGATTTCCAAATTGCAGGCGTCCGGGCTGGTTGAGACCCATCAGGGCAAAGGCACTTACGTGCTCGCGCGTTCGGAGCAGAGCGGGCTGCATCTGAAGGTGGAAACCGCGTTCAGCGTGCGGCACATCATCGAACTGCGCATGGGCCTGGAAACCCAGGCCGTCGCCCTGGCCGCGCAACGCCGCAGTCAGGCACAGCTGACGGCAATGCGCGCCGCGCTGGATGATTATCAGGACCTGCTGGCCAAGGAAGACAGTTGCGTCGAAGCGGACCGGCGCTTTCATCTGCTGATCGCCGAGGCCACCGGCAATCCGTATTTCGTGGAGATCCTGCAGAACCTCGGCATCGCCGTTATCCCGCGCAGCCGCATCGCCACCAGCGAACGGGCCGGGGCGAGCCTCACCCATAGTGCGTATCTGGCCAACCTCGAACACGAAGCCATCCTCGCCGCCATCCGCCGCCAGGACCCCGACGCCGCCCGCGCCGCAATGTGGACTCACCTGAGCAATAGTCGCGAGCGGCTGGCGCCGGTTGAGTGATGGCGCGGGATTGATGGGAATGCAGTAAGTGAAAGTGACCGCGGCCAATAGTGGGACCGGCTTTAGCCGGGAAGGCGTCGGGTGTCACACCGCGAGATGTGTGTTGCTCTCACTGGCCTCTTCCCGGCTAAAGCCGGTCCCACTATTTGAACGCGGTCTTCCTGTAGGACTGGCTTTAGCCGGGAAGGCGTCGGGTGTCACACCGCTAAATGTGTGTTGCTCATACGGGCCTCTTCCCGGCTGAAGCCGGTCCTACTGCGTGCGCGGTCCCATTATGGGTGCGCCAGAACCTCCATCATCACCCCCGACTGCCACTCGAAATACGGATTGAACGTCAGCCGCGCGAAGGCTTTGCCCTGTTCACGATGGCCCCAATCCGAATACCACACCGGCTCGCCATTCAGGCATTTCTGCATGTCGGCGGATGACTGGCCGTTCCAGCAGATCCGCTGACGGCCATTCACCCCGTACAACGGGTTTGCAGGTGAGAACATCAACCCCATGTGCGAGAACTGGGCGATGCGGTATTCCGGCAGGAGATCGCTGCGCACCCGCACCTTCGGGTTTTTCTGCGCCGCAGCCGGGTCGTTGCCGTACCAGATCAGCCGGCTGAGCGGATGGGTGAAGCGCGCGTTGAAGCTGTCCAGCACGTAACCGGTATCCAGCACCGAGTCGTGCTCGGTAATGGCGACGAACACCGGCTTGTCGTAGGCCCCTTTGTCGAGGTGCTTTTGGGCCAACAGCGCGCTGCGGTAGAACTGGGCGAAACCGTTGGTGGGCACGTTCAGGTAGCGGACCGGCGTCTGCATCGGGCGCACGCCATCATCCGGTTTCGCCAGCCAGGGGCGAAACCAGCCGATGTATTGAGTGACCCAGGCGTAGGTGTTCGCAGGTTTAAACGCCGGAGAGAACAGCACCAGACCGGCGATATTCGGGTGCTTGTACGCGTAATCCAGCACCAGGTTCGCACCGGTGGAAAACCCGCCCAGATACACCGTCGGCACCTCCCGCTCAAGAATCTGCGTCTGCTCCCGCACCACTTGCTGCCACTGTCTGAGCGTCACATCCAGCATGTCCGCCGGCTTGCTGCCGTGCCCCGGCAGCAACACCGTGCGCACCAGAAACCCCTGCGCCGCGAGCGCCTCGCCGACGTCATTGAACGACCACGGCGAGTCGCCGAGGCCATGGACCAATAAAATCCCCCGCGTGGCTGGCGCTTTGGGCCGCCATTCCCGAGGTGCGTTCCACTCGATCTCGGCCGGGGGATCAGGCGTCTGAAAGGTCCGGTTCTGCTCCATCCAGGCGATGGTCTGCTGGCGATATTCGGCAAAACTCGCCTGCCCCAGGGGCACCTCGGTGGAGGCGCAGGCCTGAAGGGTCAGGGCGGAAAGGAGGAGGGTGAGACGGTGCAGGGCCAAATTGAGTTCTCGCGTGTTCAGATGTCCAGTTGATCGGGCCGGATGCCGAACGCCTGGGCGATTCTTTCTCGAGTCTGCTTGCGGGGACGCGCCACCGATTCCTGCTGGGCGTAGGCGGGTTGGGAGATACCGAGTCGTCCGGCGACAAGCTCCTGGGTCAGATCCAGATACTCGCGCCACGCCCGAATTGGCGTTGAGCCGTCGACAATCCGGCTGACGACTTCGTGGGGGATCAGATCTTCCCCACCGTGCTGGCTGACGTACTCTTCATAGGGGATGACCACGAAGGCGGGTTTGCCGTCGGGGCCGTTGATGATCTGGATGTTATTAGTAGGTGCGCTCATCGTTGTTATCCGATCAACCATGCTTTGGCGTCCTTATAAGACTTCCATAAGTCTGGCGTGGATATTACTTATAGTTGAAATCCCATGCTAGCGGCCAATCGCGCCTGGACCAAGATTCAGGCAGACTCCCACCACCCACAAAAACAAGACCTGATGTGTATGAACCCTCAACTCCTTTGCTGCGCAGACACCCCTCATGTTCGCCCTTGACCACGCCCTGGCCCAGGACATCGTCGACCGGGCGATGGCGATTTTGCCGTGCAACGTCAACGTCATGGATTACCTGGGGATCATCATTGGCAGCGGCGAGGCCGAGCGGTTGTACACCCGGCATGAAGGGGCGCAGCTGGTCCTCGCCAACAGCCGCGTGGTGGAGATCGATTCGCACACCGCCCGACAGCTCGACGGCGTGCGCCCAGGGGTGAATCTGCCGCTGATGCTGGATCAGAAACTGATCGGCGTGCTCGGCATCACCGGCGAGCCCGATGACGTGCGGGTCTACGCGGAGCTGGTGAAGATGACCGCCGAGATGCTCATGGAGCATCGACGCCAGCAGGCCGATCAGCAATGGCGGCATCAGCGCAGTGAAGACTTGCTGTCGCGGATATTGCTCGGCGACAGCGCTGCCCATCTGGTCGCCGAAGCTGAACAGTTTGGTTTGCAGCCGCAGTTGCCCCGCCAGGCAGTGTTGCTCGAGCTGCCTGAAGGCGCGACCTATGCCGGTGCGATGAGTGCGTGGCTGTTGGGGCGTTACGCCAACAGCTGGTGCCTGCCGTGCGAGCCAGGTTTGATCTACTGGTGCCGCGCGGTGGGCAAGGACCGCGACGACGCCTTGCTGCTGGCGCTTTTCGCCGAACAAGGCTGGCCCGTGCAACGCATGGCGACCGTCGAACCCTCGGCGGACCTGGCCTCCCTGCGCGCCGCCTGCACCGCCGCCCGCGACCTGCTCGATTACGCGCGCCACTTGCGGCCGACCGTCAAACTGCTGCGGCTGGCCAGCCATCGCGTCGCGCTGCTGTTCTGGCGCAACCGCCACGACTGGTTGGCCGAAGGCATCGCCGAGCCGATCAAGCGCCTGCTCGATAACCCGCAGTTGCTCGACACCCTGCGCGCCTGGTTCGACTACAGCGGCGAGAGCCAGGCCTGCGCTGACGCACTGGGCATCCATCGCAACAGCCTGCGCTACCGGCTGGAGAAAATCGCCGAACTGACCGGCTGCGATCCCTATCGGACTGAGGACCTGCTGCGCCTTTATCTCGGCGCGCAGATGGTGGTCAACTAAGGCGCTGTCGCAGCGTTGTTCGTATGAACAACCGAGCGAGCCACCTGTTGTGCAAGCGTAAGGCGGTAAAGTCGCTTCAGGGTGCGAAGATCGGCCATCAGACAAGGAGAACAACATGAAAATCGTCATCGCCCCGGACTCGTTCAAAGACAGCCTCAGCGCCCAAGGTGTCGCCCACGCCATCGCTGCCGGGCTCATCGACGTCTGGCCTGACGCCGAACTGGTCGAGTGCCCGATGGCTGATGGCGGCGAGGGCACCATCGAAGCGGTCTTGGCGGCGTGCGACGGTGAGTGGATGAGCAATCAGGTCAGCGGACCGCTTGCGCAGCCCGTGCAGGCGCAGTGGGGCTGGCTGGCGGACACGCGCACGGCGATCATCGAAATGGCCATGGCCAGCGGTCTGCAACTGTTAAGCCTGGACCAGCGCGACGCGACCATCACCAGCACGTTTGGCACTGGCGAGCTGATCAAGGCCGCCCTGGATGCTGGCGCCGAGCGCGTGATTCTGGCCATCGGCGGCAGCGCGACCAATGATGCCGGCACCGGCATGCTGTCGGCGCTGGGTGCGCGCTTTCTCGATCACAACGATAGACCCCTCGCTCCCGGCGGCCTGGCCCTCGCGCACCTGGCGGGCATCGACCTGACCGGGCTCGACCCGCGCTTGAACAGCGTGCAGTTCGAGGTCGCCGCCGACGTCAACAATCCCCTGTGCGGCGTGCAAGGCGCGTCGCACATCTTCGGCCCGCAGAAGGGCGCCTCCCCTGAGCAGGTGCTGGCGCTGGACGCAGCCCTTGGGCATTTCGCCAAGCACTCGGCTCAGGCATTGGGCCGCGACGACAGCGAATACCCTGGAAGCGGCGCGGCAGGGGGCGTGGGCTTCGCGGCCAAGGCCTATTTGAACGCGTCGTTCCGTCCCGGTGTGGAGGTGGTCGCCGACCTGACCGGACTGGCCGACGCACTGGAGGGCGCCGACCTGGTGATCACCGGCGAAGGCCGTTTCGACGCCCAGACCCTGCGCGGCAAAACCCCTTTCGGCGTCGCCCGGATGGCTCAACGCAACAACGTGCCGGTGATCGTGTTGGCCGGGACACTGGGGGAGGGCTACGCCCACCTGTATGCCCACGGCATCAGCGCCGCCTTCGCCGTGACCAGCGGGCCGATGACGCTGGAGTTCGCCTGCGCCAACGCCGCGACGTTGCTCCACGACCGCGCCCGGGATATAGCCCGGGTGTGGGCCCTCGCAGCCCGCTGAAGATTCGCTTGAGCGGTCGCCTCGATCAGGCGGTTTTCAGGTGCATCAGCGGAATGGGCTTGCGCATCAGCGTGCCTACCAGCGCCGCCGCGAACAGCGCGATCAGGCCCGCAACCCACAACACCGAGCCGAAGCCCGAGACAAAGGCGTCCCGGGCCAGCGGCTGAATCATTCCCCGCGCGCTGGCATCGACGGTTTGCAGCGCAGCGGTCATGTCGCCGGCCACCACCCGTGAGGCGATGTGTTCGGCCTGATCAAGGAGGTTGGGCGCGACGGTCCCGAGCTTGTCCTGCAGCGACCCAAGGGTGTGACTGGCGAGTAGCGCGCCGTAGACGCCGATCGCCAGCATGATCGCGCTGAACCGCATGGTCGTGCTCATCCCCGACGCCATGCCGGTGCGTTCGCGGGGCACGCAGGCCATGATGTTTTTTTGCGTGTCACCGTTGAGCAAGCCTGCGCCCGCACCGGTCACCGCCATCGCCGCCGCGAACGCCGGGTAGCCGCCAATCCCGGTGGCCCAGGCGCACAGCAGGTTGCCGACGCCCACAAGGGTCAGGCCCAGCGCCATCATGGCCGCCGGCGACAGGTGCCGTGACAGCGTCGGCCCGAAGCGCGGCAACAGCAGCATGGTGATCGCGAACGGCAGCATCCCCAGCCCCGAATCAATGGCGCTGAAGCCCAAGCCGTTTTGCAGGTAAAACGGCAGCAACGTCATCATCACCTGGGCGCAGCCGGCGTAGGCGAACATGCCGAGCAGGGCGCCGATGAAGCGCGGGTAGTTGAACAGCTGCAAATCGACCATCGGCCGACGCTGCAGGCGCTCGGCGATGACGAACAGCACGAGCAGCACCGCCCCCGCTGCCAGGCGCATGGACGTGAGCGGGTGGTCCCAGCCGATTCGGTTGGCTTCGATCAGGCCCCAGATCAGGCTCAGCAGGCTGGCGCTGAAAAACAGGCTGCCCCAGGGATCCAGAGGCGCCGACTGCTCGTTGCGTGACTCTTGGATGTTACGCATGACCATCACCAGCAGCCCAAGACCCACGGGCAGGTTGAGGTAGAAAATCCAGCGCCAGCCGATCAGCTCGGCAATCAACCCGCCGATTGTAGGGGCGGCGGTCATGGCCACGCCCATGCACGCGCCCCAGAACGCCCAGGCCTTGGCACGCTCGGCTTCGTCGTGGAAAACGTGGCCGATGGTCGCCAGCGCCGAGGTGAGCAGCAGCGCCGCGCCGACGCCCTTGATCGCCCGGGCAATGTCGAGGAACAGAATGTTCGGCGCCGCGCCACAACCCAGCGATGCCAGGATGAACAGCACCAGCCCTGTGATCAGCATGCGCTTGCGGCCAAAGCGATCGGCCAGGCTGCCCGCTGGCAGCAGCAGCGCGGCGAAGGCCAGCATGTAGGCGCTGACCACCCACTCGATGTCGGCAAAACCGACGCCCAGATCACGCGCGATGCTCGGCAGGGTGACCGCGACAATGTTGGTGTCGAGCACGATCAACGCGCACACGCCGGAGGCCGTGAGCAGGGTCATGCGGGGGCTGGGTCGAGACATATGTGGAGGCTCCGGACGCTGTTAGGTGCTGACTAACGCAGGTCGATATGAAAGGGTTCGTCGCCTGAACAGAGTAAGGGGATATGCCCTATGCTCTTTTACCCGCTCCTCGCTTTTTCATTACCTCTCAGGTAACGCTCCATGGAAATCCGTCACTTTCGCTACTTTCTGGCCGTTGCCCGCCATCGGCATTTCACGCGCGCCGCCGAGCAACTGGGCATCGCGCCGCCCACGCTGACACGGCAGATTCAGGATCTGGAGAACGCGCTGGGTACCCGACTGTTTCTGCGGGAACAGCGGGAGGTGAGGCTGACGGAAGCGGGGCGCGCGCTGCAGATCGAGGCCGAACTGGCCGTGCGTCAATTTGAAACCGCGCAGTACAACGTCCAGCGCGCCGGCCGTGGCGAGGCCGGCAGGATCGAGTTGGGCTACGTCGCCTCAGCGGTGTTTTCCGGGGTATTGCAGCGCCACGTCAGCCAGTTTCGTGAGCGCTACGCCGACGTCGAATTCAGCATCAACGAGCACCTGATGCCGACGCTGCCGCGGCTGATCGAAGAGGGTCGGCTGGACGTGGGTTTCATCCGCTCTCCCATGCAGCTGCCCGATTCCTTGAGCGGCGTGCAGTTGCTGACGGAGGGGTTTGCCCTGGCGCTGCCGGACAGTTCGTGGCTGTGCAAGATGAAGGTCGTCAATGCGGTGAACCTGCAGAACGAGACGTTCATCCTGCCTGAGCAGATTTCCGGCACGCTGGAGGTGGCGGCCCACGGCGGTTTCGCGCCGACCCTGGGTCCGCAGCCGGGCGGGCTGGTGTCGGTGATTGCGCTGGTGAGTCTTGGTCAGGGTGTGGCGGTGGTGCCGGAGTCGGTGGTGGATCACATTCGTCTGCCGAATGTGGTGTATCGGCGGATTGAGGATTGCCAGCCAAGCTCGTCGTTGTCGCTGATCCACCGACGCCACGAAAAGGCCCCGGCGGTGATGAGGTTTGTTGAGTACGTCAAAGGCGCGCGCGCGCCTTAGACTCAATCTCGCCCGATTGCGTGGTGCGGCTGAGAGAAGATCAAGAGCGTCTGCCTGGGGGCAGACTGTTTCGCCTTCGGCGAGTTACTTGATAAAGCCCCAAGTAACCAAG
>NZ_JBWKVD010000023.1:0-66821 GCF_059421525.1 Pseudomonas sp. GW821-FHT02H06
GGATGTCCGTTCGGCGCGGGCCCACGGAGCGTCGTCGGAGTGAGGGAACCCGACGAAGTCGGGCCAAACCGAGAGCAAGCACCCTTGGTTACTTGGGGTGCTTTTCCAAGTAACTCGCCGAAGGCGAAATGCCCGCCGTTAGGCGGGACCCCGGATCTGGACCTGAGTGAAGTAGTCCCGCCGATAAGCGGGACCCAAGAGTGAGAAAATCCCACGGAACCCCCGTCATCCTTGACGATCTAGTGCTAGCAGCCCCATCAGGATATCGCCATGTTCCAGTTCTTCGAGCACCTCAGCACACGGATCGCGGCGCCATTCGCCGGCGAAAGCAAGCGCAACAGCAAGGTCTGGCAGTGCCATTGCGGGCAGTCGGTGTTTTTCCGCAACAGCCAGTGCCTGGCGTGTTCGGCGGCCCTGGGTTATCTGCCCGAGCAGAGCAAAATCGCCGCGCTGGAACCGGGCCCCGAAGCGCAAACCTGGCGTCTCAGCGACGAGCCCCAGGCCGGGCTCTACCGTCGTTGCGCCAATCTGGACACCGCGGCGGCCTGCAACTGGATATTCCCGGCGCTGAACGCCGGAGAATTCTGCATCGCCTGTAGCCTCAACAAGACCATCCCCGACCTGTCCGTGCCGGAAAACCCCGAGCGCTGGGGCAAGATCGAGACCGCCAAGCGTCGGCTGGTGGCGCAGTTGATCACCCTCGGCCTTCAGGTCATCCCGAAAAGCGTGGATGAAGAGCG
This sequence comes from Pseudomonas sp. GW821-FHT02H06, assembly GCF_059421525.1. Taxonomy (NCBI): domain Bacteria; kingdom Pseudomonadati; phylum Pseudomonadota; class Gammaproteobacteria; order Pseudomonadales; family Pseudomonadaceae; genus Pseudomonas; species Pseudomonas sp. GW821-FHT02H06. The sequence continues at coordinate 741 of NZ_JBWKVD010000023.1, forward strand.
CGGGCTGGCCTTCGAATTCCTCGGCGTCGACCTGGAAGGCAACCTGCCAACCACCGGCCACGCCAGTGGCTTGATCACCCTCAACGTGGAAGAAGCGGACGACGCCATTCGTGAGAAGGTTCGCGTGCAGATGCACGAACCCTACCGCACGCTGCTTGGACACTTTCGTCATGAAGTGGGGCATTACTACTGGGATCGTCTGATCGCCGACACTTACTGGCAGGACGGATTCCGTAACCTGTTCGGCGATGACCGTGCCAGCTACGCCGACGCCCTTGATCATCACTACCAGAACGGCGCGCCGGCCGACTGGCAGCAGAGTTTCGTCAGCGCCTACGCGACCATGCACCCATGGGAAGACTGGGCCGAAACCTGGGCGCATTACCTGCACATGATGGACGCCGTCGACACCGCACTCAGCCTGGGCATGGGCGCTCGGGACATGGACCTCGACTACCAGCCGTTCCCCCTGGAAACCTTGTACGACCCTCAGCATCCGGGCGGGCCGGCGTTCCTGGCGTTCGTCAATGCGTGGATCGAACTGGCTGGCATGCTCAACGAGTTGTCCCGCGCCATGGGGCAGGCGGATTTCTATCCGTTCGTGTTGCCGCCAGCCGTCATCACCAAGCTGCATTTCATCCATTTGGTCATACAGGGCGCGGGCGGCAAGGCCGATGAGGTCCTGCAAGTGCAGTAGCACACTCATGTGAGTGCGTGAAAAAAAGCGATCCGTACGAAGCGGTGAAAGGGATTCACCGCTTGTCCGCGACCCCTGCACACCGCAAAAAGCGGTGCTATTTTCCCTATACATATCGTTTTGATACTACTGGCGAAGCGGTTGGCGAAGCGGTCTAGAAGGGATTTCAGTTATGGCCACCAGTGCTCCACTGCCCAAAAACGAGCGTTCCCGGCTTTCACGCATTACCCACATGGGGCTCATCGATGCGACGGCTGACGATGTGCTCGACCACATCGTCTCGATGGTGACCCATTATTTCCAGGTCCCCATCGCCCTCGTTTCCATCGTCAGTGAGCACCGCCAGTGGTTTCGGGCACGGGCAGGCCTTGAAGAGCGCGAGACGCCGCGCGATATCGCTTTCTGTGCCTACACCATCCTCAGCCATGAGGCGTTTCAGGTTCCTGACGCGATGCTTGACGCGCGCTTCAGCGATAACCCGCTAGTGACCGGGGAGCCCCACATCCGCTTTTATGCCGGCGTGCCCTTGGTGACCGCCGATGGTCTTGCCCTCGGCACGCTGTGCATCATTGACACCACGCCCCGGCCGCAACTTGATCCGCGCGACCAGGCCATGCTGGAAATGTACGGCGAGTTGGTGATGAAGCGCCTTAATAACCTGCGCAGTGCCAGCTTCGTCGATCAGCCCACGGGTTTGTTCAATCGCCTGCGTCTTGAGGAGGATCTGGAGGCGTTGCACGATCGCCGCAAATACGCGCTGGTCGCGCTGGACATGGTCGCACCGGCGTTCCTCGACAGCATCGTCAAGGCGCTGGGCTACAGCTTTGCCCAGGAGCTGGTGCGCTGCATGATCGATAACTGCCGCAGCCAGTTGCCTGCCGACACCGCGCTGTACAAAGTCAGCCCCACGCGTATCGCGCTGATCACCCGTCATGCCCGCCCCGAGCAGGCCGAGAGGGTGTTTCGGCAGTTGCTCGAGCATTTTCGTCAGCCGCTGATCTGCCGCAATATTCCCATTCAGATGGACGTCGGCATCGGTGTGCTGCCATTGGGCCTGGACCGCTGCGATGAGCGCGACTGGATTCGGCTGGTGGTCAGCGCGGCGGACGAAGCCCGGGGCAAATCGACGGGCTGGCGTTGGTACGAGCCCCATCTGGACTTCGCCCAGCAACGAGCCTTTCTACTATTGGCCGCGCTGGCCGAGGCGGTGCGCAGTCCGGATCAACTGTCGCTGGTGTATCAGCCGAGGCTGGAAGTGGCGACCGGCCGCATCGTGACCGTCGAAGCGCTGCTGCGTTGGCAACATCCCATGCTGGGCCCGATCAGCCCAATGGAATTCATTCCCCTGGCGGAAAAGACCGCGCTGATTCGCTCCCTCAGCCTGTGGGTGCTGAAAAAGGCCGTTGCGCAAGCGGCGATCTGGCAGGCCCAGGGCTATGCCTTCAAAGTGGCGATGAACGTATCGGCCATCGACCTCGCGAACTCATCGTTCAGCGACGCGCTGTTCGAGCACTTGTCAGTCAGCGGTCTTGACCCGAGCGGCTTCGAGCTCGAATTCACCGAAAGTGCCCTGTGCGACAACCCTGAAGTGACCCGCCTGCAGCTGGAGCGCCTGCGTGGATTGAACATCGACATCGCCATCGATGACTTCGGCACCGGTTACAGCAACTGGACCTACCTGCGACAACTGCCGGCCACCACGGTCAAGCTCGATAAGTCGCTGGTGGAAAACATCGACAGCAACGACAAGGACCGCGGCCTGGTGGAAGCCATCGTCGACCTGGCAAAGCGCCTTGGTTATCGCGTCGTCGCGGAAGGCGCGGAAACCGAAGGCGTCTACGAAATTCTCTGCGAACTGGGCTGCCACGAAGTGCAAGGCTTCCTCGTCGCGCGGCCCATGACCGTCACCGCCCTCGAGCACTGGATGAACGTCGAGCGCCGCCGCAAGGTTCGGCAGCTGCGATCACTGGCCCATTGAGCGTTACAGCGTGAGAAGCATCAGCCGCTCAAAGCTGGCGTAAGCCGCATCGCTTTCGGGCAAATCCTGCCAATCCAGCGCCAGGTACAGCTGGCGCGCCGGGCGATTGCCGGCCTCCACGGCCAGCATCAATTGCTCCGTGTCTGGCCATAACGCTCGCGCCAACCCCGGCAGCGCGCGCAGGCAACGCTTGCCCAGTCCCAACCCCTGAAACCCTTTATCAATCATCAGCGCGTGCAATGTGGTGGTGATGCGCGGGCGGTCACGTGCCCAGTCCGGCAGCAGCGACCTGCGCTTGAGGACGAAAAAGCCCCGTGGGATGTCGTCGATGAGCAGCACGAAGCCTTGCCGGTCGACGACGGGACGTGCAGTGAGCGTGTGCAGACCGCCATGAATGTCGCCGACGTGACGGATCTGCTCGGGCAGCAACTCGATCTCCAGCAACTGGCGCTGTTGCGTGGGGGAGAGGGATTCGTATGGGGTGAGCGCGAAATGCATCGGTGGTTCCTGTGTCTTGCGCCCCGGCGCGGCCGGGCAGGGGGCGAGCCACTTGCTGGAGGGAGGTGAAAATGCAGGCGCCATTGTGCCGCATTCGGCCCCTCAGCCGCTGCATCGCGCAGGCGGCGAGGGGCTGACGACGCTCAAAATCTTAATCTGAAACAAGAGGTTGTAACTTCGCGCGAGACCGGTACAATGGCGCGGCTCGCCACTGGCGAGCGCCGTTATGGTGACCCCATCGGTCCCCCCGCAACGATTACCCGTGAACCTGGTCAGAGCCGGAAGGCAGCAGCCACAGCGGGAACATTGTGTGCCGGGGTGTGGCTGGTGGGGTTGCCTCCATAACGAACTCTTGTCGCAATGACGAGTGTGATCATCAGCATCTCTCCTGGCTCGATCCTTTCAACTTTCTCAAACCTGTCACCGTCTTGCTCGCAAAATGCTGCGTGGCTTAACGTTGTCATTTTCTTATCGCGTGCCTGACCTGATATCGAGGTCTACGGTGGAAACCCTGGCTGCAGATCTGGCGCAATGACGTCAAAGCCATAAGCCAATCGCCCCGACAGACCCAAATAAATCTGCCCTCCATTTGGATCAATACGATAGTCTTCGCACCATTGTCGATACGGACACCTGACTGGAACGCGATTGATGGCCCCTGATGACTATCTGGTAATGAGCAGCGCGGAGTGGGCGGGGCTGCGCGCCAGTACGCCATTGACGTTGTCCGAAGAAGACCTCGCCGCATTGCGAGGCGTCAACGAGGACATCTCGCTGGAGGATGTCGCCAACATCTACCTGCCGTTGTCGCGCCTGATCAATCTGCACGTCAGTGCTGCACGCAACCTCGACAGCATCAAGGACACCTTTCTCGGACGCCCTGCCAAACGCCAGACCTATGTGGTGGCGGTGGCGGGCAGCGTCGCGGTGGGCAAGAGCACTTTCGCCCGGGTGCTGCAGGCGCTGATGGCGCGTTGGCCGGATCATCCCCGGGTGGATCTGATCACCACCGATGGCTTTCTGCACCCCAACGCCCGGCTCGTCGCCGACGGCATCATGCACCGCAAGGGTTTTCCGGAAAGCTACGATCGCAAGCGCATGGTCAAGTTTCTCTCGGACCTGAAGGCCGGCACGCCGGAAATCACCGCCCCGGTCTATTCCCACATCAGCTACGACATCGTCCCGGACCAGTTCTTCAAGGTCAGCCAGCCCGACATCCTGATTTTCGAAGGGCTGAACGTGTTGCAGACCGAGGGCAATGACGGGCAGAAGCCGGGCAGCATCGTCTCGGATTTCTTCGATTTCTCGATCTATCTGGACGCCGAAGAAGGCGACATCGAGCGCTGGTACGTTGAGCGCTTTCTGATGCTGCAACGCACCGCGTTTCGCGCGCGAGGCGCCTACTTCCGCGAGCTGGCTGACCTGCCGCCGGAGAAATCCCCTGATGCGGCGCGCAAGATCTGGCACGACATCAACCGTCCCAATCTGCTGGAAAACATCCTGCCGACCCGCGAGCGCGCCAGCCTTGTGGTGCGTAAGGCGTCGGATCATTCGGTGAAGGAACTGTGGCTACGCTGATGAGGAAGTCCATCGCGGCCGCGTCGGCGTTATTCGCGTTGTGCGTCAGCGCTGGCGCTCTGGCGGACGGCAACAAGTTGCTGCTTGAATGCCAGGACGGGATCAACAGCATGAGCGGCGCCGTGGCGCAGAACGGCGTGGGTGTCGGCCATTGCGTCGGGGTCCTGCAAGCGACGATGGACACCCTGGACCTGTTCCACGAAGCGGGCGGATTGCCCCGACTGGTGTGCGTGCCCGAAGGCGGTATTCCGATGATTCAGTCGATGCGCATCATTGTGCAGTCCTTGCAGGCGCATCCCGAGAGTCTGCATCTGAATGAGTCCGTGCTGGTTGTCGCGGCGTTGAAAAACGCGTTTCCCTGCCAGTAACCCTCACGTTTTGCGCTAGCCTTTGCTTGATCCAGACGAGATGCTCCGGGTCGACCTGTGCCGCCGCGTCTGCGACGGCCTTCAGCAAGGATGCCGACGATGCGGATCAACGCACTGATTGTGTTACTGCTTACCGGTCTCGTGGCCGCCTCATATGGTTTCGGGATCTACCTCTTTGCCCAACTGGTGCCGGACATGCGCGCCAGCCTGGGCTTCGATATCGCCTACGTGGGCACCATCACCGCAGCGGGGCAGGCCGGGTTTCTCGCCAGTGCGTTGCTGGCGGCATGGCTGACGCCTCGCGTTGGCGGCGGTTGGGTGATTTTCGGATCGAGCGCCGTGTGTGCGCTGGCCTTGCTCCTTATGCCCCTGGCACAGAACGTGGTGTTGATCGGTCTGCTGCTGACGATTCTGGCTGGCACGGCGGCGACGGTATTCGTGCCGATGGTCGACGTGATCGCGCGCGCCGTGCCCTACCAATACCGCGGCATGGCCATGGGGCTGGTGTCGAGCGGCACCAGTTACGGCGTGTTCATTAACAGCCTGCTGGTGCCGTTTTATGCGCCCCAGGGCGAGTGGCGCACGGTGTGGTGGATCGTTGGGCTGATCACGGTCGTGCTGGCCGTCGGCGTGTTTCTGGTCTTCAAACGTGCGCTGCTCTTTAGGCGCAACGACGAAAGTGCCAGTGATGACCCGCCACGTGGAGGCGTTCTGCGTGAGGCGCTGCAGGGTTGGGTGTACGCAGTCTGGTCGATGAATTTTCTGATCGGCTTCTCGACCTTTCCGTTTCAGAACTACCTGTCTTCCTACCTGCGCACGGAGCTCAACTTCGGCGTCGAGTACACCGCGCAGATCTGGGCCAGCATCGGTTTCGTCGGCATGTTCAGCGGCCTGGCGCTCGGCGCGTTGTCGGACCGCATCGGCCTGCGCGCGGCGATGTTGCTGGTGTACGTCTGCGTGGCGACGGCGGCGTTGATTCTGGTCATCGCGCCGACCGGCTACTGGCCGCTCGTGGCAGGCGTCGTGTTCGCCGTGGCCTTCTATCCGATCTTCGGACTGATCCCGGCGTACGTGTCGAAGATGGCGTCCCGTGCGGCGCTGGCCGTGACCATCTTCGGCATCGCCAACATCATGCAAGGCGTCGGAGGCATACTCGGCAATTACTGCGCCGGGCTATTAGCGAGCGTCAGCGGTTCGTTCGTTGCGATGTATGGGGTGATTGCGGGGGTCGCGGTGGTACTGGCGGTGCTGACGGTTTGCTTGCCGAACGAGCCCGGCGGTCGGCAGGCGGCTTGATTACATATAAGATCAGCCCACCTGCCAGCGATGGTTGCGCGCGCGGCTACACTGGAACGAGCTACACCGGAAACTGCAGCGCGTTGCTCAGATCACCCATCGGCGTTTGACCCCGTGCCGCCATGGCGTTGTCGCGCTCGGTCAATCCTTCCAGTTTCTCCAGACCATGCACCCGCGTAATCAGACGCAGGATCGAGGCGGTGTCGTACACCGTGTGGTCGACCGTGCCCTTGCGCGCGAACGGTGAGATGACAATCGCCGGCACCCGCGTGCCCGGGCCCCAGCGATCGCCCTTCGGCGGCGCAACGTGGTCCCACCAGCCGCCGTTTTCATCGACGGTGATGACGATCACCATGTTTTTCCACTGCGGGCTGTTGCGCAGCACTTTGATGGCGCGATCGATATGTCGATCACCTGCAGCCACGTCGGCGTAACCGGCGTGCATGTTGAGGTTGCCCTGGGGTTTGTAGAAGGTCACCGCGGGCAGCTTGCCGGCCTCGGCGTCGGCGAGGAATTTATTGGTGCTGGATTCATCCCCCAGGCCACCGTCGCGCAGTCGCTTCTTGCGCTCTGCCGGATTGTCCGGCCCTTGCTGTTTGAAGTAGTTGAACGGCTGGTGGTGGTACTGGAAATTCGGAATCTTCGGAATGCCGGTCGAATCCTTGTACTCGTCCAGCGTCACCTGCCAGGCGCCGGCGTACCAGGCCCAGTCGACGTTCTTCTTCGACAGCTTGTCGCCGATGTGGTCATGGGTTTGCGGCACCAGCACGTTGGCCAGCCCCGGCTGCGAATAATCCGGTTTCTCCTTGTCCCGCAGCCAGGTCGGCCAGTAGGGCGGGGCCATGGTGTTGACGCCGTAACCGTCCGGCGTCAACGCGCTCGGGCCGAATTGCGGCGGGCCGGTCATGGCGCTGGCGGGTGACTTCTCCAGCGGTTTGAGCCGGTAGTCCAGAGGATCGCTGCTTTCCAGCACGGCGATCTGTGACTTGGCGGGGGAGTTTGCCGCGTCCGGGTAGAAGGGCGCCCGGGCCGAGATCAGGTACTGGTGGTTGAGAAACGAACCGCCGAAAGCGCCCTGGAAGAAGTTGTCACAGAGCACGAACTCTTTGGCGACGTCCCACAAGCGCAGGGAATATTGGGTCTGGGCGTAGTAGCCCATGGTCAGACCGCCGGAATCCGCCCAGGCGACGAAGGCGTCGTTCTTGCCGCCGTTGATCTGCATCTGGTTCTGATAGAACACGTGCCACAGGTCGCGGGTGACGACGCTCAGGGGCAGGTCTTCGCCGCTCGGGCCTTTGAGGGGGAAGGGCGCGTTGGGCAGGTTTTCCTGATACTGCACGCCCGTCGCGTAGGTGACGCCGTCGACGCTTTGCGGGCCGATCTGGCAGACGCCACCCCAGCACTGCGGCAGTGTGTCGAGGACCTTGCCGTCACGGTCGCGCTGGCGGTGTTGCTCGGGTTTCACGGCTGAAAGCGGGTGCTCAACGCCCGGGAAATTGGCGAACAGGTTATTAAAGCTGCGGTTCTCGCCGTAGATCACCACGATGGTTTTGATGTTGTCCTGCAGCGCTTTGTCCAGCGCCGGGCCGGTCAACAGGGTGTCCGTCGCAGGCTTGCCTTCAGGGGCTGCTTCGGCCGCCCCCACCACACCACTGAGGGTCGCGCCGGCGCCCAGTACCGCGACGCCACCGAGGAAGCGTCGACGGCTGCCATCCACCGGTGTCTGGGGGGCCGAAGCCTGTGCGGGATCTTCCGGTTTCTTGGTCATGGCGGGCGCTCGCAGGTCGAGTTGTTACAACATATGTCGCCGGAGCCTAGCGAGGGAATATGACGGGATTGCTACAGCGATAGGCGCGCCCCCCAGTGCGACTGGCATCAGCCGGGAAAGGGCCAGTGCAGGCGACATCCAATTTGCGGTGTGACGCGTGACGCTTTCCCGGCTAAAGCCGGTCCCACTGAGTGCGCGCGATCTTTTCGTGGGACCGGCTTTAGCCGGGAAGAGGCCAGTGTGTACGCCATCAGTCTTGCGGTGTGTCACATGACGCTTTCCCGGCTAAAGCCGGTCCTACAATCGGCGCCAGCCCCACAATCGAAAGTCGCAGCCAGTCTCACAACGGGAAAACGGCGCAGCCTCAATACGGGTCGTCGGGGTTGCCCGAATGCACCTGATACCGCTCGACAATCCGCTCGATCTCCCCGGACATCTTCATCCTCAGCAGCGTGCGCATGATGCGTTGCGCGGGTACGCTAGGGTCGTTGCGGGCGACGCAACCCACCGGCTGTTCATCGATGATCCACACGGCCCTGAGTTTCTCGTCGGCTTTCTGGTCGCGGTTGTACCAGTCCAGCGACCACTGGGTGTCCACGGCGTATCGGTAGCGATGGGCCGAGAGCTTTTGCAGGACCTGTTCCTGGAGTCTGGCGTCTTCGCGGATCAAATCGCGCGTGGCGAACAGCGGGTCCAGCACCGGGTAGGCATAGCCCAGCACGGTGCCGATGTGATCGCCGAGAATCGCGCTCAACTGAAAGGGTGCGGTGTCGTAGGCGCTGCCGACCAGCACGTTGCGCTGGGTCAGCAGTGGCAGGCTCCAGGTGTAGTCGCCCGACATGTCCGGCAACCAGGACTGCGCGGCGTAACAGCGCACATCGACGTCACCGCGCTCGGTCGCCGCCTGCACCCGAAGCCGTGGATACACGCGATATTCGGCAGTCTGGCCGATCTGCCGGGCCAGGCTTTCCATGATGTCGAAAAGAATGCCGGTCTCAGGTCCGTCGGGACCCACTTGCATCAGCGGCATCGACCAACTGTCGGCCACGGCGAAACGCAGGGGCGGGCCTTGCGCCGCAGCAGGTGCGCTCAGTAACTCCACGGCGCCCAAAAGTCCCAAGCCACTCACCCACACTCGCATCCGGATCCCTCGAAGTAACAGTGCGACGCTTCAAGCCTGCTGTGTCTTCGGAATCCAGGTGCGGAACCTTATGGGGGAACCATCTCGCGGAGCCGTCTTGCGGAGCCAGGCCAGCCATAATAAAGCGATAAGCGTCGGACACCAGATGCAATTTTGCCCCTGCTCCGCTAGCATTGGCGGTCTTCCGCAACCCAGTCGCGACGGTTTTCAATGAGTTATCAGGTTCTTGCACGTAAATGGCGTCCGCGCTCGTTCCGCGAAATGGTCGGCCAGACCCATGTGCTCAAGGCCCTGATCAACGCGCTGGACAGCCAGCGCCTGCACCACGCCTATTTATTCACGGGCACAAGGGGGGTCGGCAAGACCACCATCGCGCGGATCATTGCCAAGTGCCTGAACTGTGAAACCGGTATCACCTCAACGCCCTGCGGCGAGTGCTCGGTGTGCCGCGAGATCGATGAAGGCCGCTTTGTCGACCTGATCGAGATCGACGCCGCCAGCCGCACCAAGGTCGAGGACACTCGCGAGCTGCTCGACAACGTGCAATACGCACCCAGTCGCGGCCGCTTCAAGGTCTACCTGATCGACGAAGTGCACATGCTCTCCAGCCACTCGTTCAATGCGTTGCTCAAAACGCTGGAAGAGCCGCCGCCCTACGTCAAGTTTATCCTCGCCACCACTGATCCGCAGAAGCTGCCGGCGACCATTCTGTCCCGCTGCCTGCAGTTCTCCCTGAAAAACATGACGCCCGAGCGTGTGGTCGAGCATTTGACCCACGTCCTTGGCGTGGAAAACGTTCCGTTCGAAGACGACGCGCTGTGGCTGCTGGGTCGCGCCGCCGATGGCTCGATGCGTGACGCCATGAGCCTCACCGATCAGGCGATTGCCTTCGGCGAAGGCAAAGTGCTGGCGGCCGATGTGCGCGCCATGCTCGGTACGCTGGATCACGGCCAGGTGTTCGACGTGCTGGCTGCGTTGATCGAGGGCGATGCCCGCTCGTTGCTTGAAGCCGTGCGCCATCTGGCCGAACAGGGCCCTGACTGGAGCGGCGTGCTGTCGGAGATTCTCAACGTGTTGCACCGGGTCGCCATCGCCCAGGCGCTGCCTGAAGGGGTCGACAACGGCCATGGCGATCGGGATCGCGTACTGGCGCTGGCCCAGTCATTGCCCGCCGAAGACGTGCAGTTCTATTACCAGATGGGCCTGATCGGTCGCCGCGATCTGCCCTTGGCGCCGGACCCCCGAGGCGGCTTCGAGATGGTGCTGCTGCGCATGCTGGCGTTCCGGCCCGCAGACGCCGACAACGCGCCGACGCAGCCGTTAAAGTCAGTGGGGATCAACCCGGCCACGGTTGATTCCCGGACAGCGGTGGCGAGTTCAGCATCCGCAGCACCCAACCCCGTCACCGCCCCGTCGCCAGCGCCTGTTATCGACAAGCCTGCTCCGGTGGCCGTGCCCGACGCTCAACCTGCGAAGGCAAAGGCTGAGGAAGAGATCGACCTGCCCTGGAACGAGCCGAAGGTCGCGCCGCCAGCCCGCGCTGCCGAGCCCGAGGCAGAGCCTGAACCAGAGTCGTCTGCGCAGCCCGCTTCCGAATCCGTCGCCGAGATTCCCGAGCCCGTCCTCGACACCGTGGCCGAGCAGCCTGATCTGACGCCAATGCCGGCGCCGGTCCCCGCGAGCCCTGTGCCTGAGGCGCCTGAAGTCGAGTCGTCAGAGCAACGGCAAGCCGCCGCCGACGTCGTGACGCTGCAGATGATCGAGCACGTGCCCGACGCGACGCCGTACGTGCCGGCGCCCATGGACCGCGACGACGAGCCGCCGCCCGATGACGACTACAACGAGCCGGACATCGACATCGACCCGGCGTCGTTCGCTTATCTTGACGACCTGGCCCACGAAGCGGTCGAAGCGGTGGAGAAGGAGCCCGAGCTGTTGCCGGCCGCCAAGCCCGCCACCGGGCTGGCAGCCGACTGGCTTGAGCTGTTCCCGAAACTGCCGATTTCCGGCATGACCGGCAGCATCGCCGCCAACTGCACGCTGATTTCGGTGGAGGGCGACAATTGGCTGCTGCACCTGGACCCGGCCCACAGCGCGCTGTTCAACTCGACGCAGCAGCGCCGTCTGAACGACGCGCTGAACCAATACCATGAACGCACCCTCAACCTGAGTATCGAACTGATCAAGCCCGAGCAGGAAACCCCGGCTCAGGCAGCGGCGCGTCGGCGTGCCGATCGGCAGAAGCAGGCCGAGGCGGCGATTCACGGCGATCCGTTCATTCAGCAGATGATGCAGCAGTTCGGTGCGTCCATTCGCGAGGACACGATTGTGCCGGTGGATGCGCCGGCGCAGGCGCCGGTCTAGATGCTGATTCAGGACCAATGATTTCCAGGGGCGCTAAGCTGATGGGGCGCCCCGATTGTTCAACGACTTTCTATCCAATGACTTCCGAGGAGTAACTCCCATGATGAAAGGTGGCATGGCAGGCCTGATGAAGCAGGCTCAGCAGATGCAGGAAAAAATGGCCAAGATGCAGGAAGAACTGGCCAACGCTGAAGTGACCGGCCAATCCGGCGCCGGTCTGGTCAGCGTGGTCATGACCGGGCGTCACGACGTCAAGCGCGTCAGCCTGGACGACAGCCTGATGCAGGAAGAGAAGGAAATTCTCGAAGACTTGATCGCCGCAGCCGTCAACGACGCCGTGCGCAAGATCGAAGCGGCCAGCCAGGAGAAGACCGCCAGCATGACCGCCGGCATGCAGCTGCCGCCGGGCATGAAACTGCCGTTCTGATCGGACGGCTGTCGCGACACCCAAATGCCAGGCCCTCGTGCCTGGCATTTTTGTTGGGGACGGCGCCAGGGCCGCCCCGGATTACGCGCGTCATATGGAACCCCACATCCGACCGAACCCGTTCGGCTGCCCACGGTCTGCTGTCTATACCCTCGCAACCCTTCATCATGGAGCCCATTCCGATGACGCAAGAATTGATCCTCAACCAGCGTGTGGTCCTGGCATCCCGTCCACAGGGCGCACCGACCCCGGAAAACTTCCGACTTGAGCGCGAGGCGTTGCCTGACCTGCAAGACGGCCAGGTGCAATTGCGCACGCTCTACCTGTCCCTTGATCCCTACATGCGCGGTCGCATGAGTGACGCCCCGTCCTACGCGGCACCGGTGGAAATCGATGCGGTGATGGAAGGCGGCGCGGTCAGCGTGGTCGAGCAGTCGCGCAACCCGAAATTCAAGGAAGGCGATCTGGTGGTGGGTCAGACCGGCTGGCAGACCCACAGCATTTCCGACGGCAGCAACCTGTTGATGGCGCCGAAAGATCTCCCCAGCCCCTCGATGGCGGTGGGCGTGCTCGGCATGCCGGGCATCACCGGTTACATGGGTTTGATGGACATCGGCAAACCGAAAGCGGGCGAGACCCTGGTCGTCGCCGCGGCTTCCGGGGCGGTCGGCTCGGTGGTGGGTCAGGTGGCCAAGCTCAATGGCCTGCGCGTGGTGGGTGTTGCCGGTGGTGAAGACAAATGCCGTTATGTGGTCGACGAGCTGGGCTTCGATGCCTGCATCGATCACCGCAGTGATGATTTCGCCGAGCAGCTGAAAGCAGCCGTCCCGAACGGCATCGACATCTATTTCGAACTGGTCGGCGGCAAGGTGCTGGAAGCGGTCATCCCGCTGCTCAATGAGCGTGCGCGGGTGCCGTTGTGCGGACTGATCGCCCATTACAACGCGCAAAGCCAGCCGGAAGGGCCGAATCAACTGCCACTGTTGATGCGCACGCTGCTGACCAAGCGCGCGAAGATTCAGGGCTTCATCGTCTACGAAGAGTATTACCACCGTCTGGAAGAATTCATGCAGGCCATGATTCCGCTGGTGAAGGACGGCAAGGTGAAATTCCGCGAAGACGTGGTGGAAGGTCTGGAACATGCGCCGGACGCGTTCATTGGCCTGCTCGACGGCAAGAACTTCGGCAAGCTGGTGGTCAAGGTCTCGTGACCCTGATTTGACGGTAATCGGAGGCGCGGGTATAAACCGCGTCTCGTGTTTTTGTCGGACGTTTCTCCAATGAGCTTCAGCCCCCTGATTCGCCAGTTGATCGACTCCCTGCGCATCCTGCCCGGCGTCGGTCAGAAAACCGCCCAGCGCATGGCGTTGCAGCTGCTGGAGCGTGATCGCAGCGGTGGCTCGCGTCTGTCCCAGGCACTGAGTCAGGCGATGGAAGGCGTTGGTCACTGCAAACAATGCCGCACCCTCACCGAAGAAGAACTTTGCCCGCAATGCTCGGACGTCCGTCGCGACGACACGCTGCTGTGCGTGGTCGAGGGCCCGATGGATGTGTATGCGGTGGAGCAGACCGGTTACCGCGGGCGCTACTTCGTGCTCAAGGGCCACTTGTCGCCACTGGACGGTCTGGGGCCTGAAGCCATTGGCATCCCGCAGCTGGTCGCTCGGATCGAGGAGCAGGGCTCGTTCACCGAAGTCATCCTCGCCACCAACCCGACGGTGGAAGGCGAAGCGACGGCGCACTACATCGCCCAACTGCTGACCAATAAAGGTCTTATCACCTCGCGCATTGCCCACGGCGTGCCGCTGGGTGGCGAGCTGGAACTGGTCGACGGCGGCACGCTCGCGCATTCGTTCGCAGGGCGCAAGCCGATTCAGTTGTAGGTGAGTTCCCTGTCTTCAATACGCGCCGCTGTCTTGCAGCGAATGAGGACCTGTGGGAGCGAGCTTGCTCGCGAAGGTGGCCTTCCTACCGCTAGATATCTGGCGGCGGTACCGGCCTCTTCGTGAGCAAGGTGGAGCGCCACCCCGGTCACTTCCACAATATCGTGTTCGCTCAGGAGCAGCAGTGTCAGCTGGCCTGACGTCTGGTGCTGTGATCAGACGTCTTCCATTGGTGGCTTCCTACTTATCCGTCAACGCAAACTCGGTCAAACAGAACGTCGGGATTTCCATGTCACGCAGGCGCTTTGAACCGCCCAGCTCAGGCAGGTCGATGATTGCGGCGGCTTCGTGAACCTTCGCGCCCATGCGGCGGATCAGGTTGGCGGCGGCGACCAGCGTGCCGCCGGTGGCGATCAGGTCATCGAACATCACAACCGAATCCCCGTCGCACAAGCTGTCGGCGTGGACTTCCAGCAGCGCTTCGCCGTATTCGGTCTGGTAGGCCTCGGCCAACACGTCCGCCGGCAATTTCCCCTGCTTGCGAAACAGCACCAGCGGTTTGTTCAGCTCATACGCAACAATCGAGCCAATGAGAAACCCGCGCGCGTCCATGGCGCCGACGTGGGTGAACTCGGCATCGATATAACGCTGGATGAAGCTGTCGATGACCAGGCGCAGGGCCTTGGGTGACTGGAACAGCGGGGTGATGTCACGAAAAATCACGCCGGGCTTGGGGAAATCCACCACAGGGCGGATGAGGGATTTGATGCTGAATTCGTCGAAAATCATATGGATCTCGGGCAGGACATGACTCAAAAGACGCCAGTCTAAGCCCGCCCGGACCATCATGCATCAGCTTTCCAGCGATCCCCCGGCCAGCGCGCAGAGCTGAATCGGATCGAGGATGCGGATTTCCTTGCCCTCGGCGGCGATCAACTCGTTCTGCTGAAAGCGGGTGAACACCCGGGACACAGTTTCCACTGCCAGGCCCAGGTAGTTGCCGATCTCGTTGCGCGACATGCTCAGGCGGAACTGGTTGGCGGAGAAGCCGCGGGCGCGGAAGCGGGCGGAGAGGTTGACCAGAAACGTGGCGATGCGCTCGTCGGCGGTTTTCTTCGAGAGCAGCAGCATCATCTGTTGGTCATCGCGAATTTCCCGGCTCATCACGCGCATCAACTGGCGACGCAATTGCGGCAGTTGCACCGACAGTTCGTCCAGCCGTTCGAAGGGGATTTCGCACACCGATGTGGTCTCAAGGGCCTGCGCCGTGACGGGATACGCCTCGGCGTCCATCCCGGACAGCCCGACCAGTTCGCTGGGCAGGTGAAAGCCGGTGAGTTGTTCTTCGCCGCTGTCGCTGAGGCTGAAGGTTTTCAGCGCGCCGGAACGGACGGCGTAGACGGAAGCGAAGGTGTCGCCCTGACGAAACAGAAAATCGCCTTTCTTCAACGGCCGGCCGCGTTTGACGATCTCGTCCAGTGCATCCATGTCTTCCAGGTTCAATGAAAGTGGAAGGCACAACGGGGCCAGGCTGCAATCCTTGCAGTGAGCCTGGGTGTGAGCGCGCAGTTTGACTGGCTCAGACATCGGTAATTCCTTTTGCAGAAACACACATAAGTCGTAAGGGTAACTCAGCGGTCAACCCTGCGACTACCACGCGCCTCCATGGCCAGAAATGATTCCTCCGCTCCAGGCGGAAATGCCTGGATCACGCGGGCCTATATCACCCGGGAATAGCGCTGACGGTTTTGCGCGCCCAGATACCCGTCGAACACCATGCAGATCGAGCGCACCAGCAGACGTCCCGCCGGGGTGACGGTGATGCCTTTTGAATCCAGGTGAATCAGCCCATCCGTGGCCATGGTCAGCAATTGCGGCCACTGCTCGCAGAAATATTCCCTAAAGTGGATGGAGAATTCTCCCTCGATGGGCGCGAAATCGACGCGGCAATGGCAGATCAATTGGCTGATGATGGTGCGCCGTAGCTGATCGTCCTCGTTGCAACGCAAGCCGCGCTTGGTCGCCAGTTGGTCGCTGGCCAGCAAGGTCTGGTACTCGGTGAGATCGCTGGTGTTCTGCGCATAAAGCCCACCGATCTGACTGATGGCCGAGACGCCGAGGCCGATCAGGTCGCAGTGACCGTGGGTGGTGTAGCCCTGAAAATTGCGCTGCAGCGTGCCTTCTTCCTGAGCGATGGCCAGGTCGTCATCGGGCAGGGCGAAGTGGTCCATGCCGATGTAGCGATAGCCGGCGCCGGTCAGTTGCTCGATGGTGCGCTGGAGCATCTCCAGCTTCTGCTCAGGGCTGGGCAACTGCGCCGTGTCGATGCGCCGCTGGGGCATGAAGCGCTCGGGCAGGTGGGCGTAGTTGAACACCGAAAGCCGGTCGGGCTGCAGGGCGATGACTTGCTCGACGGTACGGGCAAACCCCTCCGGGGTTTGCAGCGGCAGGCCGTAAATGAGGTCAATGTTCACCGAGCGGAACTGCAAGGTGCGCGCGGCTTCGACGATGGCGCGGGTTTCTTCCAGGCTCTGCAAACGGTTGATCGCCCGCTGCACCAGCGGATCGAGGTCCTGCACGCCGAGGCTGACACGGTTAAAACCCAGTTCGCGCAACAGGCCCATGGTCGACCAGTCGGCCTCGCGGGGGTCGATTTCGATGCCGTAGTCGCCGGAGTGGTCATCCAGCAGGGTGAAGTGCTGGCGCAGATGGGCCATGAGCTGGCGCAGTTCAACGTGACTGAGAAAGGTCGGCGTGCCACCGCCGAAGTGCAACTGCTCGACCACCTGACGGTCATCGACGTGGGCGGCGATCAGGCTGATCTCGCGTTCGAGGCGCTGCAGATAGAGCTGGGCGCGACCGCGATCCTTGGTGATGACTTTGTTGCAGGCGCAGTAGTAGCAAATGTTGGCGCAGAACGGGATGTGCACGTAAAGCGACAATGGCCGCGACGCCATGCGGCTGTCGCGCAGTGCCTGCAGCAGATCGAAGGCGCCAACCTGCGTATGAAATTGCACGGCGGTGGGGTAGGACGTGTAACGCGGCCCTGCCAGATCGTAGCGGCGGATGAGTTCAGAATCCCAACGAAGGTCGTCGAGCATGGGGGCGTTCCCGTGAAGGCTGGCGGTGCGGGAAGTGTAAGGCGCGCGCAGATCAAGGCGTTGATCTGGGTCAATGGATGGGGCAGCGATTACTCGTGGGCCATGTCTGCATGGTTCATCTGAGGAGTCATCGTGTGATCCATCCCGTGATTCATCGTGTGAGGCGTGTGGCCCATCAGCCACTGTTGATGGGGGCCGGGGAGTGTCCACAGGCCGAACAGAATCACTAGCAGCCCGCCCGCCACGCGCACGCTGCGCCGACGGAGCAGGGCGGTGATTCGCTCGGCGGCCAGCCCCGTGGCGAGCAGTACCGGCCAGGTGCCGACGCCGAACGCGAGCATTAATAATCCGCTGTGCAGCGCATTGCCCTGGCTCGCCGACCACAGCAGCGTGCTGTAAACCAGTCCGCAGGGCAGCCAGCCCCACACCGCGCCAAGCAGTAAAGCCCGAGGCATCGTCGACACCGGCATCAGGCGGCTGGCCAGCGGTTGCAGGTGACGCCAGACCCCGCGGCCCAATCCTTCGATGCGGGTCAGGCCGCTCCACCATCCGGCCAGGTACAGGCCCATGGTGATCATCAGCAGCCCGGCGATCACCCGCAACAGCATCGCCCCCGGACTGTTGGCGGCCGCCCAGCCGAGCATGCCCGTCAGCAAACCGGCGCAGGCGTAGCTGAAAACACGTCCGACGTTGTAGGCCATCAGCAGGCGCAAGCGTCGTCCGCTTTGCTCCTTGGGAATGGCAAAGGTGAGCGCGCCCATCAGCCCGCCGCACATGCCCAGGCAATGGCCGCCGCCGAGCAGGCCCAGCACGAGGGCGGAGAAAAGTTGGGGGATGAGGTCATGCATGGGCATTATCCGAAAGCGTTCCGGTGAGTGTTATTACGCCATCGCGACAGATATCCCGCGGTCGATAGTCAGCCATCGTGAGCAAGCTCACTCTCATCAAACATGACAACACCGCAGATCTACCTGCGGACATAAAAATTGTGGGAGCGAGCTTGCTCGCGAAGGGGTCGAGATAGCCGCTGCATCTCTAGCGGCTGGAACGCCGTCTTCGTGAGCAAGCTCACTCCCACAGGGGTTGTGTTTGCTGCGAGACAGCGCGTCGTCTGGACGACGGGAGATCTTCCACAGGGACCGGGTTCACTTGGCCGAATCCTTTTTATCGCCCGATTTCTCTTTCCCCGACATCTCATCCACTCCGGCCTTGTGCCCCGGATCCTGATCGTCGAACAAAATGCTGTGGGCCGGGCCGTCGAGGTCGTCGTACTGGCCGCTGTCCACTGCCCAGAAAAAAACGTAAATCGCCACCGCCACAATCAGCAGCGCCACCGGAATCATGATGTAGAGCGCAGGCATCGGGCCTCCGGGTTGGGTCGTGCATTCATGGGGTCACCGTTTGATGGACAGGTAGGGATTCTGCAGAAAGCCGCTTCGTCCGTGTCAGACGCAACGCATTCAAGACCACCACCAGCGAACTCACCGACATCCCGGCCGCCGCCCACAACGGCGTGACCCAGCCCAGCGCCGCGAAGGGCAGCACCAGCCCGTTGTACAGCCCGGCCCACGCCAGATTTTCCACAATGATCCGCCGTGTGCGCCGAGCGAGGCCAAAAGCCTCCACCAACACGTGCAGACGGTTCGACAACAACACCGCGTCCGCGCTGGTCTTGGCCAGGTCGGTGGCCGAACCCATGGCGATGCTGATGTCGGCCGCCGCCACCATCGGCACATCATTAACCCCGTCGCCGATCACCAGAATGGTCCGGCCCTCCGCCCGCAGCCGTTGCAGAATGGCGAGCTTGTCATCCGGCCGCAGGCTGCCTCGGGCGTCATCAATCTGCAACTGAGTCGCGACGCTGGAGACCATGGGCGAGCTGTCGCCGGACAACAACAAGGTCTTCCAGCCGCGTTGTTTACACGCCGTGACCAGCGCCGCCGCGTCGTCCCGGAGCCGATCATCCAGTACCAGCCAGGCGAGTGCCTGCGTGTCATCCCCCAGCAACAACCACTGACCGGGCTCGTCGGGCATCAATGGTACGGCGACGCCACTCAAGGCGCAGACAAACCCGGGCTGACCGATGCGCAAGAGCCGCCCGTTGACTTCGCCTTCGAGCCCCAGCCCTGGCGTGGCGACGACCCCTTCAGCGGTCAGCGGCGTCTTGCCGAACGCCCGGGCAATCGGGTGTTCAGACCGACTTTCCAGTGCCGCCGCCAGACTCAAGCAGTCGTTACTGCTCAGCGCGCCGAGGCTGCGAATGGCCCTTAACGTCAGGCGTCCTTCGGTCAGCGTGCCGGTCTTGTCGAAGATCACCGTGTCGATCCGGTTCAGCCCCTCCAGGACATGGCCGCGGGTGAGCAGCAGCCCGAGTTTATGCAGCGTGCCGGTGGCGGCCGTCAGGGCGGTGGGCGTCGCCAGCGACAAAGCGCACGGGCAGGTGGCGACCAGCATCGCCAGCACAATCCAGAACGCGCGGCTTGCGTCGAGCTGCCACCAGACCACGCCGACACACGCCGCCAGCACCAGCGAAATCAGCAAAAACCACTGCGCTGCGCGGTCCGCCATTTGCGCGAGGGGCGGCTTCTCCGATTGGGCGCGCTCCAGCAATCGGACGACGGCAGAGAGTCGCGTGTCGGCGCCGAGGGCAAGGACTTCCACCGTCAGCACGCTTTCCACATTGGCGGTGCCAGCGGTGACGGCGTCTCCCACCTGACGGGGCTGCGGCAGGTACTCGCCGGTGAGCAGCGATTCGTCGATGCTCGAGCGGCCCGCGATGATTCGGCCGTCCGCCGGCAACAGCGCGCCGGGGTGGACCACCACCTGATCGTGCAAACGCAACTGATGGGTCAAGACGCGCTCGGTCTGGCCGTCCGCGTTCAACCGCAGGCAGGAAGCCGGCAGCAGATTGACCAGTTGCGCGGTCGCCGCGCTGGTGCGTTCCCGGGCGCGGCGTTCCAGGTAGCGGCCGGTGAGCAGGAACAGCGCGAACATGCCGACCGCGTCGAAATACAATTCGCCCACGCCGGTGACCGCCGTCCAGAGGCCCGCGAGGTACGCCGCGCCAATCGCCAGCGACACCGAAACGTCCATGGTCAGATGGCACGCGCGCAGGTCGCGCAGCGCCCCTTTAAAGAACGGCGCACAGCTGTAAAACACGATGGGCGTCGTCAGAAACATCGCCACCCAGCGCAGGATCGTATGCATCTCCGGGCTGAGGTCGATGTTGAATTCGGGCCAGGTCGCCATGGTCGCCATCATCGCCTGAAACCACAGCAGCCCGGCGACGCCCAGTTGACGGAGGCTGCGGCGGTTTTCCCGGGCCAGCTGCTCGGTCGCCTTGTCCGCCTGATAAGGGTGGCCGGCGTAACCGATGCTGCGCAACTCGGCCAGCACCTCGCTCAAGGGCAACCCCACGTCATGCCATCGCAGGTGCAGGCGATGACTGGACAGGTTCAGCCGCGCTTCGACCACGGCGGGCAACGCGCGCAGATGACGTTCGATCAGCCAGCCGCAGGCCGCGCAGGTGATGCCCTCGATCATCAGCGTCGTTTCAGCCACATCGCCGACGGGGGACTCATGGCGGACAAAGGGCGCCTGCACGTCGGGACGATCAAGGAGGGCTTGTTCGTCGGCCAGAGGCGTCGGTAATACCTGAGGATTGATCGACGCTTCGCTGCGGTGCAGGTAATAGCTTTCCAGGCCGCCGGCGACGATGGCGTGGGCCACGGCCTGACAACCGGGGCAGCAGAACTCCCGCGCCTCGCCCAGCACCGACGTGATGAAGCGCCCGCCCGGAGGGACCGGCAACGTGCAGTGGTAGCAAGACCGCAGGTGTTTGATCTCGGTGGTCGGCATTTGAGTGGCGTTCACATCAATGCCTGCCCGCGCCCTGAATCGGCTCGTCGCCCAGGGTCAGTGGCTGGCCGGGGACGATCCGTTCTTCCTCGAACAGGCGCCAGGTCTGGCCGTTTTCCACCCCCAGCAATTCGACAAAACGCCGGCCTTCGACCCTGTCGCTCAACTGCCCGACATAACGCCCCGGTTGCGAAGGATTACGCGCCAGCACGATTTTGCGGTCCTTGTCCGGCTGAGTCGGAGAAATCAGGTTCAGCACCAGGGTTTCCGGCTGACTGGCGCCGCTCAGCTGCACATCCACTTCGCCGGTCAGCTCATCCAGTCCCACCATGGCTTGCAGATTGAGGGACTGACCCAGCAATTCGCGATCCAGGGAGCGGTTGATGCCTTTCCCGGCCTCGTAATAATTGTCGGTGACGAGGTTGTCCGGGTGGGTGACGGCGATGGTGACCATGGCCAGGGTCAATGCCACCGAGCAGGTCAGGATGCCGATGATGATCCACGGCCATAAATGCCGGTGCCAAGGTGTTGCTGCGGTGACTGGGGTCATTTCCGGCCTCTCTCAGCGAATGGACGGGCCGATGAAACGGCTCTTGGCGTGGACTTCGGTGTCGCTTTGTTCGATGTCCCTGAGAACGAAACTGACCTCGTTGGTGCTCGACTGCAGTTGCTCGGGCGCGACCGACAGCTCCACCGGCAGGCTGACGATCTCGCCCGCCGGCACCTTGATCTCGCGGCGGCCTTGCAGCTTCAGGTCCGGCAGCCCGTTGGCGTCGAGCACATACGTGTGGTCGATCTGGTCCTTGTTCATGATCTTGAGGCTGTAGACGTTTTCGATCCGTCCCTCGACGTTTTCCCGGTACAGCACGCGGTCCTTGCTGACGTCGAAACCCACCAGCGAGCGGGTGAGAAACGCGCCGGTCAGCCCGCCGATCATCACCAGCAACACCAGGCCGTAGCCGATCAACCGCGGCCGCAGTGTATGGGTAACCTGCCCGGAAAGGTTGTGCTCGGTGGTGTAACTGATCAGGCCGCGCGGGTAGTCCATCTTGTCCATGATCCCGTCGCAGGCGTCGACGCACGCCGCGCAGCCGATGCATTCAATCTGCAAGCCATCGCGGATATCGATGCCGGTGGGGCAGACCTGCACGCACATCGTGCAATCGATGCAGTCGCCCAGGCCTTCAGCCTGGTAATCGGTTTCCTTTTTACGCGCACCCCGTGGCTCGCCGCGCCGTGGGTCGTAGGAAACGATCAGGGTGTCCTTGTCGAACATCACGCTCTGAAAGCGCGCGTAGGGGCACATATAAATGCACACCTGTTCGCGCAGCCAGCCGGCGTTGGCGTAGGTGGCGAGGGTGAAGAAACCGACCCAGAAATACGACCAGCCATCGGCCTCGCCGTTGAAGAACGCCTGCAGCAGTTGGCGGATGGGCGAGAAGTAGCCGACAAAGGTCAGGCCGGTGACGAGGCCGATCAGCAGCCAGAGGCTGTGCTTGGCACACTTGCGCGCGAACTTGTTGCCGTTCATGGGCGCCTTGTCGAGTTTGATGCGCTGATGGCGGTCGCCTTCGGTGACCTTTTCGCACCACATGAACACCCACGTCCACACGCTTTGCGGGCAGGTGTAGCCGCACCAGACCCGCCCGGCGAACACGGTGATGAAGAACAGCCCGAACGCGCTGACGATGAGGATGCCCGACAACAGAATGAAATCCTGCGGCCAGAACGTCGCGCCGAAGATGTAGAACTTGCGCTCCGGCAGGTTCCACCACACCGCCTGATGGGCGCCCCAGTTAAGCCAGACCGTGCCGAAATACAGCAGGAACAGCACAACGCCGCCCCCCATGCGCACATTGCGGAACACCCCGGTGAACGCGCGGGTGTAGATCTTCTCCCGCGAGGCATACAGGTCAACGGTGTCGCCGTCCTTTTCAGTCGGCGGGGTGACGTTGTGCAGCGGAATCTGGTTGCTCATGGCAGCGTCCTGCGCCCTTCGGGCCGAATCATCAGGGTGTGCGACGGCGATATCCTTCACTCGGGCTTTGCCGCCGGTTCGTCCCCATGGGACAGGCTATACACGTAAGCCGCCAGCAGGTGCACCCGGTCATTTCCCTGCAGCAAAGCCTGTGCCGGCATCTGGCCCTGGCGGCCGTACTGGATGGTCTGCTGCAACTGGGCAAAGCTGGCGCCGTAAATGAACGCGCCGGGGTGGGTCAGGTCTGGCGCGCCCAATGCGGCAACGCCTTTGCCCTGCGGACCGTGGCAGGCGACGCAGGTGGTGGCGTAGATTTTCTGGCCCGCCGCCGGGTCGGCGTTCGCGTCGGCGGGCAGGGTGCGGCTATACAGCTGGGTCAGCACGTAAGCCGACACGTCGCGCACGCCTTGATCGCCAATCACCGCACCCCACGCCGGCATGACCGCATGACGGCCGTCCATGATGGTGGTTTTGATGCTCTGCGGATCGCCACCCCAGCGCCAGTCAGCGTCGGTGAGGTTGGGGAAGCCGTAGGCGCCTTTGGCGTCGGAGCCGTGGCAAACCGAGCAGTTCGACGCGAACAGCCGACCGCCCATCTTCAGCGCTTGTGGGTCTTTGGCCACTTCCTCGATGGGCATCGCCGCGAATTTTGCGAATATCGGCCCGAAGCGCGCCTCGGATTGCGCCATCTCCTTCTCCCATTCGTGCACGCCGGTCCAGCCGGTTGTGCCGTCGGAAAACGGGATTTTCTTGTCGTTGTCGGTGTAGTCGTAACCCGGCAGCAGCCCCGTCCAGTTGCCCAGCCCAGGGTAGAACGCGAGGTAGCCCAGGGCGAAAATAAGGGTGCCGATGAACAACCAGAACCACCACTTGGGCAGCGGGTTGTCGTACTCCTCGATGCCATCGAACGCATGGCCGACGGTTTCATCGGTGGTGTCGGCGCGCTGGCCCTTGCGCGTGGCGATCAGCAGCCAGCCCATCGCGAAGATCGTGCCCAGCGTCAGCACCGTGACGTAAATGCTCCAGAAGGCGCTCATGGTTTCTGGCTCCTTTCGGGTGTTGACGGGGCGTGGGCTTTGCTCTGGTCTTGCGCTCGTCTCACCTGCGCAATCGCCTCCGGATCATCGGCAAACGGCAGCAACGTCGCATCGTCGAATTCCGCCTTGCGCCGCGGGCTGTACACCCACAGCGCCAGACCAATGAAAGCCACCATCACGACGACGGTGCCCAGGCCTCGTATTGTTCCCATGTCCATGGCGATCACCGTTTGCTCTTGATGAGGGTGCCCAGGCCCTGAAGGTAGGCCACCAGCGCATCCATTTCGGTCTTGCCCTTCACCGCGTCGGCTGCGCCGGCGATGTCGGCATCGGTGTAGGGCACGCCCAGGCTGCGCAGCACTTCCATCTTCTTGCCGGTCAGCGTGCCGTCGATCCTGGTGTCCGCCAGGAAGGGGTAGGCCGGCATGATCGACTCCGGCACCAGGTCCCGCGGATTGTTCAAATGCGCGCGGTGCCAGTCATCCGAGTAACGACCGCCGACCCGGGCCAGGTCCGGCCCGGTGCGTTTGGAACCCCACAGAAACGGGTGATCCCAGACGCTTTCACCGGCCACCGAGTAGTGCCCGTAGCGTTCGGTTTCGGCGCGGAACGGCCGGATCATCTGCGAATGGCAGCCCACGCAGCCGTTGGCGATGTAGACGTCGCGGCCTTCGAGTTCCAGCGCCGGGCGCGGCTTCATGCCTTCGACGGGCAGGGTGGTGACGTCCTGAAAGAACAGCGGAACGATCTGGGTCAGCCCGCCGACCGCGACCGCGATGACCATGAAGATCGACAGCAGGCCGATGTTCTTTTCCAGTGCTTCGTGCTTGATCATCAGTGCGCCCCCACGACGGCAATCTGTGCGGCGGCTTCGGCTTCTTCCGTGTTCGCTGCACGAATGGTGCGGAACACGTTGTAGGCCATGAACAGCATGCCGCTGGCGAAAATCCCTCCGCCCAATGCGCGGACGATATACCCCGGATGACTGGCCTGCAGGGCCTCGACAAACGAGTAGGTGAGGGTGCCGTCGTCGTTGATGGCGCGCCACATCAGGCCTTGGGTGATGCCGTTGACCCACATCGCGGCGATATAGAGGACGGTGCCGACCGTGGCGAGCCAGAAGTGCGTGTTGATCAGCGCGATGCTGTGCATCTGCGCACGACCATAGAGTTTCGGGATCATGTGGTAGACGGCGCCGATGGAGATCATCGCCACCCAGCCCAGCGCGCCGGCGTGAACGTGGCCGATGGTCCAGTCGGTGTAGTGGGAGAGCGAGTTGACGGTCTTGATCGCCATCATTGGCCCCTCGAACGTCGACATCCCGTAGAACGCCAGCGACAGCACGAGGAACCGCAGAATCGGGTCGGTGCGCAATTTATGCCACGCGCCTGATAGGGTCATCATGCCGTTGATCATGCCGCCCCAGCTTGGCACGAGCAGGATGATCGACATCACCATGCCCAGTGATTGCGCCCAGTCGGGCAGGGCGGTGTAGTGCAGATGGTGCGGGCCGGCCCAGATGTACAGGGTGATCAGCGCCCAGAAATGCACGATGGACAGGCGATAGGAATAGATCGGGCGTTCGGCCTGTTTCGGCACGAAGTAATACATCATCCCGAGAAAGCCAGTGGTGAGGAAAAAGCCCACGGCGTTGTGCCCGTACCACCACTGGATCATGGCGTCGGTGGCGCCGGCGTACGCCGAGTACGACTTGAACAGGCTCACCGGCAGCGAGATGTGGTTGACGATGTGCAGCATTGCCGTCACCACGATGAACGCGCCGTAAAACCAGTTGGCGACGTAAATGTGTCGGGTCTTGCGCTTGACGATGGTGCCGAAGAACACCGCGCCGTAGGCGATCCAGACAATCGCCAGCAGGATCGCGATCGGCCATTCGAGCTCGGCGTACTCCTTGGTGGTGGTGTAGCCCATCGGCAGGGTGACGATGGCGCCGATGATCACCGCCTGCCAGCCCCAGAAGTGAAAGGCCGCCAGGCCGTCGGAGATCAACCGCGCCTGACAGGTGCGCTGGACGACGTAATAGGAGGTGCCAAAAAGGGCACAGCCGCCGAACGCGAAAATCACCAGGTTGGTATGGAGGGGGCGCAGTCGACCGAATGTGGTCCACGGCAAACCGAAATTCAGGTCAGGCCACACGAGTTGGGCGGCGATGAAGACGCCCATGCCCATGCCGATGATGCCCCAGACCACCGTCATGATGGCGAACTGGCGGACGACCTTGTAGTTATAAGCAGTCGGGCTGGGTGCTGTGCTCATGTCAGGTTCCACGGTGTGTATTTTATTAGTGTGGTCACAGCCGCACCTTCGATCGCGCGTAACCCATCACGCAGTGGCGTGGTTCGGGATCGACGGAAGCGAGGGACGCGGTGCACGCAGAGGCCCGTTTGCCGAAGCGCAATTGGGTTCTGGCTGAGTGGCCTGAGGGAAGGAAGACAGGTCGAGCTGGATCGCGCGCGTGAGTGGGAGGGATTGGATACAACCCTGCGGGTGAAAACAGCGCTGAGGCTGCTTGTCTGCAAGAGGGCTGCGTTGCCGGGCACAATCTTGTTGCTGGGCCTGTGGCTAGCTGTCGCCGGTCCACTGTGCGGACACAGCTTAGACGCGAATGATCGCGGAGGGAAGGCTTTGGAACAGCGCCTGCGACACTTGGCCGCGCTCGACGGAAAGTTGCCGCGTCCTTGGCGGGACGCGGCGATCAACCATTTCCGGAGATAGCTGAAACGCTTCTCTGCCTGCCGTTCCTGTGCATCGAGAGAGCATTTCGACTGCAAAGTTGTATACAAAAAGCCGCTGACATTGGCACTTTTATCTGCCCAAAAATATTTGGCCCGAGCTGGCAGAAAGGCCGGCGATCGTCACGGGTGATCGTCCGGAGCGGACAAAAAGCATATTCCGTCGATGAAACCGCCCGGTTGTGTGCAGGTTGGGGCGCTCAGGATTCGGTGCTCGTTGCCGAAGTGCCGGGCCAGACTAACGCCCGGGAGCTGAACCCTTGCTGTCGGAGCAGGGCAAACGGAGGGCAGGCTCATGGCACGCCGACGTTGCTGCATAATGCCGGCCGTGGTGCTCGCCTCAGTCGGCGGGTGGTCGATGTTTTGGTAAAAGAGACCTGCATGAGCAAACAACACGCGGCGAAGCGAACGGCCGATCACTGCGCGCAGCTGGCGCAAGAACACGGCTGGATCTGGGACGCTCCAACCGGCCAGGCAGCGGACGCGCCATCGACGCTGATTCTCGCCCACGGCGCGGGCGCCCCGATGGACAGCGACTTTATGAACGACATCGCCACGCGCCTGGCGGCCTTGGGTGTTGGCGTGCTGCGCTTTGAATTCCCCTACATGGCCCAGCGCCGAATCGACGGGCGCAGACGACCGCCCAATCCCCAACCGAAGTTGCTGGAGTGCTGGCATGAGGTGTACGCCGCCGTGCGTGGGGGTGTGAGCGGGCGAGTGGCGATCGGGGGCAAATCCATGGGCGGACGCATGGCCAGCGTCATCGCTGACGAAGTCGAAGCCGATGGGTTGTTCTGTCTGGGCTATCCGTTCTACGCGGCGGGAAAACCCGAGAAACCGCGGGTCGCGCACCTGGCGGGACTGCGGACGCCGACGCTGATCGTGCAGGGCGAACGCGATGCGTTGGGCAACCGAGAGGCGGTTGAAGGGTATGAGCTGTCGAAGGCCATCGAGGTGCATTGGGTGCCGACGGCCAACCATGACCTCAAACCGTTGAAATCATCGGGGCTCACTGTCGAGGCGTGCATGCAGGAAATCGCCGAGCTTATGGCGCGTCGGCTGATCGGATAGCGGGATGTTCCTCGGCGTTCAGGTCACAGACCAGGTCGAACAGGCCGTCGGTCACGTGAAAGTCCTTGGTCGGGACCGCAAACTCGAAGTTGCCGTGCAGCAGTCCTGAAGTGGCATCGCAGCCCACCAGCGTCAGGTTGCCTTGCTGCAGATCGCGGGAGTGATAAATCTTCGCCATCCGCGTGGGCGTCAGGTGGTAGATGACGGTGATCTGTTCGTTGCGCAGCAAGTTGTAGCTGCCGGGTTGCACTGTCTGGTCAATGAACAGGCCGATCATGGTGCGGTGCCGGCGTACCGTGCCGGTGGCGAGGATCTTCCAGATTCGGCAGGTGAGCGGATCCGACCGGCCCGGGCGCAGGCACGCCATGGCGCTCAGGCGGTGAGTGATGAAGGGGTGGCCGTTGACCGTGGCGCTGAACGTGCCGCGCGCCGCCGGTGCCTGCGGGCGTTGAAGAGGAGGTTTTGCGGGCATTTTTCTGAGGTTTCCTTGAGTGGATTTTAAGGGCGGCGTGGGCGCTGCAGGTGTAAGACGCCGTCGGGTGGCGACGACGTCTTTGAAAGGAGGTGCTGCTTGGATGTCTGAAGCGTGCTGGCGCGCGTGAGTGGCTGATTCGCGAATCAGCTAATTGGCTAATTAGCGAATAGCAACGCCCAGGCTGGAATTGATGTGGAGCAGTTTGTAGTCCTTTCCGGTGTTGAGGTTCTTCACGTAATACCACTTCGCGCCGAACACGTTCTTGGCGACGGTGGAGGACCAATAGTTGGCATTGCCCATTGGCCAGCGATTGCCGTAAGCGTTATAGATCTCGATCAACTCGTGGATGCTCGGGACGCGCGCGCCGATGCGGTTGGCGGCGTTGGAGATCTGGGTGTAGTTGCCGGAGCCCACGCCGTGGCATTCGATGACGCCGGTGACGGTTACGTCGTAACTCTGCTGCTCGCCCGCTGAATCGGTGACCGTGATGGTTGCCACGCCGTTGCCGCGCACCGACGTCCAGCCGGAAGCTGCTACGACGGCCACCTTCGCATCGCTGGTCGAATAGGTATAAGGAGGGCGACCGCCGCTGGCGATGCGATGGACGGTGGTGCCCGTTGGAAAGGTCGGGAGCAACGCAGGGTGGGCGGGCAGCAGGTAAATTTTACCGGCCAGGGTAACCGGTGATGTGTCGAACATCATGCCCTCGCGTACCGACAGCTGAAGCGGCACAGACTCCATGTCGACGCCATTGCGCGTCACGATGTAGGTCAGCGTCGCGGTGCTGCCGATGCTCATCTCGATCAGCATTTTGGGCACGCCGAAAACCAGTTCGGTCATGCCACCGACGTTCATCATCATGGTTTCAAACGTACGTGCACCAACCCATCGCACTCGCACCAGATCCCGAGGGTCCATCCCGCGATAACTGACACGCACGATCGCTTCCCAGCCGGTAATCAGTGAAGGACGCAGAATGCCGTCCGGGCCGACTGTGTCGACGGTTGGCGCGGGCAGTTCCAGCGCGGCGCTCATGATCTTCAGCGCAAGTTTGGCCGACTCCTGCACGATGCCGCTGGTACGGGTTACGGTGTAGGCCACCTCGACATTTTGCCCGTCATTGACCGTGACTACGCTGTTAGGGAACACCAGGGCCAGCACCTGACCGGCTTCGGCGGCCGAAATAATCTTCTCCTGGCGATCGTTGCCCTTCGGACCGTTCCACTGAGCAACGACCGTTTCGCCCTCGCGCAGATCAGCCGTGGCATCGATCACCAAGGTGGCGCCATTCGCGGCATCGGCTGGGTCCAGCACCTGACCCTTGGCTTCGCGGATCACCGGTGCCGGCAGAGGTCGGCGCATGCCCAGGTCGAGCTGGATCATCACCGGATCAGAGACCATCGACACATTGCCCGCACGGTCGGTCACGGTGTAGGTGACCGGAGAAGTCTGGCAGTCCGACAGTTCCATGAACGGACGCGTGAAGTCCACCATCACCCGGTTCAGGCCCATGTCGTTGGCATCAACGACGGTCATCGGACCTTCCATCGGACCCCAATAGGTGCGGATTTCGTCCCCTGCGGCCATGCCGCTGTAGCCTGCGATCTTGCCGGGAAGGATGTTGTTGAGGCCTTCCAGCTCGGAAGAGGTGAGGCCATTCTGGATAACGTCGGGCAAAATGATGGGGCCGAGTTGCGGTGCGCCTGGGGCGGTTCGGTCGATTTGGATTGGGGTTGTGCCGGAGAAAACTTCTGAATCGCTGAACGGGCTATAGACTCGGTAAGAGACGGCGTGAGTGCCCTCTGAGAGAAGCGAAACAGGGATGTGTACGGTCAGTAAGTCGCCGGGCTTGTCAGTCGGTAGAATTTCCTTTTCTGGCAAGACGCGCTCCCCATCAAATACAAGCTGATAAGTGTATTGCGGCTCAGCTGCCTGCCAAACCGGAAAGTTGACAGTAATCGGCGCGCTCAACGCATCGTTAGGGATTAATCCTCCCGCAAGCGCTGCTGGAATAGTTGGCAGCGCTAGCAGAATGGGAGCGGTTGCACGGGTGAGTTGCTGCGATGTCATTGATATTACCTCTTGATGATAGGCAGACAGGTCCGGTTGAACCGGTCCTGTCCGCTAATTCGATTAGTTAATGGAACAGACTGCTTCGTTTGACTCGCGCATCTCGACAGGTACGCGAGTGATCTTAGATGTTACTGAGCTTTGGTTACTATCGGGGGCTGGATCAACCCTGATATAGGCTTCACAAAATCCGCGGCAAATGGTTCTCAAGATATTGTACGGAACTCGAAAGCTGTACCCGTTTAGAATGTCTTGATCATCGAGCTCACGACTTGCGGTGTAGGTGGCGGAATCGATCGGATTGTTTTCTCTATCAAAACCTCTGAAGGTAAAAAACAACTTTTGATTCTCTGCGATATTAGCGTAAGGCACAACGTACCCATCAGTACCGTCAGGCGCTACGCTCTGAGAGATATAGCCAGCCGGGTTCAACTTAAATGTCGGGCCTTCGATGCCTTCGGGACCACCTGGAAGATTTTCTTTTGAGCGGACGGTAACCCGCTGATTTGGGGATAGGGTCAAGTTAGGGTTGCCCTGTCGAGCTACGGCGTAACGGACCGGGATTTCGGCTCCGGTGCCCTGCGCTTTCATAATCGAGTTGGCGACTGGAATAACGAGATCCGAGGCCGCAATCAGATCTTCTTCTTTAATTTGGTACCATTGCAGTCGCTGCTGATCTCCCCAAAAAAGATGGATGTCATCATTCACTTTGAATGAATCGGTCCAGCGGATGATCGCCCTGCTGTTGTATTCGTAATCTTCCTCATCAATGAAGTTATCGTCCTTGTTTGGACTTGCAAGGCTGGTCCCCTGAATAATTGGCGCCTCTGAGGGTTCAGGTACTGGCAAGGTCAGGTACACGTCTACGGCAGTAGGCAGAGAAGTACCATTTAATTGATTTTGTCGAGTGACGGTGTAACTGATCGAAACATTGCCTATCGGCGCCACCGCTAAGGTTTCGTAAGAAACCTTTAGGGAAAGCACAATATCTTCGCTTTCGTTGCCGGGGGGGATTTGGACCGGAAGCATCGGATAATCCTCACCCCAGTGCAGTGTAATTTGATCAAACGCTGCCGCCCCTGGGTAATGTGGAATATCAACTTGTACTCCGGGTTTGGCTTCCATGTAGTCGATCAATGATCCGATACCAGGGTCAAGTAGAGGGGCAGGGTAGTTTTCCGGAATCTCCTCAAGCAACAGCAACACGTTTACCGCAAGCGACTCCTCAGAAATGTTGCCCGCCCTGTCTACGACCCGATAAATTACATCGTGGCTTCCGGATGTAATTGATTCAAGAAAGTCCCGCTCGAAGTCGAACACAACTTTGTTGAGGCCCATGTCATTTTGGTCTACGACAGCTATCGGACCGGCGACCTCACCCCAGTACGTATGGATGACGTCATGCTTCGCCATGCCAGTGTACCCAGCAACCTGAACCTCAAGCTTATTGCCCAACTGGGTCAACTCAACGGCCGTCAGGCCATTCTGAACTTCCACAGGGAACTGGATCGCGGCGAGCTGAGGCATGCCAGGAGCTGTACGGTCGATAACTATCGGAAACTCGTCGGAAAAATTTTCTGAGTCGGCTGCAGGACTGTAGGTCCGGTACGTCAGTCGATGGACGCCCTCTTTGAGAAAGTCGACGGGTATCTCGAGGGTAAGGGGATCGCCCGGTTTCTCACTTGCCTGAATGACCTTTTCCGGTCCGGACGGAGTTCCGTTCCATGTTAATTGATAGGTATATCCTGGTTCGGCGGCCTCCCACACTTCGAGGTCGACAATTACAGGCGCATTCAGGTTCGTCACGGGAATCAACCCGAGATTGTCGGCGTCGTGAAATGCTACTGCGACGTCGGGTGCTTTTAATGGCAGCGGCTCTCGACTGGTACGAGGGTGGATGATGGTCGGTGCTGTTTTAATGTTGGACATGTTGATTCCTTGAGTTCGTTTTTTTTGTTCGGACTGGGGTGCGTCCGACAGGATCTTTATGAAGTGGTGGAGTGCCAATTCCTGATTTAAATAATAGCTTTTTCTCGGGCCTGTCAACGAAGCAAGAACCTCGTTTTTGTAGGAAAGCCAGGCCGGTGTAAGATGAATATTTGTATGTCGTAATAAAGTCATGCGCTTTTCAGGTCGCGAATCTTCGGTTTTGCTAGCGTTTCAGAGCCGGGGATGTAGTCCGCGGACTTCGTACTTTTCGGATATTTCCTACTCAATATTTTTTGGCCAATTTCCCTAGTTGTCGGTAGCGCGCCCATACTCGTCGCTTTCCATGTACAGATATCGGAGGCGATGTGTCGTCACTCAGGGAAGTTTTGCTATTGGGAGCTAAGCCAAATATTTTAGCGTTGGCGATGGGCGTGATTTCGCCAGCGCTTTGGGCTGAACAAGTTAGTTATTTGCCTAAGGCGCTTGAGCTCACCAAATTCGCGGATGTCGAAAGTTATGACCTCCCAAAGCCCAAGAAATCCGACGAATCCTTCGTGCCAGTCGACGACACTATTGTTAACGTGGGTTCTTCGGCGCCCTCTCAGAGTTATTTGGTGACGAACGGTGGGGTATTAAATGTCCTGGAAGGCGGAGTCGTTAACTCCATCGCTATAAGTCATTCGGAGGTCAATGTTCATGCTGGATTAGTCAAGAACGGGATTGCTGTAAGCTCTGGAGACCTGAAACTAGACGGCACAACGGTTGAGAATGCACAAGGGCTGGGTTTGCAACTTTTGCTTACTGAAACCGATCTGATCACGCGCTCTCAAGCTCATGTTAATAATAGCTCTATCACTGGGAGTTTTTACGGGCTGGGTGTCGGCGCTACCGGGGAGATTTGGCTCGCCAATTCAGTAGTAAAGGGCGTGAGTACTGATGGTGCGCCTAAGGCCGGAGGTATGCGTCTTAGCGGCGGTGTCGCACATGTTACGGATAACAGCAGCATCATTGGTGAAGTTAACGGCATCTACATAGTTAACGGTGCATCTAACATAACCACGCAGGAAAACCGTCTGGATATTACTAATTCCTCAATAAGCGCTGGGACTGGGGCCGCGGTAGTGGTTGATAGGCTTTCCAGCAGGGCTCAACAAACGACAGCGGACATAATAATTCGCGATGGATCCAGCCTTGAGTCAGATTCGGGATTACTCATTAGTGTCCAGTCAGAAAGCACCGCGAACGTCAAAGTGATCAACAGCACCCTCTCCGGTGATTTCGTCGCCGACGACACAAGCACCCTCAATGTGGTACTGCGCAATCACGGGCAGTTGAACGGGAATATCGTCAATGGCAATGCAGTGACCATCGATTCCAGTGGCCGCTGGCAGCTTGCGGCTGATAACAGCGTTAACTCGCTTGCGATGGACGGCGGCAGCGTTGGTTTCACCGGAGACGGCTTTCATTCGCTTTCGCTGGGCAAGCTGTCCGGCTCTGGGCTGTTCGATATGCGTATCAACCTGGACGACGGCACCGGTGATTTGCTCAGCGTGAATGGGGAAGCCTCGGGCAGGCATCGTCTGCGTATTCAGAACACCGGCATCGAGGCAGTACCTGCCGAGTTCGATCCGCTGCGGGTGGTTCACACCGAAGGCGGGGATGCCGAGTTCGGGCTGGTGGGCGGTCGGGCGGATCTTGGGGTGTATTCCTACGAGCTTGAGCGACAGGGGACGGACTGGTTCATCGTCGGGTCCGGCAAGGAGATCAGCCCGTCCACGAAAAGTGCGCTGGCGTTGTTCAACACAGCACCGACAGTGTGGAACAGCGAGTTGACGACGTTGCGCAGTCGCATGGGTGAAGTGCGTGGCCAGGAGCAGGGCGGCGGCTGGATGCGGACGTATGGCAGTCGCTTCAATGCGGCGCTGGATTCCGGCGTTGATTACCGCCAGAAGCAACAGGGTCTGTCGTTCGGTGCGGATGCGCCGGTGCCGGTGAGCAACGGTCAGCTGTTGCTCGGTTTGATGGGGGGTTACAGCAAGTCGGATCTGGACATCGGCCGAGGCACTTCGGGCCAGGTCGACAGCTACTACATGGGCGCGTATGGCACGTGGTTGTCGGAGGGCGGTTATTACCTGGACGGCGTGCTGAAACTCAACCAGTTCCATAACGAGTCGAAGGTGGCGATGAGCGATGGCACCAAGGCCAAGGGCGATTACAGCAGCAAGGCGTTGGGCGGGTCGCTGGAAGTCGGTAAGCATATAAAGCTGGCCGATGAGTATTTCGTCGAGCCTTTTGCGCAGGTGTCCAGCGTCTGGATCGATGGCAGCAGTTACACGCTGGACAACGGCATGCAGGCCAGGACCAACCAGACGCAGTCGGTGCTGGGTAAAGTCGGCAGTACCGTGGGACGCAGCTTCGCCCTGAAGGACGGCGGCGTTGTCAAACCGTACGCACGGGTGGCGTGGGCACACGAGTTCTCCCGCAGTAATGACGTCAGCGTGAACGGTCAGCGTTTCGACAACGATCTGTTTGGCTCCCGGGCGGAACTGGGCGCCGGCGTTTCGGTGTCGCTGTCCGAGCGACTTCAGGTGCACGCTGATTTCGATTACATGAAGGGTGAGCATGTCGAGCAGCCTTGGGGTGCGAACGTGGGCGTGCGTCTGGCGTTCTGACGCGCGCGTCAGCTAGTTGAAACGCGGTTTTGAAGCCCCGGCTGCAGCGATGCAGTCGGGGCTTTTTTACGTGGGCTTAGGGTTTTGGCTGCATCCGGCGCCGTCGCGGTGGACGGCCCGGAGGCGAGCCTTTGCCGCGTCGCTTCCTCAGGCGCGGCAAGTTGACGGTCAGCGTTTCCGAAATGCCGACGAGCTTGGCGCGCCGTACCACTTCATAGCGCACCTCGACGCATCCGCTTTCGTAGTCCGCCAGGGTTTCATTGTTGAGGTACTGAACCAGGCGAGGGCCTTTGCGGCCTTCTACCTTGCCGATGGTGGTGTAGAAGGTGTTGTGGCCCCAGCGCAGCTTCAGGTGATCCCCGAACCACAGCTTCGGTGAGCGCGGGATATTGATGTAGATGCCCACGTGCAGCTGTGCGTCGGTCGGGCCTTCGGGGTCGGCACCGGTGATGAAAGGCGCTTCGAATACCGGCGCCGGAGGCGGGTGCTTCATCTCGTGATGCCAGGGAAATCCCGGGGCATTCTGAAGCTGGCCGGCGTAGACCAACGCCTGTTCAGCCGCACTCTTGCCCGCGGGCGGTATTGCCTGCAGATCTTCGTAGAGCGGGATGGAACTCTTGTCGGGTGATTTGCCTTTCTTCCTGCGGGTAGTTCTCGGGTTAGGCAGTGTTACCTTGTTATCGTTATCGGACTCATTCGGCTGCGAGTGGGGTGGCGGCTGGATATCCGTTTCATCTTCCATTGGAACTCCTTGATCAGATCGCTAGTGCGAGGATTACAGGATTGGGTGTTGGCGCTTGCTTGTAGGACTGCGGCGCTGCACATGCCTATGATCGATTCGAAAAATAGGACTGTCAAACAAGCGAAGTGCATGGGATTGCATGGCTTCTCCGAAAAAAAATCGTGGTTGAATATATTTTTGATATGTGAATTCGGCGCTTTTCACGGTGTTTTTGAGCGATTTAAATAATTATGTATCGCGCGTAGTCTATAAAATTTTGATAGTCCATCAGACGCTTCCTACGGAGATGTAGGTTCTGTGGAATCGAGATGCCAAAAAATAATTTAAATTATTTTTCGCTGGCGATTTTGTTGACAAAACCTCCACGCATTAGCGTGGAGGTGGTTACTTTTAGTATTCAGTTGAATAGCGGGAAAGCTGGTTACAATTTAAGTGAAACCAGGGTCGGCAGGCTGGTGATGGATGCATTGCCCGCCCGGTCGGTGACGACGTACTCGATGGACACGGTTTCGGCTGCATGGGTTAGCAGGTCTTCGCGGCTGAAAGCGATTTCGACGGGCCGGAGGGTGAGCTCATCCGTCTCGACCAGATGGGACGGGCCTTCAACGCCGTTGAGTAATGTCTGGATGACATCGCCCGGTTCCATGCCGGCGTAGCCAGGGAGCAGGCCAATGAGTTGATCGCCGAAGGTGGCGGTGGGGAAGATGAGGGGAGCGAGGAGGGTGGCGCCGGGTTTGGTGCGGTCGATACGAATTGTGGTCGACGGCGATTCAACGGTAATGCCACCTGTCACGTTTGTGACCGTATAAGCGACTTTGTAGGGGCCGTCATTCTCCAGTTGTTCTATGGGTAATGTAAGTGGCAAGGGTGTTCCTGGCGCTGGCAGCGGAACGGGCATTGTTTGAATCGGCCCAACCATGCTGCCGTTAATCATGAGCTGAAAAACATCTCCTTCATCCGAGTACGCCCATGCCTCCACAACTACAGAAATATCCTGGCTTAGATTGGCGAGCGGTATGAGGCCATCGATGTCAGCCACCGGTACGGAAGGTGCAACTAGCCCTGTCGACTTCATATGTATCTCCATTCACAAATCGCTACGCTCTGTTTGTAAAGAGCGAGCATTAAATTGATTATCTAGATCAACAAATACTCCACCCATGGTGGTAATTATTTATCGTCTTTCAACAATCAACTAATAGAGCTCTACAAATCCTGTCAACAGCCAAACCCCCGCTCCAAACCAAAAACTGCTTCCCCAAATGATTTTCAGAAATGTCCTACTTAAACCCCAACACAAACAAAAAAGCCCCGGCAGACAATCTGCCGGGGCCTTCGCATAACCCACCAATCACTCAGCGGTTGAAGCGCTCCACCAAGGAGTATTGCGTGTGAGCAGTTTGGGTCAGTTCGGCACTGAGCGTGGCAGAGCGACGGGCTTCGTCGGAGGTCTGGTCCGCCAGGTGCGCGATGGTGCTGATGTTGCGGCTGACCTCTTCTGCCACCGAGCTTTGCTCTTCGGTGGCGGCGGCGATCTGCGTGGTCATGTCGGTAATGTTGGCCACTGCGTCGCTGATGCCTACCAACGCCCTGTCGGCTTCCATGACCTGCTCGACGCCTTCTTCGGCCTGGCGCCGGCCTGTGTTCATGGTCTGAACCGCGTTGGTAGCCGTCTGTTGCAGCTTGGCGATGAGGGCGTGGATCTGGCCGGTCGACTCGGTGGTGCGTTGCGCCAGTTGGCGGACTTCATCGGCGACGACAGCAAAGCCGCGACCCATTTCGCCCGCGCGGGCGGCTTCGATGGCGGCGTTGAGGGCCAGCAGGTTGGTCTGGTCGGCGATGCCTTTGATGACGTCGACAACGCCACCGATTTCATCGCTGTCTTTCGCGAGCTGGGTCACGGTCAGGCCTGTTTCGCCTACTGACGCCGACAGGCGCTGGATGGCTTCGCGGGTGTCGCTGGCGATCTCGCGGCCGCGACGGGTCAGCTCATTGGCCTGCTGGGTGGCGTCAGCGGTGCGCTGCACGTGATTGGCCACTTCCTGGGTGGTCGCGGCCATCTGGTTGACGGCGGTGGCGACCTGTTCGGTTTCGACGCGCTGACGTTCCAGGCCGGTGGAGCTGGCCTGCGCGAGGGTGTCGGACTGACGCGCCTGGTCGTTGAGGTGTTCGGCGGTGTCCTGCAGGCGGGTAAGGCAGGTCTTGAGACGCGCTTCCTGGCTGAGGATCGACATCTCCAGCCGCGCCTGTGCGCCGCGACTGTCGGTGTACATCTGCGCGATCAACGGGTCGGAGGTGGTTTGCTCGGCCAGGCGCAGCAGGCGCTTGAGGCCACGCTGTTGCCAGCTCAACCCCAGCAGGCCAAGCGGTACGGACACTGCGGCGGCGAGCAGGAAGCCCCAATGGGAATTCAGCCACACGCCAATCAAAAAACTCACCTGGCTCACCAGGATGAACGGCAGCCAGTCCTGCAACAGCGGCAGCCACTTGTCACGGCTTGGCACCGCGCTTTTGCCGCTGTTCAGACGTTTGTAGAGCGATTCGGCGCGACGCACCTGTTCAGCGGTCGGCTTGATACGCACGGACTCGAAGCCCACGACCTGTTTGTTCTCGAAGACTGGCGTGACGTAAGCGTTGACCCAATAGTGGTCGCCGTTCTTGCAGCGGTTCTTGACGATCCCCATCCACGGCTGGCCCTGCTTGAGGGTGGCCCACATGTGTTCGAATACCGCTGTCGGCACGTCCGGATGGCGCACGGTGTTGTGCGGCGATTTGATCAATTCATCTTGGGAAAAACCGCTGATTTCAATGAAGGCGTCGTTGCAATAGGTGATGACGCCGCGCGCATCGGTGGTGGAGATCAACCGTTGCTGCGCCGGGAAGGTCCGTTCGCGTTGAGTGATGGGCTGGTTATTTCGCATGAGCTATTCGATCCAGGAAGGCTGTGAAGAGTTATCGGCCCGAAGCGAAAAAAATTAAGCTTTTGTGAACTGCGTCATAGGTTGGGTGTCGCGGGCGGTTCTTCAGCGATCGAACATCGGATAGGTGAACAGGCTGAAATGCAGCAGGTTCAGGCCGAAGTGGGTGAGCACGGCAGCGGGCAGGCCGCCCAGTCGATAGGCAACGCCATAACCCACACCTGCGATGCCCGCCAGAAGCGCCCATTCCCAGCCAGCACCGATGTGCGCAAGACCGAACAGCAGCGAGGCTGTCCCGATGGCCAGGGCGTCGTGGCAGGGCAAGTGTTGCAGCCATCTTTTCAGGCTGCCTTGCAGGTAACCGCGAAAGAGCAGTTCCTCGGTCAGCGCGACCAATAGCAGGTTGTTCAGCGCCCAGATGCCCGTTTGCTCGGGCCACTTGGGCGACCAGCCGACGAGGCCCAGCAGCAGCGCCGTTGATAAACACGCTGCGGCGGTGACGGGCAAGGCGATGCTGGTGACGCCCAGCCAGCGTCGGGGACTGAATGCGATAAACACCCAGGGGCAGGCGATGGCGATCCAGAAGCCGATAAGGGGCTTGTCGAGATTCAGGTACATCGAATACGGCGCGGCCTCGGGGCTGAGGCGCACGCCGGCAATCGCCCTTGCGCTGAGGAAACCGGGGAGCCAGTGACTGGCCAGCCCTGCTGCGATGGCGATGAACAGGGCGTGACCGAACAGGCGCACGGCGCGGTAATGGAAATGGCTGACGCAGATGCCGGCCATGATCAGCAGTCCGAACGTGATGACCACGGGAACGCTGAGCTGGCCGTAGAGCAGCGCCAGGCAGTAGCCGAGAGAGAGCAGAAGGAGGGAAGTCCAGCGTTGCACCGACATGAAGTCGTCCTTGAGCGTCGGAATAGGCTGGCGATTTTAACGTTGATTAAACGCGTGTGTATGTCGGATCAACGGGGAGCTGGTCCGATTGTTTCGTGGATGCAGGGCGGAGGTGGTGTAGGGCGTTTCTGATAACAAGGGATTTGGGTTAGACGCTGGCAATTTGCGTTGAGGCAGACGACGCCTTCCCGGCTAAAGCCAGTCCCACTGACAGCGAGACCGGCTTCGGCCGGGATGAGGCTCAGGAAGCAATCAGCTGCCGCAACACGTAATGCAGAATCCCTCCCGCCTTGAAGTACTCCACTTCATTCAGGGTATCGATCCGGCACAGCACGTTGATGTTTTCCTGCTGCCCGTCCTCCCGGGTGATCTGCACGGCCAGGCTCATGCCCGGTTGCAGCGTGGCGCCGGTGAGCCCGGTGATGTTCAGCACTTCCTTGCCGGTCAGGCCCAGGGTTTTGCGGCTTTCGCCTGCCTTGAACTGCAGCGGCAGGACACCCATGCCGACCAGATTGGACCGGTGAATGCGCTCGAAACTCTCGGCGATGACTGCCTTGACGCCCAGCAGATTCGTGCCTTTCGCCGCCCAGTCGCGACTGGAGCCCGTGCCGTATTCCTGACCGGCAATGACCACCAGCGGCGTGCCTTCGTCCTGATAACGCATGGCCGCGTCATAAATCGGGAGCTTCTCGTCAGTGGGCACGTGCAGCGTATAGCCGCCTTCTTCGCCGCCGAGCATTTCGTTGCGAATGCGGATGTTGGCGAAGGTGCCGCGCATCATCACTTCATGGTTGCCGCGCCGCGAGCCGTAGGAGTTGAAGTCCTTGTATTCCACGCCCTTGCTGCGCAGATAACGCCCGGCCGGGCTGTCGAGTTTGATGTTGCCCGCGGGTGAGATGTGGTCGGTGGTCACCGAGTCGCCCAGCACCGCGAGCACGCGAGCCTGCTGGACGTCGGCGATGACTGGCAATGGCCCGGCGACGTCCTCGAAAAACGGCGGGTGCTGAATGTAGGTCGAGTCCGGCTGCCAGACGTAGGTCGCCGCCTCGGGCACCTCGATGGCCTGCCACTGCTCGTCACCGGCAAACACCTCGGCGTATTCCTTGTGGAACATGCCGGTGCTGACGTTCATGACCGCGTCGGCGATTTCCTGCTGGGTCGGCCAGATGTCACGCAGGTACACCGGCTGGCCGTCGCTGCCTTCGCCCAAGGGTTCGCTGCTCAAGTCGGTGCGCACGGTGCCGGCCAAGGCGTAAGCGACCACCAGCGGCGGCGAGGCCAGCCAGTTTGTTTTCACCAGCGGGTGCACGCGGCCTTCGAAATTGCGGTTCCCGGAGAGCACCGACGCAACGGTCAGGTCCGACTGCTGAATGGCTTTTTCGATCGGGTCAGGAAGCGGCCCGGAGTTACCGATGCAGGTGGTGCAGCCATAGCCCACCAGGTCGAAGCCCAACTGATCGAGATACTGGGTGAGGCCAGCCGCGTTGTAGTAGTCGGTCACCACCTTCGAGCCGGGCGCCAGCGAGCTCTTCACCCAGGGTTTGCGCGTCAAGCCTTTCTCCACGGCTTTTTTCGCCAGCAGGCCGGCCGCCATCATCACGCTGGGGTTTGAGGTGTTGGTGCAGGACGTGATGGCCGCGATGACCACTGCGCCGTTCTTCAGGCGATAGGTCTGGCCGTTATATTCATACTCAGCCTCGCCCACCTGTGCCGCATTGCCCACCGCGACACCGCCGCCGCCTTCGCTTTCCAGTCGGCCTTCTTCGTGTTTGCTCGGGCTGACCGCCAGGCCCAGGAAGTCGCTGAAGGCCTTGGACACATCGGGAAGGGCGACGCGGTCTTGCGGACGTTTTGGCCCCGCAAGGCTGGCCACGACGGAACCCATGTCCAACTCCAACGCATCGGTGAACGCCGGTTCCTGACCGGGCAGGCGCCACAGGCCCTGGGCCTTGCAATAGGCCTCAACCAATTGCACCGTTTCGTCCGGACGCCCCGACAGGCGCAGGTAATCCAGCGTGACGTCGTCGACCGGGAAGAAGCCGCACGTCGCGCCGTATTCCGGGGCCATGTTGGCAATGGTGGCCCGGTCCGCCAGCGGCAAGTCCGCCAGGCCATCGCCATAGAATTCGACGAACTTACCGACCACGCCTTTCTTGCGCAGCATTTGCGTCACGGTCAGCACCAGGTCGGTGGCGGTGATGCCTTCGCGCAGTTTGCCGGTGAGCTTGAAGCCAATGACTTCCGGAATCAGCATCGACACCGGTTGGCCGAGCATGGCCGCTTCCGCCTCAATGCCGCCAACTCCCCAGCCCAGTACGCCGAGGCCGTTGATCATTGTGGTGTGGGAATCGGTACCGACCAGCGTATCCGGGAAGGCGTAGGTGCGGCCGTCTTCTTCCTTGGTCCACACGGTGCGGCCGAGGTATTCCAGGTTGACCTGGTGGCAGATCCCGGTGCCCGGCGGCACCACGCTGAAGTTATCGAAGGCGTTCTGGCCCCAGCGCAGAAACGCGTAACGCTCGCCGTTGCGCTGCATCTCAATGTCGACGTTCTCGCCGAAGGCCTTGTCGTCACCGAAGCGGTCGACCATGACCGAGTGATCGATGACCAGATCCACCGGCGACAGCGGGTTGATGCGCTGGGGATCGCCACCGGCCTTGGCCACGGCGGCGCGCATGGCGGCGAGGTCAACCACGGCCGGCACGCCGGTGAAATCCTGCATCAGCACGCGCGCGGGGCGGTACTGGATTTCGCGATGGGATTTGCGCTCGACCAGCCAGTCGACGAGGGCCTTGAGGTCGTCGCCGGTCACCGTGTGGTTGTCTTCCCAGCGCAGCAGGTTTTCCAGCAGCACCTTGAGCGACATCGGCAGTTTGTCGAGATCGCCCAGTGTGCGCGCGGCATCCGGGAGGCTGAAGTAGTGGTAGGTCTTGTTGCTGACTTCCAGGGTTTTGAGGCTTTTCAGGCTATCGAGGGAGGGCATGACTGACTCCTTGACGGTCCGTGCAGTACGCGCGGACGGGCGATCAACGGTAAGACGGGTATTGCTTCGGCGCTCTGGGCGGCGCCTTTGAATGTTCATTGAGTAGTACTGGACCCACCGGCTAAGCCAGTGGTTCCTGATTCGGCTATCATGCGCCGCTTTCGAGTCATTGAGGTTAGTCCTCATGTACAGCTTGCGCCGCGACCCGATTCGTGGCGCGCGAGGAGACCGTCCCGTGAACACCCTTTTCATGCATTGCCGCCCCGGCTTCGAAAGCGAGGTCTGCTCGGAACTCAGCGAACACGCCGCTCGCCTTGAGGTGTCCGGCTACGCCAAGGCCAAGACCGACGCCGCCTGTGCCGAATTCATCTGCACCGAGGCCGACGGCGCGGAACGGCTGATGAACAGCCTGAAGTTCCGCGAGCTGATTTTTCCCCGGCAGTGGGCTCGTGGCGTGTTTGTGCAGTTGCCGGAAACCGACCGCATCAGCGTAATCCTCGAGCACATGGCCGGCTTTGCGCCGTGCGGCAGCCTGTGGCTGGAAGTGGTCGACACCAACGACGGCAAGGAGCTCTCGACCTTCTGCCGCAAGTTCGAAGCGCCATTGCGCAAGGCGCTGGAGAAGGCCGGCAAACTGGTCGACAACCCGAGCCTGCCGCGTTTACTGCTGACGTTCAAAAGCGGGCGGGAAGTGTTCCTCGGGCTGGCTGACGCTGACAACTCGGCGATGTGGCCCATGGGCATTCCGCGCCTGAAATTTCCCCGGGAAGCGCCGAGCCGCTCGACCCTCAAGCTGGAAGAGGCCTGGCACCATTTCATCCCCCGGGATCAGTGGGACGAGCGTCTGTCGGGCGACATGACCGGCGTCGACCTCGGTGCAGCCCCCGGTGGCTGGACCTATCAACTGGTGCGGCGCGGCATGCTGGTCACCGCCATCGATAACGGGCCGATGGCCGAAAGCCTGATGGACACCGGGCTGGTGCAGCATCTGATGGCAGACGGCTTTACCTTCAAGCCGCGTCAGCCGGTGGACTGGATGGTCTGCGACATCGTCGAGAAGCCCGCACGCAACGCCGC
The DNA here is from genome assembly GCF_059421525.1 of Pseudomonas sp. GW821-FHT02H06. Taxonomy (NCBI): domain Bacteria; kingdom Pseudomonadati; phylum Pseudomonadota; class Gammaproteobacteria; order Pseudomonadales; family Pseudomonadaceae; genus Pseudomonas; species Pseudomonas sp. GW821-FHT02H06. The sequence goes on from NZ_JBWKVD010000023.1 coordinate 44,300, forward strand.
GCTGCTGGAAACCTGGCTGGGCGAAGGTCTGTGCCGCGAGGCCGTGGTCAATCTGAAGTTGCCGATGAAGCAGCGCTATGCCGAAGTGCGGCGTTTGCTGGAGCGCATCGAAGACGGCTTCAAGGCGCGCGGCGTCAAGGTCTCGATTGGTTGCAAGCAGCTGTACCACGACCGCGAAGAAGTGACCTGCCATCTGCGCCGGCTGGACATGAAACGCAAGGGCTGACGTCGGCTTGAATCCGCTGCCACGCTGTTCATAATCAGCGGTGCGCGCCCGCGGGGCGAAGAGAAGGGGAGACGCAATGAGCGCTGCACACAAGGGACCTGACGCCGACATCCTCATCGTCGGCGGTGGCCTCAGCGGCACGATGCTGGCGGTGCAGCTGCTGCGCCTGCCGGGGCAACGGCGCATCGTCATCGTCGAATCACGCAGCGAGTTGGGCCGGGGCGAGGCCTACAGCGCCACCGAGCTGGGCCACACGCTGAATGGCAACGCCGCGCGCATGAGCGTCGACCCGGACGACGTCGACGATCTGACCCGCTGGCTGACCGACTACATCGCCGCCGGCGGCTGGCCGGAGTCTGATCAGCAGCACGTGCCGGTGGCCGAGCTGTTTCCGCCGCGCGGGATCTTCGGTCTGTACGTTCAGCAGCGCCTGGCCGAGGCCCGGCTGATCGGCGAGCGCTGCGGTTCGACCGTCGAGCACGTGCGCGGCGAAGTCACCGACCTGCAGACTGACGCATCCGGCATACGCCTGACCCTCGCCAACGGTGAGCACCTCACCGGCCGCTTCGGCGTACTGGCGACGGGCATGTTCGCCGCCGCGCGCACGCCTCAGCGCGATTCAAACGCCCTTAATGCCGCCGCTGTTGATCCGTGGGACGTAAGCGCCATGGGCCAGCTCGACCCCCAGGGCCGCGTGCTGATCATCGGCTCGGGCCTGACCATGGTCGACGCAGTGGTGTCCCTTGAGCAAGCCGGTCACCGTGGGCCCATCGACGTGTTTTCACGCCACGGCCTGCTGCCCCACGTGCGCCGTCAGCCGCCAACGTGGCCGGACTTCCTCGCCGCCGACCCGAACATTCGCAGTACCCGGCAACTGGTCAGGGCCTTGCGCGAGCAGTGCGCTCAAGCGGCGGAGCAGGGCATCGACTGGCAGGCGCCGCTCGACACCGTGCGCGTCCATATTCCACGGCTGTGGAGTCAGGCGTCTGACCTGCAGCGCCGCCAATTCGTACGCCATGTCCGTCCGTGGTGGGAAAGCCATCACCACCGCTCGCCGCCGCCCAGCGCGCACTTGCTGGACCGGCTGATCGACGAAGGGCGCCTGCACATCCACGCCGCGTCGTTGCTCAGCGTTGAGGGCGCCGAGGCCGGACAGGTCTCCATCAGCGTTCGCTATCGCGGCCAGGACACGGCCAGCAAAGAGAGCGGCGCAGCGCTGATTAACTCGACCGGCATTCAATACGACTGGCGCCGGGTCGACCGTGCCCTCCCGCGCAATCTGCTGGCGCGCGGCCTGATTCAGCCGGGGCCGCTGGCGCTGGGCATTGCCGCCGATGCGGGAGGCGCGGTCATGGACGCCGAAGGGCGTGCCTCAACGCGGCTTTATGCCATGGGCCCGCCCTTGCGTGGTCTGTGGTGGGAAAGCACCGCCGTGACCGACGTGGCGTTGCAGGCCAAAGCGCTGGCGGCACGATTGGCGGCGTTGAGCACCGTACCGTCGTGAAGCCGCAGGAAATTGTGTCGACCACGACACACTTTCCGCAGCCCCTCCTAAAGCACGCTCCGAACGAGCCGAAAGCCCGTTATCGACCCGGTAAGACCGCCCGCTTTTCATCAAGAGGCGACAGGGACGTCAGCGAGTGCACAGGGCTATGGAGGCCATCGTTCATGTTGAGCTTGAGTTTCAGAAATCCTGCGGAGGCAGCACTGCTGCTGCCGCCCTCCGTCGCGTCCACTTCTACAGCCGCCGACGACGCAAGTCAGACCGCCAGCGCCGCCGAGCAGGTGCCCCAGGGCATCGAAGTGCTGCTCTCGCCGGACGCGCAGAAGGTGGCGAAGAAGGGTGACAAGAACGCCGACATCGACGCCACCCACTTGCCTGACCGGATCAAGGAGCAGCTCAAGCTGATCCGCTCGATTCAGGAGCGCATTGCCAAACGCATGCAGGACATGCATGCGTTCATGAGCGACCGGTCGCTCTCGCCCCGCGCCCGGGAGGGCAAAATGCGCCAGTTGCAGATGGAAATCATGGCCATGACCAACTCGCTCATTCAGGCCACCAATCAGCTCAATCAAGCGATGCAGCAGATGCATCTGTCACTGGCGGACCAGACGTTGGCCGGCACCCTGGTCAGTCCGCAGAATCTTCAATCCTGATCCAGCAGGCGCGGTCCGGCGCCTTGCTCGCTCAGGCTGTCGCCGAAGTTGCGCAGCGGGCAGGCCTCCATCGACAGGCAGCCGCAGCCGATGCAGCCATTGAGTTGGTCGCGCAGGGCGGTGAGGCGGTTGATGCGTTCATCCAGATCGGTTTTCCAGCGCTCGGATAACCGGGTCCAGTCGTCAAGGCTGGGCGGTCGGTCCTGGGGCAGGGTCTGCAGCGCGGTCTGGATCGTCGCCAGCGGAATGCCCAGGCGCTGGGCGGTTTTGATCAGGGCCACCCGACGCAGCACGTCCCTGGGGTAGCGACGCTGATTGCCGGCGTTGCGCTGGCTGCTGATCAGGCCTTTGGCCTCGTAAAAGCGCAGCGCGGTGATGGCCACGCCGCTGCGGGCGGACAGCTGGCCGACGGTGAGTTCCCGGGCGATGGGCGGGATGTCCTGGGTAAGCATGCAATCTTCCTGTGTGCCGAACGACGCTTGACCTCCAGTTAACTGGAGGTTTTATCCTGCGCAGCATCCCTTGGCCGGACCGCCTTGGCAAGTGGGGCACCGGCGCAAGAAACGTAGGGGGCCATACCGGTTCGCGCAGCATCCTGTTTAGCAACAACCGTCATCTGTGGAGAACGTTCATGACACCAGCAGCCGCCCATCTTCCGTACAGTCAGTTCGTTGAGTTCGCTGTCGACCCGCAGCATCAGGCCGGGCTGGTCGGTACGCTCAACGAGCGTTTCGAGCAGTTTACGCGGACCTACCCAGGCTTCGTCCGCGCCAGCGTGCAGGTCAGCGAAGACCGTCAGCGGGTGCTGAGCCATGTGCAATGGCTGTCGAAGACCGACTGCGAGCGTGCGTTCGAAAACGCCGAGCAGGGCGAAGGGGACATGTGGGAGTTGATCCGTCGACACCGTGCCACGTCGATGATCTTCAACGCGTACGAAGTGGCGGGGGAAATCGTAGGACCGCGTCAGGGGTGAGCGCAGTCCTACAGGTTGCATCGCTGTGGGATCACACCGATAAATGCAGCATCTGCTCACCCTGGGTCTGTTCACCGGGACGGCGCTTGTTGACGGCCAGTTCGCCAATCTTGATCAGCCGCGCGCGCACGACGTTGCGGCTCAACCCCAGCAATTGCGCGGTGTGCACCTGGTTGTAGTGGCTGAAGCGATAGGCCGCGCGCAACAGGGCGTCTTCGACCTTCTCGTGCAGCGCGCCGGCCTGCTCCTCGAACAGACGCTGGAACGCCCGGGCCAGCAGGGCGTCGGTGGAATCGTCGACGGCGGGGGCTGAGTCTTCCTGGCGTTCAAGGCGCAGGTTCGACAGGCGCAGGTCGCTCGACTGAATCACGCCGTTGCGGCAGATCAGCAGGGTGTGGTGAATGACGTTTTCCAGCTCGCGGATATTCCCCGGCCAGCCGTAGGTGCGCAGCTTGTGCTCGGCATCCGCGCTGATCTGAATCGGTCCGCAACCCAGACGCTGGCTGTAGACGTCGATGAAGTGCCGGCTCAGCGGCATGATGTCGCCCGGCCGTTCGCGCAGGGTGCTCAGCTCCAGATTGACGACGTTCAGGCGGTAGAACAGGTCTTCGCGGAAGTGCCCGGCGTTGATCGCGCGTTCCAGTTGCACGTTGGTCGCGGCCAGCACCCGCACGTTGATCGGCGTGCTTTTGCGCGAACCCAGCCGCACCACTTCGCGCTCCTGCAGGACGCGCAGCAGCTTGACCTGAATCGCCAGGGGCAGATCGCCGATTTCGTCGAGAAACAGCGTGCCGCCGTTGGCTTCTTCGAACCAGCCGGCCTTGGCGGTGAGGGCGCCGGTGAACGCGCCTTTTTCCTGGCCGAACAGCTCGGCTTCCACCAGGGATTCAGAAAACGCGCCGCAGTTGACGGCCACGAACGGCTGGTGACGACGGCTGCTCAGGTTGTGAATGTGCCGCGCCACCAGCTCCTTGCCGGTGCCGGTTTCACCGATGATCAGCACGCTGGCATCGCTGGGCGCGACTTGTTCAATGTGGGCCAGCAGCGCCTGGGACCTCGGGTCCTCGAACACCTGCGCGGTGGCGCGGATCGAGGTGGCCAGGGCCGGCGAGGGCGGTAGGGTCAATAGCTGCATGGGGATCACTTGTGGTTGGAACGGTAAGCTGGCTGTCATGAAGGACTCCTTGTCGCGATGGCAGTTGTCGCGCTGGCAGATCAACCGCTTCCCACATGCTGCGCGGGCGCGCAGCAAGCGGTTGTTTCCAGGGGTGCGGTGAAACTTACTTCTGCGGCGGCAAGTCGTTGGCAATCATCTCGCCGAACGGGCCGGTGAGGTTGGTGATGCCGCGGCCTGCCAGGCTCCGATACGGCTCGGGCAACAGCGGGAACACCAACTCGGCGAAGCGATAGGCTTCTTCCAGGTGTGGGTAGCCGGAGAAGATGAAGCTTTCGATGCCCAGGTCCGCGTATTCCTTGATGCGTGCGGCGACTTCCTGGGGATTGCCCACCAGCGCCGTGCCCGCACCGCCCCGTACCAGGCCGACGCCGGCCCACAGGTTCGGGGCGATTTCCAGGTTGTCGCGACGACCGTCGTGCAGCGCGGCCATGCGGCGCTGGCCTTCGGAGTCGAACCGCGAGAAGGATTTCTGCGCGGCGGCGATGGTCTCGTCGCTGATGTGCTCGATAAGGGTGTCCGCAGCTTTCCACGCTTCTTCGCTGGTCTCGCGGACGATCACGTGCAGACGGATGCCGAACTTGACGGTCCGACCGTTGCGTGCGGCGCGCTCACGCACATCCGCCAGCTTCTCGGCCACGGCGGCAGGGGGCTCGCCCCAGGTGAGATACACATCGACCTGCTCGGCGGCCAGTTCATGGGCTGCCTCGGAGGAACCACCAAAATACAGCGGCGGATAGGGCTTCTGGATCGGCGGGTACAGGGCTTTGGCGTTCTGCACTTTCAGGTGCTTGCCTTCGAAGTCCACGGCTTCGCCCTGCAACACACGGCGCCAGATCTTCAGGAATTCGTCGGTGACTTCGTAGCGCTCGCTGTGATCGAGGAAGCTGCCGTCGCCACGGTTTTCATCCGGGTCGCCACCGGTCACGACGTTGATCAGCAGGCGTCCACCGGACAAACGATCCAGCGTCGCGGCCATGCGCGCGGAGACGGTCGGAGAAATGATCCCCGGACGAATCGCCACCAGGTAACGCAAACGCTCGGTCAGCGGCACGAGGGCCGATGCGATCACCCAGGAGTCTTCGCAGGAGCGGCCGGTCGGAATCAGTACGCCGTGGTAACCCAGATCATCGGCGGCCTGGGCGACCTGCTTCAGGTAATTGAGCGTGACCGGGCGCGCGCCCTTGGTCGTGCCCAGGTAATGGCCGTCGCCGTGTGTCGGTAGAAACCAGAAAACATCCATGAGAAATCCTTCGAGCGGAATCGGTGGGCTTGTAACAAGTGCACCCGTTATAAAGGCTCCGATTTATTCCGTAAAAGAACTGAATCCCATATTTTTATAACCGTTAGAGATATGCCCGGATTTGTACCCTTTGAAGATGCAGCTGACGGGTAAGATCTTGTGGGAGTGAGCTTGCTCACGAAGGAGCCGGAACAACCGCTGCATTCTCGGCGCCTGAAACGCCGTCTTCGTGAGCAAGCTCACTCCCACAAGTCGTGCATTCCACGCGAATCTGCAGTGGGCCTGTCAAACCCGCCTACCTGATTTAGGGCGAGTTACAGACCTGCGCCGGGTCAGAACACCGCGCAAAAAAACAGGCGCCGAAGCGCCTGAAGGAGAGTACGGGAGACTCTTGGACATCAGAAAATCTGGGTGAACAGCCAGTACAGGCTGCCCGACAACAGAATCGCGGCAGGCAGAGTCAGCACCCATGCCATCGCCAGATTGCGCAGGGTGCGCATCTGCAGGCCGGAGCCGTTGGCGACCATGCTGCCGGCCACGCCCGAGGACAGAACGTGGGTGGTCGAGACCGGCAATCCATACATGTCCGCCGCGCCAATGGTCAGCATCGCAACGACTTCAGCCGATGCGCCCTGGGCGTAGGTCAGGTGAGTCTTGCCGATCTTTTCCCCGACCGTGATCACGATGCGTTTCCAGCCCACCATGGTGCCCAGGCCCAGCGCGATCGCCACGGCCACCTTGACCCACAGCGGAATGAAGCGCGTCGCGGTATCGATCTGCTCCTTGAACGTGTCGACCTTGGCCTGGGTGTCGGCGTCGAAGTTACCGACCTTGTTCTTGTCCATCACACGGATGGCTTCCGACGTCAGGTACATGTCGTTTCGTACGTTGGCCGTGGCTTCGGCTGGCACCTTGGCCAGAGATCCGTAACTGGCGACCTGATCGCCGATCTTGCCGGCCATCACCGCCAGCGCCGGGATCAAGTCAGGCGTGGCCTGCTTGTCGCGGATGTAAGTCGACAGCGTCTGGCGGGAATCGGCCGGCGCGGGAAGCGGCGCCGCTTTGGTCAGGGCCTGTTGAGTAACCTGGGCGACTGCAGCGAATTGCACCGATTGATCGGCCGGCATGGCGCGGTTCAGCGCGTAAGCCATCGGCAGCGTACCCACCAGAATCAGCATGATCAGGCCCATGCCTTTCTGACCGTCGTTCGAGCCGTGGGCAAACGACACCCCGGTGCAGGTCAGGATCAACAGACCACGAATCCAGATCGGGGGCGGCTTGTTGCCTTCCGGCGCTTTGTACAGCGCGCGGTTCTTCACGAACATGCGCAGCGCCATGAGCAACAGCGCGGCGCAGGTGAAGCCCACCAGCGGCGAGAGCAGCAGCGAATAACCGACTTTGGTCGCCTGGGACCAGTCCACGCCGCTGGTGCCGTCGCGGCCATGCATCAACGCGTTGGCAATGCCGACGCCGATGATCGAACCGATCAGCGTGTGGGAAGACGAGGCCGGCAGACCCAGCCACCAAGTGCCGAGGTTCCACAGGATCGCTGCGATGAGCAGGGCGAAGATCATCGCGTAACCCGCCGATGAACCGACCTGCAGGATCAGTTCGACCGGCAGCAGGGCGATGATGCCGAACGCCACCGCGCCGCTGGAAAACAGCACGCCCAGAAAGTTGAAGGTTCCTGACCAGACCACGGCGAAGTTCGGCGGCAGAGAGTGGGTGTAGATGACGGTCGCGACGGCGTTGGCGGTGTCGTGGAAACCGTTGACGAACTCAAAGCCCAGCGCGATGACCAATGCGACGCCAAGCAAAATGAACGGCGTCCAGGTCAGCACGACGGTACCCAGATCGTCCATGTCCTGCTTGAGGCTGTAGCCGGTGTAGAACAGGCCCAATGCCAGCACAACGAAGAAAATCACCATCGTCGTCATGCCAGGCTTGCGCCCGAATTGAGCACTCAGTCCGGGTCCCTGTTGCAGAGAGCCTTGAGCCAGTGTGGGGGTCGCCATGGGGCACAATCCTGTTGATGAGGGATAGTGACCATGATCATTACAAAATGTGACAGAGATGCGACATGGGTCACGTTTTGCGCGGATTTGCTGGTGTTAGGGACCAATGGACGCGCTAATGACGCTGCCGCTAATAGTCCCGACTTTTGCGAAACGCCCACCTTCCCGCAATAAACGTAAATGTCGCCACCAGCGCAACCAGCACCCAGAACCCATGGGGATCGGACGCCAGTGGTATACCGCCGACGTTCATGCCGAAGAAACCCGCGACGATGTTGATCGGCAGCGCCAGCACGGTGACGACGGTGAGGGTGAACAGCGTGCGGCTGCTCTGTTCGTTGAGATTGGCGGCGATTTCTTCCTGCAGCAGTTTGATCCGTTCGCCGAGGGCGGTGAGGTCGCTGATCACCAGCGCCGACTCTTCGGTGGATTGCCGCAGTTCTTGCAAATCCTCCTCCAGCAGCCACTGCGGCGGTCGGTGCAGCAGGCGCATCAGCGAGCCGGGTTCCAGGGCCAGCAGCCGTTGCAGGCGCACCAGCACCCGACGCATGGCGCCCAATTCCGAGCGGTTGTTGCTCAGGCGTTGGGACAGAAGCTGGTCTTCGATTTTGTCGACGCTGATGCTGGTCTTGCGCATGAACTGGCTCAGCACGTCGCTCTGGTCGCGCAGCAGGTGGGCGAGCAGTTCCAGCGGGGAGCGGAAGGTTTCGCCCTGTTTCACCGACGAGCGCAGCCGGTCCACTGAACGCAACGGCTGATGGCGCGCGGAGATCATCAGGTTGCTGCGTACGCAGACCCACAATGTGGCGATGTCGGTGGAGACGCGGTTGAAGTCGAAGACCACGTCGTTGACCACCGCGAGCAGGGCGGAGTCGACGTGTTCGATGCGCGTGGAGCGCGACCCTTCGTGCAGGGCTTCGAGAAACTCGTCAGGCAGGTCGAGGTTGGTTTTCAGCCAGCGTTCGCAGCTGGCGTGGGTCAGGTTCAGGTGCAGCCAGACGAACTCGTCCGGCGCGGTGGGCTGGCGCAGGCATTCAAGCGCCGCCGTCGAATCCAGTTCGCGGCCGGGTTCCTCGGGACGGAAGCGGAACCCGTACAGCAAGCCAAACAGATCGGAGTCCTGATGGTGGGCGATGCGTTGATTCATGAAGGCTCGCAGACGGGAAGTGCCCCGCAGGGCACGAGATCGAAAGCGGCATCATCGCAAGGGGTTTTGACAGTTTTGTGACGGTTTGTGTCTGCCAGCGGTCTTGTTCAGACCATTGACAGGCGCGTCTTGCGCAAGGGCGCCGGCCATGAGGAATCAATCAACAATTCATCCTCGATGGACAGCTCGATCTCAACCGCGGCAGCGTTTAATTCCAGGTGATGGGGCGTGACGGCCTTGGGAATGGCGATCACGCCGTCCTGACGCAGCACCCACGCCAGGCTGATCTGCGCCGGGGTGGCGTCGTGGCGTTCGGCAACTTCAAGGATGGCAGGGTTCATCAGCAAGTTGCCGGCCTGACCGATCGGGCAGTACGCCATCAGCGGCATCCGGGCGGTTTGCATCCACGGCAACAGGTCGTATTCGATGCCGCGTTCTTCCGGGTTGTACAGCACCTGATTGGTGGCACATCCGCCGCCGAGGCCGAGCTCGTCCAGCTCAAGCAGGTCGGACACGTCGAAATTCGACACGCCCCAGCGGCCGATCTTGCCCGCTTCGCGCAGACGCTCGAAGGCCTCGACGGTTTCTTCCAGCGGGTACTGACCGGCCCAGTGAAGCAAATACAGATCGATGTAGTCGGTCTTCATGCGCTTGAGGCTGCGCTCGCACGCCGCCGGAATGCCCGCTCGGCTGGCGTTGTGCGGGTAGACCTTGCTCACCAGCATGACCTCGTCGCGGCGCCCGGCAATGGCCTGGCCGACCACTTCCTCAGCGCCGCCTTCGCCGTACATCTCGGCGGTGTCGATCAGCGTCAGGCCCAGGTCGATGCCCAGTTGCAGCGCCGAGACCTCCGCCTCGAACTGATGGCGGTCCTCACCCATGTGCCAGGTGCCCTGACCGATAACGGGGACGGTTTTGTCTGCCAGTTCAAGCGTGCGCATCGGGGGTGCCTCCGGGCGGATAGGACTGAATGATTAAAAACTCAGGCAGTGCTGGCCGGCAGGGGTTCAATCGCAAGCGAATGCGCGGTGCGTGAGTGGGACTGCGTATCTACTGTAGGACCGGCTTCAGCCGGGAAGAGGCAGGTGTGGACGACATCAATTTTGCGGTGTGACCACCGACGCCTTCCCGGCTAAAGCCGGTCCCACAAAGAGTTCACGCCAACCCGCGAGAACTTACTTATGCCCGTTCTCCCAACCCCCACCCAGCGCCAGGAACAGGTCGATCTGTCCCATCGCCACCTGGGTGTTCGCCGCCGCCAGTTGCGCGGTGACGTCGGTGTAGGTGCGGGTGGCTTGCAGGTCGGCGAGGAAGGATTCGCGGCCGGCGAGGAAGAACCGATGGGTCTGGTCCGCTGCCTGGCGCGCCGACTCCTCGGTTTCCACCAGCGCATCGCGACGTTGCAGCAGCGCGGTGTACTGGGACAGACCGGTTTGCGCCTCGCGGATGGCGTTGAGCACCACGCCATCAAAATGCGCCAGCGCCGCCTGATTTGACGCTTCGGCGATGTGAATCCGCGCCCGCGCGCCATTGGACGGGATGGTCCAGTTGATCACCCCGCCAAAGCCCCAACGATTGGTCGACGGATCGCCCAGTTCATCGAGAATCCCCACAGTGCCCACCGTCGCGCCGATGCTGATGTCGGGATAGAGCTCGCCCGTCGCCACACCAATGGCCGCCGTCGACATCGCCAGTCGGCGTTCAGCCTGGCGCACATCGGGGCGACGCTTGAGCAGCGCGGCGCCATCGCCCACTGGCATGACCTGGGCAATGTGCGGCAGCTCGGCGCATTCCGCCACCCCTTGGGGCAGCTGATTCAGCGGACGGGCGAGGAGCATCGACAGGCGATACAGCGCCGACTTCTGCGCCGCTTCGTAACGCGGCAAGTCAGCCCGCAGCGAGCGGAACTGGGTTTGCGAGCGCGTCACCTGGGTTTCATCGCCGCGGCCGGCGTCCCGCAGGCGTTGGGTCAGGCTCAGGCTCTGCTTCTGCAGGTCAAGGGAGTGCAGGGCGATGTTGCGTTCTTCGTTGGCGGCACACACCTGGGTGTAGGCGCGAACCACGTCGGCCACCAGCGTGATGCGTGCCGTGTCGGCAGCGGCCTGGGTCGCGTCGGCGTTCGCCTGGGCGGCTTCGATGCCGCGCTGCAACACGCCAAACAGGTCGAACTGGTACGAGGTGGTCAGCCCGACATCGCCGACGTTCGCGACCGGGACTTTTTCCGGCAGCAGATAGGCCTGACCGGCTTCCTGCAAGCGCTGCGCCCCGGCTTTGGCCGTGCCGCTCCAGCCACCGGCCGCATCCGCCTCGCTCATCTGAAAGCGCGCCCGTTGCAGGTTCGCCGCCGCGACGCGCAGGTCAGTGCTCGACACCAGCGCCTGACCCACCAGCTCGTCAAGTTTCGGGTCGTGATACAGCCGCCACCAGTCAGCCGGTACCGGCGCCGACACCACGTTGGACGACGAACCGGCCAGCTCGCCTTGCAGATCGGGGCGATTCACAGCGGATTTATCGGGCAGCGTGTAATCCGGGCCGACCACCGTGCAAGCCGACAGCAGCAAGCCCATGCACATGCTCATGCCCACCGTCAGCAGGCGTGCGCGGTGTTTCATTTCGGCGCTCCTGGCTGGACGGATTGGTCATTTCCCTGAGCATCTGCGCGGGCGTCATCAATGATCGACACCGTCGCGGTCCGCCCGGCAATCATGCGGAAGTCCGCCGGTACTTCATCAAAGGCGATGCGCACCGGAATCCGCTGGGCCAGACGCACCCAGCTGAAGGCCGGATTGACGTTGGGCAGCAGGTTCGAGCCGCTGCTGCGGTCGCGGTCTTCGATCGCCGCGACAATGCTCACCACATGACCACGCAGGCGCGCGTTGTCGCCGATCACGCGGATGTCCACGCTGGAGCCGATGTGAATCCCGTCCAGCTTGGTTTCTTCAAAGTAGCCGTCGATGTGGAACGAGTTGCTGTCCACCACCGACAGCACCGGGTGCCCGGCGCTGACGAATTCGCGGTCGCGGGGCGCGCGGTCGTTGAGGTAGCCGTCCACCGGGCTGCGGATCACCGAGCGGTCCAGGTTCAGTTGTGCGGAATCGACGGCCACTTGCGCTTCGTTCAACGCCGACAGCGCGCGGGCTTCCTTGGACTGGCTTTCTTCCAGCTGTTCGCGGGCGACCAGATTGCCGAGGCTGCGGTTGCGACGGTTCTCGCGCTGGGCCTGCTCCCAGGTCTCCTTGCGCTCGGCGACCGTGGCCTGGGCCTGGCGCAAGGCGAGACGAAAGCGGTCCTGGTCGATGGTGAACAGCAACTGGCCTTTCTTGACCAATTGGTTGTCGCTCACCGCGACCTTCTCGATCAGCCCCGAGACGTCGGGGGCGATCTGGATGACGTCGGCGCGGATGTGCCCGTCGCGGGTCCAGGGCGCGTACATGTAATACATCACCATGCGCCAGACGACGATCGCGGCGAGGGTGACAACCAGCAGGGTCAGGACCACGCGGCCCAGCGTCAGAAGAGGTTTTTTCATTTCATCAGGTATCGACTTAGGGTATCCACGACGCCGAGCAGCAGAGCGTATAGACCGACGTTGAACAAAGCCCGGTGCCAGACCAGGCGGTAGAAGCGGGCGCGCGTCAACACGGCGTGCACCACCAGAAAAATCAGGTAAGCGATGCCCATCAGCACCAGAAAGGTCGGCAGGAAAATCCCGCTGATGTCCACATCACCGATCATAACGGCGCTCCATCGATGCCATAGGGCGGTTGTTCTTCCTGCTCGGCGAGCACATCGACGATCTCCACCCCCGGCAGCAGCGCCAGGCGCAAGCCACTGAGGGCGTGCAGCAGATTCATCCGCGCCGCGTCATCCCCCTCACCATTGAAGGTCAGCGCGCGGCGGGCGCGGTCCATGGTCATCAACAGACCTTTGGGCGCCGACAAACGCTCCCGGGCTTTCAGGCAGGCGCGGAAATGCGCACCGACTTCGATGGTGACCTGACGCAGCAACTGGCGCGGCAAAGGGTCGACCCGCGGCATATAGGCCAGCAGGTCGAGCATGTTCAGGGCGACGCGGGCTTCACGCAGCGCGCTGGTGGAATCCTGCGCAGTGATCGCCAGACGCGGAAGATGCTGCATCAGCCGGTCGAGCATGCGCACGCCCATTTGCCGGTGCTCGGCCAAGGTGGCCTCTTCGCTGAGGGAGACGATGTCGCGCCAACTGAAGCGGGTCATGCGCTTGGCCGCCACTTCGGTGCCGAACGGTCTGACGATCAGCGTCCAGACGAAGGCGAAGGCCAGACCCGCCGGCCCGGCCAGGTTGGAATTGACGAAATTCACGAAGTCGGCGTCGTAGGCGCTCTGGATGCTGATAAAGGACGAGGTATTGACGATGGTCAGCAGCGTGCCGAGGTAGAACTTCGGTTGCACGGTCAGGGTGCCAACGCAAATAAACGGCACCGAAAACGCCAGCACCAGCATCGGGAAGTCGTGCAGGTTGGGCAGCACCACGAACAGATAGAGGCTGGCGAAGATCACCGACATCATGGTCCAGAAGAAGAACCGGTAGATCTGCGGCGCCGGGTCGTCCATCGCCGCGAAAAAGCTGCACGACACCGCCGCCAGCGCCACCGCGCTTGCGCCGTCCTGCCAGCCCAGCATGATCCACAGCACTGACGCGACGATGATGGCGCTGACCGAGGTCGCCACCGAATACAGCATCATCCCGCGGTCGAGGAACGGCGACAGTCGCCCCAGCCGCCAATGGCGGTACACCGCGCGCCATGCCGAGTGGTCGTCGGTCTCGATGGCGTGTTGCAGGCTGCGGCAGTCCTGCCACAAGTCGATCCATTCGCGCAGCCGATACAGCGCGTTCGACAGCAGCAGTTGCCGGCGATCGTCGATCTGCGCGGGTGTCGGTTGCAGGCGGTCGAGCTCGGCGTGCAGCGCTTTCCAGTACTTGATCGGCGCGCCTTCGGCGGTCTGCTCGACCCAGTCGCGGCACTCGATCAACAGCGGCGCAAGGTCGGCGACGTGCTCGGGCGAGCGCCGCTCCAGCGCCCAAAGGGCATCGTCCAGGGCATCAATCACCGGCAGCAGGTGAATCATCCGGCCGCGCAGCTCTTTGGCGTTGCGCACGGTCTGGCGATGGGCGCCTTCGTGGGGCAACTGGCCGATCATCAGCTCCAGGCTGTTGAAGGTGCCGACCATGGCCGTGCGCAGGCCGCCGACCGCTTCCGGCGTGGCGCTGCGGGAGAGAAATAGATCGCTGTAGGCCGAGGCGTCCTTGAACCACTTGCCCATGGCATCGACCAGCACCGGCGCCAGCCGACGTGGCCAGAACATCGCGCCGACCACGGCGGCGCAGACGATGCCGAGAAAGATCTCCTCGGTGCGCGAGACGGCGATGTCGAACACCGCCTGGGGGTTGTCGACCACGGGAAAGGAAATCAGCGGCATGGTGTAGCCGGCCAGCATCAGCGCGTAGCTGTTGGCGGTGCGCAAATGCAGGGACAGAAACAGCAGGGTGCCGGTCCACAGCGCGATGACCACCGCCAGCAAAAACGGCGTCTGCACGAACATCGGCACCAGCACCACCGAAGCGGCGGCGCCGAGCAACGTGCCGGCCGCGCGGTACAGCGCCTTGGAGCTGGTCGGCGCCACGAACGGGCTGGAGACGATGTACACCGTTGCCATCGCCCAGTAAGGGCGGGGCAGTTCCATCATCAGCGCGATGTACAGCGCCAGCATCGAAGCCGCGAACGTGCGCACGCCGTAGAACCAGTCGCGGCCCGGCGGTACTCCGTCGAAAAAGCCTTTGAACAGGCCGCTCAAGATGACGACTCCGGCGCCATCGGTGTGGCCTGGGCAATGGCGTTGAACACGCGCAACGTCGCCTCAAGATCCGCCGGGTCGACGTGACTGAAGATGTCGCGGCGCAGGCGGATCAGCTCTTCCTCGATGGAATTGGCCAAAGCGCGGCCCTCGTCGGTCAGGCTCAAGGCCTTGGCGCGGCGGTCCGTGGGGTCTTCGGTGCGCTGCACCAGCCCGGCTTTGCACAACTGATCGAGCAGGCGCACCAGTGACGGGCTTTCCAGCCCGCAGGCCTGGGCCACCGTCACTTGGCGCACGCCCTCACCCAGGCGCGCGATCATCAGCAACGGGCCCGCGCAGGCTTCGCTCACGCCGACGTTCATCAACGTGGTCTGGCAGACGCGGCGCCACTGCCGGGAGGCCGCGACGACGCCGCCGGTGATGCGCATTTGCAGGGTGTCAGGGTTCATGAAAAGGCCATTGGGGCGGTGTGGGTTTGGTTAGGAGCTGAATGATTAGGCGCTGCATTATTAGGCTGCTAACTAATAATATCTTGTTACACCCTGGTATCGTCAAATGGAATGTTGGCAGACCTGCCCGGCGGATTGTCGCAGGCGGGCGTGTCCAGATTTTCAGTTGAGCGGGAGGGGCCTGCCAGGCGCTCACGACCGCGGAGCACGATGGAAGAGGGTACGTGTGAAGGAATTTATCGTACCGTCTGTCGGGTGGGTGCTCGCCAGCTGAACTATTTTTTTGAGGGCCGTCTAAGCGTCCTCCAAAAAAATGGCGCCAAATAATTAGCCTTCATCGCCCGGTTTACGCTGGCTGGACAAATCTGGAAGGCAATGGGCCACTTTTACCCAGTAATGGCATTGTGCTGGCCTTAACCGCCTCCTCAGGTGGCTCGGCGGTTTCTTGACTCCGGGGACGACTAAAGATCAAACGGTTCAGCCGATAGCAAAGATGACGGGAACGGCAGTGACAGGCCTGTTCCAGACACCTCCTTTGCTGTGCGCATCGCGCACCATGAGTGCACCATGATTGATCTCGCCATCTGGAATCTTTCTGTACCGGTCGGTATCCCCGCCGCCACCATCGACACGCCAAAGCTGGTGGCCGGCTACAAGGATGGTTACTTCCGTTCAGGGGACACTTTGTTCTTCTGGGCACCGGTGACCGGGTCAAGGACTGACAACGCGATCTATCCCCGTACCGAATTGCGTGAGACCTACGCCAACGGTGCGGTGCACAACTGGGTTTACTCCCAGGCGGACAATTTCCTGCGCGCGGCGCTGACCGTGGACCAGGTGCCATCGACGGGCAAGATCGTCATCGGCCAGATCCACTGCTATGGCAGCACCGAGCCGCTGATCAAGCTTGAGTATCAGTACAAGGAAAAACTCAAGAGCGGCAACATCGTCGTCAAGTTTCGCCTGACGCCGACCTCCGAGCCCGAAGTGATTCAGGTCGCGACCGGCGTGCTGCTCAAGGAGCGCTTCACCTACACCATCCACCTGACCGCCGCCGGCAACCTCACGGTCAACGCCCACGAGATGCAATGGGGCACCAAGCTCGACCCGTCGTGGAGCGGCAAGCCGCTGTACTTCAAGGCCGGCGTGTACACCCAGGACAACACCGGCTACGCCACC
The DNA here is from genome assembly GCF_059421525.1 of Pseudomonas sp. GW821-FHT02H06. Lineage (NCBI taxonomy): Bacteria > Pseudomonadati > Pseudomonadota > Gammaproteobacteria > Pseudomonadales > Pseudomonadaceae > Pseudomonas > Pseudomonas sp. GW821-FHT02H06. Next base: position 60,694 of record NZ_JBWKVD010000023.1, read on the forward strand.
GAAGGCGGGGCAGCGACGTTCTACAAACTGCAGGCGACCCACGACAAGAAAGCGTGAGGCTTGGGGCAGACTGCTGTCTCGCGTTAAGCTCCGTCCTTGTGGGAGCTTGCTCACGAAGACGGTATTTCAACCACTGGATATGTAGTGGATGTACCGGCCTCTTCGTGAGCAAGCTCACTCCTACAGGTCCCGCAGCGTGACCAAGATCCCGAGCCGATCACCGATCCGGTGGGAGCGAGCTTGCTCGCGAAGGCTTACTTTCAGCCGCCGGAGGACGCGACTGAATGCCCCGGCCTCTTCGCGAGCAAGCTCACTCCTACAGGTCCCGCAGTGTGACCAAGATTCCGAGTCGATCACCGATCCCGTGGGAGCGAGCTTGCTCGCGAAGACTTAATTCCAACCACTGAAGATCTAGCGGATGTACCGGCCTCTTCGTGAGCAAGCTCACTCCTCAAGGTCCCGCAGCGTGACCAAAATCCCGAGTCGATCACCGATCCGGTGGGAGCGAGCTTGCTCGCGAAGATTTAATTCCAACCGCTGAAGATCCAGCGGATGTACCGGCCTCTTCGTGAGCAAGCTCACTCCCACAGGTCCCGCAGCATGACCAAAATCCCGAGTCGATCACTGATCCGGTGGGAGCGGGCTTGCTCGCGATGGCTTAATTCCAACCGCTGAAGATCTAGCGGATGTACCGGCCCCTTCGTGAGCAAGCTCACTCCTACAGTTCATCTGCCGGCAGGTGACAGTCTGCGCTGCGCGCTATCGTGGAAACACCAGCCCGAAACAGATCCGCCCCGGTGTCGGTTGGTTGACCGTCACTTCGCCGCCATGCAACTGCATGATCGCGGCGACGATCGCCAGGCCGAGTCCATTGGAGTCGGAGCTCTGGTGGCGTGAGGCATCGCCGCGGTAGAAGCGGTCGAACAGTTTGCCCAGGGTCGCGTCGTCCAGCGTCGGGCCCTGGTTCTCCACTTCGATGCGGCAGTGCCTGGCACTTTCAACCACACGAACATCGATGATGCTGCGTTCATCGGCGTAGCGAATTGCGTTCGCCACCAGATTGCTCAGCGCCCTGCGCAGCAACAGGGGATCAGCCTCGATCCGAGCGTCGCCTTCAGTGTGCAGGGCGATGTCCCGTTCTTCCGCCAGCCCTTCGAAATAGCCCGTAACCCGTTGCATCTCGTCCGCCAGGTCCAGCGTCTGGCGATTGAGCGCGGCTTGCGCTTCATCGGCGCGCGCGAGGAACAGGATGCTTTCGACCATCCGCGAGATGCGTTCCAGCTCCTCCAGATTCGAGGCCAGCAGCGCCTGATATTCATCTTCCGTACGCGGTTGCCGCAGCGCCACTTGGCAATGCCCCATCAGCGAACCCACAGGCGTGCGAATTTCATGGGCCAGGTCGGCGGAAAACTGAGTCAGCCGCTGATAGCCATCGGCAAGCCGGTCGAGCATCGCGTTGTACGCCTCGCCCAGTTGCTGCAGCTCCACCGGCGTGTCGCGGTTGTCCATGCGGCTGTCCAGTTGCGCCGGGGTGATGGCCGCGGCATGGTTGGCCATCCTGCGCAAGGGGCGCAGACCCCGGCGCAGCAACACATATCCGAGCAGCGCCGTGAGCACGAAGGCCAGCGCCACGGCGAACAGGATGCGGTTACGGAAGCCCGCCAGGGTGGCCATTTCCTTGACCGCGATGTGCGCCGCCGTCAGATGCACAGTCTTGCCGCCGGACACTGCTTCGACCGTCGCCGCGCGCATCGGCACCCCTGAATCCAGCATGCCGCTGCGCATGTCGGCCACGCTCAGCGGCATGTCGGCTGGCACCACCGGCATCTCCGGCAGCGGCGCGTGCAGCGGATTGACCATGATCACCGCCGGCTTGCCCGGCTCGGCGATGAGGAAAATGTCGTCCTCGCTGTCGAGCATGTTCTCGAACAGCTGCGGGCTGCTTTGCAGCGTGGTCAGGGTCAGGTCGTACTGCAGCAGTTTGCGAAAGTGGTCCAGCCGCGCCAGCACCGCGTGGTCGCTGCGGGTCATGACCGCGCCCTTCATGGTCTCGTAGAGGTACATGCCGGCGCTGGCGACGGCGAGCATGGCCACCACCGAAAACGCCAGAGTCGCGCGCAGGGTCAGGGATGGCTGGCGTCGGGCTCGCATGGCCGCACCTCGCAGACGTAACCGATGCCGCGCACGGTGTGGATGAGTTTGATCGGGTAGGGCGTGTCGACCTTGCTGCGCAGGCGCTTGATCGCCACGTCGACGACGTTGGTGTCGCTGTCGAAATTCATGTCCCAGACTTCCGAAGCGATCTGCGCCCTCGACAGCACGTCGCCTTCGCGGCGCAGAAACAGATGCAGCAGCGCGAATTCCTTGTTGGTCAGGGTAATGACCTGTTGCTGACGCGTGACCCGTCGGCGCAGCAGGTCCAGTTCCAGATCGGCCAGATGAAAATGATCGGCCTCGCGCACCACGCCGCGACGCAGAATGGTGCGGATGCGCAGGAGCAATTCGGTGAAGGAAAACGGCTTGACCAGGTAATCGTCGGCGCCCAGTTCCAGGCCCCGAATGCGGTCCTGCAACTGATCCCGGGCGGTGAGAAACAGCACCGGCACATCCTGCTTCGCCCGCAGGATTTCGATGATCTGCCAGCCGTCGATGCCGGGCAGCATGACGTCGAGCACCAGCAAATCGTAGCTGTGCTCAAGGGCCATGTGCAGGCCGTCGGTGCCGTGCTGGGTCCAGTCGACTTTGTAACCGGACTCGGTAAGACCTTTCTTCAGGTACTCGCCGGTCTTGGTGTCGTCTTCGATAAGCAGAATGTGCATCGTCGGTCAGGCTCGCTTCACGTCATTGGCAGCGTCGCCGGCGTGGGGTGTCGGATGATTCATCAGATTGGGTCAGAACAGGCGCGAAGGGCTGCAGGCCGCGCCGGATGTGGAGTGTAACCAACGGATGGCGCGCGGTCGGTTACATTTTTGTCATTGATCGGCGCAGTGACGAACCTGCCGCCCGAATGACAAAAATGTAATCGGGCGGTCATTGTCGGGTGCCGGTTACGGGTACAGGATGGTGGTCATGCAACACATGACGTTCCGCTTCAACTTTCCCAACTGCCTGAAGGAATCCACCGATGAAGATGAAGACAGCCCTGACCACTACGTTCGGCATGCTCATGCTCAGCGCCGCCGTCATGGCCTCTGCCGCCGGCATGGCGGCGGGTGACATGCCTGTGGTCAAGCCACTGCGCGGGACGGTCGACAGCGTCGACAGCAACACCCTGAATTTCACCACCCGTTCCGGCGCCCATCAGAGCATCGGCCTGACCGACAAGACCGGCATCCGTCTGGTCTCCAAGACTGACATCGCATCGATCAAAGCGGACAGCTTCATCGGTTCCGCCGCGACCCCACAGGCCGACGGCACGCTGAAAGCCCTGGAAGTGACTGTGTTCGAACCCAGCCTGAAAGGCAGCGGTGAAGGCCACTACGGTTGGGAAAACGCGGACGGCAGCACCGGCACCATGACCAATGGCACCGTTGGCAAGCTGAGCGGCAAGGCCAACGGCCGTACGCTGAGCGTCGGCTACAAAGGCGGCGAGAAGCAGCTGGTCGTGCCGGAAGACGTGCCGATTGCCTACGTGCAGCCGGGCAAGGTCGATGAGCTGGTCAAGGGCGCGAAAATCGTCGTGTTCCCGGGCGAAGACGGCAAGACCGCACGCGGTGTCGCGGTCGGCAAAGACGGCTTCCAGCCGCCGATGTAAGCGGGTTGCGGCGTCTCACGGCGCCGCTTTCACCGAATCCGTGATGAGTCTCGCACCATGAAAAAAACCAGAATTCATCCATGGCCCATCCGCCTGACGCACTGGATCAATGCCTTCGGCATGGTCTGCATGTTCATGAGCGGGTGGGGCATCTATAACGCTTCGCCGCTGTTTCGCTTCTCCTTCCCCCGGGATTTCACCCTGGGCGGCTGGCTGGGCGGCGCGCTGGCGTGGCACTTCGCAGTGATGTGGCTGTTGGTGATCAACGGCCTGATCTACGTGCTGTATGGCCTGTTCACGCGGCATTTCAAGCGCGACTTCCTGCCGGTCACCTCCACAGCGGTCAAGCGCGACATGCTTGACGCGCTGCGTTTTCGTCTCAAGCACGAGAAGGGCGTCTACAACGCCGTGCAGCGTCTGATGTATTGGCTGGTGCTGGCTGCCGGCGTGTTGATCGTGCTCACGGGGCTGGCGATCTGGAAGCCGATTCAGTTGCAGGAATTGACCGCTGTGTTCGGCGGATACGATTTCGCCCGTTACGTGCATTTTGCGGCGATGGCGTTCATTGGCGCGTTCGTGGTGGTGCATCTGGCCCTGGTGCTGATGGTGCCGAAAACCCTGATGCCGATGATCACCGGCGGTACGCGTGGGATTGAGAGCGGGAAGGTCGAGCATGATTGAGCCTAAAAAACGCGCCATTGCGCGCATCAAACTGGAGCCGGCCCAGCAGATCCAGCTGGAGAGCCTGCAGCGTCGGCATCTCCTCAAGGGCGGGCTGACCGTGGGCGCGATGGCGATGCTCACCGGTTGCAACCTGCAGGACGGCGATCAGGTGGATAAGGTGCTGTGGAGCATGTCGCGCTGGAACGACAGGGTTCAGGCCTGGCTGTTCAGCGGGCAAAAGCTGGCGCCGACGTTCAGCAAGGATCAGGTCCGCACTCCGTTTCCGTTCAATGCGTTTTACAGCGAGGATGATATTCCGGAGCTGGACACGGCGGACTGGAAGCTGGGTGTGTCGGGGTTGGTGCGCGACAAGGCGCCGTGGACGCTGGAGGGGTTGCGCAAGTTGCCCCAGCGCAGCGATATCACGCGCTTGATTTGTGTGGAGGGTTGGAGCGCGATCGGGCAGTGGGGCGGTGTGCCGTTGCGGACGTTTCTGGAGCATGTGGGTGCGGATACGACGGCGAAGTTTGTCGGGTTCAAGTGCGCGGATCGGTATTACTCGAGTCTGGACATGCCGACGGCGTTGCATCCGCAGACGCTGCTGGCGCTGGACTTTGCCGAGGTGGCGCTGCCGCCGGAGTATGGTTATCCGTTGCGGGTGAGGGTGCCGACGAAGCTGGGGTTCAAGAATCCGAAGCATATCGTCGAGATTGTGGTGAGTAATGAGAATCCCGGGGGGTATTGGGAGGATCAGGGGTACAACTGGTTTAGCGGGATCTGATCCCGCGTTTTTCAGGATCAAGATCAAAGGCGTCTACCTGGGGGCAGACTGTTTCGCCTTCGGCGAGTTACTTGGAAAAGCACCCCAAGTAACCAAGGGTGCTTGCTCCTGGTTAGGCCCTTCGTTCCTCAGGGTTCCTTCACTCCGGTCTCGCTCCGTGGGCCCGCCGCCATCCGCCATCCATGCCGCTCGGCCCACTGCGCGACACCTCCGTTCAGCCTGCACCCAAGTCGCGATTTGTGTCGTCTGCACTTCCTGCATACGAAGATCAAAAGCAGATCAAAAGCGGATCAGAAGCAAATCAGAAGCAGATCAAAAGCGGACCAAGGGTGGATTGCGGGCTAAGGATGCTGGGGACTTGTGGGAGCGAGCTTGCTCGCGAAGGCATTGGTACATCCGCCGAATATTGGGTGTTTGAAATGCAGCATTCGCGAGCAAGCTCGCTCCCACAGGATGGGTGTGCGATCAGCAAAAATGCTGGCGCCTGGGCTGGCCTCTTCCCGGCTGAAGCCGGTCCTACTGAATGCACCGCGTACACCCCGTGGGACCTGCTTTGCTGATCGTGCCCTCGCTCCGCGTGGGTATGCATCCCAGGACGCTCCGCGTCCATTCCCGGCTGAAGCCGGTCCCACTGAATGCACGCGGTGTCCTGTAGGACCTGCTTCAGCAGGGAAGGCGTCGATCGTCACGCCGCAAACTGATTGCGAACAATCCGGCCTCTTCCCGGCTAAAGCCAGTCCTACAAACACCGCGGTCACCGTAGGACCGGCTTCAGCCGGGAAGCCCTTGATCTGCCCTTGATCTGCTCCTGATCTGCTCTTGATCTGCTTTTGATCTTCGGACACAAAAAGCTCAAACACCGCCAATCGCGACTTGGGTGCAGGCTGAACGCAGGTTTCGCGGAGTGGGCCGAGCCGCATGGATGCGGCG
>NZ_JBWKVD010000024.1:0-53727 GCF_059421525.1 Pseudomonas sp. GW821-FHT02H06
CTTTCTGGTCATGTAGAACTCCTCGATAAATGTATTTTCCACTTATCGAGGTGTCCGGGGAAATTAGACCACTGCAAAGGCCTGAACGACCTCCTCCCATTCGTCACGCCGCTACTTCATACAACTTCAGCACTTCAACCTCGCCACTGACCAAACTCTGGCGCATCCGCGCGGCTTGCAGGGCCGCCGCCTTCATCGCGCTTTCCTTGACGTGACCATAACCGCGAATGCGTTCCGGAAGCCGTGCCAGACTCAGCGCGGTATGGCGGTTGCTCGCACTGAGGTGGCCAAGGATCAGCTCGATGTCGCCCACATAGGCATCAATCAACTCACGCTCCTGCCGACGCTCGACGCTGCGGCCGAACGGATCGAGCACCGTACCGCGCAGGAATTTGAACCGTGCCAGGACGTCGAAGGCCTTCAACATCCACGGCCCGAAACTGCGTTTGCGCGGGGTGCCGTTGTTCGGGTCGCGCTTGGCCAGCCAGGACGGCGCCAGGTGAAACTCGATGCGGTAATCGCCTTCGAACTGCGCTTCAAGCTGACGGGTGAAGTCGCCATTGCTGTACAGCCGCGCCACTTCGTACTCGTCCTTGTAGGCCAGCAGCTTGAAGTAGTTGAACGCCACCGCCTCGGTCAGCGCAGGCGGCTGGCCGGGGAACAGCCGCGCTTCGGCATCCCGCACCCGATTCACCAGCGTCAGGTAACGCTCGCTCAACGCGCCGTTCTGATAGGCGATCAAACCATGAACGTTGCGTGTGACGCGCTCTTCCAGGGTCAGGTGTTCGGGATCCGGCGCTGGCTGGGTCTGCGGATTGGCCGCTGCTTGCACTGCCGGCAGGTCAAACGCCGCACGACGCCCCCATAGAAACGCTTGCTGGTTCAGATTGACCGCCACACCGTTAAGCTCGATGGCTTTTTCAATGGCAGCAGAGGTCAACGGAATCAGCCCCAGCTGAAAGGCATAACCCAGCATAAAGAGGTTGCTGGCAATGCTGTCGCCCATCAATTTGGTCGCCAGGTCCGTCGCCTGCACAAAGTGCGTTTTCTCGGCGCCGACGGCTTCGCGGATGGTCTGCATCATCGCTTCAGCCGGGAACTCGGCGTCGGGATTGCGAGTGAATTCAGCGGTCGGCGTCTGCTGACTGTTGATCACCGCATGGGTTTTCGCACTGTTGAGCTTGGCGATCGCATCGGGCCCCGACGCCACCAACAGGTCGCAACCGAGCAGCAGATGCGCCTCACCTGCGGCGATGCGCACGGCGAACAGGTCTTCCTGCCGCGCGGCGATACGAATGTGGCTGACCACCGGGCCGAACTTCTGTGCCAGACCGGCCTGGTCTAGCACGCTGCAGCCCTTGCCTTCCAGATTCGCCGCATAACCCAGCATCGCGCCAACGGTGGTCACGCCCGTGCCACCCACACCCGGCAGCAAAATGTTGTACGGCTCAGCAAGGCTCGGCAGCGTCGGCTGCGGCAGTTCAGCGAACGCCTGGGCCTGCTTGGGCAACTGTGGCTTGCGCAGCTTGCCGCCATGCACCGTGACAAAGCTCGGGCAGAAGCCTTCGACGCAGCTGAAGTCCTTGTTGCATGCGCTCTGGTCGATTTCGCGCTTGCGCCCTTCCGGGGTTTCCTTCGGCAGCACCGACAGACAGCCCGACTTGACGCCACAATCGCCGCAGCCCTCGCACACGGCCGGGTTGATGATGGCGCGCTTGTCCAGATCGACCATCGTCCCGCGTTTGCGGCGGCGGCGTTTTTCAGTGGCGCAGGTCTGGTCATAGATGATCACCGACACGCCTTTGAACTCACGCAGTTCGCGCTGCACGGCGTCCAGGTCGCTGCGGTGGTGGAAGGTGGTGATCGGCGCGAACTGCTCGCGGCTCGGGTATTTCTCTGGCTCGTCCGAGACCAGCGCAATGCGCTGCACGCCTTCGTTGAACACCTGACGGCTCAGTTGATCGACGCGCAGAATGCCGTCGATGGGCTGGCCGCCGGTCATGGCGACGGCGTCGTTATAGAGAATCTTGTAAGTGATGTTGACCTTGGAGGCGACCGCCGCCCGCAGCGCCAGATGCCCGGAGTGGAAGTAGGTGCCGTCACCCAGGTTCTGGAACACGTGGGAGGTTTCGGTGAACGGCGCCTGTCCGATCCAGGTCACGCCCTCGCCGCCCATCTGGGTGAACGTCTCGGTTTCCCGGTCCATCCAGATGGTCATGTAATGGCAGCCGATCCCGGCCAGGGCGCGACTGCCCTCCGGTACGCGGGTTGAGGTGTTGTGCGGGCAGCCTGAGCAGAAATGCGGGGTGCGCTGGGTGTTGAACAGCGGCGCGGCAAGGGCCTTTTCCTTGTCGGCCAGAAATTGCAGGCGCGCGTCGATTTTCGGGCTGCTGTAAATCGGCGCAAGGCGTTTGGCGATGACCCGGGCGATCATCGCCGGCGTCAGTTCAGCCAGGTTCGGCAGCAGCGAACGGCCTTCTTCATCGAATTCACCGACCACGCGAGGACGCTGATCCACCGGCCAGTTGTACAGCTGGCCGGTCAGCTGGTCCTCGATCACGCTGCGTTTTTCCTCGACCACCAGGATTTCATCCAGCCCTTCCGCAAAGCCGTGCACCGACACCGGCTCCAGCGGCCAGCTCATGCCGACCTTGAGCACGCGTATACCCACCGACGCGCACAGGTCCTCGTCGATACCCAGTTCTTCCAGGGCCTGACGCACATCGAGGTAAGACTTGCCGGTGGTGATGATGCCCAGACGCGGCTTCGGCGAATCGATCACCACTTTGTTGAGGTTGTTGGCCCGGGCAAACGCGCGGGCGGCGTAGATCTTGTAGGTGTTGAGGCGCGCTTCCTGAGCGAGGGGCGGGTCGGGCCAGCGAATGTGCAGGCCGCCTTCGGGGATCTGGAAGTCTTCGGGGATCTGCGTCTGGATGCGCAGCGGATCGACTTCGACCACGGCCGAGGAATCGACGTTTTCGGCGATGGTCTTCATCGCCACCCAGCACCCGCTGTAGCGCGAAAGCTCCCAGCCGATGATGCCGTAATCGAGGATTTCCTGGACGTTGCTGGGGTTCAGCACCGGAATCATCGAAGCGATGAAGGCGTGTTCGCTCTGGTGCGCGATGGTCGAGGATTTGCAGCCATGGTCGTCGCCGGCGAGGATCAACACGCCGCCCTTTTCGGCGACGCCCGCCGAGTTGCCGTGCTTGAACACGTCGCCGCAGCGGTCAACGCCCGGGCCTTTGCCGTACCAGAGGGCGAAGACGCCGTCGTATTTGCCGTGGGGGAACAGATTGACTTGCTGACTGCCCCAGACCGCCGTCGCGGCGAGCTCTTCGTTGACGCCGGGCTGGAAATGAATGGCGTTCTGCTGGAGATATTCCTTGGCGTCCCACAGGCTCTTGTCGAGGTTGCCCAACGGCGAGCCGCGATAGCCCGAGATGAACCCGGCGGTGTTGAGCCCGCGGGCTTCGTCGCGCTGCTTCTGCAGCATCGGCAGGCGGGTCAGCGCCTGGGTTCCGGTCAGGTACAGATTGCCGGTTGCGAGTCGGTACTTATCGTCCAGACGAATATCAGCCAGGGACATTCAGGCACTCCTTTATTTTTATTAGTGCGTTTTGAATGCGGCGCCAGCGGCATTTTACAGCCTTGCCAGCGCCTCGCCGCCAGGACGGTTCAGCCCAACGGTCACAGACAAAATACTGCCTGCCCGACGCAGGCTTTTTCTTCCTAAATCGGCGCGAATCTGCTCATATCGTGCATGCCCATTCCTGTTCAAGAATAAAAAAGGGTCAATTCATGCAGGTCAAGCTCAGCCCCATCGATCGCAAGATCCTCCGTCTGTTGCAACACGACGCCAATCTCTCCGCTGCCGAGATCGCCGAGCGCGTCGAACTCTCGCAATCGCCCTGTTGGCGGCGCATCAATCGCCTGGAAGAAGAAGGCATCATCGAGCGCAAGGTGGCCCTGCTCAACCCGGCCAAGCTCGGGCTGACCATGACCGTGTTCGTTGACGTCAAGCTGTCCGGACACGGGCGCAAGTACCTGACGGAGTTCGAGGAGGCGATCACCGGATTTCGCGAAGTGCTGGAGTGCTACACCATGGCCGGGGACATGGATTTCTTGCTCAAAGTCGTCGTGCAGGACATCGCCAGCTACGAGCGTTTTCTGCGCGACCACCTGCTGCAGAGCCCCCATGTGCAGGAGGCGCATTCGAACATAGCGATGAGTGTGGTGAAGCGGACAACAGAATTGCCGATTGACTGAGCTGCCGAGGACTGAGGCGGAGGCAAAGATCGCCCACGCAGAAAAACTCTTTTCACCGGCGGGCGAAAAAAGCATTGACTCTCAAATGGGAATGATTATTATTGAGCGCAACCGGTCGCGAGACTGGTTGGTAACCCAGAAGCCTTAGGTCGGCTTCCGGATTATCTCCTCATCAGGCTAATCACGGTTTTTGACCCGGCTTATGGCCGGGTCTTTTTTTTATGCCCTTTTCGGGTCTGGGTTCGGTCGGGTGTTGCGTCTTCAGGCTAATGAAGAGGGTTCGACAGTGATCTGCCTTTTCGATGGCGCGCATCATAGCAAATGGATCGAGCGATGGGCCGTTGAAGCTGTCAAAAACTGACACATTCAGTAAAAACCTCCACATTCACGACGTTGTTTTCCGCGACCGCCGCTATTCAAACAGTGAGCAAGACGCCATGACTCAGCTCCTCGACTCGTTGATGACCGCCTCCCCCGTGTCGCCCTCCCCGGGCGCGAGCGCCGAAACTGATCTTTACCGACGCCGCCTTCAGCGCCTGCCGCGCAGGGTGCTGCAAATATTTCTGCTGAGCCGCCTCGACGACTTTTCCTACACCGATATCGCCCACCTGCTTGACGTGGACATCAGCACAGTCGAACGCTGCATGACCGTTGCGCTTGAGCATTGCGTCAGCGAGCCCGCCGAACATGATCCCGCCCGCGCGATTCTGCTGCAGGCCCTGGGCTGGTACGTGCACCTGCAAAGCCCCCAGGCCACTGCCAGTCAGCGCATCGAGTTTCGTCACTGGCTCGACGCGGATCCTCGACACCTGGCGGCGTTTCAGCACAGCGAGCAGTTCTGGCGCACGTTGCATGCACCCGCCGCGATCCTCGGCGCCAGTGGCTGGCATCGGCACAAACCGCGGGTCTATTTCGGCTGGTTGCTGGTGACGATGTTGCTGTGCGGCCTGCTGGTCACCGCCGAAGCCTATAGCTGAAGCCGCCCCTGACTCTTTGGCGAACTATTCTGTCGCCGTCCCCCTAGCGGTTGCGTGTAAAGTAATTGTCATAACAGCCCAGCGAGGCAATCAGGTCTGGCCTGCTTGCCTCCCCGATGGCTTCGTAATGGCAGATCATGCAATCAGGACGCTCCCGTGACTCAAACCGCCCTTTCCATCTCCGCCGATTTTGACAGCGGCAACATCGTCGTGCTCGACGCCAGTCATCCCAACGCCGTGCAACTGGCGATCCGTCCCGATACCCGCAGCGCGCATTTCCAATGGTTCCATTTCAAGGTTGACGGCCTGCAGATCGGTCAGCCCCACGGCTTCAGCCTGACCAACGCCGGCGAGTCGAGCTATAACCGCGCCTGGACCGGCTACAACGCAGTGGCCTCCTACGATCAGAAAAGCTGGTTCCGCGTGCCGAGCCAGTTCGACGGCAAAGCGCTGAACTTCGAGCTGACGCCCAGCGAATCCCAGGTGTGGTTCGCCTACTTCGAACCCTACAGCCGCGAGCGCCACGACTGGCTGGTGGATCAGGCGCTGAACAAGGCCGGCACCGAGCTGCTGGCCACCGGCAAGAGCGTCGAAGGCCGTGATATTCCGCTGCTGCGCAAGGGCGACGGCGCGGCGGGCAAGCGCAACATCTGGATCATCGCGCAACAGCACCCCGGCGAGCACATGGCCGAGTGGTTCATGGAAGGCATCATCGAGCGGCTCCAGCAAAACGACCCTGAGCTGCAGGCCTTGCTGGCCTCGGCGGACCTGTATCTGGTGCCGCACATGAACCCGGACGGGTCGTTCCACGGGCATCTGCGCACCAACGCCCAAGGCAAGGACCTCAATCGCGCCTGGCAGGACACGACCCCCGAGCTGAGCCCGGAAGTGTTCTTCGTCAAAGAGCAGATGGAAAAATACGGCGTGGACATGTTCCTCGACGTACACGGCGATGAGGAAATTCCCTACGTCTTCACCGCCGCCTGCGAAGGCAATCCGGGGTACACCGACCAGCAAGCGCAACTGGAAGCTGACTTCCGCGCGCGGTTGAGCGGCTTGACCCGGGACTTCCAGAGCAAATACGGCTATCCGAAATCGGCGCCGGGCCAGGCCAACATGAACCTGGCGTGCAACAGCGTCGGCGAGCGCTACAAGTGCCTGTCGCTGACGCTGGAAATGCCGTTCAAGGACAACGACGACGCCCCCGATGTCGTCACCGGCTGGTCGGGCCAGCGCTCGAAACAGCTGGCCCGCGATGTGCTGACCACCCTGGGACAGATGGTGTCCGTCTTGCGCTGAACCGCCGCCTGATGTCGACAGGTTGACCTGCGTCCATAAACGACATCGCCAGCGGGGTTAAGCCCACTGGCGATGTCGTCTGCCTTATTCGCAACGGTCAATCACGGCAACATCAACCCCGCGATTTACCCCGCAGCATGCTGTCGAGCACCTCATCTCGCCTCACCCAGCCGTGAAACAGCGCGGCAGCCAGATGCGCCAGAATTGTCAGGAAGAACAGGTACGCCAGATAGGCGTGGGCCTTGCGCAGCAGCGCGAAGGTTTCCGGGTTTGCCGCGACGATGGACGGCAGGCGCACCGAACTGCCGAGCATGACCGGATCCCCGGCGGCTGAAATCATCGCCCAGCCAATCAGCGGCATCGCCAGCATCAAGCCATACAGCACGTAATGGGACAGCTTGGCGGCCAGCGCCTGCACGGCCGGCAAGTCAGCCGGCAACGGCGGCGTTTGAGTAGTGACCCTGACGACAATCCTGACGATGACCAGCAGCAGAATCGCGATACCCAGGGGCTTGTGCAGGTTCAGCAGCCATTCGTGGCGCTCGGACACCGAAGCCACCATGCCGGCGCCGATGAACAGCATGGCGATGACCATTAGGGCCATCAGCCAGTGCAGCAGGCGCGCCAGTGGGGCGAAATGCTTGACGGGCGTACTCATGGCTGTTTCTCCTGGGCGGGCTCGGCTTTCAACTGATCGACTTCAGCGGTACGGCGCATGTAGGACGCGGCGTAGGCCGCCGAGCGCGCGGCGAGCAGCGGGTCATCCGAGCCTTCGATGCCGCTGGGCAAGATCAGCGGATCGTAATTGATGTCGCGGCAGTCGCCATTCAGTTGCGGGCTGTCGGAATTGACCACCAGGGTCCCGGCATCCACGGTCTTGTGCTCGCCGGTCCAGGCTTTGGACGCGTCGTTGGTCGGGTCTTGGGGGTTGGCCAGCGTCAGCATCAGCTTCCAGCGTTGTGGGCCGCTGGCCAGTCTGTCACTGAGGTCCTTGTCCAGATATTCCTTGGCGTCAGGCGCCGGCGCTGCATCGGTGGCTTCCGGCACCAGACTCCAGCGCACAGGCTGGCGCTTGCCGCTGGCGTCCACCAGCACGAAGGCGTTGACGCTGTTGTAGGTCTCGGTGACGAAACTGGCCGAAGGCTTGGCCGTCTTGACCCACGCCAGAAAAGGCTGGGCTTCCGGGTGTGCGGCGAAGAACGCAGGGGGCTTCGCCGGGTCGGGTTTGCCGGTCTTGGGGTCAGGCCCGGTGGCGATCTGCAGGTCAATGAACGCTTCAGGCGTCGCGACCGGAAACACCGGCATGCTGTTCATGCCCGTGCGCCATTGCTGGCCGTTGGGCTGGGTGAACTGCACGGCGAAACTGCGCAGGGGCGCAGCGCTGTCGGGGGAATACGGGTTGCCGGTGGGCACGGCCAGACGCCCGATCACCGGCGTGCGCCCGCTGGCGAACACTTCGGCTTTGGACAGGCTGGCCGCGGCACCGTTGCTCTCGAAGTAGCCGGCCACGCAGATGCCTTTCGGGTGGTTGCGACGGTAACCGGGATGCACACCGTTGTTGCGTTCGAACACGTCAACGACCCGCGCGGGGGTCAGTCGCTGGGGGGCGAGGCTGCCATTGACGTAGGCGAAGGCGCCCGCGACGACCAGAACGATCAGGCCAATGCCGGCCAGGCGTGCGAGTTTTTGGGAATTACTGAGCGGCGGTTTGCGGGGATACGGTGGCTCACGGTCAATCATCGATCACACTCCGGGCTTCTCGCCTCTGGGGACATCAAGGTGCTTGGCACGCTTTGTTTATAGCCGGATGCTTGAGGTTTGTCAGGTTGAGGACATCGAGCGCCTGGCGGCTGGAGCAAGGCCGGAATCTGAGGCTGATCCCACTGGCGCCTTCCCGGCTGAAGCGGGTCCCACAAAAAGCATCGTGCGCGGCCAATGGTTCTGGCAGTGTCTCGATATGAGGAACGACGCGCACTTAGTGGTACCGGCTTTGGCCGGGAAAGCGTAGGACGGCGCGCCGCAAAACCAAGGCTATACCGCTATCAGCCATCCAGCTTCGACGGATCGCTCTGCAGCAGCACCTTGGCGTGAATCCCGGCCAGGGTGCCTTTCAGCGTCGACGCGCCACGGCCCTGCTTCGCCTCTTTGTCCTGTTGCAAGGCCTGCTGCAGCACGCTGAGGAAGTTCTGGGTTTTGGAGGTGGAGGTCGGCGTGTGGGTGTCTTTCTCCAGGCGGCCCATTACGTACTTGGCAATGCGCGTCGACTGGCTGGCGGACTGACTCAGCGTCGCATCGACCAACTCACCTTTTTTATAGCCGATGCTGGTCTTGCTGCTGGCCTGGTCGCTGACCTGGTAATACAGGTAATTCTGTGTTGTCGGATCGGTGCTCAACGCCAGCTTTTGCCCGCCTGGCAGGGGCTTGTGGTAACTGGCGGTCAGCTGCGACTGCTGGTTCTGAACGATGGTCCGGTTCATCTGATCGCGTCCCTTGGACTGGGTGGTCTGCGACAAGGTGTAAGCAAAGGAATCGAGCTCACCGGGGTGGCCCGGGTTGCCCTCGACGCTCTTCTCGCTGACCGACGCGCTGAAGTCGCCGAGGCCGGTCAACAGGCCGTGGTCAGTGTCGGCGAGCTCGATCGAGTTGACGGTCTGCGGCGCCGAGGAAACGCGGGTGTCCGGGTACTGGCTGTGCAGGGTTTTGAAGGCGTCCTCAAACATCGACAGCAACTGTGCATCGCCGTCGCCACGCTTGCGCGCCGCCTCGATCTGGCTGACATAGCCGTCCAGCGCCTTGGCCTGCTGAGCGCTGTCACCACGAATGGCCGCGTTTTTCAGGTCAACCGAAAGGTCGAGATTGCCCAGCGCGCCACTCATGCGCACCGAACGCTGGTCGGCGTCGGCATGCAGTTCAAGGGTCTGGGCGCTGCCGTCTTCCAGCTTGAGGCTGGTTTTCAAATCCACGGAGGCGAAGGCCTTGGCGTCGAAATGGGTCAGGGCGTCGAGTTTCAGGGTCGGCGGCTTGGCTGTCAGGCCGTCGATGGCCGACTGAAAGCCGTCCGCCATGGCGTTCAGTGCGTTCAGCTCGTCGTCGCTGAGTTCGCCGCCGCTCACCTGGGCCTGCACCGCGAGGCCATCGTCCTGACTGGCAAGGCTGAGCTCGATGGTTTTGCCGCTGGCGGTTTTCAGGGTGAGGCTGATGCTGTTGGCCGGATTACTGTGCAGGCGGTCCTGGGCGGCGGCGAGTTCCGCCGGCTCCAGCGCTTTGCCGGTCGTCGAGCGCAGCACCGATTGGGAAATGTTCTGGCCGGTCTGGGCCAACTGACTGAGCAACGTTGCGCCCAGGCCTTGGAAACGCCCCGCCGTGGCGGAGGTGCTGAAGTTGCCCGCCATCGCCAGCGAGACTTTGTCCTGGCGGGTGTACTCCCAGGCCGGCGGGACGTTGCCATCCCCCATCAGCCCGCGGACGTTGTAGGTCAGCGGCTCGCTGACCTTGGCGTCCTGGCCCAGCATGACGACGGACGACGGCGAGGCGCTGGTGGTGCCAGCAACGGCGCTGTCATTCACCGCGACGGTGGCCGCCGGTTTGACCACCGGCATCAATGCCGCGGATGAGGTGACCGAAGAAATCGCTGACATGGCACTTCCCTGTTCAAGTGAGTAATAGACTTCCTGAACAGGGTGTCGGCGGACGCCTTTGTAACTTTAGCGATACAAACCCGGGGCATTCCCGCTACACAGTGAACGCGGCACGCTCGGCCAATGAGGGGTACGCCGAGAAGATGATGCGTGGGGATTGTCCATTCAACTGACCATGCAAAAAATTCAGTCGGACACCTTTACGCTATCGATCATAAATAAACAGCGAGCACTTATTCCCCGTCCTGTAACTTACGCAGTCACTCGTTTGATTGAATAGTTATGGCGTGCTCAAACTTCACACCCTCCAAATGAATAACCATCCGCGTTATCCAACCTGCCCCGAGAGCCACCGATACATTCATAGTCATCCCGATGGATAGAATTAAAACAACGCCGGGCGTTGACCAAACCGCTAGCCGTGAAACTCGCCTCCAATTGAGTCTCCCCCACCTTTGATCGGCGGAACGGGCCCGGTGAAGCCTGAGGGCCTGCGCGGCAGAGCGCCGCACGCTTCATGCGTCTGTCTGTTCGGGCAAGAACGTGTACTATCCACCGACACCTACCAGAACTTAATCCCATGTTTGCCGATAGCGAAGCAGGCCAACGAATTGCCACATGCCTGACCCATCGGGTCAATGGCAGCGCGGAACTTTCCGAGGTCGCTGAAGCAATTACTTCGATGTTCGAGGACATTAATACCTCCCTGACCCCAATCATAGGGCCGAAAGGTGTTGCCGCCCTGCATCGCCGCAGCCTTCATCTCTACATATCAAAGCACCCGCTGGCTGGAGACAACTACAAGATGCTGGCCGTGGGCATGGATCTTCAACAATTGAAGGCGTTACTGGCCGAAGAATCGATAGCCGACGCGCTCTTGTTCGGCCAGGAAGTTCTGAACACTTTTCACGCATTACTTGCCACGCTGATCGGACCATCACTCGCTGCACGGCTGCTCCTTGACGTGTGGGAACACTCTTTCAGCGGCCCGCCTGCCCAGGACATTTCACGATGAGTAGTAAAGTCACGATCAACCGTCTGGCAACGGGCGTACCGGGATTCGACGAGATTCTGGGTGGCGGCCTGCCGGAGTTTTCCTTCAACCTGATCGCCGGTCCGCCCGGCTGTGGCAAGACCACGCTGGCCCATCAGATGATGTTCGCCCTGGCCACGCCCGAACGCCCGGCGATCTTCTTCACGGTGCTCGGAGAGCCGCCATTGAAGATGCTGCGCTACCAACAGCAGTTCAGCTTTTTCGACGAAGAAGCGGTGAACCGCTCGATCCGCTACGTCAATCTGGCGGATGACACCCTGGCTGGCGATCTGGATGAAGTGCTGCGGCGCATCGTCGCCGAAGTCGAGGCCCACAGCCCTGCCCTGGTGTTTGTGGACTCGTTCCGCTCCGTCGTGCTGGCCAGCGAAACCGACTGCAATCCCAAGAACAACCTGCCGCAGTTCGTGCAGCAGCTGGGGATGCTTATGACCACCTGGCAGGCGACGACCTTCCTGCTGGGGGAGTATTTCAACGAGCTCGACAGCAACCCGATCTTCACCGTTGCCGATGGGCTGATCTGGCTGCGCCAGAGCGTTCAGCGCAACTCCATGGTGCGCAAGATGGAGATCATGAAGATGCGCGGCCAGCCGACGCTGCCCGGGCTGCATACCTTCCGCATTGCCGATTCGGGCATTACGGTGTTTCCACCGGCCGCGGTCACGCTTCAGGACCGCGCCGCGCTCAACCACAGCAGCCCTCAGCAGCGTCTGAAGATGGGCGTGCCGCATCTGGACGATATGCTTGGCGGCGGCCTGCCCCGGGGCTATTCGTTGCTGGTTGCCGGCCCTTCCGGCTCTGGCAAAAGCCTGCTGGCGGCGGCCTTTCTCGAAGAGGGTGCGCGCAACGGCGAAACAGGCGTGATCGCCGTTTTCGAACAGCGACCCAACCACCTGCATAACGCCGAACTCACGCGTCTGGTGCACATGGACAAAGTAGGCGTCGTCGACCGACGGGTGCCGGACCTGTCCATCGACGAGATTGTGCAGCAGCTGCTCAGCGAAATCCGCCGGCTGGACGCAACGCGTGTGGTCATCGACTCGCTGTCCGGGTTCGAGCTGGCCGTGGCGCCCGCCTTCCGCGAAGACTTCCGCGAATCCCTGTCGCGAATGGTCAATGCGTTGACCAGCACCGGGGTCAGTGTATTGATGACCTCGGAACTGGAAGACCGCTACACGGATCTGCGCTTCAGTCCTTACGGCACGGCCTTTCTTACGGATGCCATCATCGTCCAGCGCTACATTGAGATCGACAGCCGCTTGCAGCGCATCATGGCGGTGGTCAAGGTCCGGGCCAGCGCTCACTCGGATGAACTCCGGCTGTACCGCATCGACGACAACGGCTTGCAGATCGGCACCCGTCTGCATAATCAGGAAGGGCTGCTGGGCGGACGCCCGACGCGGCTGTCGCCAGGGGTGGCTGAAGCGGGAGACAACATTCGATGAGCGCATTGCCATGAGCGAATTCGACAGCAAGGACGCAACCGGAGGCACAGACGCCGACCGAGAATTCGAGCGACTCGCGCAGAAAAAGGAACGGGCCCTGGCGCACCTGGCGTTCCTGCGCCGAGAGCTGCACGAGGCCGAGGCCTCTGCCGGCGCCGGGCTGCATATCGAATTGCTGGTGGAAGCCAATCAGAAACTGGTGCTGGCGGCGTTGGCGGCGCAGACGCAAGCGCCCGCTGCCAGTGCACACGCTGATGTCTATCAAGATCTGCGCGAGGCCAACGAGCATCTGGTGATTTCTGCGCTCCACGCGCAGACGTTGCAAGCCCAGGCTGAACAGGCGCTTGCCCAGCAACGCACGGCCATGGCCTCGGTAGCCCATGAAATGCGCAACCCGCTGACGCCCATCAGCATGATTGCCGAACGCATGGTGCGCACGTCCAGCGACAGACTGCCGGAAATGCGCAACCTGATCGAAGGTCAGGTGCAGCATCTGTCGCGCATGGTGGAAGACTTGCTCGACGTCTCCCGCGCAAGCACCGGAAAGCTGCGCCTGAGCTATGCCCACCTCGACATCGTGCAGATCATTCAGGAAGCGGTGGACGCCTGCGCGCCGCTGATGCACAAGAAAAAACTGCACATGGACGTCAGCCTTCCCGACGCGCCGGTACGGGTCAACGGTGATCACATCAGGATCGTGCAGATCTTCACCAATGTGCTGACCAATTCGGCCAAGTACACCCCGTGCGGCGGCAACATCGAACTGCGTGCCGAGACCGTTCCCGAGGGCTTGAAGATCGTCGTCTCCGACAACGGCATCGGCATTTCCGCCCAGGCATTGCCGGTGATCTTCGATCCTTATGTGCAGGACACCCAGGCCATCGGTTTCAATGGCTCGGGCCTGGGCATCGGGCTGACGGTGGTCCGGCAGCTGGTGGAAGCCCATGGCGGCAGCGTTACCGCCCACAGCGAGGGCGAAGGCAAGGGCTGTCATTTCACTATTTTGTTTCCACTGGTGGGATCTGCGCTGTAACTCGGCCACAATACGCCCCCGATCCCAGGCTCCAGGGCTTCACGCCTTTCGGTTCGCCGCCAAACCCAACCCCCCAGGACTGAGCAATGCCTCAAGAGCGAATCGCTGCACTTCGGCTTCCCAAACCCATCCAGGGTGCGATCGACGATCTGGTGCGCGCGTTGAACGCCGCCACCACCAAGGAAGACCTCGAACGCGAGGCCGCCATGGAAATCAGTTTCATCCTCAGCCTGGAGACCAGCAGACGTCTTCGCCCGGCAGACGTAGAAACGCTGTACATGATCTTCGACGACGCCGTACAGGAACGGCTCAGCCAACTGGCGGATCAGTCCTGACCGGACGGCTCGCCGCCTCCCTCGCTGGCACGTCACACCGCTGCTTTGTCATACCGCCGCCGCGCCGCCGTAAACCCCTCCGCCTGTTCGCCGAGCAACTGGATGTGCGCGACCTGTTGCGCGCTCAGTCCAGGACTGGATGGGTGATCATCTCCACGGGCTGGCTCGCGATTAATCTCTCTGGGCAGATACGGATTTTTCCGGCGCAGACGCATCCAATGCCGAGACGGCCCCAGGGCCTGCACCTCAAATGGTTTCAGCAAAGGACCCCACATGACTTTTTACATTTACCTCATTGCCTGCTGCGCGGCGGCCAGCACCGGCATCATTTTCAAACCCGGCAGCTGGTATGAATCGCTGCAAAAACCACGTTTCACCCCGCCCAACTGGCTGTTTCCGGTGGCCTGGACGACCATTTATCTGCTGCTGGCCTGGGCCGGTTATCGCCTGACCCTGACCCCCGGCAGTGAGACAGTTCTGGCGTTGTGGGCCGCGCAAATTGCCTTGAACACGCTGTGGACGCCGGTGTTCTTCGGCGCCCACCGGATCATGGCGGGCATGATCATTATCTTGCTGCTGTGGCTGGTGGTTGCCGCCATGGTGGTGCTGGGGATCCAGCTGGACCTCATCACCGGGCTGATCCTGTTCCCCTATCTGGTGTGGCTGACCGTGGCGTCGGCGCTGAATTTTTCGATTCTGCGTCATAACCGATAACGCGGATCAGGCAGCCCTGGCGCGGCTGGCTCGCTGAATCAGCAGACCGGCCAGCGCCGACACCGCCAGCAAGACCACCACCCCGCCATAGACATTCGTGGTGGTCACCAGTCCTGCCGTCTTGATCGACACGCCGGCCAGCAACGCCGGTATGCAAAACGCCAGATAACTCAAGGCCAGAAACGCTGCCATCAGCGCACCCCGCTCGTGGGCGTGGGCCAATGGCAGCAACAGCCGCAGGGCGCCGAGGAAACTCGCCCCGAAGCCAATCCCCGCCACCACGGCGCCGGTGAAGAACAGCCACAGCCAGCCCAGGTTCACCGCCGCCAGAATCACTGAAACCCCGATCGCCAGAAAACTGCAGCCCACCAGCAATGCCAACCGGGGCGCGCGCAGGCGCAGGTTATGGATCGAAATCGCGCCACTGATGGTCAGCGCTGCCACGGCAAAACCGCCGTTGAGTACCGAGGTCGAACCGGTCGCGGCAGTCAGCAGCGACGGGGCCAGCGACAGAAAAAACCCGCCCAGCGCCCAGGCGGCGATGTCCGCGGGCAGCACCAGCAACAGCGTCCCCCTCGCCTGGGCCGGTACGGCGAGCCGCGGCCGCAGGGTTTTCAGCACGCCCGGCTGCGGCGTCACTGTTTCAGCGACCCGCAACAGATACGCCGCCTGCCCGACGAACGCCGCCAGAAGCAAACCATAGGCGAGGCCCATGGGCAGCGGCGCGTATTCCACCAGCGCACTGGTGCCAAGGGCGCCCAATGCCATGCCGAACATCGGCGTGATGCTGTTGAGCAGCGGACCCTGCTGCGCGTCACTGTCGAGCATCGCGGCACCCAACGCGCTGGTGGCGATGCCCGTCGCCACGCCTTGCAGCACCCGCGCAACGATCAGCCAGCTGACGTCGGTGGCAGCGATGAACAGCAGCATCGAGACGATCTCCAGCAGCAGCCCGATGAAGATCACCGGACGGCGACCGAGGTAATCCGACAGAGAGCCGAACATCAGCAGCGTCGCCAACAGGCTCAAAGCGTAGACGGCGAAAACCACCGTCAACAGCGCCGAGGAAAAGCCCCACGCCTGTTGATAGAGGTGGTAAAGCGGCGTCGGCGCACTGGACGCGGCGAAGAAACACAGCAGCACGAAAGCCAGAAATACCAGGTGGCTCCGCCCCCGACCATCGACTTGCGGGTTCTGCAAAGAATCAGACACGAGTACACTCTCCCGAAAAAGCACGCCACTAAAGCTATTAGTTAGCTTTAGCAGTGTGCGAGCAGCGTCTGCTTAAAGCAAATACTTTGTGTTAGGGTCCGCACCATGGCTATCAAAGAAGGCATTCGCACCGGCGGCCGCAGTGCCCGGGTGCAGACATCGATTCACGCGGCGGTCCGCGATCTGCTCCAGGAGCAGGAGCGTTCGGCCCTCAGCGTACCCATGATTGCGGCCCGCGCAGGTGTCACACCGTCCACCATTTACCGGCGCTGGGGCGACCTGACTTCACTGCTGGCAGACGCCGCCGTCGAGCGTCTGCGCCCCGACGAACCGGTGGATTGCGGCAATCTGCGCGATGACCTGCGCACGTGGGTCGAGGTCTATCTCGAAGAAACCAACTCGGCGCCGGGCCGCGAAATGATGCGCGACGTGGTCGCCAGCAGCGCGACCCTGTGCTCGGGAAAGTGCCTGAACATGGTTCGCGATCAACTGCAGATCATCATCGACCGCGCCCGGGAGCGCGGTGAACAGAGTCCTTCGGCGGATGATCTGGTCGATGCCGTCGTCGCACCCATGGTCTACCGCATCTTGTACGCCGAATCGGCGCCGTCCCTTGAGCGCATGCATCAATTGCTGGACCGCTGCCTGAATTAATCCCTCACCCGTCGCGCTCGTCGCAAACGAGCAACGACCGGGTTGACTGGTTATCATGGCCGCCCATTGATCACAGGCGCCCTTCCCCCCATGCACACCCTTGCAGACCTGCGTGCCGGCAAACTGGCAGGCATCACGCGGCTCAATCTCAGTGCCGACCTCAGTGAATTTCCCGAGGAGATTTTCAGCCTCGCCGATTCGCTGGAGGTGCTGGACCTCAGCGGCAATCGGCTGACTGACCTGCCCGCCGACCTGCACCGGCTCAAGCGCCTGAAAATCCTGTTCTGTTCGAATAATCCCTTTACCCGCCTGCCGGAATGCCTGGGCCTGTGCGAGCAGCTGTTCTTCGTCGGCTTCAAGGCCTGCGAGATCGCCGATGTCCCCGTCAACGCGCTGCCGCCTTCGCTGCGCTCTCTGGTGCTGACCGACAACCGTATCGAAACCCTGCCTGAAGCCATCGGCGACTGTGCGCACCTGCAGAAGCTGATGCTCGCGGGCAACCGGCTGCGGCAATTGCCGGAATCACTGGCCCGCTGTCAGCGCCTGGAACTGGTGCGGATCGCGGTCAACGATTTCCATGAACTGCCGCGCTGGTTGCTGGAGATGCCCGCGCTGGCCTGGCTGGCGTTTGCCGGCAATCCGTTGAACGACATCCACACCGAAGCGCCAATCCGGCAGATCCCGTGGCGGCAACTGAAGCTGCAACAGGTGCTGGGCGAAGGCGCGTCCGGGGTGATTCAACAGGCCCAGTGGCGCGGAGACAAGGACGCGGCGGCGCTGGACGTCGCGGTGAAGCTGTACAAGGGCGATGTCACCAGCGACGGCTCGCCGTTGAACGAGATGCAGGCGTGCATTGCGGCGGGTCATCATGCTCATCTGATTCCGGTGCTCGGGCAGATTCTGGACCACCCGCAGGGCGCTCGTGGTCTGGTGATGGAGCTGATTTCGCCTTCCTTCGTGACCCTTGCGCGTCCACCGACCCTTGAATCCTGCACGCGGGACAATTACGTCGACACCCGGCTGACTCTGTCGATCGTGAAGCGTATGGCCGCCGGGATCGCAGCGGCGTGCGCACATTTGCACGGGCATGGGATCAACCACGGTGACCTGTACGGCCACAACATCCTCTGGAACGAAAGTGGGGACAGCCTGCTGGGGGATTTCGGCGCAGCGGCGTTTTACCCGGATGAAGAAACGGGACGCAGGCTGGAGCGCGTTGAAGTGCGCGCGTTCGGGCTATTGCTGGGGGAATTGCTGGACTGCTGCGGGGATAGCGATTCGCAGGTTGCCGGGTTGCGGGAGCTGGAGCGGCGTTGCGTGCAGGCGGATGTGATGCAGCGGCCCGGCTTTGCGGAGATCGAGCAGCAGTTTAGTCAGTAGGACCCAATCCAGAGCACGCCGCATAACCTGTGGGACCGGCTTCAGCCGGGAAGAGGCCAGCGTGGACACCCTCGATTTCGCAGTGTGCCCATCGACGCATTCCCGGCTAAAGCCGGTCCTACAACGACCGATTCAGATAATTGGCCCGGTAGCCTTATCCGGCCAAGCCGACGTACACGTTTTGCACGTCATCGTGGCTGTCGATCGCTTCGAGGAAGGCTTCCACTTCGGCCATCTGCTCGTCGCTCAGGCCTTCAACCGGGTTTTTCGGGCGGTAGCCGATTTTGGCGGATTCAACGGTGAAGCCGAACTCGGGCAGCGCCTTGCACACGGCGTCGAGGTCGGTGGTGTCGGTGTAGAACGTCGCAACGCCCTCTTCGCCTTGTTCAACGTCCTGAGCGCCGGCTTCGATGGCGGCTTCCTCGGCGTCCGCTTCGGGTGATGCAGCAACCGCATCGATCATCCCCAGGTGATCGAAATCCCAGGTAATCGAACCCTCGGCACCCAGTTGTCCCTTGCGGAACAGCACGCGGATTTCCGAGACGGTGCGGTTGATGTTGTCAGTCAGGCATTCAACGATGACCGGCACTTTGTGCGGCGCGAAGCCTTCGTAGGTGAGTTTCTCGAAGTGAACGTGCTCGCCGAGCAAACCGGCGCCTTTCTTGATGGCACGCTCCAGCGTTTCGCGCGGCATCGAGGCTTTCTTGGCCTGCTCGACCACCAGACGCAGGCGCGCGTTCATGTCGGGGTCAGCGCCGGAGCGTGCGGCAATCATGATCTCTTTGGACAGCTTGCCGAAAATACGCCCCTTGGCGTTGGCTGCCGCTTCTTTGTGTTTGACCTTCCACTGTGCGCCCATGATTGCTCTCTTGTTCCGGTGGCGATAAATCGCTCGGATCCGACGCGTCTTGCGCGTCGGGCCGATGGCGATAAACGCTGAAAATAGGGTGATCGAAGATGACAAGCCGGGGGTGAACCTCGGCGACCGGCGCATTTTATACACGCTGGCGCCAGAAGACACCCCTGAGACGCGCCACCGCCCTGACCTGAATCAGCGATGCTTGAACGCCGGTTCGCGCTTCTCGATGAACGCCGCCATGCCTTCCTTCTGGTCCTCGCTGGCAAACGCTGCATGAAACACCCGGCGTTCGAAACGAATCCCTTCGGCCAGGCTAACCTCAAAGGCGCGGTTCACGCTTTCCTTGACCATCATGGCCGCCGGCAACGACTTCGCGGCAATGCCGGCCGCGACGTTGAGCGCCTCCTCCAGCAACTGGTCCTGGGGCACGATGCGCGCGACCAGCCCGGCACGCTCCGCTTCGACGGCGTCGATCAGGCGCCCGGTCAGGCACATTTCCATGGCCTTGGCCTTGCCGACCGCGTGGGTCAGGCGCTGGGTCCCGCCCATGCCCGGCAGCACGCCCAGCTTGATTTCCGGCTGGCCAAAGCGCGCGTTGTCGGCCGCCAGGATGAAGTCGCACATCAGCGCCAACTCGCAGCCCCCGCCCAAGGCAAAGCCCGAGACGGCAGCAATGATCGGCTTGCGGCGACTGGCCACCCGATCGCTGTCACTGAACAGGTCGTCCAGATAGATCTGCGGGTATTTCAGCTCGGCCATTTCCTTGATGTCAGCCCCGGCAGCGAAGGCTTTTGCCGAGCCAGTCAGCACGATGCAGCCGATGCCATGATCGCGTTCCAGCTCATCGAGGGCATGGTTGAGTTCGCTAATTAGCTGCGCATTGAGGGCGTTAAGGGCCTCTGGACGATTGAGGGTCAGGAGTGCAACGCGACCTTTGACATCTTTGCGGATTGTCGTGTAATTCATTGTTTTATAGACCTTTTATTATGTAGAACGCCAGTCAGCCGTTATCACAGATCTAACCTGCGAAACATGGCGCAAGCCATTGATATCAAACGACAAGCTCGACTGCCATTGCCGTTGCTTCGCCGCCGCCGATGCAAATGGCCGCGACACCTCGCTTCAGTCCACGCTGCTTCAACGCCGACAGCAAGGTCACCAGAATCCTCGCCCCCGACGCGCCAATGGGATGGCCCAACGCGCAGGCGCCGCCGTGCACGTTGACCTTGTGATGGGGCAGTTCCAGGCGGGCCATGGTGACCAGCGCGACGACGGCGAAGGCTTCGTTGATCTCGAACAAGTCCACATCCCGGAGGGACCAGCCGGTCTTGCTCATCAGCTTGTCGATCGCGCCCACTGGTGCGGTCGGAAACAGCCCCGGCTCATTGGCGTAAGCGGCGTGGCCATGGATGACCGCCAGCGGCGTGAGGCCACGACGTTGTGCTTCGGACTGGCGCATCAGGGTCAAGGCCGCGGCGCCATCGGAGATCGAGCTTGAGTTGGCGGCTGTCACGGTGCCGCCCTCGCGGAACGCCGGTTTCAGCAACGGGATCTTATCCAGCTTCGCTTTGGGCGGCTGTTCGTCCTGGCGAATGGTCTTGCGCTCCTTGCCGACGGTGACCTCCACCGGGACGATTTCAGCGTCGAACCAGCCGCGCGTCATGGCCTCCTGCGCCCGGGTCAGCGAGGCGACTGCAAAACCGTCCTGGGCTTCCCGACTGAAATTTTCAAGCCCGGCGCACGTCTCGGCAAACGTGCCCATCAAGCGGCCTCGATCGTAGGCGTCTTCGAGGCCGTCGAGGAACATGTGATCGATGATCCGGCCGTGGCCCATGCGGTAACCGCTGCGGGCCTTCTCCAGCAGATACGGCGCGTTGGACATGCTTTCCATGCCACCGGCGATCACCACGTCGGCGCTGCCAGCCAGCAACATGTCGTGGCCAAGAATGGCCGCCTGCATCCCCGACCCGCACATCTTGTTCAGGGTGGTGCACGTCGTGGCCTCGCTGAGCCCGGCGCCCAATGCCGCCTGACGGGCCGGCGCTTGTCCCAGCCCGGCTGGCAATACACAACCGAACAGCACTTCGTCGACCTGCGCGCCATCGATGCCCGCGCGCTCGACGGCGGCGTGGATGGCAGCGGCGCCCAGTTGCGGCGCGGTCAGGCTCTGGAGATCGCCCTGAAAGGCGCCCATGGGCGTGCGCACGGCGCTCACGATCACCACGGGGTCGTCGTTCAACATCTGGCGTTTGTTCAAAGACATGATGGGGTTTCCTCGATTAGCGAGCGGCCATGCGCAAGGCGCCGTCCAGGCGGATCACTTCGCCGTTGAGCATGCTGTTTTCGATGATGTGGCGGGCCAGTGCCGCGTATTCCTCGGGCTTGCCCAGGCGTGGCGGGAATGGCACGCCGGCGGACAGGCTTTCGCGCACTTGCGGGGTCATGCCGGCCATCATGGGGGTTTCGAAAATGCCCGGAGCGATGGTCATGACGCGGATGCCGTAGCGGGCCAGTTCACGGGCGGCGGGCAGGGTCAGGCTGACGATGGCACCCTTCGAGGCCGCGTACGCCGCCTGGCCGATCTGGCCGTCGTAGGCGGCAACCGACGCCGTGTTGATGATGACGCCACGCTCACCGCCGGCATCGCCCGTGCTTTCGGCGATGGCTACAGCGGCGAGGCGTAGCAGGTTGAAGCTGCCGATGAGGTTGACGTTGATCACCCGGCTGAAACTGTCGAGGCCGTGTGGACCTTCTTTGCCGAGGATTTTCTCTGCGCCGACGATGCCGGCGCAGTTGATGACGCCGTTGATCTGGCCAAACGCGCTCAGCGCCGCATCCACCGCGGCCTGAACAGCGCTCTCCTGGGTGATGTCGCTGACGCTGGCGCGGGCCTTGTCGCCCAGTTTTTCCACCTGGGCCGCGAGCGCCTCGGCGTTGACGTCCACCAGCATCACGCTGGCCCCTGCGTCGATGAGCATCTGCGCGGTGGCCGCACCCAGCCCGGACGCGCCGCCACTGACCAGAAATACCTTGCCTTGGATCTGCATGATTGTGTCGTCCTTACACTTTTATTGTTGGAGTGGCGAAATACTCCGCTCTGCCGCGCCGATGAGCAATGGTCAAAGCGCGCAGAACGTCTGGTGGTTTTGGCCAGTGGCGCTTCGTGTTTGCCAGCAGGTCAGGCCTTGGGTTGCAGCAGCGCTGCACCGGCTTGGGCCGACACCCGGCGGTTATCCAGCAGCGCCAAGGCCGCGATCACCGCGACGCCAATAAACGTCAGCTGGAAATCAGCGGTCATCGCCTGCCCGTCGTTGCCATGCAGGGCCATCGCGCCACGCAACAACAGTGCAGCGATCGCGACGCCCAGGCCCATACTCAACTGGAAGCACATGCTGAACATTGTCGACGCATCGCTCATCTGCGTTTTGGGCACGTCGGCGAAACCCAGCGTGTTGAACGCGGTGAACTGCATCGAGCGCGACAGCCCGCCGATGAACAGGATCAGCAGGATCATCGGCCAGCCCATGGCCTGATCGAGCAGCGCGCAGGCGGCAATCGCCGCCACACCGATGCAGCCATTGACCAACAGCACCTGACGAAAGCCCCAGCGCTGCATGATTGCGCTGGTAAAGGGTTTCATCGCCAGGTTGCCCGCAAACACCCCCAGCACCAGCAGCCCGGCGTCGAACGCGGACAGGCCGAAACCCAGCTGAAACATCAGCGGCAGCAGGAACGGCAGCGTGCTGATGGCGATCCGGAACACCGAACCGCCCAGCAGACTGACGCTGAAGGTGCGGATGTGCACCACCGCGACGTTCATCAGCGGCTGCGGATGCCGACGCATGTTGCGCCAGGCCAGCGCGCCGCAGACCATGCCGAGCGCCGTTACCGCAAGTCCCGGCCACTGACTGCCATGGCCCTGCCCCAGCCGTTCCATCCCGAACAACAGCGCCGTGCAGGCCACGCCCAGCAGCAGGAAACCTTTCAGGTCAAACGGCCGAGTGCTGACTTCATTGCGCTTGGGGATGAGGATGAGGGTGGCAATCAGTGCCATGACGCCGAGGGGCAGGTTAAGGTAGAAAATCCACGGCCACGACGCGTGGGTAACGATGAACCCGCCCAGGGGCGGCCCGAGTATCGGCGCCACCAGCCCGGGCCAGGTGATCAGCGAAATGGCCCGCACCAGGTCTTTCTTTTCAGTGGCGCGCATGACAGCGAGGCGCCCGACCGGGACCATCATTGCGCCGCTCATGCCTTGCAGGACCCGGGCGGCGACGAACGTCTCAAGACTGTCGCTGATGCCGCACAGCATCGAAGCCACCGTGAACAGCACGATGGCGCCGCCGAACACCCGGCGTGAACCGAGTCGGTCGGCCAACCAGCCGCTGAGGGGAATGAACGCGGCGATCGCCAGCATGTAAGCGCTCATGCCGATATTCAGGTCCACCGCCGCGACGCAGAAGGTCCGGGCCATTTCCGGCATGGCCGTGGCGATCACCGTGGCGTCAAGGTTTTCCATGAAAAAAGTGACGGCCACCAACAAGGCGATCAGCGTGGATTGGCGTTGCGACATCGTCGGGTCCTCAGGCGAGCGTGGCGTTGAACGTGCCGGGTCACGGCAGCAGGTAGCGCATCACCGAATCACAGATCATCGCCTTCTGCCGCGCCTTGACCGCTTCGTCTTCCAGGTCGATCTGGAAAATCTCGGAAAAGGTATGGCGGTTCGACACCCGATAGAAACAGAACGAGCTCATCAGCATGTGCAGATCAACAGCCTGTACGCCTGGGCGGAACACGCCGTCCTGCTCGCCGCGCCGCAAGGTGTCGTCCAGCGCCTGCAAGACGTTCCGGCTCAGCTCGCGGATGGTCGGAGACTGTTTGACGTTGGCGCCGTTGTGGATGTTTTCGATGCACACGATGCGCACGAAATCGACGTTGCGGTCGTGGTGATCGAAGGTGAATTCCACCAGCCGCCTGACCGCTTCTTCCGGCGCGAGCACGCCGAGGTCAAGGCTGCTTTCCGTGGTGCGAATGTCGCCGTACAGCTTCTCCAGCACTTCGGTGTACAGCTGCTCCTTGCTGTTGAAGTAGTAATAGATCATGCGCTTGGAGGTTTGCGTGCGTTCGGCGATCGCATCAACGCGGGCGCCGGAGAGCCCTTGGGCGACGAACTCGGCGACGGCCGCCTGGAGGATGCCGTCGCGGGTTTTCTCCGGATTGTTCTTGCGGGACTTGCGCGGGGCGTCTACGGGCGCTTCGGCGAGGCTGTCTTCAACGGTTTTCATGCGGGGCTCACGACCACGGTGGAATCGCGGGATTATGGGCTGCGCCTGTGCGTTACGGAAGCGGTGCGTGCCGATGCGCTGCACGTCATCAGAACCGTGCGGAGCCGCTGCGGGCCCTGGCCATTGCCGCCAGGCGCACTGCCGCATTCGCCTCGCCATACCCAGCGTAACCCTTCCTGCGCTGGAGGATTTCAAAACAGAAACGTCCCTCGAACGCCTCGGTGCAGGCGTGAAACAGCTCGCCACCGTCGGCATCGCGGTCATACAGCACGTTGTGGCGCGCCAGTTCGCCAAGGAATGCGTCGTCGAAACCGAACCGCGCCCCCAGGTCATCGTAATAGTTCTGGGGAATGGCCAGCCACGGCACGCCTGCCGCTTTGGCGCGGGCAACCTGGGCGAAGATGTCGTCACAGGCAAAGGCGATGTGATGAACGCCAGAGCCACCGTAGCTCGACAGTGCGTGGGAGATTGCCGTGTTGCCGCGATCCGGCGTGTTCAGCGGCAGGCGCACGTTGCCGCAACGGCTGCGTAACGCCCGGCTCCTCACCAGACCGTGGGGATCAGGCAGCAGCTGGTCGGCATCGGCCACAAAATCCAGCACGCTTTTGTAGAACAGCACCCGGCTGTCCAGGCTGTCGGCCGGCAGCACCATGGCCACATGATCGATGCACTGCAAACCGCTTTGCGTCGGAGACTGCGGGCTCAGGATGAAGTCCCTGTCCCAGCTCGATTGCCCTGGTGCGGCAGGCTCGACCAGGTAAATAAGGCTGCCGTCCGGCGCACGCACCGCCGGGAGCTCCCGATCATCAGGCCCCACCGGCCCCCTGTAGATTTCGGCATTGAACTGACGCGCCCGCTCCAGCGCGTCAGCGCTGTTGTCCACCCGCAACCCCATGGCGCGCAGCGACGGGCCGGGGGCTTCAAGGGCTGAGTCAGCGAAGGAAGCGGCAGCGAAAGGCATCTGAGGTAAGGACAAGCGCTCCGCGTTCAACACGATATTGATATCGCCCTGCCCCAGCATGGTCATGGCTTTGCTGCGGTGCTGACCCAGGGTGCCGAAGCCCAGGCCATGCAGCCAGCTCCCCAGCCGCGCCCCCTGGCCATCCTCCACGGTAAACTCGAGAAACTCGACGCCGTTGCAGGCGCTGGGTGCCGGCGGATGGAACAACACTGACGGCGCGACGGGTCGAGATGGCTGCTCCAGCAGCGCGCGGGTTTGCTCCTCCAGATACAGCAACGAACGCAGGCCGTCGGCGGCGTTGGCCCGAGTGGGCGCGGCGCGAAACACGTCGTTGAAAATCTCCAGCGACAGCGGGCCGGTGTAGCCGCTGCGCAAAATTGCCGCGAGAAAGCCGGGGCAATCGAACTCGCCCTGCCCCGGAAAACACCGGAAATGCCGGCTCCACTCCAGCACGCCCATGTTCAGCAGCGGCGCGTCGGCCATCTGCACGAAGAAGATCTTGTCGCCGGGAATCTGCGCAATCCCGCTCGGATCGCCCTTGAGCGACAGCGTGTGGAAACTGTCGAGCAGCACGCCGAGGGCGGGATGGTCGACCTGCCGGACGAGATCCCAGACCTGCTGCCATGTGTTGATGTGACGTCCCCATGCCAGCCCTTCATAACCCACGCGCAATTGACGCGCCCCAGCCCGCTCGGCGATCGAGCCAAGGTCATCGAGCAGCACGTCTCGCTCGCCCAGGGAATCGCTGGCGGTATTGCTGCACACCAGCATCAAGTCGGTGCCAAGTTCGTGCATCAGGTCGAATTTGCGTTCGGCACGGTCGAGGTTGCGCTGAAGATGCTCGCGGCGACAGCCCTCGAAGTCGCTGAAAGGCTGAAACAGGGTGATAGCGATGCCCAAGTCCGCGCAGAGCTGGCGCACCTGGCGCGGACTGCCGTCGTAACAGAGCAGGTCGTTTTCGAAAATTTCAACACCGTCAAACCCTGCGGCGGCAATGGCTTCCAGCTTTTCCGGCAGGGTGCCGCTCAAGGAAACGGTGGCGATCGATCGCTGCATGCGGGGGTGGCTCCTGAATAATCACATGGCGCCCGGCACGATGATGGGGCTCGAACCGGGCGGGCGTTCATGGGATTATTCGCGCCGCTGCATGGGACATCAACTGAAATGAACCATACGGTTAGTTTTATGACGCTATGCGGGGCCAAGGCCTTGGCCGCGCGGACATCACCATAACAATTTCAAAACAGGCTTGATGCTTATGCGGTCCCCTTCTGCTTCGCCTGCCCCGGTCGCCTCCCACCCTGCGCCCCCCCACGCCAGTGTGAGCGAAAAAATTCGCGGCGCCCTGGCCGTCGGCAAAACCCGTTGGGGCATGCTGGCACTGGTGTTCTTCGCCACCACCCTGAACTACATCGACCGCGCCGCACTCGGCGTGATGCAACCGATCCTGGCGAAGCAAATGAGCTGGACGGCGATGGATTACGCCAACATCAACTTCTGGTTTCAGGTCGGTTACGCCATCGGTTTTCTGCTGCAGGGGCGTTTCATCGATCGGGTCGGCGTCAAGCGCGCATTCTTTCTGGCGGTGCTGCTGTGGAGTGTTGCGACGGGCGCCCATGGCCTGGCCACTTCGGCAGCGGGCTTCATGGTCTGCCGGTTCATTCTCGGCCTGACCGAAGCGGCAAATTACCCGGCCTGCGTCAAGGTCACCCGGGTGTGGTTCCCGGCCGGCGAACGCGCCGTGGCCACCGGCATATTCAACGCCGGCACCAACGTCGGTGCGATGGTCACGCCCGCCCTGTTGCCGCTGATCCTCACGGTGTGGGGCTGGCAGGCGGCGTTCATCTGCATGGGCGCGCTGGGGCTGGTCTGGGTCATCACCTGGCGGCTGACGTATTTCAATCCGCAGGAACATCCCACCGTGCGCGCCAGTGAGCGGGCCTACATCAATAGCGAGGCCGAGCCTGAGACCGAGACTGAAGCGGAGAAAGTACCGCTCTCGCGGATCCTGAAGATGCGCGGCACCTGGGCCTTCGCCCTCGCCTACGCCCTCACCGCGCCGGTGTTCTGGTTCTATCTGTACTGGCTGCCGCCGTTTCTGAATCAGCAATACAACCTGGGCATCAGCGTGACGCAGATGGGCATTCCGCTGATGCTGATCTGGCTGACCGCCGATTTCGGCAGCATCGGCGGCGGCATTCTCTCCTCGTGGCTGATCGGCCGGGGCATGCGCCCGATGACTGCGCGCTTGCTGTCGATGCTGATTTTTGCGATGACGATCATTGGCGTGGTGTTCGCCGCCAACGCCAGCGGTCTCTGGGTGGCGGTGCTGGCGATCGCTCTGGCGGTGGGTGCGCATCAGGCCTGGACGGCGAACATCTGGAGCCTGGTCATGGATTACACGCCACGGCACATGATCAGCACCGTGTTCGGCTTCGGCGGCATGTGCGCGGCCATCGGCGGCATGTTCATGACGCAGATCGTCGGCGCCGTCCTGACCGCGACCCACAACAACTACAGCGTGCTGTTCACCCTGATCCCGGTGATGTACTTCATTGCGCTGATCTGGATGTATTTCATGGCGCCGCGCAAATCATGAAGCCGCTGTCGTCAGCCACCCTTCTTGCGCTGTTGCCACGCCGCCGCCAGGCCGCTGAGGCAGATGATCGCAATGCCGGCCTGGGCGACAAGGGATGGTGAGTGGTTGAAGACGATGTAGCCCCACAGCCCGGCGAAGACGATCTGGCAGTAACCGAACGGCGCCAGCATGGCCGGCGCGGCGAAGCGGAAGGCCTGGGTCAGCATCAGGTGCGCGACCATGCCGCAGGTGCCCAGCGCCAGCATGAAGGGGATGTGTTTCCACTCCGGCGACTGCCAGAAGAACGGCACGATGGCGCTCATCAACAGGCTGTTGAACAGCCCGGCGAAGAAGTTGCTAGTGGTCGGGCTGTCGTGGGCCGCGACCAGACGGGTCAGCAGCTGATAGCAGGCGAAACAGAACGCCGAGCCCAGCGGCAGCAACACCGCCGGCCGAAACAACTCGCCACCGGGATGCACGATGACCAGTACCCCGCTGAAACCCACCAGCACGGCGATCCATTGCCCGCGGCTGACCGTCTCCTTGAGCAGTGGCACCGACAGCGCCGTGACCAGCAGCGGCGCGAGGAAGTTGACCGCCGTCGCTTCGGCAATCGGGATGAACATCAGGCCACTGGTGAACAACAGACTGGTGCCCAGCAGGCACACCGCGCGCAACGCCTGCAAGCCCGGGCGCTTGGTGCGCAATACGCGCAGGCCGGACGACGGCATGAAAATGCAGGCCATCAGCCCGGTGTGCACCACATAGCGCACCCAGACCACCATCATGATCGGGTAGATGCCGGAGAGGTATTTGGACAGCGTGTCGTGACTGGAAAACAGAAAGGTCGCAAACAGGATCAGTGCGATGCCTTTCAATGGCTGGTTGACGCCGGAGAGTGGCGTGCTGGTGGTGCTCATCTGCGTTCCTTTGGCCTTGCGTGAATGCGGGTCTGTCCCTTGCCGTGTCGAGCGCCGGCCTTTCGTCGAGGAATCCAGTGTCAGCAAGAATATAGAAGGCGTCGCCGGAGCACCAAGCAAACATGACCGCCCGGGCGTTTTTCTGACTCTCAGGATCAGGCCTTTCCGCTCGCCCGGATTTGCCGCAGACTGCCGCTCTCGTTGGCTCGAAACGGACGCTCAGTGGACCGCATTCAGGAAATGACCCTTTTTGCCGCCGTCGCCGAAGGCCCCAGCTTCGCGGCGGTGTCGCGCAATCTGAATGTGTCCACGGCCACCGTGACCCGCGCCGTCGCGCAACTGGAAGCGCGGCTCGGCACCTTGCTGATCGTGCGCACCACCCGGCAGTTGCGCCTGACCGAAGCCGGCGTCCGCTTCGCCGACGACTGCCGGCGCCTGCTGGCCGATCTGCACGAAGCCGAAAGCGCCGCCGCCGGCATCCATGCCACGCCGCGCGGGTTGCTGACCATTACCGCGCCGCAGGTGTTCGGCGATTTGCACGTCACGCCGGTCATGACCGACTACCTGAGTCAGCACCCGGAGGTGCAGATCCGGGGCCTGTTGATGGACCGGATTGCCGGCCAACTGGAAGAAGGCATCGACGTGTCGGTGCGCATCGGCGAGATGCCCGACTCGTCGATGACGGCCATTCAGGTCGGCACCGTACGGCGCATGGTCTGCGCCTCCCCCGCTTATCTCGCCGCCCACGGCACGCCCCGGCACCCCCACGAACTCATTGAGCGCGAGACCGTTTCTGTGATGATCACCGGCCGCAGCCCCGCGTGGAGCTTCCGCATCGAAGGCCAGCACCAGGAAGTGAAAGTGCAGTCGCGGCTGTCGATGACTTCGTTCACCGCCTCCATTCATGCCGCCATTGATGGCTGGGGGCTGACCCAGGTGCCGTCCTATCAGATTCGCCGACACCTGCAGGCGGGCACCTTGTGCGCCGTGCTCGAAGACTTCGAGGTCACGCCGATGCCGGTTTACGTGGTCTACGTCGAGGGGCGACGGGGGTCATCCAAGGTGCGCTCGTTCGTTGATTTCTGCGTGCAGCGTTTGCGCGCGGACCTGCATTACAGCGCCGGGCCGGGTTGATGGCGGGACACTCCCACAAGTCCTGCACCCACCGAAAATCCCGAGCCGAACACCACCCCGTGGGAGTCGAGCTTGCTCGCGAAGGCTTACTTTCAGTCCCCAGAAAAGTGGCTGAATGCATCGACTTCTTCGTGAGCAAGGTGGAGCGCCACCCCGGTCTCTCCCTACCTACTGAAATAGGGTTAGAGTGGTCGCGCTGGCTCCGTCATCCTTCGACACAGCAACAAAAGGAACGGGGCGCTTTCCATCAATTGCCTGAAGGAAGACCCGCGTGAATCCATCGTCTCACCCAGCGAACATTGCCGAATTGATCGTCGCCGCCATGGGCGCCGGTCAGAAAATCACTGAAATCCGTCCTGAATACGTGCCCGACGATGCGGCCAGTGCCTACGCGCTGCAACGCGAGATTCTGCGTCTGCGCGACACCACCGTGGGCGGCTGGAAGGTTGGCGCCAAGTCGCCGACCGGGCCAATCAATGGCGCGCTGTTGCCGGACGACGGTATTTTTGCCAGCGGCAGCCAGGTTGAGTGCGTCGACTATCCTTCGCCGATTCTGGAGCTGGAGATCGCGTTTCGTCTTGGCCGCGAATTCACCCCTCGCGACGAGGCGTATTCGGATGAAGACGTGCTGAGCAGCATCGCGACGATGGGCGCGACCATTGAAGTGGTGTCGAGCCGGTTCGCGGCCTGGCCGAAGATCGAGCCATTGCTGGCCCTGGGCGACCTGCTCAACCATGGGGCGTTGGTCATCGGTGAGTTTGTCGACTACGACGCCAGCTTTCCGTTTGTCGAGCCTGCGCTGAGCTTCACTTATGGCGATGAAGACATTGTGCCGGGCGATGGAGCGAATCCGGCCGGTGACCCTCGGCGGTTGCTGCCGTGGCTGGTCAATCACCACACGCAGAATGGGTTGAGCGTGACGCCGGAGATGGTGATTACGACCGGTTCCTATACCGGGATGTACAAGACCCGAGGGCCGGGTCTGGCGGTTGGCGAGATTCGCGGGCTGCCACCGGTGTCGGTGGAGTTGATTTAGGTTCCTCGATCGCCATTGGTGGGACCGGCTGAAGCCGGGGAGACGTCGGTGCATCCAACCTATCTTCAGCGCCAGTTACGGCCCCTTCCCGGCTAAAGCCGGTCCCACTAAAAGCAGCGTGCGCCTTCTGGCCTGTTCCCGACTGAAGCCGGTCCCACTAAAAGCAGCGCGCGCTTTCTGGGCTGTTCCCGACTGAGGCCGGTCCTACCAAAAGCAGCGTGCGCTTTCTGGCCTGTTCCCGGCTGAAGTTGGTCATGCCGACCGCGCACGACCTGTGGGACCGGCTTTAGCCGGGAAGCCTTTGATTTGGGTGCTTCGGGGATCGTTGCTCATCCCTGGTGCCAATACCCCGGCCGGTTGTAGACCTCTTTCAGAAACGCGATAAAAAACCGCACTTTCGCCGGCAGGTAATGCTGCTGCGGGTACACGCCCTGGATGTCGTAGCTGGGCAAGGCGAATTCGTCCAGCACGGTGACCAGCGCGCCACTTTCAACCTCGTTCTGAATCTCCCACGTCGAGCGCCAGCTCAGGCCCAGCCCGCGCTTGGCCCAGTCATACAACAGCTCGCCATCGTTGCAGTACAGGTTGCCCGCAACCTTGATCGCCACCGGCTTGCCCTCGCGCTGAAACGTCCAGCCGCGATGCTGCCCGCCCTGCAGGTTGAACGACAGGCAATTGTGCTGCGCCAGGTCCTCAAGCACCTGGGGAAACCCATGCTCGGCGAAATACGCCGGAGAGCCACAGACCACGCGTTTATTGGCGTACAGCTTGATGGCGACGTAGTTCGGGTCCAGCACCTCGCCGATGCGGATGCTCATGTCATAACCCTCACGCACCAGATCA
Source organism: Pseudomonas sp. GW821-FHT02H06 (assembly GCF_059421525.1). Classification (NCBI taxonomy): domain Bacteria; kingdom Pseudomonadati; phylum Pseudomonadota; class Gammaproteobacteria; order Pseudomonadales; family Pseudomonadaceae; genus Pseudomonas; species Pseudomonas sp. GW821-FHT02H06. The sequence continues at coordinate 31,624 of NZ_JBWKVD010000024.1, forward strand.
ACCACGTTGTCAGTGAGGTTGAATGACAGCTGCAAATCCGGAAACCGCGCCTGGAATTCCGGCGCATGGGGCGCCACGTGCTGACGGCCAAACCCGGCGGGCGCCGAGACCACCAGATGGCCCCGCACGCTGCTTTCGTTCTCGCTGATGCTGGCGTCCAGCTCCTCGAACGACTGCAACACCAGCTTGGCGTTCTCCAGGTACGACTCGCCGGCATCGGTCAGGGTCAGGCCCCGCGTCGAGCGATGAATCAGCTTTACGCCCAGGCGATCCTCCAGCGCGCTCAATCTCCGGCCCATGATCACCGGCGTCACCCCCTCCGCCAGCGCCGCGGCGGCAAAACTGCCACGGGTGGCCACCAGGACGTAGCTGCGCAATTCCGTATAGCGATCCATTCGATACTCCAGATACCGATAGAACGGATAAAAACAGCCATTCACAAAACATCGGATTCAAATCAGGCTGTTTACGTACAAAAACTATCGAGTTCAGGAGACTAACAAATGACCGTCATGAGAGCCATCGAAGCCGCCGTTCTGGTGATGCGTCGCGAAGGCGTCGACACCGCCTTCGGTATTCCGGGCGCTGCGATCAACCCGCTGTACGCCGCCTTCAAGAAACTCGGCGGCATTGACCACGTGCTGGCGCGCCACGTCGAAGGCGCTTCGCACATGGCCGAGGGTTACACCCGCGCCATCGCCGGCAATATCGGCGTGTGCATCGGCACCTCGGGCCCGGCCGGCACCGACATGATCACCGGTCTGTATTCAGCCTCCGCCGACTCGATTCCGATTCTGTGCATCACCGGCCAGGCGCCGCGCGCACGGATGCACAAGGAAGACTTCCAGGCCGTGGACATCGCCAGCATCGCCGCGCCGGTGGCCAAGTGGGCGACCACGGTCATGGAGCCGGGCCAGGTGCCCTATGTGTTCCAGAAAGCCTTTCAGTTGATGCGCAGCGGCCGACCCGGTCCGGTGTTGATCGACCTGCCCTTCGACGTGCAGATGGCCGAGATCGAATTTGACATCGACGCCTACGAACCGCTGCCGGTGGTCAAGCCCCAGGCCAGCCGCAAGCAGATTGAAAAAGCCCTGGCGATGCTCAACGCCTCCGAGCGTCCGCTGATCGTGGCCGGCGGCGGCATCATCAACGCCGATGCGTCGGACGCGCTGGTGGAGTTCGCCGAGCTGACCGGCATTCCGGTGATCCCGACGCTGATGGGCTGGGGCACGATCCCCGACGATCATCCGCAGATGGCCGGCATGGTCGGGCTGCAGACCTCTCACCGCTACGGCAACGCGACGATGCTGGCGTCCGATCTGGTCCTCGGCATCGGCAACCGCTGGGCCAACCGCCACACCGGCACCGTGTCGGTGTACAGCGAAGGGCGCACGTTCATCCACGTCGACATCGAACCGACGCAGATCGGCCGTGTGCTGACGCCGGATCTGGGCATCGTTTCCGACGCCGGCGCAGCGCTGGAGATGTTCATCGAAGTGGCGCGCGAGTGGCACACCGCCGGCAAGCTGAAGGACCGCAGCCAGTGGCTCGCCAGTTGCCAGGAACGCAAGCGCACGCTGCAGCGCAAGACCCATTACGAGAACATCCCGGTCAAGCCGCAGCGGGTGTACGAGGAGATGAATCAGTATTTCGGCAAGGACACCTGCTACATCAGCACCATCGGCCTGTCGCAGATTGCCGGCGCGCAATTCCTCCACGTCTACAAACCGCGTCACTGGATCAACTGCGGACAGGCCGGGCCGCTGGGCTGGACCATTCCGGCGGCGCTGGGCGTGGTCAAGGCCGACCCGAGCCGCCAGGTGGTCGCGCTGTCGGGGGATTACGATTTCCAGTTCATGATCGAAGAGCTCGCCGTCGGTGCGCAGTTCAAGCTGCCGTACATCCACTTGGTGGTGAACAACTCGTACCTGGGCCTCATCCGTCAGGCCCAGCGCAATTTCGACATCGATTACTGCGTGCAGCTGGCGTTCGACAACATCAACGCGCCTGAGCTGGAAGGCTATGGCGTCGATCACGTCGCGGTTGCCGAGGGCCTCGGCTGCAAGGCTATCCGCGTCCTTGACGCGGCGCACCTGCAGGCCGCCTTCGCCGAAGCGTCGAGCCTGATGCAGCAGTACCGCGTGCCGGTGGTGGTGGAGATCATTCTCGAACGCGTCACCAACATTGCGATGGGCACCGAGATCAACGCCATCAATGAATTCGAGTCCCTGGCCGAGAGCGGCGCCGACGCCCCCACCGCCATCAGCCTGCTGGACTGATCGCGCCTGGTTGCTCCAAACAAGAGCTCCCAACACGAACCCGGAACACGAACAAGGAGTACGTCATGCCCCGTTTATGCGCCAACCTGTCGATGCTGTTCACCGAGCTGGCATTTCTGCAACGTTTCGAAGCCGCCGCCGACGCCGGGTTCAGCGGCGTCGAGTACCTGTTTCCCTATGACTTCAGCTCCGCCCAGATCAAGGCCGAGCTGGACCGCAACCGCCTCACTCAAGTGCTGTTCAACTTGCCAGCCGGGGACTGGGCCAAGGGCGAGCGCGGCATCGCCTGTCACCCCGACCGGGTCGAGGAGTTCTATGCCGGCGTTGACCTGGCCATTGCGTACGCCAAGGTCCTGGGCAACACCCAGATCAATTGCCTGGCGGGGATCAAGCCCCAGGGATTCGACGACGGGCTGATCGAGAAGACCTTCGTCGACAACCTCAAATACGCCGCCGACCGCCTGCAAGCCCAGGGCATTGATCTCGTGATGGAAATGATCAACACCCTGGACATTCCGGGGTTCTACCTGAACACCACCGCCCAGGCGCTGGCGATTCGCGAGAAGGTCGGCAGCCGCAATCTGTCGCTGCAATACGACATCTACCACATGCAAATCATGGAAGGCGACCTGGCCCGCACCCTCGAAAATCACCTGCCGGCGATCCGTCACGTGCAACTGGCGGACAACCCGGGGCGCCACGAACCGGGCACCGGCGAGATCAACTACGGCTTTCTGTTCAAGCACCTGGACCGGCTGGGTTATCGCGGCTGGATCGGCTGTGAATACAAGCCGCTGACCACCACCGAAGCCGGGCTTGGGTGGCTGAAAACCCATAATTTGATCTGATACCGATTCTTGTAGGAGTGAGCTTGCTCGCGATTGCGGTGGGCTGTTGACGATGCGGTGGCTGATAAATCGCATCGCGAGCAAGCTCACTCCTACAGGGAGAAATATTGAGGCATGTACGCACCCCGTCTGCCTCCTACAAACAAGGGAAAAAATCTCATGGCTAACATCGGATTCATCGGCACCGGCATCATGGGCCTGCCCATGGCAGAAAACCTGCAGAAAGCAGGTCATCAATTGATTCTCTCCCGGCACTTCATTGCCCCGCCCGCGTCCCTGGTGGAGGGCGGCGCGACGGTGCTGGCCAACCCGCGGGAAGTGGCGCAGGAAGCGGAATTCATCATCGTCATGCTGCCGGACACCCCGCAGGTCAACGACGTGCTGTTCGGCGAAAACGGTCTGAGCGAGGGCGTCGATAGCCGCAACGTGGTCATCGACATGAGCTCGATTTCCCCCTCGGCAACGAAAGCCTTCGCCGAGAAAATCAACGCCACCGGCGCGCAGTACCTCGACGCACCGGTGTCGGGCGGCGAAGTCGGCGCCAGGGCGGCCACGCTGAGCATCATGGTCGGCGGCGAGCAGGCGACATTCGAGCGCGCCCTGCTCCTGTTCCAGACCATGGGTAAGAACATCACCCTGGTCGGCGGCAACGGTGACGGCCAGACCGCCAAGGTCGCCAACCAGATCATCGTCGCGCTGAACATCCAGGCCGTGGCCGAAGCCCTGCTGTTTGCCTCGAAAAACGGCGCCGACCCGGCCAAGGTGCGGGAAGCGTTGATGGGAGGTTTTGCCTCGTCGAAGATTCTTGAAGTGCATGGCGAGCGGATGATCAAAGGCACGTTCAACCCGGGCTTCAGGATCGCGCTGCATCAGAAGGATCTGAACCTCGCCCTTGAAGGTGCGCGGGAGTTGGGCCTGAACCTGCCCAATACGGCCAACGCCCAGCAAGTGTTCAGCACCTGCGCGGCGTTGGGCGGGAGTGGCTGGGATCACTCGGGGCTGATCAAGGGGCTGGAACACATGGCGAATTTTTCGATTCGTGGGGATCACAGGCCTGACTGACTGGCATTGAGAGGTGTGTCGTCCAAACCGGCCTCTTCCCGGCTAAAGCCGGTCCTACTAAAAGCAGCGGCATGCACTGTGTGGGACCGGCTTTAGCCGGGAAGAGGCCCGCCCTGCTGATACATATCCCGGCCAGTCACAAGCAAAAAAGCCAGGCCTCCTTTCGGACAGCCTGGCTTTCTTGGGCAGCGGGGATTCAAATCACCCCGCCTCCCGATCAGAAAATATTGATCGGATAATCGGCAATCAAACGAAATTCCTTCACGTCGCCGTCAGGCTGGTCGCCGTTGGCGGTGTGCCAGGCCTGCCGCATGCGCAGGGACAAATCCTTCGCCGGACCGGACTGCACTACATACTTCGCTTCGAGGTTGGTTTCGTGGTGGTCGCCGTCATCGCCATAACCGGTGTAAGTGCTGTTCGATGGAATATGGGACCCATCGATGTCGTCACCGTGAATATAACGGACCATGAAACTCAGCCCCGGCGCGCCATAACTCGCCATGTTCAGGTCATACCGCGCCTGCCAGGACTTTTCCCCCGGGCCGTTGAAGTCGGAATACTGAACCGAGTTCGCGAGCAGTATCGAGTCGCCAGTGTCGCCCGCGCCGTTATTACCGAAGGCCACATAATCGAACGGCGTGTCGCCATGCACTTTCTGGTAGGCCAGGGTCACGGTATGAGCGGTCAGGAATGAATAGGCCGCCGCCAGCGACCAGGTCGTGTTGCTGATATCGCCCGCCTTGGCGGCACCGCTGTCGTTGGTGCGATAGATATTGAAATCGAAGTTCAACGACTGCTGATCAGAGATCGGCAAGGTGTAGTTGGCATTGCCGTAGTACTGATGCCAGACATCCTTGAGGTCCGAGCCGTAAAGGCTGACCGACAGATTATCGGTGAGCGCATATTTACCGCCAGCGTAGTCAATGCTGCTGGCTTCGACGTTGGCATACGCCGCCCAGATGCCGTGATCATTGTTGGTGGTGATCGGGCCGTTGCTGCCGGTGAAGTGGCCGCCGTCGAGTTCCAGGTTGGCGATGTCGCTGCTCAGCAGGTTAAAGCCAGTGGCGGTTTGCGGGAACAGGCGTGAGCCGCCCGCGGCAAACACTGGCGCCTGGGGCTGCAGATTGCCGTAGCGCAATTCAGTCTTCGAGATGCGCATCTTCAGCGCCCCGCCGGCTGTGCCGTATTCATCCTGGGGATTGCCATGGCTGTCCACCGGCAGGTTGCCAGTGCCGGTGGTCCCGCCACCGCCATCCAGTTTCAGGCCCCAGTAACCGTAGGCATCAACGCCAAAACCCACAGTGCCCTGGGTGAAGCCGGAGCTGAAATTACCCAGCACGCCCTGGGTCCAGTCCTTGCTGTCGTCCTTGCCGTTTTTGTTGTCCCGGTTGAAATAATAGTTCTTCAGGTGAACGGTCAGACTGCTGTCGTCGACGAAGCCCTTGGCCTCCGATTGATCACTGACAACTGCTGCCGTTGCCAGTTGACTGACGCCCAGCGATACCGCCAGCGTCATCAGATTCCATTTCACGAAAGTCATTGTTATCCCCTGTCTCGATTAAGGCCCAGCGCGTGCGCCCCCGAATGCGGGGCACTGTTTCAAGTTGACACGACGATTCAGCGCTGAAGCGGGCGTTGCGGCAGATGGAAGCGAAACACACATGCCAGTGACTGGACGGCTGTTCCAGCCAATGGAGCACATTGATTATTGTTGATACACATTCTGGCCAGGTCATACCACGCACTTGAAGGCCGAAAATCTTGTAGCACTATCCGACCGGCGGAATTCCCAACGAGTCTTGATAGTCACTATCAATCTTCGTAATAGTCGAAAACTTTAAGCCAGTGTTACCGTCGTCGGCGATGAAGAACACGACTCAATTGCCGGATGACTCCGCAGCATCAGGCAATCGAATCATGCTCCGCTTCATCATTCCTTTGGTAAGACTTTTAGCCACCTCACGTCAGTGCGGTGGCTTTTTTTATGCCCTCGTTCTACCGGACGTTCGCGACATGTCCCCGAACACCCAACGGCGGAAAAATTCCTTGTAAAAGGACCAACGGGCTCTATTGCTTTAATAGCGAAAATATTTCGGCACTGCTCTGAAAACTCCGATATAAAGCGCACCAAGTAATAGCGTTCTAATATCACGAACGCCATCATTTCAGGTGCCCTTATGTTCAAAGATCTTTCAATTGCCAAGCGCCTGGGACTGGGCTTCGGGCTTGTCCTCGCGCTGATGATTCTCGTCACCCTGGTGGGCGTTAACAGGGTTCATCTGATGGAATCCGCCCTGACCGACGTCAGTGAGGACGCCACCGTCAAACAGCGCTACGCGATCAACTTCCGCGGCAGCGTGCATGACCGCGCCATTGCCCTGCGCGATGCCGTGCTGGTGCGCAACGACGCAGGCCTTGCCACGCACTTGCGTGACATTGAGCGCCTGGACGGCCTTTATCAGGCCTCGGCCGCGCCCATGGACCGCATCTACCAGACCAAGGGTGCGTCGCCCCGTGAGCAGGAGCTGCTGGCCAACATCAAGACCGCCGAACGCACGGCACTGAGCGCCACCGAGAAACTGCTGAAGCTGCGTCAGCAAGGCGAGATCGACCAGGCCCAGACAATGCTGATGGAGCAAGTGTCCGGCGCCTACAAAGACTGGCTCGCCCGTATCAACGCACTGATTGACCTCGAAGAAGCGTCCATTGGCGGGCACATCACTTCGGTACGAGCCACGGCCTCGCAATTCGCTTCGCTGATGCTGCTGGCTACCGGCATCGCCGTGGTGTTGGGCATCATCGCCTCGCTGCTGATCATCCGCAGCCTCAAGTCGACCCTCGGCGCCGAACCCCACCAGGTCGCGGCTTCAATCCGTCGTCTGGCGGCCGGCGAGCTGACCGACAAGATTGAAACGTCCTACCCCGACAGCGTCATGGGTGCGCTCAAGGCGACCAACCTGCACCTGTCGGCCACCATCACCGAAGTACGCTCTGCCGCATCAGCGTTGACCCACTCCTCCGCCCAATTGCTGTCCAGTTCCGACAGCAACAGCGAGCAGATGCGCCTGCAAGCCAGTGAAACCCAGCAGATGGCGACGGCGATCAATCAGATGGCCACCACCGTAAAAGAAGTCGCGGGCTACGCCGACCAGGCCGCCAATGCCACCCAGACGGCTGACCATGAAGTCGAAAACGGCAAGCGCGTGGTCGAAGGCACTGCCCAGGCAATGGACCAACTGGCGCGCAAGCTGGAAAGCGCCGCTGACTCGGTGGGCCAGGTGTCCAGCGACAGCCGCGCCATCGAAAACGTGGTGGCGGTGATCAACTCCATCGCCGAACGCACCAACCTGCTGGCGCTCAACGCTGCCATCGAGGCCGCCCGCGCCGGTGAAGCGGGCCGCGGTTTCGCCGTAGTGGCCGACGAGGTTCGTTCTCTGGCCAATCGCACTCAGGAATCAACCCAGGAAATCCGCGACATGGTCGGCCAGTTGCAAACGGGTGCGGTGAAGACCGCCGACCTGATGCGCGAAAGCCGCGAAATGGCCCAGCGCACCGTCGAGCAGACCCACGAAGCGCAGACCGCGCTGGTGAAGATCCGCCACGAAGTCGGTGCGCTCAACGACATGAACGCGCAGATCGCCAGCGCCGCCGCGCAGCAACGGGCGGTGGCCGATGACGTCAGCGTCAACATCAACCGCATCCACGATTCCGCACTGGAAACTGCGGTCGGCTCCAACCAGGTCGCACGCTCCAGCCGCGAGCTGTCGACCCTGGCCGACGTGCTCACCGACCGCGTGAGCTTCTTCAAGGTCTGAGCCTGCAAGGCTGCGTCGTTCAGGCGACGCAGCCATTTACGCCATCACCCCGCCGCGCTGATTTCCTCGTTAAAGACGTCTTGATTCCGACGCTGCCCCCGGCTTAATCGCTGGAGTCCTTCTGCACTTTCTGGTCTAGTAGCGATCCGATCATCGCGAGTCGACTGCCGTCGATTCCATCATCCATTCGCTGCAACTGCCGCCCTAGCAAAGGTCCCGCCGATGTCTGCCCACCGTTTCAAGCACGCCCTCTCCTGCCTGTCCCTGCTGGCCTGTCTGACCTCCACTGCCGCCTTCGCCCACGCCCATCTTGAAAGCCAGCAGCCGGCTGCCGACAGTGAAGTGAGCGCACCCAAAGAGCTGCGCCTGATCTTCTCCGAAGGCGTCGAAGACACATTCACCAAAGTCGTGATCAGCCTGGACGCGCCCGATACGCCGACTGAAATCATCCAGACGCGCAACGTCGAAACCGATCCCAACGACAAGAAAGTCCTGATCGTGACCCCGGCCGTGCCGATGGTCCCGGGCAAATACAAGGTGGAATGGCACGCCGTGTCGGTGGACACCCACAAGAGCGAAGGCACCTATCGCTTTCAGGTGACGCCATAACCCCATGCACGAAGGACTGATCCTGTGCCGGTTCATCCACTTCGGCGCAGTGCTGTTGCTGTTCGGGATCGGTGCGTTCCGCAGCCTGTTGTTTGTCCCGCACCTGCGCCCTTTTGAGGCCAGCCCCGCGGGACCTCCGCTGAGTCGACTGCTCGGCTGGCTTGCCGTTGTGGCCTTGGCGAGCGCAGTGGCCTGGCTGATGCTGACGGCTGCTTACCTGAGCAGTGACTGGAGCAGCGCAATCGATCCGTCCACGGTCGGGCGGGTACTCGGCAATACCTGGTTCGGGCACGTGTGGATCGTCCATTTGTTGTTAAACGCGCTGGTTGTCATCCTCAATCGCCGGGCGAAGCCGAGTGTCATGCTGGTCCTCAACGCCCTGTTGCTGATGACGTTGGCGCCGGTCGGTCACGGCGCGATGTTTGAGGGGCTGAAAGGACAGTTGTTGATCCTCAATCAGATGCTGCACCTGCTCGGCGTCGGCACCTGGCTCGGCGGGTTATGGATGCTGGCCTGGCTGCTGAGGGCTGATCATGGCGTCGATCTCGCGGCGGTATTGCGGCGTTTCAGCGGCATCGGCTACGGGCTGGTGGCGGTGATCATCGCCACGGGCCTGATCAACGTTCGTGCGCTCAGCGGCGGGTTCTGGCCTGCACCTGCGCTTGCCGGGTTTGGCCTGGTGCTGGCGGTCAAAGTCGTGATGGTGTTGGGCATGCTGGCGCTGGCGGCGCTGAACCGGCAACTGGCCCGGGCGGCTGATCTGCCGGTTCAGCGCCTGAAGTTGAGCCTGTTTCTGGAATGCCTGTGTGGCGCCGGTGCGCTGGCGGCGGTGTCGTTGCTTGGCACCTTGCCGCCGATGCTGGGCTGATGTGAATGCGAGGTCCTGCGTACAGAGAGTTTGAACGCAAGACTCGGAGTGTCGTCCTCCATCGCAGCGATTAACGTACAGGCCAGTAAACCGTCAGAGAGCCCGCCAATGAGCCGCCAGCCGCGTAATCCGTCACCCGAAAGCGTCGAGTTCGATCCGCGCTGGAGCGCCGTGCTGTCCAGGGACGCCAGCGCCGACGGGCTGTTTGTCTACGGCGTGCGCACCACCGGCGTCTATTGCCGCCCGAGCAGCAGCGCGCGCTTGCCTCGCCCGGAAAACGTGGTGTTCTTTGACAGTGCCACCGAGGCCGAAGCCGCCGGGTTTCGCCCGAGCAAACGCGCCGCCGCCGACCGCACCGGTCTGGCTGAGCAGCGTGCTGCCGTGGTCGCTGGCGCCTGTCGACTGATCGCCGAAGCGGAGTTGCTGCCGACCCTCGCCGAGCTGGCCGTCCACGCCGGCATGAGCCCCTGGCATTTCCACCGCGTGTTCAAAGCCGTCACCGGCCTGACACCCAAGGGCTACGCCAATGCCCACCGCGCCGACAAGGTGCGCAGCAAACTGACGGACAGCGGGCGCATCACCGACGCCCTGTACGACGCCGGTTTCAATTCCAACAGCCGCTTTTACGAAGCCAGTGCCGGATTGCTGGGCATGAGCCCCACCGACTACCGCAAGGGCGGCGCCGCGCTGGAGATTCGGTTTGCCGTCGGCGAGTGCTTTCTCGGTGCGATTCTGGTGGCCCGGAGTCCGCGCGGCGTGTGCGCCATTCTGCTGGGCGATGACCCCAATCGATTGGTGCAAGACCTCCAGGATCAGTTTCACAGCGCCACGCTGATCGGCGGCGATGCCGACTTCGAGCGGCTCATGGCTGAGGTGGTCGGGTTTATCGAGGCGCCGAAGCTGGGCCTGAACCTGCCACTGGATTTGCAGGGCACGGCGTTTCAGCAGCGGGTGTGGCAGGCCCTGGCGCAGATACCGCCGGGCACGACCGCCAGTTACGCACAAATCGCCCGGCAAATCGGTGCGCCGACCGCCAGTCGTGCGGTCGCCCTCGCCTGCGGGGCAAACCGGATTGCCGTGGCGATTCCCTGTCACCGCGTGGTGCGCAGCGATGGCGGGTTGTCGGGTTATCGCTGGGGTGTGGAGCGCAAGCGCGCGTTGCTCACTCGTGAAGGTCAAGGAACGGAACCACAGCATTCACGCTGAGCTATTTTGATTGGTTTCAGCCCAGCTCAAACTTCAGTTCCGCTGCTTCCACGATCCTATCGATCCTCGCGGGTGTGCCACAGACGCAGCAGATAGATTGTCGAATTGGCTATCTCGTAGCGCATCTCGTAATGGCCGATCTGGATTCTGCGCACATCCCTCGGTTCAAATTCTTCAAGGCGTTCGCCAATGCGTGGATTAACGAGCAGCGTAGTCGGTGCTGCCGTGAGTTGCTGCACGGTTCGTGCGGCGGCAGGCTGATTGGCCGCTGCCAGAAACTCATAGAGCCGGGCAATGTTGGAAAGCGCCTTGCTCGTCCACTTCAGTTCCATCAGCGTGGAACCGGCAACGGCGTGTCGGTGCTAAGGCTATCAGCCCAGGCCTGAACGGTCTGGTGGTCAATTACGTGACCAGCATCAACATCAGCCAATGCCTCGCGAGTCAGGCGACTGCGCTCTTCTTCCTGATCTATCCAGGCGGACAGGGCCTGTTTGACGATCCAGTTTTTGGAGCGTTCCAGCCGCTCCGCCATCAAATCGACTTTTTGTGCCAACGCCTCAGGAACGTGAGCCGTCACCGATCGGGTCTTTGCGGAAGTTGCCATGATAGGACGGTCCTGATTAGAGAATGATTTAAAGTTAATCATAGTGAGTCATTAAAAATCGTCAAGAACAGGGTCAGCTGTCGGATTGCGCTGTACGCCATCCGTTAGGCGTTTCCGGCTAAAGCCGGCTCCACTAGGGAAGCAAAGCATGCAAACGCCGGTAACAGCTTCTCGCTTGAGAAACCCTGACAGCGGCGTAAGGTCCCTGCACCGGATCTCACAAGGAGCATGGACGTGCCTTCGACTCTTCAAGCAGCGATAACCGACACCGCCCCCTCATTCTGGTTGATCGCCGACCAGCTCAACGCACGCAACGAAACCGAGCGGCTGGACTACATCCGCTCGGGCTTCCCGCCCGGCTGGGTCAAGGTGCTGCGCAATGCCTTCCGCCTCAGCAACAGCCAGCTCGAAGCCTTATTGGCAACTTCGGTCTCCACGCTGGAGCGCCGCCAGCGTCAGCAACGACCGCTGGACATCGTCGGCTCCGAACGCCTCGACCGGGTCGCCGCCCTCGCCACCCACGCCGCCGAACTCTTCGAAGACCAGAACACCGCCCGCCGCTGGATGATTGCGTCCAACCGCGCGCTCAATGGGCAGACGCCTATCGCCCTGTGCGAAACCGAAATCGGCGCACGCCAGGCACGTCGGGTGCTCAGCGCCTTGCAGCACGGCGGGGTCGTCTGATGCAGGCCTGGAGGATCAGCAAGGCAAATGCCGCGAACGATCTGTCCGGCACGGGCGCCGCGCAGTTCGGCGGGCGCTGGAATCATGCCGACCAGCCTGCCCTCTACCTGGCGCTGAGTGCGTCAGGCTGCGCGCTGGACACCCTCGTTCAGTGCGCGAGCCTGCCGCAGCCGGGTTTCCAGCTGGTTCACCTGCAGTTGCCGGATGACCCGGCACTGTATTGGCAGCCTGCCCTCTCGCAACTGCCGCCCGGCTGGGACGTCACGCCGGCAGACCGGCCCAGCATGGATTTCGGCAGCGCCTGGCTGGAGCGGCGTGAGCAACTGGGTTTGATCGTGCCCTCCGCAATCATCACCCACACGCGCAACCTGCTGCTCAACCCCCGTCACCCCGCCATGGCGCAGGTCAGGGTGCTCGACGTGCGCCCTTTCACCTGCGGCTGATCAGCGCTGGGTGTCGACCACGATTCTGCCGCGCACCTGCCCGTCCATGAGCTGGTGTGCGGTTTCAATCACCTCACTCAAGCCGATCTCCCGGCTGATCAATGGCAGCAGCGAGACATCGAGATCCCGGGCCAGACGCGCCCAGGCGTCGATGCGGTCCTGGCGCGGGCGCATGACGCTGTCGATGCCGGCCAGCGTTACACCTCGCAGAATGAACGGCGCCACCGATGCCGGAAAGTCCATCCCCTGGGCCAGGCCGCAGGTCGCCACCGTGCCCCAGTACCGTGTGCTGGCGCAGATATTGGCGAGCGTGTGACTGCCCACCGAATCAATCGCCCCGGCCCAGCGCTCTTTGGCCAACGGGCGGCCGGGCTCGGCAAGGGTCGCGCGGTCGATGATGTCAGCGGCGCCGAGGGACGTCAGGTATTCGCTCTCGCTCACGCGGCCGGTGGAGGCCACGACGCGATAACCGAGCTTGGCCAGCAACGCGATGGCAAAACTGCCGACACCGCCGTTGGCCCCGGTCACCAGCACCTCGCCCTTCTCCGGCGTCACGCCGTTTTTCTCCAGTGCCATGATTGCCAGCATCGCGGTATATCCCGCCGTGCCGATGGCCATAGCCTGCGCCGGTGTAAAGGCGCTGGGCAGCGGGATCAGCCATCTGCCTTGCAGCCGCGCCTGTTGTGCCAGACCACCCCAATGGCCTTCGCCCACGCCCCAGCCGTTCAGCAACACCTGATCGCCAGGTTTGAAGTCCGGGTCGCGGCTGTCCTCGACGGTGCCGGCCAGATCCACGCCGGGCACCATTGGGAACTGCCGCACGATCGGCCCTTTGCCGGTGATCGCCAGGCCGTCCTTGTAATTCAGCGTGCTGTGGCTGACGCGCACCGTGACGTCGCCCTCGGGCAACTGACCGTCATTGATGTCCGCCAGCTCGGCACGGTAGCCGTTGTCGTCTTTGTTGATCAGGATGCCTTTGAACATTGCCCCTCTCCTATTTAGACCGCTCGTCTATAACCAAACCTGAAAACATCAGCGCGGCAAGCCGCGCAGAAATCCGATGATGAAGGTGTTGAGCGGCTGCTCGTTCTGCACCAGTCGAGCCCGCAGCACGGCGCCCTCCCAGCCGATCCAGAAATACGCCGCCAGCTCTGAACAATCCGTGCGCGCCGGCAGTTCTCCTGCGGCAATCGCCGCCTTGAAGCAGACCGTCAGGCGCGCCTGCCAATCGAGGAAAACCTTTTCCAGCGCCTCGCGGAAACCCGCTGGCAGGACGCTCACTTCCTGGCCCATGTTGCCGACCAGACAGCCGCGGCGGAACTCATAGCGGGCGATGTTGACCTTTGATTCCTGAACGAACCCGGCCAGCCGCTCCAGCGGCGACAGGGTTTCATCCAGCATCCAGCGATCAAGGCGCCGGGCAAAGTACCCGGCGTAGCTGTCGAGCACCGCGAGGCCGAACACCTCTTTACTGGCGAAGTAGTGATAGAAAGAGCCTTTGGGCACGCCGACGCGTTTGAGGATGCCGTCGATGCCTGTGGCCATGAAGCCCTGCTCGGTCAGCACCTCGACGCCGCAACGGATCAGCGCCTCGCGGGTGTCGAAGTCATCGGGGCGCGCCACTTTGGGTGGGCGGCCGGGGCGTCGTGGTTTTGCAATGATGTCGTTCATGGGGTTGCATATTAGACCGAGCGTCTATTAAATCAACTGCAACTTTTTAAGTGCTGCTTTTTAACAGCCTTTTCGCTATGGAGACTCTGCCGATGATCGCCTGGCCCGACACCCGCCTGCTCAAACTGCTGGACATCGAACTGCCCATTCTGCAAGCACCCATGGCCGGCGCGTCCGGCTCAGCGATGGCCGTCGCAGTCGGCAAAGCCGGTGGGCTTTCCTCGCTGCCCTGCGCCATGCTCACCCGCGCGCAGATTCGCGAAGAAGTGGCGAGAATACGCGCGAGCACTCACGCGCCGCTTAACCTGAATTTCTTCTGCCACTCGACTCCGCCCGCCGATCCGCAGGCGGATGCCGACTGGAAAAACCTGCTCAAGCCCTATTACGACGAACTGGGTGCAGACTTCGACGCGCCGACGCCCACGTCCAACCGCGCACCGTTTGACGAAGCGGCCTGCGCCTTGATCGAAGAACTGAAGCCTCAAGTGGTCAGCTTCCATTTCGGTCTCCCCGAGGCTGCGCTGCTGGCGCGGGTGAAGGCGACTGGCGCGAAGGTGTTGTCTTCTGCAACCACGGTTGAAGAAGCGATTTGGCTCGAAGCGCGGGGCTGCGATGCGATCATCGCCATGGGCTACGAGGCCGGTGGGCATCGCGGCATGTTCCTCAGCGATCAGCTTCACACCCAGGTCGGGACCATGGCGCTGGTGCCGCAGATTGTCGATGCCGTGAAGATTCCGGTCATCGCGGCCGGTGGCATTGCCGACAGTCGCGGGATTGCCGCTGCGTTCATGCTCGGCGCGTCCGCCGTGCAAGTGGGCACGGCCTACCTGTTCACCCCGGAAGCCAAGACTTCCGCGCTGCATCAGGCAGCACTGAGCCGGGCGCAGGATAGCCAGACCGCTATCACCAACATTTTTACCGGCCGCCCGGCCCGGGGCATCGTCAACCGCATCATGGCTGACATCGGACCCATGGCCGATGCCGCGCCGGCCTTCCCCACGGCGGGCGGCGCGTTGATGCCGCTGCGCAGCAAGGCCGAAGCCCGGGGCGACGACGGTTTCATGAACCTCTGGGCGGGTCAGGCAGTGGGCATCAAGCACTCGCTGTCGGCGGAAGAACTCACCCGGACGCTGGCCATCGCCGCCCTGGAACGGCTGGCCGGGCGCTGAGCCGGTGACTTAAGCCGCCGATTTAAAACGCAGCGCGGCAAGATCCGGCTTCCGCGCAGGGAAGAGTCGCTATATATTTCGCTGCATAGCGTTTGACCGGCGTCCGGTTGGCGTTCTTCCTCACCCCCGTTTGCCACAGCCCGTTCCCCACCCCGGAGCCGTTCCATGCGCGCAGTTTCACACCGCTTCACCCTCACCTCACTGGCCATCGCCTTTGTCGCGCTGTCCTCGGGCACCGCGTTTGCCGATGAAGTCCAGGTGGCCGTCGCGGCCAATTTCACCGCGCCGATCCAGGCCATCGCCACGGATTTTGAAAAGGATACGGGCCACACACTCGTGGCCTCGTTCGGCGCGACCGGCCAGTTCTACACCCAGATCAAAAATGGCGCGCCGTTCGAAGTCTTCCTCGCCGCCGATGACACCACTCCGGCAAAACTTGAGAGCGAAAACGAGACGGTGAAAGGCTCGCGCTTCACCTACGCCGTTGGCACCCTCGCGCTGTGGTCGGCCAAAGACGGCTACGTCGACGACAAAGGCCAAGTGCTCAAGGACGGCAAATTCCAGCACTTGTCCATTGCCAACCCGAAAGCTGCACCCTACGGCCTCGCCGCCACTCAGACCCTGGACAAACTGGGCCTGACTGACGCGACCAAAAGCAAGATCGTCGAAGGCCAGAGCATCGCCCAGGCCTATCAGTTCGTGCACACCGGCAACGCGGAACTGGGTTTCGTCGCCCTCTCCCAGGTGTTCAAGGACGGTAAGCTGACCGGGGGCTCGGCGTGGATCGTTCCGGCCAACCTCCATGAACCCATCAAGCAGGACGCCGTGATCCTCAACAAGGGCAAGGACAACGCCGCCGCCAAGGCGCTGATGGACTACCTCAAGGGCCCGAAGGCCGCCGCAATCATCAAGTCCTACGGGTACCAGCTGTAAATGCTGCTGGGCAGTGCCGACCTCGCGGCCATCTGGCTGACGCTGAAACTGGCGTCCCTCACCACCGTGATTCTGCTGATCGTCGGCACGCCCATCGCGCTGTGGCTGTCGCGCACCCGCTCCTGGCTGAAAGGCCCGGTCGGCGCGGTGGTCGCCCTGCCCCTGGTGCTGCCGCCCACGGTGATCGGCTTTTATCTGTTGCTGTTGCTCGGGCCGAACGGCGCGGTCGGGCAACTGACCCAGAACCTGGGGCTCGGCACGCTGACGTTCAGTTTTACCGGGTTGGTGATCGGCTCGGTGCTGTATTCCCTGCCGTTCGTGGTGCAGCCGTTGCAGAACGCTTTCGCCGCCATAGGCTCGCGCCCCCTTGAAGTGGCGGCCACGTTACGCGCAGGCCCTTGGGACACGTTCTTCTCGGTGATCCTGCCGCTGGCGCGCCCTGGCTTTATCACCGGGGCGATTCTGGGTTTCGCTCACACCGTGGGTGAGTTTGGCGTGGTGCTGATGATCGGTGGCAACATCCCGGAAAAAACCCGGGTCGTGTCCACGCAAATCTATAACCACGTCGAATCCATGGAATACGCCCAGGCCCATTGGCTGGCCGGGGCGATGCTGGTGTTTTCCTTTGTGGTGCTGCTGGCGCTGTACTCCAGCGGCAAGGCGCGTTCGGCGTGGAGCGGCGCATGAGTGCGAACATTGAAGTGCGCCTCCAGGTGGATTACGCCGAGTTCGCCCTGGACATCGACCTCAATCTGCCCGGTCGCGGCGTCACGGCGCTCTACGGCCATTCCGGTTCTGGCAAAACCACTTGCCTGCGTTGCATCGCCGGGCTGGAAAAGGCGGCCGACGGTTATATCCGTGTCAACGGCGAGGTCTGGCAGGACAGCGCCAACCATGTCTTTCTCCCCCCACACAAACGCCCCTTGGGCTACGTGTTCCAGGAAGCCAGCCTGTTCCCGCACCTCGACGTCGAGGGCAATCTGCGCTTCGGGCTCAAGCGCATCCCCGAGCGCGACAGGCGCATTACGCTGCAACAGGCGACGTCATTGCTGGGCATCGATCATCTGCTCAGCCGCGCGCCCGACAAACTGTCCGGCGGCGAGCGTCAGCGGGTCGGCATCGCCCGGGCGTTGCTGACCAGCCCGCGCCTGCTGCTGATGGACGAACCCCTGGCGGCGCTGGATGCGCAACGCAAGAGCGAAATCCTGCCGTACCTCGAACGTCTGCATGACGAGCTGGATATTCCGGTGATCTACGTGAGTCACGCCCAGGATGAAGTGGCTCGACTGGCCGATCATCTGGTGCTGCTCAGCGAAGGCAAGGCCTTGGCCAGCGGCCCCATCGGCGAGACCCTGGCGCGGCTGGATCTGCCGCTGGCGATGGGTGACGACGCGGGCGTGGTCATCGAAGGCAGCGTGCTGGCCTATGACGCTGCGTATCAGCTCATCACCGTTCAACTGCCGCACAGCGAACTGAGTATCCGCGTGGCCCACTCGGCATTGCAGCCCGGCAAGCCGCTGCGCCTGAAGGTGCAGGCGCGGGACGTGAGCCTGAGTCTGCAACCCGACGCTCAAAGCAGCATCCTCAATCGCCTGCCGGTCACGGTCATCAAAGAGATCGCCGCTGACAACACCGCCCATGTGCTGGTCCGCCTGGATGCCGACGGCTCGCCGCTGCTGGCGCGGATCACCCGCTATTCCAGGGATCAGCTGCAATTGGCACCCGGTCAACGGCTGTGGGCGCAGATCAAGTCGGTGGCGCTGCTGGCCTAGGCCCGATCCATCGCACTCGTCAGAACGCAATTATTCGGCACGACTGCGCAGCGCCACGGTCAATGCAAAAAGACCCCGCGTTCAGGACTGCCTTTCATGCCGGACACAATTCACAGCGAAGACCTGCCCAAAGATCTGCACTACGTCGACGACAGCCAGCCCGGATTCAGCCGCAAGATCCTGCGCGGCAAGTTCGCCTACTTCGACATTGACGGCCAGCGCATCCGCGACGAGGACGAGATCAAGCGCATCAACGCGCTGGTGATCCCCCCGGCTTACACTGACGTGTGGATCTGCGCCGACCGCCAGGGCCATCTGCAAGCCACTGGCCGCGACGCCCGCGGGCGCAAGCAGTACCGCTATCACCCGCGCTGGCGCGAGATCCGCGACGAGAACAAATACTCGCGGATGATCGCCTTCGGCCAGGCGCTGCCCAAGGTGCGCAAGCAGCTGGAAACGCAACTGGCGAAACCCGGCATGGGCCGCGAGAAGGTCATGGCGGCGGTGCTGTCGCTGCTGGACCAGACGCTGATCCGTATCGGCAACAGCCAGTATGCCCGGGACAACCGCTCCTACGGGCTGACCACGCTGCGCAACAAACATGTCGACGTGAAGGGCAGCAAGATCTACTTCGAGTTTCGTGGCAAGAGCGGCGTCGAGCACCGGCTCAGCGTCACCGACCGACGCCTGGCGAACATCATCAAACGCTGCATGGAATTGCCCGGCCAGAACCTCTTCCAGTACCTGGACGACGACGGCCAGCGGCATACCGTTTCTTCCCACGACATCAACCAGTACCTGCACACACTGACCGGCGCTGACTTCACCGCCAAGGATTACCGCACTTGGGCCGGCAGCGCGATGGCCCTGGCGACCCTGCGCAAGCTGCACTGGGAACCGGAGGCGGACGCGAAGAAACACGTCGTGTCCATGGTCAAGGAGGTCGCCAGATTGCTGGGCAACACCCCGGCCGTCTGCCGCAAGTGCTACATCCACCCGGCCGTGCTGGAAGCCTTCGCCATGGGCGAACTGGCCAAGCTGCCGCGCATCCGCCAGCGCAAGGGGCTGCGTCTGGAGGAAGTGGCGCTGGCCGGTTTCCTCCAGGGCCTGCAGGCCGCCGAGGTCATTCGTGAAGCATCCGAAGAACTGACAGGAGAAACAGCATGACCCCCCATGACGCTCATATTCCCGGTGAAAAACTCAACGACCCGGACGCGCGCCCCGCTGACGTGGCCGACGACCGCGACCGCACCGACGATGTGCGTGAAGACGAGCCGCTGACCGGCGGCGACCACGATGACGCCGGGCACACCCCCACGGTGCCCCTCGCCGAGTAAACCCGTTCTTGCATTTCAGGATTCAAAGGCCTCACCCATGACCACACCGCCGCACCTGACAGACGACGCCCGCCCTTCTTCCTTCACCGTAGATGCCGACCGTCCCGGATTCGTCCGGGTTCGCGGTGCCCGCGAGCACAATCTCAAGGACGTGGACGTCGACATCCCCCGCGACGCGCTGGTGGTGTTCACCGGCGTGTCGGGGTCGGGCAAATCCTCGCTGGCGTTCTCCACCCTGTACGCCGAAGCCCAGCGCCGCTATTTCGAATCCGTCGCGCCCTACGCCCGACGCCTCATCGACCAAGTGGGCGTGCCCGACGTCGACTCCATCGAAGGCCTGCCGCCCGCCGTTGCACTGCAGCAGCAACGGGGTACGCCGAGCACGCGCTCTTCGGTCGGCAGCGTGACCACCCTGTCCAGCCTGATCCGCATGCTCTATTCCCGCGCCGGCACCTATCCGCCGGGCCAACCCATGCTCTACGCCGAGGACTTCTCGCCCAACCTGCCCCAGGGCGCCTGCCCCGAGTGCCATGGCCTGGGCCGGGTCTATGAGATTCCCGAAGAACTGATGGTGCCGGACGATTCGCTGACCATCCGCCAGCGCGCTATCGCCGCATGGCCCTTGGCCTGGGGCGGTCAGAACCAGCGCGACATCCTCGTGACCCTGGGTTACGACGTCGACACCCCGTGGCGCGACCTGCCGAAAAAGGACCGCGACTGGATTCTGTTTACCGACGAACAGCCCAACGTACCGGTCTACGCCGGCCTGACGCCTGAAGAGACGCGTCTGGCGATCAAGCGCAGGCTCGAGCCGAGCTACCAGGGCACCTTCACCGGCGCCCGCCGCTACGTGCAGCACACCTTCGCCACCACGCAGAGCGCGCTGATGAAAAAGCGCGTCTCGCGGTTCATGCGCGGCAGCCCGTGCCCGTTGTGCGATGGCAAACGCCTGAAGCGTGAAGCCCTGTCGGTGACCTTTGCCGGCCTCGACATCGGCGAGCTGGCGCAAATGCCGCTGTTGCGGCTGGCCGAGGTCTTGCGCCCCGTGGCAGCCGGCGTCTTCGATGATGAAGATCGCGACAGCGCCGTGCTGGATCGCGATCAGAGGGCCAAGGCGAAAAAGAAGCGGGTCAGTGCAGGCGGCGCGGCCCACGACGCCGCGCCCGACGTACGCGCGACGCCCAACCTGTCTGTCGAAAAGCGCCTCGCCGCTCAGCGCATTGCGCAGGATCTCTTGGCGCGGGTGAGCACCCTCACCGAGCTGGGGCTCGGTTACCTGGCGCTGGATCGCAGCACGCCGTCGCTGTCGTCGGGTGAATTGCAGCGCCTGCGCCTGGCGACACAGTTAGGCTCGCAACTGTTCGGCGTGATCTACGTGCTGGACGAGCCGTCGGCGGGTCTGCACCCGGCGGACAGCGAAGCCCTGTTTACAGCGCTGCAGCAGCTCAAGGCGTCCGGCAATTCGCTGTTCGTCGTCGAGCATGACCTGGAAACCATGCGCCGCGCCGACTGGCTGATCGACGTCGGCCCCGCCGCCGGGGAGCATGGCGGGCACGTGCTGTACAGCGGCCCTCCCGCAGGCCTGGCCGAGATCGAGGCGTCGCAAACGCGGCGGCATCTTTTCGCCGAACACACGGAGTTGCGCGCCGCAAGAAGGCAGCCCACTGACTGGCTGCGCCTGGAAGGCATCACTCGCAACAACCTCAACGAACTGAGCGCAGAGTTTCCGCTGGGCTGCTTCACCTCGGTGACCGGCATCTCCGGCTCGGGCAAATCCAGCCTGGTCAGCCAAGCGCTGCTGGAACTGGTGGGCGCGGAGTTGGGACGCCCGGTCGCGGAAGTCGAAGCGGAAGAATCCAGCCTCGAAGACGACGCGCCGCAACCCACCGGCGGGCACATCGCTGGCGGATTGAGCGCGATCAAGCGTCTGGTGCAGGTCGACCAGAAACCCATCGGCCGCACCCCCCGCTCCAACCTCGCGACCTACACCGGGCTGTTCGACAACGTGCGCAAACTGTTCGCCGCGACGCCCGATGCGCAGAAGGCCGGCTACGACGCCGGACAGTTCTCGTTCAACGTCGCCAAAGGCCGCTGCCCGGTGTGCGAAGGCGAAGGGTTCGTCAGCGTTGAGTTGCTGTTCATGCCCAGCGTCTACGCGCCCTGCCCGACCTGCCACGGGGCGCGCTACAACCCGGACACCCTGGCCATCAAATGGAATGGTTTGAGCATCGCCGACGTGCTGCAGCTGACGGTTGAACAAGCGGTGGACGTGTTCGCCGAACAACCCGGCGTGCTGCGTTCGCTGACGGTACTGCGTGATATTGGTCTGGGCTATCTGCGTCTCGGTCAGCCTGCGACTGAACTGTCCGGCGGTGAGGCTCAGCGCATCAAACTGGCAACGGAGCTACAGCGCAGTCAACGCGGCGCCACGTTGTACGTGCTTGACGAACCGACGACGGGCTTGCATCCCACTGATGTAGATCGGTTGCTGACGCAGTTGAATGCGTTGGTGGATGCAGGGCATAGCGTCGTGGTGGTGGAGCATGAAATGCGCGTGGTTGCCCAGAGTGACTGGGTGATCGACATCGGCCCGGGGGCTGGGGACAAGGGTGGGAATGTTGTGGCTGCTGGCACGCCTGAGTTGGTTGCGGAGGTGGCGGAGAGCCGGACGGCGCCGTTTTTGCGGAAGGTTTTGAGGGGGTGAAACGAAAAAGGCACTTGAGGTTGTGCAGTGGTCTAATTTCCCCGGACACCTCGATAAGTGGAAAATACATTTATCGAGGAGTTCTACATGACCAGAAAGC
>NZ_JBWKVD010000025.1:0-48908 GCF_059421525.1 Pseudomonas sp. GW821-FHT02H06
TCGGCGAGTTACTTGGAAAAGCACCCCAAGTAACCAAGGGTGCTTGCTCTCGGTTGGGCCCGACTTCGTCGGGTTCCTTCACTCCGGTCTCGCTCCGTGGGCCCGCCGCCATCCGCCATCCGCCATCCATGGCGGGGGGCGGCTCTCGCGGCATCCATGCCGCTCGGCCCACTCCGCGAAACCTCCGTTCAGCCTGCACCAAAGTCGCGTTTTGCGGTGTCTGGACTTTTTGTGTAGGAAGATCAAAAGCACAGCAACAGCAACAGCAACAGCAACAGCATTCGCGAGCAAGCTCGCTCCCACAGGGAAGGGGGCCGGTCTGCAAAACTGCCAGCGCACATACTGGCCTCTTCCCGGCTGAAGCCGGTCCCACAAAAAGCACACTGCGTACCCCCGTAGGACCGGCTTCAGCCGGGAAGCTTTTGATCTTTACGATCGTGCCCACGCTCTGCGTGGGTATGCATCCGAGGACGCTCCGCGTCTATTCCCGACTAAAGCCAGTCCCACAAAAAGCACACTGCGTACCCCGTAGGACCGGCTTCAGCCGGGAAGCTTTTGATCTTGATCTTCAAACACAAGAATCCCAGACGACATCAATCGCGACTTGGGTGCAGGCTGAACGCAGGTCTCGCGCAGTGGGCCGAGCCGCATGGATGCGGCGAGAGCGCCGTCAGGACATGGATGTCCGTTCGGCGCGGGCCTACGGAGCGGGACCGGAGTGAAGGAACCCGACGAAGTCGGGCCCAACCAGAAGCAAGCACCCTTGGTTACTTGGGGATGGTGCGACTTTCGACTTTTCCAAGTAACTCGCCGAAGGCGAAACAGTCTGTCCCCAGACAGACGCTCTTGATCTTAAGGATCTTGATATTGATCTTGATCTCGATCAAAACACCTTTTGGCCTGTAAACTCCCGCCCATTGCTGCCTGGAGTAACCTATGCGCGAAGAGTTGAATCAGGGCCTTATCGATTTCCTGAAGGCCTCCCCCACCCCCTTTCATGCCACCGCCAGCCTGGTCCAACGCCTCGAAGGCGCCGGCTATCAGCGGCTCGACGAACGCGAGCCCTGGTACACCGAAGCCGGAGGCCGCTACTACGTTACCCGCAACGACTCCTCCATCGTCGCCTTCAAACTCGGTCGCCTGTCGCCCCTCACCAGCGGCATCCGCCTCGTGGGCGCCCACACCGACAGCCCGTGCCTGCGCGTCAAACCGCAACCCGAACTGCAACGCCAGGGCTTCTGGCAACTGGGCGTCGAAGTCTACGGCGGCGCCCTGCTTGCGCCGTGGTTCGACCGCGACCTCTCCCTCGCCGGCCGCGTCACCTTCCGCCGCGACGGCAAAGTCGAAAGCCAGCTGATCGACTTCAAACTGCCGATCGCCATCATCCCCAACCTCGCGATCCACCTCAATCGCACCGCCAACGAAGGCTGGGCAATCAACCCGCAGACCGAACTGCCGCCGATCCTGGCCCAGGTCGCCGGTGATGAACGCCCCGACTTCCGCGCCCTGCTCACCGATCAACTGGCCCGCGAACACGGCCTGAACGCCGACGTCGTCCTCGATTACGAACTCAGCTTCTACGACACCCAAAGCGCTGCCGTCATCGGCCTGAACGGTGACTTCATCGCCGGCGCGCGGCTCGACAACCTGCTGTCCTGCTTCGCCGGGCTGCAAGCGTTGCTTAATGCCGATGGTGACGAGACCTGCCTGCTGATCTGCACCGACCACGAAGAGGTCGGCTCGACGTCTGCGTGCGGCGCCGACGGCCCGATGCTGGAACAAGTGCTGCAACGTCTGCTGCCGGAAGGTGACGACTACGTCCGCACCATTCAGAAATCCCTGCTGATCTCAGCTGACAATTCCCACGGCATACACCCCAACTACGCTGAAAAGCACGACGCCAACCACGGCCCGAAACTCAATGCCGGCCCGGTGATCAAGGTCAACAGCAACCAGCGCTACGCCACCAACAGCGAAACCGCCGGGTTCTTCCGCCACTTGTGCATGGCCGAAGAAGTGCCGGTGCAGAGCTTCGTCGTGCGCAGCGACATGGCCTGCGGCTCGACCATCGGCCCGATCACGGCGGGTCATCTGGGCGTGCGCACCGTCGACATCGGCCTGCCGACCTTCGCCATGCACTCGATCCGTGAATTGGCAGGCAGCCAGGACCTGGCGCATCTGGTGAAAGTGCTGTCGGCGTTCTATGCAAGTGCCGAGTTGCCCTGAACGACGCTTGGTAAGAGCGCGCTAGTCCGCGGTTGGCATGGGCGCCAGTCATTTCCCCAATCCGACCTAACTTGACAGCACTGCTTCTCAAAAGAGCATGCTGTCATGGACGACTACCTTATCCTTCTCATCCTCGTCGTGATGAGATTGCTTTTGCTGTGTGTCGGTTTCAGCTAACGCGATTACAGCAGCGGCATTGCATCTATCACATTTGGCATGCTGATGATGCTGTACGGAAGTTGTCAAGATTCTCCCAAGAGTCGCATGAGCGATACCCTCTCAGCACAGGGTCACACATAACTAATAGCCAACAGCACTAGAGGTAATCGCAAAAACGTCTAGATGTTCGGCTCGCAATTACTTGACCCTCTGTCATCCACCGCCAATACTTTGTTTGCAATCTAAACACACAAAAGGAAATGTGTAATGAGCATAAAAAGCTTGGCCCCGCCCATCGTTAAAAAACTCCAATTCAATGGACAACAGTACACAACTGCAGAAGGATTCAGTTTTGGCGTTTTTGTAGACGGCGATACAATTAAGGCTGGCGATGAAATCACTGTTCATATCGCTGAAGTAACACGGGTCGACGGAGCTACTCCCCCGCCTGGGCCATTCCCTTCATCCAAACCGCTCCCCGTCGCCGCATCTGATATATCCAAGGTGTTGACGATTGAGCTGACCGGTCCGCAGCTATACGGTTTATTTCAGCACCCCGCAGGCAGCCAGGTGACGGTTAAGTACTCAGTAAAAGATAGCAGTGATCAACGTGCCTACTCAGAAGTATTCGAGTTCATTGTTACAGATACAACCAGAGAAGAATAAATACATCAGAGCAATAGTGGTGCTCGACTGAGCTGGCTACTTGGTCAACTGTTGTAGTCGCCAGGCGGCCTCGGGTTTTCTATCAAAACTCTGGCCGCTTGACGATGTTGATAAATAGCTAAGCCAAAATCCACTCGCCACACCCCCCATCCCCTCGTAAACTCATCCGCCTCTGCTTGACCGGGCACGGTTCCCCACCACGCCCCCCCAAGCGCCTGTCTATCCGAGGTTTGTTTCCAGGTGATCGCTCCCACCCGCCTTTCCGTTCTGCCCCGCCTGTTCCTGCTGTGCCTGCTGGCGCTGTTTCCGTTTGCGTTGAGCCATGCCGCTGGCCTGCCGAGTCTGCTCAGTGGCGGTGACAAGACGCAGCCCCAGGCCCAGGAGCCGTTGGGGCAGTCCCTGGACGAGGTGATCACGTCGCTGGAAAACGATCAGCAGCGCAGGAAGTTGCTTGATGACCTGAAGAAGTTGCGGGACGCCACCAAGAAGGCGCAGCCGACCGTGGAGCAGGGCGTGCTGGGCCTGATCGGCAGTTCGTTCGCCGAGCTGGAAAAACAGTTCACCGGCGCGGACAGCCCGCTCAGCCGCTGGGGGGACGAAGCGGCGCTGGCGGAGGACGAGCTGATGGCGCTGATGCTGCCGGCCAGCCAGTGGTGGCCGATCATCTGGGGCTTTGCCGTGGTGCTGGCGATCTGGGGTTTGCTGGCGGCGGCGTTGATCTGGCTGGGCCACAAGGTGCGCCTGCGCTTCGGCCTTTCCGCCGAGCTTCCGCAGCACCCCCGCCTGTCGGACATGCTGCGCTTCGCCCTACGCAAGCTGGGCCCGTGGCTGGTGGCGCTGGTGATCACGATCTACCTGAGTTACTCGCTGCCGCCCTCGCTGGGTAGGGATCTGGCAATGGTGCTCGCCTACGCGCTGGTGGTCGGCACGCTGTTCTCGGCGGTCTGTGTCATCGCGTTTTCTCTGCTCGACGGGCCGCACCGCCACCAAGCGCTGTATATCCTGCGCCATCAGGCGTTTCGGCCGTTGTGGTGGATCGGCAGTTTTGCCGCGTTCGGCGAGGCGTTGAGCGACCCGCGTCTGGTCGCCAGCCTTGGGGTGCACCTGGCGCACACCGCCGCGACCCTGGCCAATGTCATGGCTGCGCTGTCCACCGGATTGTTCATCATCCGCTTCCGTCGCCCGATCGCGCATCTGATCCGCAATCAGGCGCTGTCGCGCCGCCTCAAACGCCGCGCCCTGAGCGACAGCATCGAGGTCCTCGGCACGTTCTGGTACTTGCCGGCGCTGGTGCTGGTCGGCGTTTCCCTGTTCGCCACCTTCTTTTCGGCGGGCGACACCAGCACCGCCTTGCGTCAGGCCCTGATCTGCACCGTGCTGCTGGTGTTGTGCATGGTCATCAACGGCCTGGTGAAACGCCATTCGCTCAAGCCTGGCCATGCCCACAAGCGTCACGCGCTGTATTCGGACCGCTTGAAGAACTTCTTTTACACGGTCGCGCACCTGCTCATCTGGCTGGTGTTCATCGAACTGGGCCTTCGGGTCTGGGGCCTGTCGCTGATCCGCTTCGCCGAGGGCGACGGCCGCGACATCAGTCTCCGGCTGATCGGGCTGGCGGCGACCCTTATGTTTGCCTGGCTAATCTGGATTCTCGCGGACACGGCGATTCACCACGCCCTCACCCGCTCGCGCAAAGGCCTGGCCAATACCCGCGCGCAGACCATGATGCCGTTGATCCGCAACGTGCTGTTCGTGACGATTTTCATCATTGCGCTGATCGTCGCGTTGGCGAACATGGGCATGAACGTGACGCCGCTGTTGGCCGGTGCCGGTGTGATCGGCCTGGCCATCGGTTTCGGCGCGCAGTCGCTGGTGGCGGATCTGATCACCGGGCTGTTCATCATCATCGAAGATTCCCTGGCCATCGACGATTACGTGGATGTCGGCGGTCACCTGGGCACGGTGGAAGGCCTGACCATCCGCACCGTGCGCCTGCGTGACATCGACGGCATCGTCCACACCATCCCGTTCAGCGAGATCAAAAGCATCCAGAACTACTCGCGGGAGTTCGGTTACGCGATCTTCCGCATCGCGATTCCGGCGAACATGAACATCGACGACGCGCTGAAGATGGTCCGGGATGTCGGCCAGAAAATGCGTACCGATCCGCTGCAACGGCGCAACATCTGGTCGCCGCTGGAGATTCAGGGGGTGGAGAGTTTCGACTCGGGCAACGCCATCCTCCGCGCCCGCTTCAAGACCGCGCCGATCAAGCAATGGGAAGTGTCGCGGGCGTTCAACCTGTCGCTCAAGCGCTATCTGGATGAAGCCGGCATGGACCTGGCGACGCCGCGCCTGAACGTGCAGGTCAGCACCAGTGGCGGGCGTGTGAATAAGGTGCGCGAGAAAAAGGACGATGCGTCGGTGTAAGCCGGGCTAGATATCCGCGACCACCGCGCTCACGTGAATCGCGTCGTGGCGCCAATACTCCAGATCGCAATCGATCAGCCGGCCGCGCTGATCGTGGTTGACCCGGGCGATCCGCAGGCCCGGGCTGCCGATGGAAACTTTCAACGCCGCTGCCGCTTCCACGGGCAACGCCGTGGGCACCATCTCGAAACGCACCTGGCCGTAGCGAATGTCGTAGTGGCTGGCGTAGAGCTCGGTCAGCGACTGGTTCAGGTCCTTATCGAGAATATGCGGGAAGTAATCGGGGTTGAGGTAGTGCTCGACGTAAAGCACCAGCCGTTCATCAATCCGGCGGGCGCGGCAGATCTGGATCACGCTGGACAGCGCCGGCAGTTGCAGCAGCCCGCAAATCACCGCCGATGCCGGTTGCAGCCGCGCGGAAATCACTTGGGTGGCAGGCACTCGGCCCTGGGCGTGAACCATCGCGTGAAAGTGGCTGCGGCGCATCAAGTCATAGGCCAGTCGCGGCGGTGAAATGAACCAGCCTCGGCGCTCCTCGCGGTAGATCAAACCTTGGGCTTCGAGCTGCACCAGCGCTTCGCGCAAGGTAATGCGCGTCGTGTCGAAGACCTCGCTCAATTTGCGTTCAGCGGGCAACTTGCTGCCCGGCGGCAACAGGCCGTGTTCAATCTGCTCTTGCAGCGCGTTGCAGATGGTCGTCACCGCTCGGGGCATTTCTTCGCGCATTGCGTTACCTATCTGGACTAGACCAGCGCTATTTGAGGGCAGTGTCGCTCGCCGAATGGCCCGTTTCGGTGCTCCAGAGCCTAGGCAGCCTAGATGACCGTTGCGTGACATTCCAGCCAGGAGCGGCAGCAAGACTAGCGCTCAGGAAATCATCCGGGCCTTTTAGATCAAGCGGTTGAGCATGGTCTACGCTCATTTCACAGCGATCGCCCGGGCTGTTGCTGGTCATAGCAAGAGTCGGTCCAGACACGAAAGCGTCATGTAACTGGCCTAACTTGGCTCAGGTATTGCTGACCTAGACCAACCATCCGCAACGAACACTTCTATGAGTCCGTCGAGAAGTGCACAAAGGAGCTTCGAATGAAACACCTTTTGCTGGCATCACTCCTGGGTTCGGCCATCGCGCTGAGCGCTTCGGCCATGGCCGCCGACACCGACCTGAAAACACTCGAAGCCGCCGCCAAGGCTGAAGGCGCGGTCAACAGCGTGGGCATGCCCGATGACTGGGCGAACTGGAAAGGCACCTGGACCGACCTGACCGCCAAGTACGGTCTGGTGCACATGGACACCGACATGAGCTCGGCTCAGGAAGTGGCCAAGTTCGATGCGGAAAAAGACAACGCCAGCGCCGACATTGGCGACGTGGGTGCCGCATTCGGCCCGATCGCTGTGGCGAAGGGCGTGACCCAACCCTACAAGCCGAGCACCTGGGCGCAAGTGCCGGAGTGGGCCAAGGACAAAGACGGTCACTGGGCGCTGGCCTACACCGGCACCATCGCTTTCATCGTCAACAAAAAGCTGCTGCACGGCTCGGACGTACCGACCAAATGGGCTGACCTGAAGAATGGTAAATACAAAGTCACCATCGGTGATGTCAGCACTGCGGCCCAGGCTGCAAACGGCGTATTGGCCGCTGCGATCTCCATGAAAGGCGATGAAACCAACCTCGCGCCGGGCCTGCAGTTGTTCACCGAACTGGCCAAACAAAAGCGCCTGGGCATCAACAACCCGTCGATTCAGTCGATGGAAAAAGGCGAAGTGGAAGTGGGCGTGGTCTGGGACTTCAACGGCCTGAGCTACAAGGCCAAGATGTCCAATCCTGACGACTACGTTGTGCTGATCCCGTCCGACGGTTCGGTGATCTCGGGCTACACCACGATCATCAACAAATACGCCAAGCACCCGAACGCTGCCAAGCTGGCCCGTGAGTACATCTTCAGCGACGCCGGCCAAATCAACCTGGCCAAAGGCAACGCGCGCCCGATCCGCGCCGAACACCTGACCCTGCCGCCAGACGTGCAAGCCAAGCTACTGCCTAACGAGCAGTACAAGAACGTGACGCCGATCAAAGACGCGGCAGCCTGGGAAAAAACCTCGAAAGCCCTGCCACAACTGTGGAACGAGCAAGTCATCGTCGAGATGCAGTGATCCTTTACTGCTGATGCAGGCCCCTTGTAGGAGTGAGCTTGCTCGCGATTTCGGTGCGTCAGTCAACCTGTCTGTCGCAGGCATACCGCGATCGCGGGCAAGCTCACTCCTACAGCAATGTGTGGGGATCCCCCCTCCGGAGACGCCATGAAACACAACGTCATCCTCATCCTGCTGGACGGCCTGAGTTACAGCGTGGCGCACCATGCGATGGGGCATTTGCTGGCCTACCGAAATGCGGGCCGCGCGGCGTTGTACAAACTCGAATGCGAACTGCCGTCGCTGTCGCGCCCGCTGTATGAATGCATTCTGACCGGCGTTGCGCCCATCGACAGCGGTATCGTGCACAACCAGGTGTCCCGGCTTTCCACCCAGCGCAGCGTGTTCCATTACGCCACCGATGCCGGGCTGACCACCGCCGCTGCCGCGTACCACTGGGTCAGCGAGTTATACAACCGCAGCCCCTTCATTGCCGCACGCGACCGTCACACCGACGACGTCGACCTGCCGATTCAACACGGGCATTTCTACTACGTCGATCACTACCCCGATTCACACCTGTTCGACGATGCCGAGCATCTGCGAGCCGCCCACGCACCGCACTTCTTGTTCGTCCACCCGATGAATATCGACGACGCCGGCCACAAGCACGGCCTGGACACCCCGCAGTACCGCAACAGCGCGCGTACCGCCGACATCATCCTCGCCGAGTACCTGCAGCGCTGGCTGGATGCGGGCTATCAAGTGCTGGTGACCGCCGACCACGGCATGAACAACGACCGCTCCCACAACGGCGTGCTGCCGGAAGAACGCGAGGTCCCGTTGTTCGTGCTCGGTGACGCCTTCAGCCTTAATCCGGATGCGCAACCGAAACAGACCGAGATCTGCGGCACCGTCTGCGAACTGCTCGGCGTGCCCCACGACAAACCTGTGTGCAGAGAGGTGCTCAAGTGAATTCACAAAGCCGCGGCAAATGGCTGGGGCTGTTGTGCCTCGTGCCGTTTGCGGTTTTCTTCATTGCGTTTCAGATCGCGCCGCTGGCCTGGGTGGCGATCAACAGCCTGCAATCGGACGCCGGCTGGGGCATCGACAACTTCATCAAGGCCTTCAATTCGCGCTTCTACCGCCAGGCGATGCAGTACAGCCTGGAGATCAGCTTCTGGTCGAGCCTGATCGGCATCGTCATCGCGATTCTCGGCAGTTATTCGCTGCGTAAGGTGCCGTCGCGGCTGAGGGATTTCGTCAGCGCTTTTGCCAATATGACCAGTAACTTTTCCGGCGTCCCGCTGGCGTTTGCCTTCATCATCCTGCTCGGCTTCAACGGCGCGCTGACGCTGATTCTCAAACAGGCCGGGATCATCGATGACTTCAACCTGTACTCGAAAACCGGCCTGATCATTCTCTACACCTACTTCCAGATCCCCTTGGGCGTGCTGCTGCTCTACCCGGCCTTCGACGCGCTGCGGGAAGACTGGCGCGAATCGGCATCGCTGCTGGGCGCCAGCGGCTGGGATTTCTGGCGGCACATCGGCATTCCGGTGCTGACCCCGGCGCTGCTCGGCACGTTCGTGATCCTACTGGCCAACGCGCTGGGCGCCTACGCCACGGTGTACGCGCTGACCACCGGCAATTTCAACGTCTTGCCGATCCGCATTGCGGCGATGGTCGCGGGCGATATCACGCTGGACCCGAACATGGCCAGCGCCCTGGCGATGATTCTGGTGGGGATGATGACGCTGGTGACCGTCGTGCATCAGTGGCTGTTGAAGAGGAGCTACCATGTCTCGCGCTGAACGCCGCCCGCCGGGGCTCTACCACCGCGTCGTGGTGTACTTGCTGTTTCTGATTCTGCTGGCGCCGCTGCTGGGCACCTTTGTGTATTCCATCGCCACCAGTTGGTCAGCGACGATTCTGCCCGACGGCCTGACCTACCAATGGTACGTCGCGCTGTGGAGCGATCCGCGTTTTCTGCGCGCGTTCGGCCAGTCGCTGCTGGTGTGCGTCGGCGCGCTAGCGTTGTCGGTGGTGCTGATTCTGCCGCTGCTGTTCGTCGTGCATTACCACTTCCCCAAGCTCGACGCGCTGATGAACATCCTCATCCTGTTGCCCTTCGCGGTGCCGCCGGTGGTGTCGTCGGTGGGTCTGTTGCAGCTCTACGGCTCGGGGCCGCTGGCGATGGTCGGTACGCCGTGGATTCTGATCGGCTGCTACTTCACCGTGGCATTGCCGTTCATGTACCGGGCGATCACCAACAACCTGCAAGCGATCAACCTGGTCGATCTGATGGACGCCGCGCAACTGCTTGGCGCCAATACCTTTCAAGCCGCGTTTCTGGTGGTGCTGCCGAACCTGCGCAAGGGCTTGATGATCGCACTGCTGCTGTCGTTCTCGTTCCTGTTCGGCGAGTTCGTGTTCGCCAATCTGCTGGTGGGCACCCGCTACGAAACCCTGCAGGTTTACCTCAACAACATGCGCAACAGCAGCGGCCACTTCAACAGCGCGCTGGTGATTTCCTACTTCTTTTTCGTACTGCTGCTGACGTGGGCGGCCAACCGACTGAACAAGGACAAAGACTGATATGAGCTTCGTCAGTGTCGAAAACCTGCAGAAAAATTACGGCAGTACGGCGGTCTTCAGCGACATCAATTGCGAAATCCAGAAAGGCGAGTTCGTCACCCTGCTCGGCCCGTCCGGCTGCGGCAAATCCACCCTGCTGCGCTGCATCGCCGGGCTGACGTCGGTGACCAGCGGCAGCATCTTCCTCGACGGCAAAGACTTGGTGCCGGTGTCGCCGCAGAAGCGCGGCATTGGCATGGTGTTCCAGAGCTACGCGCTGTTCCCCAACATGAACGTGGAACAGAACGTTGCCTTCGGCCTGCGCATGCAGAAAGTCAGCACCGATGAAATGAAGCAGCGCGTGGCCGAGGTGCTCAAGTTGGTGGAGCTGAACGAGTTCGCCACGCGCTATCCCCATCAGCTGTCGGGGGGGCAGTGTCAGCGCGTCGCGTTGGCGCGTTCCCTGGTGACCCGCCCTCGCCTGCTGCTGCTCGATGAACCGCTGTCGGCCCTCGATGCGCGCATCCGCAAGCACCTGCGCGAGCAGATCCGTGCGATTCAGCAGGAGCTGGGCCTGACGACGATTTTCGTGACCCACGATCAGGAAGAAGCGCTGACCATGTCCGACCGGATTTTCCTGATGAATCAGGGCCGAATCGTGCAGAGCGGCGACGCCGAAACCCTGTACACCGCGCCGGTCGACGCCTTCGCCGCCGGCTTCATCGGCAGCTACAACCTGCTGGAGGCCGACGCCGCCAGCCGCCTGATGCAACGCCCGATCAACAGCCGCGTGGCGATCCGCCCGGAAGCGATTCAATTGAGCCTGACCGGCTCGCTGGAAGGCGAAGTGCGCAGCCACAGCCTGCTGGGCAACGTGATCCGCTATCGCGTCGAGGCCCGGGGCGTTGAACTGGTGGTCGACGTGCTCAATCGCTCGGCCAGCGACTTGCACCCGAACGGCCAGCGCGTCACCCTGCACATCGAAGCGTCGGCGTTGTGTGCCGTTTGAAGCGGCAAGCTTCAAGCGACAAGCTGCAAGAAAAAGCTGGATCACCGCCGCTCCCTCTTGCAGCTTGCCGCTTGACACTTGTAGCTGCGCGCCAGACGCCGACCGAACCCACACTGACCAATGGAGCGCGCGCGTGCCTTTAGCAATTTTCGATCTGGACGAAACCCTGATCCACGGTGACTGTTCCAGCCTGTGGAGCGAACAGATGGGGCGGCTGGGCTGGGTCGATCCCGAGTGGTTCATGAAGAAGGACCATGAGCTGATGGCCGCCTACGGCAGGGGCGAACTCGCCATGGAAGATTACATGGCGTTCAGCCTGGACCCGATGGTCGGGCGCACGCCGGAGGAAGTGGATTTTCTGGTGGGGCCCTGGGTCGAGGACTACATCGAGCCGATCATTTTCAGCGATGCCACCAAAGCCATTGCCGAGCACCGCGCTGCGGGCGATCGCATTCTGATCATCTCGGCGTCGGGCGTGCATCTGGTCAAGCCCATTGCCGAGCGCATCGGCGTTGATGAAGTGCTGGCCATCGACCTGGAAGTCGCCCACGGCGTTTACACCGGCAAGACCAGCGGTGTGCTCACCTACCGCGAAGGCAAGATCACCCGCTTGATGGCATGGCTGGATCAGGAAGGCGAAAACCTGGAGGGCGCGAGTTTCTATTCCGATTCGCGCAACGACCTGCCACTGCTGGAGAAGGTAGATTTTCCTCACACAGTGAACCCGGACCCCGTGCTGCGCGAGAGGGCTGAACAAGCGGGCTGGCCCATTCACAGCTGGAAATAACCCTCCACTCAACGGCCGGACACCTCTGAACGTGTCATCTGCCCAACAATGACAGGCAGTGCTGCACGCCGTTAAAGCCGACCAAAGGCAGCAGAACCTGTCACTTCTGACAGTAGTCAGTTCCCGCAATCCGGCGCCCAATGACTCCTGGAAATTTCCCGACAGGAGTCAACCGCCATGACCTCAGCGCCGCGCAACTCGTCTCGCCCTTCCAGTGGTACCAACGCTCTCGACAAGCTGGAAATCCCCGGTCGCACCAATCAGCCTCTTCCCGAGCCACCCGCTGCACCCAACCAGACGCTATGGGGCATCAACCACGGCGCCGTGCTGGATAACTTTCCGCAAAACGGCTTGCAGCTCTATATTCCGGCGTGGTCGACCATGGGTACCGGCGACAGCGTGTCGGTGTCGCTCCTCTCTGACCCTGAGCATAATCCAGGCCAGCCCGTGGAGGTCACCTCGGAGTCCATCACGGCGGAGGAGGTCAACCAGCGGGTGACTGCCTTTATTCAGGCCAGGCACCTCAATTCCGGCATTTACACCCTGTGGTACAACGTGAAGCGGCTGGGCCAGGAAGTTGAGCGGTCCGACCCCACCGACATAATGGTCAAAATCGAGCGCCCCGGTGGCAAAGATCAGGACGGGGATACCCCCGGGCATTCGGCACTAAGACTGTCAATGCCGCCGGAGATCGTTGAATTTGGCGTAGATGATGAGGATGCCAAGGCGGGCGTGCCAGTCACGATTGCGCCGTACCCTGAAATGGCTGAATGGAACGTCATCAAGCTTTCCTGGGGCGGGAAGTTTGTGTACCACCAGGTCACTGCAGAGGAAGTGAATCAACCGATCGTAATCACCGTTGACGAGGCAGTCATTCTTGAGGCTGGAGACTCAGACAATGAAGGCCTGGCCGTGACCTATGAAGTCTCCGACATCGTCGATAACCGCTCGGAGGACTGGGCCGCCGAGATCCGTATCACCGTCAGGACCGATACCTCCCGGCTGCCCTCGCCGATTGTCCGTGAAGCAACCAGTAACGTGCTGGACCTGGACACATTGGGGAGCAGCCCGGTAACGGTGGTGGTCTGGGCGTCCAATAATCGCAAGATGACGAAGCAACTCTACAAATCATTAACGCCGCAACAGGCCGCGCAGTTGCGCGCGTCGATGGGCAAACAGGCACTCTCGCGTTTCGGGGAGGTCAAGGATGGCTTCCTCCTGGGCGACAAGATCGTGGTGAAGTTGACGGGCACCACTGCCGAGGGCCAGCAGGTCACCCATGAGGCGCCGGAAATCATTATCGACGACTTGCCGGATATGTACGAGATACAGATCCCCAACGCCGTGGTCCGACAGCTGGCTCAAACCCAGGCGGCTTTCTCTTATTATTTGCTGCATCAGGACAGTACCAGGTCGGAGTCCAATGGGGCGTTCATCAGTGTCATTGGCGAGGCCGTGCGCATGGCCGCGCCGGTTGCCCTTGATGCCGCGCAGGGCGCGATCAATCCGAACCTCCCCATCACGACCGTGCAGATCCCGTGGGATGACAGCATGGCGGCCGGCAATCAGCTCGTCCTGAAATGGATCGGCACCCGGCCTGACTTGAGCATTTACGACCCGCTGTTGAGCCCGCATAACATCACCAACGGCGAAGCGACCAACAAGGCTCCGATCAATATCACCGTACCGGGCACGCACCTCAAAGCGATCGAGGGCGGCACCCTCGGGTTGTATTTCATCCTCGTCAAAGATGTGGAAGGCACGCCCGTCAACCGCGAATCTGCCCGCGCCACAACGCTGAACATCGGCCAGCCGCTTGCCGAGTTACTGGCGCCAGCAGTTGCAGGGATCGATGCCTATGGAGTGATGGATCCCCAGTTACCCGGAACAAAGCTGACCGTTACGGCCTACCGGGAAATGGCCATGGGCGATGAAGTGCATTACCTGTGGCATGGCATCGCTTTAGACGTGGAAGACTGGATCACGATCACATCACTCACCCTGAACAAAGACATAGTGTTCGAGATTTCTCAAGCAGCTATTTCAGGCAACAAGGGCGGCACTGTCGAGGCCTCGTACTGGGTGAAGCGTGCGGATCGCCGCAGTGACTCAGAAAAGCTCAGTTTCACAGTGGGAGCCGTACAACAACCTCTTCTGGTCGCGCCTTTGGTGGCGGGCAGTGAGGACTGCATCCTGGAAATTGAAGAGATCCCCGGCGGCGCGCAAATCGTGGTTCCGCATTGGGAGGGCATGGTCTCAGGAGACAGCGTCGCGATCAATTGGCTAGACGATAAGGGCACAACGCCCTACACCTCTAGCAAAAACATCTCCGGCAACGCCGTCGGCAAAGACGTGACGTTTACGGTGACGCTTGAGCAGGTCCGCAAAAGCGTGGACGGCACTGTGACGTTGACCTACACCGTGACCCCGCTGGAGGGGGACGATAAATGTTCAATGCCGCTGACGTTCGCAGTTCAAGAAGCCGCTGCTCTGCCATTGCCTGCACCGACCATCGTAGAGGCGGTCGGCTCGACCCTGGACCCCAACACAGTGCGCAACGGTGCACATGTGACCATCGGCGTTGATGCGCAACTGACAGCGGGGGATGAAGTTACCCTGACCTGGACGGGCAAATCCGGGGCCGGCAGCGTATCGCCAGTGAAGACGGCGACCGCGGCCGGCGAGATGACGTTCGACATTGACTACGCAACGGTTGTCGCCAACGACGGACACAGTGTGACCTTGGATTTCACCGTGAAACGAGTGGGCGGAACAATTGACGGCCCGTCACCCAATGCGGTCTATGACATCAAGACCAGTATCGGCGCAGGCAGACTCAAGATCATGGGAGCGCGGTTCAATCGCGGCAGTTACAGGGCATCGGCGACACCGCGGCGTATCAGCGCATTCGACGCCACGACAGGTGCTGTGATCTCCGCCCAATGGCAATACGAGGGAGACGGAGCGGATTGGGTTCCGGGAACCAGCTTTCGTGACACACGCCCCGATCTGGTTCTGCGTGTCAGTACCAGTGACGATATCGTCGCTTTGAGTCCGGCCAATATCATTGGCAGTGGGAACGACACAACCACTACAGGCGACGCCGCGATGGTTGCTCATCGCGACATCCATGACGTCATTGGTTGGGGCGACGCTGCCTATGGAGGGCAGATCCCGTCGACCATCATCACCATGGACGACATCGTTGAAGTCAGTTGTACCCGCAGCGCATACGCAGCACGCCGGTTGAACGGTTACGTGGTCGTGTGGGGAAATCCAGAGGAAGGCGGTACCCTCCCCGTCGGTGAGGTTTCACCGCCTGTCCAAGGGTTTGCCGAGGCTCCAGTTGCATCCGTGGCGGACTGTGTCGCCATATCCAGCAACAGCATGGCATTCGCAGGCATCAAATCTTCCGGCAATGTAGTTGCGTGGGGCCGCGCCGAGGTGATACCTAGTCCTCCTACCAGATCATCCCGCCTAAGTAGCAGAGTCATGGAATCTGGCGGTGTCGTGCCTCCGGAAATCGCGGGCCTGACCGACATCACCCAGGTCATTGGTGCCGGAAATGCATTTGCCGCTATAAGGGCCACCGGGCAAGTGGTTGCCTGGGGCAGCGCCGATGGCGGAGGCACTGTACCGAGTGAGATTGCCGGGCTGACCGATATTGTCGAGGTGACCGGTAACTTCACAGCCTTCGCCGCCATGCGTGGAAACGGAAGAGTGGTTGCCTGGGGCACGGCTGCCAATGGTGGAACGGTCCCCTCTACTATCGCCGCGCTGACAGATATCACCGAGCTGGGGAGCAGTACTGCTCGGGCGTTTTCTCTGATAAGAGTTACAGGACAGGTGATGACGTGGGGCGATGCTTCCTATGGCGGCACTGTACCTGAGGACATCACGACGCTGACCGACATTGTCGAGGTCAGTGCCACCTGGCAGGCATTCGCTGCCCGTCGAGGCAATGGTCGTGTGGTCGCTTGGGGGCCTGCCACTTATGGCGGCACCGTTCCTCAGGACATCGCCACACTCAGTGACATTGTTGAAGTAGTCGGCAATGCCAAGGCGTTCGCCGCTTTGCGTCGCAACGGTACAGTGGTCGCGTGGGGGGATGCCACGGTAGGAGGCGATACCACTGCGGTCGTCACCGAGCTGACCAACGTGCAGGCGGTTTACGCCAACAGCCAGAGTTTCGTGGCGCTCACCTCCGACGGCAGGGTCGTGACTTGGGGCAACGCATTGGGTGGCGGTGATAGCAGCGCAGTACAAACTCTGCTGAGCGGAAAAGTGTCTTATCTGGCTAGTGCGGCTACCAGAGGCATGGCATTGAAAGCCAGGCGTCTGACGGAGAAGAAAAAGTCCCGCACCCGAGCGATAGCTGACTGGAGCAAACCCGAGATTGAGGAGGCGGATGACGGCTTTCTCGACCCCGGCACCGATCCAGATCGCCCCATCATCGCCCACGTGCCGCCTGGAGCGTTGAAGTACCTCGACCGCGTCAACCTCTACGTCGACACCACGTTGATCGATTACATCAACGTCAATCGACACGGTCCGGGTTCAGGTTTCGATTTCGAGATTCCGGCTTCGGCGTTCGTGCTCTACGCCGAAGGCACAGTTGCTGTCTGGTACGGCGTCGTTCCGGCCAATGAGCAGCAGGAGCAACGTTCGGAAGAATTGGTCCTGAGCATCAGGGGCGGATTTGGAGGCCCTGCATCGTTGGACCTGTCGGCGCACAACTATGTTGTGGCCGAAACAAGGCCACCCGCAACGCTTCCCGATTTCGTTCACATAAGCCGTGTTGCAACGTGGGGCGTCGCGCCTTACACCTACGCCAGCAGCAATGAGGGAGTGGCGACCGCAGACGACAACGGCCTGGTGACAGCGCTGACCAATGGCACTTGCGACATCACGGCCACGGACAGTTCGGGTGAGACCCGCCGATACGCGCTAACGGTAAGCGGCATCACGATGGTTCACTTTCTGACCGCCAACACTGACTGGAAGGGTATGCAAGACGCTTGCGCTGCCGGGGGCCTCGTCCCTATCACGCTGACGCAATTCAAGGCGTTGTGGATGCGTTACGCCGGAGACGTTCCGGTAACCACCTATCTGGGCTGGCTCGATTATCCCTTCTGGACTGCCGACAGCGTCGGCGCCGGCACTTACAGCACGTACAACCTCGGTGGTCAGGACGTCAACGAAAACGCAAGCAGCGCCGATGCCTCACTGCCCAATCAGGCCGTAGGCGTGTCTGTCAGTGCGGCTCGGCCTGCGGCGTCAGGGTCGGGCAGAAAATGACTTGACGTCGCGCACGAGCCTTACGCCTTGCAGGTTATTCGAATGACTTGCCCGTTGCCACAAAGGAGATTCGATGTCATGAAGACGCTGATGGGCAGCCTTGCAGCGCTGCTGTTTTTGATCGGTCTGGACGCACAGGCCGTTAACGGTCCGGAGACGGCGCAACTGCTCAACAACCGCTACCAGGCCACGACCTCAACATGCGCAGCAGACAAGCCCGCTTGGTATTGCAACGGCGTTCTGGTTCAGGCGGAGCCTCTAGCGGCCGAACAAAAATTCTGGCAACACGGGGCCCAATCCTCGGCGCTAGGGGCCGAAAGTCTGATTTACCTGCGCAGGGATCTGAGTATTCATGAGACAGGCAAGGCGAACGGGGTCGTCTTCAGTGATCTGTTCACAGCGGCGGGCGACGGCAAATTGTTGGAGGTGCTCTGCGCGTATCCATTTGCCGCAGTGCTGGGCGCCAGTCGTACTGACGCCGGGTGTGCCCTGCCCACCGGCGCTCAGCCATCCTTGGCCGGTGTCGGGTCCTGCGCGGCAGTAGGGGTTACCGACACGCGGTCGTGGGTGGAGCATTTTCAGCAGACCGGCAATCAGGTGCAGCAGCAGTGCTCCTTGAGCGCGCTCGACCCGGTTCAATTCGCGGTCAGCCTTACGGCCCATGAAAGCCTAGGCAACGAATGGTCATCCCGCACAAATCAGCTGCAGGTCAAGAACTGGGACGACTCGGCACCAGACAGCATCCCAGTGCAAGCGTTGTTCTACGACGCAAGCAAGACAGGTGCGCTAATGGCGGCGCAACAGGACCAACGTGATTTTTTCGATGCCACCGGACGCTGGCTACCGATATTGCGTTTAGATCTGAACAATTCATCCGGCAAGGTCTTAGGGTTCAATTTGCAGGACCAGCTCTATGTCGGCTATCAGGTCGCGGCCAGACTGAATGCTCGATATGCCGACACGCGTGCCGAATGCCAGGATGGACAGCCTTCCTATTACTGCAATGGTGTGTTGTTTCGCTCTACCGAAGCGACAAGTGCCTTCCATGCGTGGAATCCCAGCCCCGGCTCAACCCAGAATAATGGTGTTTCTTTTTCCTACGCTCGCCAGGGCGTGACTATCAATCAGCTCGTATACAGCCGCCCGTTTGGCTTTACTTTCAAGGAATCTGCGGCGCCCGTTGTCTACCCGGCCACCGTTAGGTGCGCCTACCCGTATGACGCCGGCACAAGCGGCAGCCCCGATCCCTGCACCTTTCATGGTGCATGCGAAGCGTTGGGCGTCAACAGCGTCGCTTTATGGATGGCGCAATACGCCGGCAATCCGGGCAGAGGGTGTGCATTCGAGGGCGCGAGTGCAGCACAATTTCAGCTGAGCATGGATGTACGACGTGAATTTCCCGAGCGCGAAGACTGGAACGAGATCATGGTTGCTGCCTGGCCTCAGGACATTCCTGATCAACTGCCGCTGGAAGCACTTTTTTACCAGTTCGGCAGCACCGGGCTGGCCCATGCGCAGTTCATCCAGAACGACTACTTCCAGCAAACACAACGGTTCCTGCCCGTCGTCGCGATGAATCTCGCGGCGGCAGACGGCACGATCTTCACCTACATTCCCGCAGACCAACTGGCGCCCGGCACGCCCTCTTCTCGAGCATCGGGCGAACACCATGACAGCGCCCTGAACAGCCCCACCGTTGATGAATGACGCGGCCATTTCCCTCAACAAGGCAACTCATCTCGAAACTTTACTCGCGTACGCTCTTCCCGCCATCGGATAGCGACGTCACAGTGCTCGCGTTGCGTTTCGTCCCCATCGGCGGTCTGAGCCCCCCGCTTAAGGCAGTGAGGGTGGCGACTACATCAGCATTGTCGTGGACGACCCGAAAGCCGACCAAAGGCAGCCGAACCTGTCACTTCTGACAGTAGTCAGTTCCCTCAATCCGGCGCCCAATGACTCCTGGAAATTTCCCGACAGGAGTCAACGCCATGACCTCAGCGCCGCGCAACTCGTCTCGCCCTTCCAGCGGCACCAACGCTCTCGACACGCTGGAAATTCCCGGTCGCATCAATCAGCCTCTTCCCGAGCCACCCGCTGCGCCCAACCAGACGCTATGGGGCATCAACCACGGCGCCGTGCTGGATAACTTTCCGCAAAACGGATTGCAGCTCTATATTCCGGCGTGGTCGACCATGGGTACCGGCGACAGCGTGTCGGTGTCGCTCCTCTCTGACCCTGAGCATAATCCTGGCCAGCCCGTGGAGGTCACCTCGGAGTCCATCACGGCGGATGAGGTCAACCAGCGGGTGACTGCCTTTATTCAGGCCAGGCACCTCAATTCCGGCATTTACACCCTGTGGTACGACGTGAAGCGGCTGGGCCAGGAAGTTGAGCGGTCCGACCCCACCGACATAATGGTCAAAATCGAGCGCCCCGGTGGCAAAGATCAGGACGGGGATACCCCCGGGCATTCGGCACTAAAACTGTCAATGCCGCAGGAGATCGTTTTATTTGGTGTGGATATAGATGATGCCAAGGCGGGCGTGCCGGTCACGATTGCGCCGTACCCTGAAATGGCTGAATGGAACGTCATCAAGCTTTCCTGGGGCGGGAAGTTTGTGTACCACAAGGTCACTGCAGACGAAGTGAATCAGCCGATCGTGATCACCGTCGAAGAGGCAGTCATTCTTGAGGCTGGAGACTCAGACAATGAAGGCCTGGCCGTGACCTATGAAGTCTACGACATCGTCGATAACCGCTCGGAGGACTGGGCGGCCGAGATCCGTATCACCGTCAGGACCGATACCTCCCGGCTGCCCTCGCCGATTGTCCGTGAAGCAACCAGTAACGTGCTGGACCTGGACACATTGGGGAGCAGCCCGGTAACGGTGGTGGTCTGGGCGTCCAATAATCGCAAGATGACGAAGCAACTCTACAAATCATTAACGCCGCAACAGGCCGCGCAGTTGCGCGCGTCGATGGGCAAACAGGCACTCTCGCGTTTCGGGGAGGTCAAGGATGGCTTCATCCTGGGCGACAAGATCGTGGTGAAGTTGACGGGCACCACTGCCGAGGGCCAGCAGGTCACCCATGAGGCGCCGGAAGTCATTATCGACGACTTGCCGGATATGTACGAGATACAGATTCCCAACGCCGTGGTCCGACAGCTGGCTCAAACCCAGGCGGCTTTCTCTTATTATTTGCTGCATCAGGACAGTACCAGGTCGGAGTCCAACGGGGCGTTCATCAGTGTCATTGGCGAGGCCGTGCGCATGGCCGCGCCGGTTGCCCTTGATGCCGAACAGGGCGCGATCAGTCCGAACCTCCCCATCACGACCGTGCAGATCCCGTGGGATGACAGCATGCTGGCAGGCGACCAGCTCGTCCTGAGATGGATCGGCATCCGGCCTGACTTGAGCATTTACGACCCGCTGTTGAGCCCGCATAACATCACCAACGGCGAAGCGACCAACAAGGCTCCGATCAATATCACCGTGCCGGGCA
Organism: Pseudomonas sp. GW821-FHT02H06; assembly: GCF_059421525.1. Classification (NCBI taxonomy): domain Bacteria; kingdom Pseudomonadati; phylum Pseudomonadota; class Gammaproteobacteria; order Pseudomonadales; family Pseudomonadaceae; genus Pseudomonas; species Pseudomonas sp. GW821-FHT02H06. The sequence continues at coordinate 20,790 of NZ_JBWKVD010000025.1, forward strand.
CGCACCTCAAAGCGATCGAGGGCGGCACCCTCGGGTTGTATTTCATCCTCATCAGAGATGTGGAAGGCAGGCCCGTCAACCGCGAATCTGCCCGCGCCGCAACGCTGAACATCGGCCAGCCGCTTGCCGAGTTACTGGCGCCAGCAGTTGCAGGGATCGATGCCTATGGAGTGATGGATCCCCAGTTACCCGGAACAAAGCTGACCGTTACGGCCTACCGGGAAATGGCCATAGGCGATGAAGTGCATTACCTGTGGCATGGCATCGCTTTAGACGTGGAAGACTGGATCACGATCACATCACTCACCCTGAACAAAGACATAGTGTTCGAGATTTCTCAAGCAGCTATTTCAGGCAACAAGGGCGGCACTGTCGAGGCCTCGTACTGGGTGAAGCGTGCGGATCGCCGCAGCGATTCCGAAAAGCTGGTGTTCAGCATCGGTCAGCCGGTGGTGCTCGACCCTCCCGTGATCAGCAGCATCACGGACTCCAACGAGCAGGAAATCCCCGACAACGGTTCGACAAACGACACCAGCGTGACCCTGCGTGGCACCGCGGCACCCAACCTTGGCCTGGAAGTATTTGACGGCACTACCTCCCAGGGCAAACCGGCTGCAGACGCGGACGGCCAGTGGATGTTCGGGATCAGTGGTCTGGCTGTTACATCCCACGCCATAAAGGCCAAAGGGCTGTATGGCGATCAAGCGGAGTCGGCGGTGCGCACCTTCAGCGTCAACGCCATGCCTGCCAATCCGGTCATTACCAGCATCAAGGACTCAAGCGGCGACGAAATACCGGACCACGGCACGACTTCCGACCGAAGACTGACCTTTGCTGGTACGTCCTATCCAAACCTGGAAGTGAAGCTCCTGGACGCCCCGAGCGAACAAGGAGGAGGCGCGCAGCTCGGTACTGTGATGGCCAGCGCCAACGGCCAGTGGACATTAGAGGTCACCGTTCTTGAACACCCTTCCCATCGTGTCTGGATTCTGGGTAACGGAGCGCCCTCCCGCCTTCGGTATTTCACGTTGGTATGAAAAGCGAGTGCGGCGGGGACATGGGGTTCACGCCGCGATGAATGTTCAGCTCGACAGTGCTTATCAACCTGGGGCGCGACACCTGTAAGGCCAGTCCAGGGCCGGCCGGTGGATGGCGCTCCCGATCAAATCTCCGCTGGGGAGTCGACGGCAGCTTATGCAGACGTTTTGCTGCCAATCCCCGGTCAGCGTCCCCCCCTGAACAAGGAAGCTCACCATGAAACGAGACTCAGGCACCCTCCTCCCACCCTCGGACGGCGATTACTCGATACTCGCGTTGCGTCCGGTGCTGATCACTGGTCTGGTCACCCCCGTCGAGGGCGGTGACGGCGGGATCAATATCGACCTCGTAGAAGACCCGGACGGTATATTAGTTTCCGTCGACCCCTGGCTGCGCATGCAGGAGGGCGACCTTGTCGAGTTTTACTGGGACGACACTCGGGTGGACAGTCACACGGTGGTCGCCGACGATATCGACAAGCGCATTGGTTTCACGCTGCACACCGACTGGGACATGCCTGACTGGGCTGAAAGGGTGTTCTACAGACTGACCCGCACCGGCACAAACACGCCCGAAGACTCAGTGCCGTTGCGCCTGCGGGTCAAACTCGATCGGCCGGGAGGCGTGGACCAGGATCCGCATAAACCCGGGCACTCCGAACTCAAGGCGCCAGAGCTGCCGGAGGACATTGTCAATAACGGCGTTGATAAAAATTCGGCAGCCGCTGGCATCCCCGTGACCATCCGCAATTACCCCGGACGTAAGGCTCGCGACACTGTCGAGTTGCAGTGGGGCACTGTGTCTCTCCGTCGGCAGATCACTGAAACCGAGGCCGGGGGCGAAGAGCCTATCGTCATCACCGTCGATCAGGACGCCATACTCGCAGCTGGCAATGACCCAGCGCTGCTCGTCCACTATCAGGTCTACGACGAGGTGCGGAACTTCTCCGAGGACTGGTCGCTTCCGACCTACGTAAAGGTGGACGCCGGCGCCTGGACGCTGCCCGCACCGATCATCGAAGAAGCCTTCAACGGGGTGATCGACCTCGGCGATCTGGGCAGCGCCGACGTCACGGTGGTTATCAACATTACCGTGGGTCCTTTCCATATTGGCGACACCGTGACCATGACCTGGCTCGGTACCCCAATCACAGGTGCGCCGGTGACGCATAGCCAGACCGTGACGGTGAGCAACATCCCGTCGATCTATTACACCACTGTCCCCAACGCACTTGTGCGCGACTTGCTCGGCGGCGCCGCTAAAGCGTCCTACGTCCTGAACAAAGCCAGCGGTGAAATGCCGCAGTCATCGAAAGTGGCAATCGCCCGAATCACCGGCGTGGCCCCCCTGAAAATCCCGCGCATTCTGGAACTGATCGGTGATGTGCTCGACCCGTTCGAAGAGCGCGTCCACGTGGAGATTCCGGTCTACGTCGGCATGGCCAATGGCGATCTGATTGAACTGATCTGGCTCGGCACCCGCGTTAATGGCACGCCCTATCTATATGAAACCCAACACTTCGTGACCGCCAACGACGTAGGCAACGTCGTTTATATCCCTGTGATGGGCGAACACATCGCCTTGCTTGAGAACGGCACGCTGGACGTCAGCTACCGGGTATTCAACGATGTATCCACGGTGCGGGTCTCGGAGCATCTGCTCGTCAAGGTCGGACAACACCTGGCCGAACTGCCTGCGCCGAGCATCCTCGAAGCGCCGGGCGGCGAGCTCGACCCCGAGCTGAATCCCGGTGCCGACGTCACGTTACAGGTCAGTTATAACGGCACGGTCGCCGGAGACACGCTCACCTGGTACTGGCTTGGTCATCCGCTGGAGGGCAGCGGCAGCGACTGGCTCCCCATCACCACTGCTATTGCCGGCAAGCCGGTCGATTTCAAGGTTCGGCGGCCCCTGGTCGATGCCAACATCAATAATGTGGTGAGGGTGCTGTACACACTCAAACGCGGCGCCACCGGCCATTTTCAGTACTCGAAAACACTGGATCTGGTAATCGGCAAACCCATTGGCGAACTGCCCGCCCCCACCGTACTGGAAGCCAGCAACGGGGTGCTTGACCCCATCAAGGCGCAGGCCGGTGTGACCGTGCAGGTGTTTTACAAGAGCATGCAGCCGAAGGATACCGTCACCATGATGTGGCTGGGCAGTCCGGGGGCCGGTTCACCTGCCGACCAGGAACAGACGGTCAGCGAGAATGGGCCAGTCAACTTCATCGTGCCCGCTACCGTGGTCGGCGCGAACATTGGGCGCGGTGTCAGCGTGTCCTACCGCGTCAAACGTTACATGGCAGAGCAACAGTCCATCGCCTTGATGCTCTCTGTACTGCCCTTTGGCGACCCTGACAAGGACTTGCCGCATCCGGCCATCACCCAGGCCGACGGTCAGACGCTGAACCTGGCAACCTTCACCGGCAACGCGACGACGACCGTGGGCAAGTGGCCTTTTGCTGCGGCGGAGCAACGCGTGTGGCTGCGTCTTGAAGGGGAAACCGGCAGCGGCGGCGTCTACAGCATCACGCTGCTGGATGACGCGGTGCTGACCAGTGCCCAGGCCACGAATGGTCTGTCCGAGAGCGTCCCGCGCACCGAGCTCGAAAAACTCGGGCAGGACACCCGTCTTGAGGTGATCTGTAATGTCGCCTTCGACCGCACCGCCAGCGAGAGCACTGCCGTGCAGTTTCCGCGAACGGCGTACACCTTCAAGCTGCACCATGACTGGGTCAACCCGCAGATCGTCAGCGTCAGCGACAGCGAGGGCGAAGTGGTTGACGGAGGGACGACGTTCGATACCACAGTGAGCATCAGCGGCACTTCCACCGTCGAAACCGAGCTGGAAATTCTCGACGGTGGCACGCGTCTGTCCACCGTGACTGCCAGCAGCAGCGGCGTCTGGAGCGGATCCCTGCCGGGATTGACCGTGAAAACCTACAGCCTGAAGGCCAGCGCGCTGGATGGAAGCGGAATGGTTTCGCCGCCCCGTCGGTTTGATGTGGTGGCCAACCTGACGCCGACCATCACTCAGGTGCTCGATTCAAACGGGCCAATCAGCAACGGCGGATCGACCGTCGAGACCAGCGTCACAGTGTCCGGCCAGGGCAGTCCCGATCAACAGATCGAGCTGTTTGACGGCAACACCTCCAAAGGTACGGCGCGTACAAACAATGCCGGTACCTGGTCGTTGACCGTTTCGGGGCTGACAATTGCGTCGCATCCGCTCAAGGCCAAAGCGTTATATGGCACGGAGCCCGAATCAACGGTCTGGACAGTGATCGTCGCGGTCGCCGTCACCCCAACGATTACCAGCATCAAGGACTCGAAAAACGTCGAGATTCCGCCCGACGGATTTACAGTGGATACCGATGTCGTGGTGACGGGGAGCGCCAGTGCGAACCTGCAGGTCGAGGTTTTTGACGGTGCGGCGACGCTCGGCAAAGTCAGCGCCAGTGGGGCTGGACAATGGACACTGCCTCTGACCGGCCTGAACGTCGCCGTCCATAGAATCAAAGCCAAAGGCGACTACGCAAGCTACCCGGAATCTGCGGTGCGAAACTTCACGATCACAGCCTTGGTGACCCCGACCATCACCCAGGTCGTAGAACCCGATGGAACGCCGGTGAGCAATGGCGGTTCAACTTACGCCAACACGGTCACTGCGTCGGGCAAGGCGTCGATCGGTCAGTCCGTGGAGGTGTTCGACGGCGCGTCTTCCAAAGGCACTGCCAGCGTGAACACCAACGGCGACTGGTCGCGGTCAGTCAGCGGCCTGTCGGTCGGCGCCCATAGCCTGACTGCCAAAGCGTTGTACGCGAGTCATCCGGTGTCCCCACCGTGGACGTTCAATGTTCAGGCGGCAACGGCGCCAACCCTGAGCGTGCGCGACTCAAAAGGCGAGATCAATCAGGGAGGCACCACCACGGAGACCACCGTGACGGCATCGGGCACGGCTGCGCCGAACGAACAAGTGGAAGTTTTCGACGAGAACACTTCCAAAGGGAAGACCGCAGTGGGGGGCAACGGTAACTGGAGCCTGTCGGTGGGTGTGGCGCTGGGTTCTCACCGTCTCAAGGCCGTGGGGCAATACGCTGAAAATCCTGCATCGGGCGTGCGTCAGTTTTCGGTTATTTCTCCGATACCGCCATTTGTCCTGGATCCGTCGTCCGTTTCGCTGAATGGTGGGCTATGGGGGTTGGCAGGTTACCCAGGCTATGAACCTTTGAACTGGCCAGCAGGCACGACTTACCGAAGGACTCCAACCAGCGGGGTGGCACCTTACACGTACACATCCAGCGATGACTCAAAAGTGCAAGTCGACAGCAGCGGCCTCATCAAGTCGGTATCGAACGGCACGGCGACAATTACCGTTCAGGACCAACAAGGACGTCGAGGCAGTTACGCTGTAACGGTCTCCAATGTGGTCCTGGTGTACGGACTGGGAAACCGCAGCTGGCCAGATGCATCTCGAACAGCCGCAGGGCGCGGTTTGAGAATGATGAGCATGGACGAGCTTCGGCAAATCTATAGTCAGTATGGCAATAGATTCCCAATGGGTGATGCATCTTATTGGTCAACAGATGCCGCTGGGCTAATAAGCAATAAGACGAAAAATATGGTGAACGGAACTGAAGGTACGGGATATACGACAGTCCCCGGCGGGTGGTGCAACGTTATCGCTAGGTGAAAAGGATCAGGAGAGCCCTATAGGGCTCTCCTGATACCGGGATCACCAGCTATACCGCAACCCCACATTCGCCCCAAACGGTTGCTCGATGTTCTCACCGTTGGAGTAATCGAAATCAGCATGCACCTGCAGGCTGTCTGAAAACGCCACGGCAACACCCGCCCCCAACTCACCTCGCGAGCCGGACAAGTCATTGTTGAACACGTTGTTGTTCACCTGGACTTCGTTGTTCTTCGCGAACTCGTGTACACCCGCCACCCGAACATACGGCTGCAACACTTTGCCGTCACTCATCTCGAAGTTGCGACCTGCCGTCATGCCTACCTTGCCCAGCAGCGAACGAGTGCGATCGCCTTCGGCACGCATGTCGTTGTTCAACTCGTAATCCTTGCCCTGGATCACCACGGCGGACAACTGGCTGTAGGGTTCGATGAAATAGCCGTCGTTCAGCTTGATGTGTCGACCAAACTCCACCGAGCCACCCGCGCCCGAGTTGTCGTAATCACCCTTGGCGCGCGTGCCATCGCTGATACTGACCTTAGAGTCGTTGCGGAAGCGGTTGAACTTCAACACACCGTCGAAATAGTAGCCGCTGGCCTGGTCCATCCAGGTCGTGTAAATGCCGGCGTAATAACTGTTCACCGTGCCCGACGTACCGCGACTGAGATCAAGATCGGATTTGCTGTGCCCGGCCAGTACACCCACCAGCCACTGCCCGTCGCCGATTGGCAACGGAGCATCGGCGCCGAGGGACAGGCCCTGCTGCGTCTGCTGATAACCCACACCCGACGCTTCATCGACGTTGTATTTGTTGCCGTAGGTGCGCACCCAGCCGCCCGCCTTGCCGCCGTTGAAGCGCAACTCACCCATGCGGCTGCGCAGCGACGTCAGTTCGCCGTACCAGACCGTCGGCGCGGTGTTGAACAGCGCCAGCACCGAGCGCGTGCCGGGGCTGATCGTCGCGGTATTCGGGTCCAGAAACCAGTCGGTCCCGCCAGCGCTGTTGCTGGCCGACGCCAGTTGATAGGAATAGGTCCCCACGTCCACCGCACGATCGCCCGCCAAGGTAAAGGTCGCGTTACCGCCCCCGGTCTGCACGACAGTCAAGGGCTGTGGTGACGTCGGGTCGGCGCCCGAACCTGCGATCAGCAAGGTATGGCTGCCCGTCGCAGAACCGGTGACGTTGAGCAGGTCGTGCTCGTTGGTGAGGTAGTCCGCGTCCATGACGAAGGTGCCGTTGCCGGACAGGGTGCCGACGTTGAGCTGGTAGAACGCGTTGGTTGCGCCAAACCTCACCGTGCTGTCATTCATTGCGAGTGAGTTGAGGGTATTGGTACCCGCCATATCCCAAGTGGATGACCCTGCGAGGGTGGCGCTGTCAACGTTGATCAAGTTGCCGGTGAACACCGAGTTGTTGGCCAGCGAAACAACGCCGCCACCAGAGATGATATCGCCGGACATCGAACTGGCATCCAGGCTGACATTACTGCTGCTGACATCGCCTTTCAGCGTTGAGCCGCCCAGCAACTTCAGCAAACCTGCCCCGCCGATCGACGTGACATTGCCGACTATCGAACTGGCATCAAGGCTAACGTCGTTGCTGCTGACATTGCCTTCCACCAGGGAGCCTGCCGCCAGCGACACAACGCCCGCGTTGCCGGTCGAGGTGACATTGCCGGCTATCGAACTGGCATCGAGACTGACGTTGTTGCTGTTCACGTTGCCTCTTACCAAAGAGCGGCGAACCAGCTTGACGGCACCTGCTCCGCTGGCCGACGTGACATCCCCGGTAATCGAGCTGGCGTCAAGACTGACGTTGTCGCTGATGACCTGACCTTCTACGGTCGAACCGCCGACAAGCGATACAACACCGGCGTTGCTGGTCGACGTGATATCACCCTTCATTGAACTGGCGTTCAGACTGACGTTATCGCTGCTGACGTTACCTTGCAGCGTCGAATCCTCCACCAGCGATACCACGCCGGCACTGCTCATCGACGTGATATCGCCGATCATCTGACTGCCGTTCAGGCTGACGTTGTCGCTGTTGACGTTGCCTTCCAGCACTGACCCGTTAGCCAGCGAAACCACACCGGCGCTGCTGGCCGAGGTCACGTTCCCGGTAATGGAACTCGCATTCAGATTGACCGCATCAATACCGGTGACATCCCCCGTGAGCGCAGAGCCATTGTTCAGCGCCAGGGTGCCGCTGCTGGTGGTATCCGCCGAAACGTTACCGATCAACCGGCCCTGATCGAAGGTCAGGTTGGCAATGCTGCCGTTGGAGATAGCGAAGTTACCGGTCACTTCACTGCTCTGCAGCAGCACGTTCGCCGTCGCCGTGTTGGAAACTTCCAGCGCATTGCCGTTGCCGCCCGTCAAGGTGGTGCCGTTGAGCAGGTTGAGGTTGGCAACCATCCCGCCGCCCTGACCATTGAGCAGGATCGCAGCGCCGTTGGTGCCTTCTATGTGGGAGCCTTCGATATTGATCCTTCCCTGTCGCACGTTGGAAACGTCCATGCGGTAGGCAAGACCATTCAGGCCCCCCGTCACGGTGCTGTCGCGCAGGGAAATGTCCGAGCCAAAACCTCGGACCCCATAACTGTTTCCGGAAGTGCCGGAGATCACCGCCCCGGTTGCATCCAGACTGCTGCCAAAGGAAAGCGACGCGCCGCCAGTGGAACCGGTAATGGTGCCGCCGTTGATCAGGAACGAACTCCCGGGTCCGGTGGCGACTTGCGTGCCGAACAGACCCAGACCGTTTGTACTGACAACGGTGGCATTGTTCAGTATCGCCGAGCTGTCGGTGAGCACCAGCGCGTTGGCACTGCCGCTTGCGATAACGCTGGCACCCGAGATGTTGGCCACAGCACCTGGAGCACTCAGGTTGACGCTGCCTGCCGAACTGCCTGTATTGAGATTGACGACGCTGCCTGCACCTCCACCGTTGATCGACAGCGTTTGTGCGCCGTTGTTAACGGTGAGGGTAGAACCGGTGGCCAGGGTCCAGGACTCGGGCGAGTCGCCCTGATTGACCTCGGTAGACTCGCCAGGTGACAACGCGCGCGCCTGGGCCACGGCACTGATGCACAGGGCCAGAGAAATGAAGGTTGAGGGTTTGAAATATCGAGAGGGGATAAAACGCAATTCAGCCATGACCAGCTCCTTGGGAATAAACGCCACTCCCGCGGAACCAGCTATTAAGCGCCGCAGGATAAGGGCGCGAAGACTACATTCTTCAAATCCATATCTGTTGTAGGACGTTTCCTAACCTTTTGAGCGCAGCTTCCTACAATGCACTTCGCCTGCCGTTTACCGCCCGATTTGGAAACCTGACGGATTAAACACCAAGGCCGCGTGACGCAGCCCTGGTGGTATCAAACGACTCAGCAAGATGCAAATTTCAGGTTGACCCGAACTTAACAGCCGCACCCTTTCGAGGTTGCACGACGACGCGGATTGGGAGGACAAAACCCGGCCGAATTCGTCGCTGATGCCCTGATCAGCATTTCGCCTTTCATGGGCGGCTGGGTATCGGATTCATAGGTCAGCTTGATCGAACCATTGGTTCCGACCGGCTTGATGTGAGTCTCGAAGGGCCCGAATACCAGACTAAAGCCATTGATAGCCTCGGCCTCGGTGATATCTCTCTCGGTTACCAGTGCCGCGCCCACCGGGACGTTACCGACTTTGTCGGTGTAGCACTGCCAAGTGAAAGTGAGCTTTTCACCGCCCTTCAACCGCGGAGTATTCGACGGGATCTCGACGGCAACGTTTTGATCCGGACCGATGAATGAATTGCAGTTAAGAATGGGAACCCCGCCTGCAGCGGATCCGGCATCAGGAAACTCCGGATCAGCAAGCTTGATCGGCAAGGCCGCACTGACATCAACCAGGGTAGGAACGCACAGCTCAATGTTGCCAGTGTCATTCATACGTCCGACAGTGTAGAAGACCGGCACATTGGTCCCGCTTGGCAGATCCTTGATGGCGTCCCATTCGACAGTGAACGTGTACGGGTTGGTCGCGTCGACGACCGGAGCGAATTCGGCTACCGGGTTGTCTAGCGAATACCAGTACAACACCATCCTCTCCTGTGGGCCGATAGGTTGGTACAGAGCCACGGTAACTTCTACCGGCTTACCTGCGTCGTCCTCGTTAAGCACGTTATCTTCGGGCGACGCGCCGGTACCCCGCACCGTTACTTTGGGAAGGTTCGGATTTTCAGGGTTCGGGCGGTCAGGGTTTACCGGCCCGGGCACAAAAAAGTCGACATCAATGATCGCTTCGGGTGAATCGAACGTCCTGTTCCCGCGTTTGACGACATACTTGACGGAAGTAGGCAGCACGGTGGTGGCGCCGCCGTAGGCCGGCTCAAGTATCGAGTCATACGGTACGCTCAGCACTATCTTGGCCGCCGGCTGGGTGACTTCGTGGAAAATCTTGATTGCAGCAGTCCCCCAGGTCGCCTCGACCACATCGCCTTCCAAAGCGTTGGGGATATGCTCGATCTCAACGAGGGTTTCCGTACCCGAAGCAATGTCAGCCAGATTCAGAATCTTGTCATCCGAGATCCTTGGCACCGTGGGAAGGGGCAGGGGAGCCTCGGGCAGTGGATTTCTGAACAGGCCGGTGATTGTGTCATCGGCGCGCGGCCCGTGATTCCCCACTTTGTCGAGTAGCCGGTAGGACACATAGATGAACCCATCCAGCAAACCATCAAACCTATCAGCTGGAATTTTGATTTGACGGTTCTGGTCCATTGGAGCGCGATACGTTGGCTCGGTGGGACTGGTGGCAGGCATATAGACATATAGATCCACGTTATCCCCGGGTTGCTCGTCCTGATAACCCGGGATCACTACCACCACACCACCATTCGTGTTCAGATACTCTCCAGTAATACCCTCGTCTGTCACTGTCTGGTCAACGAAAGTGAGTTTGGCCGGCGATTGATTATTAGCCGGCGGCGTTTTATCGATAATGATCTGAGTAAGGTCCGACGGCGTAAGGACGCCGTTTTCACCTGTAACGGTATAACGAAGGTCGTACGTGCCCTGGATTTTGAAATTCTCCTTGGCCAACTTCAACACGATAGGAAAACTGTCCGGATCCAGAGGCCCCGGGAGCTCAATCGCGGCCTGAGCCGGTTGCCAGTCGGAGGAGTTTTGCAACTTCCATTCAAATTGCAAGAAATCAGTTTGGTCATCTTGCGCAGGGTTTGGCCAAATACCGATCGAGATGTCCATGTCCTCTTCTTGCTTATCCGCAGGAACCAAACCGGCGAACTCCGGCTCCCCCGGCCACCAGTCGGGCAACACCGGCGCGACGAGCGTGGCACGAGGCTGGCCTGCTCTCTTCTGGGTTTTCAGTTTATTGACACTGCGTTCGAGCGCATTCGCGAGAACGATGGATCGTTTGGTTGGTTTGATGCTCATGTCGTTTCTCCTTGAGTTGACTCGCGCCCACCCAGCCCGGCGCGTCCTTTGTTTCCGCGTTACTTCCCTCTACCGCCGCGCCCGATTGCCTGAAACACGCGGGCGATAAAACCCCTGACCTTGCGGCAGGCACTGCATCCGTCAGCCAACGACGCGTCAGACTGCATGGCCAACGTCGTCGGCCCGCAGATCTCGCCGCTGGGCAACTTGCGATTGATCTTCACTAGCCCCTCGTAGGACGCGCCCGACTGCCCGCCGACTTTCGTCAACCGGTAAGTGGCCAGCGCCGATCCTTCAAGGATGGGTTCGATGTGGGGAATGAAAGGCTCGACCAGAATGTCCAGATAACCGTCGGTCACGTTCTTCACGCTGACCGTTCTGGCAAATACGCCCTCGGTGCCCGCGATCGGATCGTGGCCGTTCAACGTGTGATAGCCCTGCCAATACAGTGTGATCTGGTCCTGGTACTCGAACAGGTTACGAACGAAGGTGACCCGTACCGTAATGCCATTCCAGGGCTCGTTATTGCAGTTGATGTAGCCGTAGATATCCGCTTCCGGAAAATCGGGCTCGGGGAGATCGCCCCCCGGCAGCGGCTTCAGCGCAACGGCAGCGGGCGTTTCACGGGAGAACGAGTCGGTCTCGTTGCCGGCACGGTCTCGTACTTTGTAAGTGGCGTAGAAATTGCCATCCCGGTCCGGTGCGCGCACGGCGTCGCCGGGCAGGCTGATGCGGATATCGTCCGCCTCGATCTGCGCCTGGGTCACCGTCACGCTGGCCACAACCGATGTCGTTGGCGGGTTCTCCTGTGACCAGTAAAGGTCAACGACATCGCCTTCTTTCGCGTCGAGGTACACAGGGCTCGGCAGGCGCAGCTCTACCTGATCGCCATGGCTTGCCAGGTACGCTTCGTTGATCACCCCGTCTACCAGATCATTGGGTAACAACAAGGCCAGCAACTGCTTATCGTAGCTGGGCGGGCGGGTGTCGATGGTGACGGTGCGCCGATCGGAAGGTGTAACCGCGCCAGCGTCGTTGGTGACCGTGTACCAGAGTTGGTATTGGCCATCCGGCTGCAAGTGTTTCTTGTCGAACGTGAGTAAAAAAGGGAACAGGGAAGGATCGACGGGGCCTTGAAAACTGGCGCTCGCCACCGGCAGGTTATCGGGCTCGCCGCTCCAGAAGAGTTCCAGCAGGTCGGTCTCATCATCCGACGCCGGCAGCGCCCACAGCGGCACCAGCACTTCTAGATCATTGGACTGTGTTCCCGTCGCAACGAGGCCGAGCGGATCATTCGGATCAATAATCGCCGGCACCTGGGTCGCCGCCAGATTGATCTTCGAAACGTTCCCTGTTCGCCGCATGAGCGGCTGTTTATTGCTGTCCCTGGCCATCCTGTCCTCACCTCGTCCGATGAAGCGTTCTCAGCCAGCACTCGCCGACCAAGCAACGCAACAAGGCTTTATTGAGAACCGGATGGGCCAGGCTGACTACTGTCAGAAATGACAGTTCGGGCCACCGCCGGTCGGCTGACGAGGCACGGCTATACCGAACAGCAAAAGGGCAAAAGCAGGGTCACACCAGACTGTCGTCGATCACCAGCACGACCTTGCCCGACACCTGATTGGTGGCCAGCTCCGCGTAGGCCGCTTCGGCTTCGCTGATCGGAAAGCTGCGCGCCAGTTGTGGCTTGAGCCGGCCTTCGGTGAACAGCGGCATGACGTGCTGCCCCAGATCGCTGAGCAGGTCGGCCTTGAACTGGTCGTCGCGGCTGCGCAGGGTCGAACCCAGAATATGGATGCGCTTGCCCAGCACCTGAGCGAAGTCCAGCTCGGACTTGCGCCCTCCCATCAGCCCGATTAGCACCAGACGACCGTCAACGCCGAGCACCTTCAGATTCAGCGCCGCGTAGTTGGCGCCCACCGGGTCAAGGATGACGTTGAACGGCGCGAAGTCGTTCAGCGCATCCAGGTTCTCGTTGCGCAGCACTCCGCCCTGGGCGCCGAGGGATTCGCAATACGCCAGCCGCTCCGCCGAGCCCACGGTGACCCAGACCGGGTTGCCGAACGCCTTGCACAGCTGAATGGCAGCTGAACCAACGCCACTTGCTCCGGCGTGCAGCAACACTTTTTCGCCAGGCTGGAGGCCGGCCAGCTGGAACAGATTCAGCCAGGCCGTGGCGTACACTTCAGGAATCGCCGCCGCTTCGTGCAGCGAAATCCCCTCGGGCACCGGCAGCACATGCCGCGCATCAACCACCACTTCTTCGGCCATCGCCCCGCCCGCAACCAGCGCGCACACGCGGTCGCCGACTTCCCAGGCGCAGCCCGAACCGACCTCGGCAATCACCCCGGAACATTCCATCCCGAGGATTTCCGTGACACCCGGCGGTGGCGGGTAATGCCCAGAGCGTTGCAGCAAATCGGCACGATTGAGTCCGGCGGCTGCGACCTTGATGCGGACTTGTCCTACATCCAGCGTCGGCGATGGCTCTTCAACCCATTCCACACGACCTTCAACGCCTTGCAATGCTTTCACGGTGCCTCCATAGTGAGTCTTGACTGAGCCCGATGTGCCTCACGGCCACTGGGCTTTTTGCATTATGCGACCGTGTTCTGACCGAACCGGCGACCTCCAAAGACGGCCTAATATGCGTTATCAATTGTCCCCGCGTCGAATCAGCATGAAGCATTTCTTACCCAGCACCACCCTTGCATTACTCATTGGCCTGACTGTCCTGCCAATGTCAGCCAGTTCGTTCGCCGCCAACAGCTGGGATAATCTTCAACCTGATCGCGATGAAGTCATCGCCAGTCTGAATGTCGTGGAGCTGCTCAAGCGCCACCACTACAGCAAGCCGCCGCTGGACGACAAGCGTTCGGAAATCATCTATCAGAGCTACCTGAAACTCCTTGATCCTGCGCGCAGCTACTTCCTCGCCAGCGACATCGCCGAGTTCGACAAGTGGCGTTTCCAGTTCGACGACTTCCTTAAAAGCGGCGACCTGGCCCCGGGCTTTACCATCTACAAACGTTATCTGGACCGCATCAAGTCGCGTCTGGATTTCGCCCTGGCGCAGCTGGGCAAGGGCGTCGACAAGATCGACCTGAACACCCAGGAAACCTTGCTGGTTGATCGTAAGGACGCACCTTGGGCCAAGAACGAAGCCGAACTCGACGACCTCTGGCGCAAGCGCGTCAAGGATGAGGTTCTGCGCCTGAAGATCGCCGGCAAAGACCCGGCGAAGATTCAGGAAACGCTGACCAAGCGTTACAAGAACCAACTCGCGCGTCTGGGCCAGACCCGCAGCGAGGACGTGTTCCAGGCGTACCTGAACACCTTCGCGATGTCCTACGATCCGCACACCAACTATCTGTCACCTGACAGCGCGGAAAACTTCGACATCAACATGAGCCTTTCCCTGGAAGGCATCGGCGCTGTCCTGCAGAGCGACAACGACAACGTCAAGATCGTCCGCCTGGTGCCGGCCGGCCCCGCCGCCAAGACCAAGCAAGTGGCGACCGCCGACAAGATCATCGGCGTCGCCCAGGGCGACAAAGAGATGGTCGACGTGATCGGCTGGCGTCTGGATGAAGTGGTCAAATTGATTCGCGGTCCGAAAGGCTCGGTCGTGCGTCTGGAAATCGTCCCGGCCAGCAATGCGCCAAGCGACCAGACCACCAAAATCGTGTCGATCACCCGCGAAGCCGTGAAGCTCGAAGAGCAGGCGGCGAAGAAGTCGATCCTGCACCTGAACCAGGACGGCAAGGACTACAAGCTGGGCGTCATCGAGATCCCTGCTTTCTACCTGGACTTCAAGGCCTACCGCGCCGGCGATCCCGAGTACAAGAGCACGACCCGCGACGTCAAGAAGCTGCTGACCGAATTGCAGTCGGAGAAAGTCGACGGCGTGGTCATCGACCTGCGTAACAACGGCGGTGGTTCGCTGCAGGAAGCCACCGAGCTGACCAGTCTGTTCATCGACAAAGGCCCGACCGTTCTGGTGCGTAACGCCGACGGCAAGGTCGATGTGCTGGAAGACGAAAACAGCGGCGCGTTCTACAAAGGCCCGATGGCGTTGCTGGTCAACCGCCTCTCTGCCTCGGCTTCGGAGATTTTCGCCGGCGCCATGCAGGATTATCACCGCGCGCTGATCATCGGCGGCCAGACCTTCGGCAAAGGTACCGTGCAGACCATTCAGCCGCTGAACCATGGCGAACTGAAGCTGACGCTGGCGAAGTTCTACCGGGTCTCCGGCCAGAGCACCCAGCACCAGGGCGTACTGCCTGACATCGCCTACCCGTCGATCATCGACACCAAGGAAATCGGCGAAAGCGCGCTGCCTGAAGCCATGACCTACGACACCATCAAGCCGGCGATCAAGCCTGCGGTGGACCCGTTCAAACCGTTCCTTGCTCAGCTGCAATCGCGCCATGACGTGCGTTCGGCCAAAGACGCCGAGTTTGTCTTCATCGAAGAAAAACTCGCGCTGGCGAAGAAGCTGATGAGCGAAAAAACCGTCAGCCTCAATGAAGCCGAACGCCGCAAGCAACACGCCGACATCGAGAGCCAGCAGCTGGCGATGGAGAACGTACGTCGCAAGGCCAAAGGCGAAGAGCCGCTGAAGGAGCTGAAGAAAGAAGACGAAGACGCGCTGCCATCAGACGACGACAAGACCAAACCCGAGGATGACGCTTATCTGGCTGAAACCGGGCGCATCTTGCTCGATTATCTGGGTTTGAGCGGCTCGGTGGCGAAAAAGTAAAACACCATGAAACGTGACGAAATGATGGCAAATCGTCATCAAACAGTCATGAAGCTGTCGTGAAATAGCGGGGCTCGACGCCACAGGCGTCCAGCCCCTTTTTCTTGCCCCGAGATTGCCATGACCGTGACTGAACAGCTGAGCGCTCTGAGTTCGATCCTGACTCACAGCGACTTGCACAGCCTGTTCCAACCGATTGTGTCGCTATCGGATCGGCGCATTCTCGGCTACGAAGCCCTGACTCGCGGCCCTTCCAACAGCGCGCTGCACTCCCCTCTCAGTCTGTTTGCCGTGGCCCGCCAGGCCGGGCGCCTGAGCGAACTGGAACTGGCCTGCCGCGAGTCGGCCTGCCGGCGCTTCAGCCAGCAGCAGCTGGAGGGCAAGCTGTTTCTCAATATCTCGCCGGAGTCCCTGCTGGAAGCGTCGCACCCGCCGGGCCGGACCTTGCAGCTGTTGCAGCGCTACGGAATCCCGCCGAGCCGCGTGGTCATCGAGCTGACCGAGCAGACGCCGACGGATGACTTCGGCCTGTTGTACAACGCGCTCTATCACTACCGCGACATGGGTTTTTCCATCGCCCTCGATGATCTGGGCGCGGGGTATTCAAGCCTGCGGCTGTGGTCCGAGTTGCGGCCGGATTACGTGAAGATCGACCGGCATTTCATCGACGGTATTCATCAGGACGCGGTCAAGCGCGAGTTCGTCGGCTCGATGCTGCAGATGGCCAAGGCGTCGCGGGCGCTGGTGATCGCTGAAGGCATCGAGTTGCAGGAAGAGCTGGCGGTCTTGATCGACATGGGCGTCGAGCTGGTTCAGGGCTATTTGCTGTGCCGGCCACAGGAGTTTCCGCCCCGTGACGCCCGTGCGCTGCTGCCGAAAATCGACCCTGCCGCCGCGACTTTTGTTGAGGAAACCAGCGACCTCAGCGCCCTGCTCAACGAGCAGCCGGCAGTGGTGCAGACCACGCCCACGGCGACCGTGCTCGAAGCATTCCGCAAGCAGGCCAATCTCAACTCGCTGGCAGTGCTGGATGAGCAGCATCAGCCGATCGGCATCGTCCACCGTCACTCGCTGTCGGACGTGCTGCTCAAGCCCTTCGCCACCGAACTGTATGCGCGTAAGCCCATTAGTCGTCTGATGAGCGACGACTTTCTGGCCGTCGAGCTGAGCCAGTCGCTGCAGCAGGTGAGCCGACTCATCACCAGCCGCGCGCGGCAACGCATCGAAGAAGATTTCATCATCATGCAGAACGGCGCCTACCTTGGGCTGGGCCGGGTCATCGATGTACTGAAACTGATTACGGAACTGAAGATCCAGCAGGCGCGCTACGCGAATCCGCTGACCCTGCTGCCAGGCAATGTACCGATCCAGCAGTGCCTGACCCGGCTGTTGCAGCAGGGTCGCGAGTCGATGATCTGCTACGTGGACATCGACAGCTTCAAACCCTTCAACGACATCTATGGCTACGGGCGCGGCGACGAGGTTCTGCTGTGTCTGGCGCAATGCCTCAACGACCGGATTGACCCGAGTCGCGACTTCGTCGGCCACATCGGCGGCGATGATTTCCTGTTGGTGCTGGGCTCGGACGACTGGCGCAAACGCCTGAACATGCTGCTGGAGGATTTCCAGAACCAGTGCCGACGCTTCTACCGTGCCGAGCACCTGGAGGCGGGCTGCTTCGTGGCGCTCAACCGGCAAGGCCACCGTCAGGAATTTCCGCTGCTGTCGCTGTCCATCGGCGTTGTGCATCTGCATCCGGAAGTCTGCACCACGCTGGACGCCAGCCAGCTTGCTGAACTGGCTTCCCAGGCCAAACACCACGCCAAAGACGTAATCGGCGCGAGTTTGCATGTGATCGATACGCTGGAGGCGGAGGTGATGGCGACGTTGAATCAGGCGGTATTGGGGTGAGATGCCGGCATTACAGGATGGGTTTGGGGGCAATCTCGAATCCCGGGTTCGACACTGATCCTGTGGGAGCGAGCTTGCTCGCGAAGGCGATAGCCCGGCGAACCGGGAATCAGACGCCTGCTCTACTCCGGCTTCACCGGCTGCGGGTACTCGAACTCAAACACTCGGGCCACTTCCGAGGCGTGCCAGGAGGCAGCGGCGACGCCGTCCGAAGGGCCTGAGAATCGGCCCAAACGCTCGACGCATTCAAAGAACCCGGTGCGGGGCAGTCGGCTGGCGCCCTGACTGATCACCAACGAACTGCGCAACGGCTGCTCGGCGCGGGCGTCGAGGGCGGCGAGGTGTTCGAGGGCAGCGGTCAGGGTTTGCATGGCGGGTGTAGGTAACTGCAAGCGCTCCAGCAACGCGCGATAGGTCACCAGATGACGCTGGCGACGGGCAAGGTCCAGTTCGGCGAGCAATCCGTCCCAATGCTGGCGGCTGATGCGCACGCTCATGCCTCACCCCGCCAGCCCGCAACACCCAGCTCCCACGCCAGACTCCGGCGAATGGCCGCGTCCGGCTCACGGGCGCCGCTTTCAATCAGGTCCAGGTAAGAGGGGCTGATGCCGACCGTGCGCGCCAGTTGCGCCACTTCCAGGCCCTTCGCTTGGCGTAATGCACCCAGCTGATCGAATGAAGGAAGATCAGTTGCGCAGGAGGGCTGGCCGCCAGAGGCCTCAGTATGAGCCGCCGCCACGGACGCAGGCATGGTTGCAACACCCGCGGCACGCAACAGGGCCTGATACTGCGCCCATGGCAGCACCGCATATTCCGGCTCTCCATCGCGCGAGATAACCTGAAGATCCATACCACCCCCCTCTGTAGGACAAACCACGCCTTTACGTAGTCTTTTTCTAAGTATGGCGGCATCTTACCAGCGGTGGGAGACGACTGGCGTATGCGGAGTCAATGGATCGCGGACGGCGCGAGTAATCACCCATTCAAAGCCGCCTTCAAATCTTCTTCTCGTGCTCAAGCAACACAGGCGTCGCCGGCAGACGCTCAACCACCGCGAGCTTTTCGGGGTTCTGCAATTCGCGCCAGGCACGGAACGCACTGAGCTCGGCCTCGAGGTGTTTCATCACCCACGCCAGCACGGCGATGTCGTCCAGCATCCCCAGACCCGGAATCCAGTCAGGAATCGCATCCAGAGGACTGAGGAAATACATCAGGCCGGCCACGGTCGAAAGAATCGCCTTACCGCTGATGGCGCGATATTCCCCGCGCCAGTAGGCCAGGCACAACGCCTGAAGCAGTTTCAAATCGTCTTTGATCTTGCCCAGCCGACCGCCCTCACTGGCCGTTTTGCCGGCAACGGCAAACAGCAATGCAGGCAGGCGACCTGCCGCCATCAAGCGCTTGGCCATGGGCAGATAACGAATGAGATTCCAGGGTGCTTTCATATCTACTCCACGATTACCGATAAAAATCGACTTGCTGGCTTACTGCGTGTGTCGCGGCAGCCTACCGACGCGTACGCCGATTCCGCGCCTGAAGGTTATCCACACAAATTGTGGATAACCTTGTGAACAGACCCGTTTTTCGGGGCCGGAACGCCCGTTCTAATGGGTCCGCAGTTAAATCGCGCGTTTTTTACACACATAAAAACCCGCAAAAAACCGTTGACTCTCCGGGCCTGCGGCGCTAGCCAAAGCCCAACGAACAACGCGCAGCCTCCGACAAATCCCGGCTTAACGCCCGTTGACTGACCGACATGGGACTCTGCCCGCTCAAGCCGGTTCGATCAAATCGGCCCGGAAATGAAAATGCCCCGTCGAGACGGGGCATTTCTTTCAAGCGGTAATCGGTCTTTCGAACGATTACTTCTTGGCGGCTGGCTTGGCCGGTTCAGCGGCCGGGGCAGCCTCTTCTTCTTCATCAGCGCCGGCAGCAGCATCATTGGCGCCTGCAGCTGCAGGGTCCTTGATGCCCAGCAGTTCCAGGTCGAAGACCAGAACCGAGTTTGCCGGGATGGTTGGGCTAGGGCTTTGTGCGCCGTAGGCCAATTCGCTAGGGATGTAGAGTTTGACCTTCTCGCCAACGTGCATCAGCTGCAGACCTTCGACCCAACCCGGGATCACGCCGCTCACCGGCAGATCGATCGGGCTGCCGCGTTCAACGGAGCTGTCGAACACTTTGCCGTCAGTCAGCTTGCCTTCGTAGTGAACGGTCACGACATCAGTCGGCTTCGGTACTGGACCGTCGGCTTTCTTGATGATTTCGTACTGCAGGCCGGAAGCAGTGGTGGTGACTTCCTTGCGCTTGCCGTTTTCTTCGAGGAACTTCTTGCCGGCGGCTGCCGACTCTTCGCTCATCTTGGCCATGCGCTCTTCAGCGCGCTTTTGCAGGTCGCCAAACGCTGCAACCAACTCTTCGTCTTTGAGCTTCTGCTCTTTCTTGCCAACGGCGTCTTCGATACCCAGCGCAACCGCTTTGGAATCCAGATCGTCCATGCCTTCCTGAGCCAGGCTTTTGCCCATGTTCAGGCCGATACCGTAAGAGGCTTTCTGGGCCGGGGTTTTCAGCTCAACGGTGCTGGCTTGCTTGTCACAGCCCGCGAGTACCAGACCGACCAGGGCAATCGCCGCTGCCAACCGATGCTGTTTCATTCTGTTTCCTTGTTCATGCGCCAATAGGGCAAACGAGTAAAGCCGCGAGCTTATCAGGCTGCCGCGATCAATGGCTACCGGCATGAGAGGGAGAAAAGGCAGATAAGTTCAGGTATCCAAAGGTTTTCTTGTTTGATCGAGAAATCCGTTCAGTTGGGGTTCAGCGGCCAGCCACAGGGTGAGCGAACGCGGCTAATACACGTCCCGCACGTAGCGCTTTTGCTCAGTCAGACAGCGCAACTGTTCGGCGGCTTTTTCCAGGCTCATGCCGCCTTGCTCGCTGATCACACGACGCAGCGCCTGATCGACATCCCGCGCCATCCGCGAGGCATCGCCGCAGATATACAGGTGCGCGCCCTCCTCCAGCCAGCGCCAGAGTTCGGCGCCCTGTTCCTGTATGCGCTGCTGGACGTAGATCTTCTCTGCCTGATCCCGGGAAAACGCCAGGCTCAGCCGGGTCAGCAGGCCGTCCTGCCGCATGCCTTGCAGCTCATCGCGGTAGTAAAAGTCGGTGGCCTGATGCTGCTCGCCGAAGAACAGCCAGTTACGGCCCCGATCGCCCCGGGCGCGCCGCTCCTGCAGAAACGCCCGAAACGGCGCCACCCCGGTGCCCGGGCCGATCATGATCATCGGCACATCGCCATCGAGGGGCGGGCGAAAATGCCGCGTGGGTTGCAGGAAAATGGGCACCTCGCACTCCCCCGCCCGATCGGCCAGGAAGGTCGATGAAACGCCTTTGCGCGGGCCGTAGCGCACGGCGGAAACCGTCAGGTGAACTTCATCGGGATGCGCCTTGGCGCTCGACGCGATGGAATAAAGCCGTGGCTGCAGCGGTTTGAGGTGGTCAAGCCACTCCTCCGCAGAGCAGGCAATCGGGAACTCGCGCAACACGTCGGCCAACTGCCGGCCCCACAGCCAGTCCTTCAGCTCGCTCTTGAACGGCTCGGTCAGGAGTGTTTTCAGGTCATTGCTGCCGTTGCGCTCGGCGATGAATGCCAGGGTGTCCGCGCTCGGTCGTGCTATCTCGAATTGCTCGGCCAGCGCCTGACGCAGCGGCACGTCGGTCGTCTTCACGCCACGCACCGATTGCTCGGCGTTCAGTCCCGTGAGCTTGATCAATTCATCGACTAGCTCGGGGCAATTGCGCGGCCAGACCCCCAAGGCGTCGCCGGCTTCATAGGTCATGCCCGAGCCTTCCAGGGTCAGCGCCAGTTGCCGCGTGTCCTTCGCGGCACCGCCTGCGTTCAGACGCCGGTTGAGGGACAAACGCGCGTGATGGGGCTGCGTCCGTGACGGTTGATTCCCAAAAACCGGTGCGTTGTCGACGATTGAAGGAATAGGAAGATTCAGCGACAGCGCCTGCTGCAGTCCGGTGAACCAGTTGTCTGCGTGGAGCTGGTATTCGCCGTCGCATTCGACTCTGGCGATCAGCGATGAAGCGCCCAACTCTTGCAGGCGCTGGTCAAGGTTCTTGCCGTGCTGGCAAAAGCGGTCGTAACTCGAGTCACCCAGCGCCAGAA
This sequence comes from Pseudomonas sp. GW821-FHT02H06, assembly GCF_059421525.1. NCBI lineage: Bacteria > Pseudomonadati > Pseudomonadota > Gammaproteobacteria > Pseudomonadales > Pseudomonadaceae > Pseudomonas > Pseudomonas sp. GW821-FHT02H06. The sequence continues at coordinate 42,808 of NZ_JBWKVD010000025.1, forward strand.
CGGCGTAGCGCAGCGATTCCAGACGCTCTTGCCGGGCAGCCAGTGACTGCCAGAATCGTTGCCCGTTGTCGGGGGATTCGCCGTCGCCGAAGGTGCTGCTGATCAGCGCGACGTTCTGCAGCTGGTCCAGACGTTCTGAAGGAAAACTGTCCATGGCGGACACCTGAACCGGTACGCCGGCAGCCTTCAAATGGTCGCCAAATTGCCGGGCCAGCCGTTCGGCATTTCCGGTCTGAGATGCCCAAAGCAGTGTCAACAGCGGCGCATATTCGGGTGCTGTTTGCGTCTCGGTATCGGCCTGGGGCAAATCGAGGAAGCGATGCCCGATCAACTCGACTTTGCGCAAAGCGACCGCACAGCACTTGAATTCGGGCTGCCGGGAGATCGGGTCAACGGCGTCGTTGGTTACCGCGTTGATCGCCAGTTTGTCGCCATACACGTCGTTCCAGTGAAAGGGCGCGAAGCAGTTGCCCTGCAGCACACGGTCGCTGATCAGCGCAGGCAACACCGCCAGCCCTCGCGCGGAACGGATCTCGACGCCATCGCCTTCGCGGATGCCCAGCGCAAGGGCATCGTCGGGGTGCAGCTCGACGAACGGCCGCGCGTTCAGCGCGTTCAATGTCGGCACTTTCCCGGTCTTGGTGAGCGTGTGCCATTGGTGTTGCAGGCGGCCGGTGTTGAGCACCATCGGAAATGCATCGTTGGGCAGTTCAGCCGGCGCCATGTGCGGGCGTGAGAAAAATACCGCCTTGCCGTGTGCGGTGGGAAAGACAATCGCCGGGCGTGTCGTCAGTCCTTCTTCAACCGGGCTCGCGCCGCTGTCGCTCAGGTAACGGATCGGGTTGCGTGTGTGCTCGTCGGCTGGGGCGCACGGCCACTGCACAGGTTGATTCCGCAGCCGCGCATAGCTGGCGCCGCGAATGTCGTAGCCCGTGACCGGATTCCACGCCTGTTTGATTTCTTCGAACACCTCCTCCGCAGAGGCGTAACTGAAGGCGTCGGCGAAGCCCATTTCACAGGCGACCCTGGCGATGATCTGCCAGTCCGGCAACGCTTGCCCCGGCGCATCGACGGCTTGTTGCGTCAGGTTGAGGGTGCGTTCGGAGTTGATCATCACCCCTTCCGCCTCGGCCCAGAGCGCGCCCGGCAACAGGATGTCGGCGTAGCGATTGGTTTCGGTGTCGAGGAAGGCGTCCTGGGTGATGACCAGTTCGGCAGTCTTCAGGGCGTCGATGACCGAAGTGCGGTTGGCGACACTGGCCACCGGGTTGGTGCAGATGATCCAGCAGGCCTTGATCACGTCGTCGCGCATCTGTTCGAACAGGTCGATGGTGCCGCCGCCGGGCTGATGCGGGATGCTGCCGTGCGGGATGTTCCAGAGGTCTTCGATGAAGCGGCGGTCGGCGTCCACCAACACCGAGCGCTGTCCGGGAAGTCCGGGGCCCATGTAGCCCATTTCCCTTCCGCCCATGGCATTCGGCTGGCCTGTCAGGGAAAACGGACCACTGCCGGGCCGACAAATTGCCCCGGTCGCCAGATGCAAGTTGCACAGCGCGTTGGTGTTCCAGGTGCCGTGGGTGCTCTGGTTCAGGCCCATGGTCCAGCAGCTCATCCACTCGGGCGCCGCGCCGATCATCCGCGCGGCCTGACGGATGTCGGTTTCGGCCAGGCCGGTGACCTGCGCGACGTAAGCCGGCGTGTACTCGGCGAGGAACTCGGGCATGACGTCCCAGCCCTGGGTGAACGAGGCGATGAAATCGGCGTCGGTGTCGCCGTTCTCCACCAGCAAGTGCAACAGGCCATTGAGCAGCGCGAGGTCAGTACCCGGTTTGATTTGCAGGAACAGCCCGGCCTTGTCGGCGGTGGCGCTGCGCCGGGGATCGACAACGATCAGCTTCGCCCCGGCCTTCACCCGGTCCATCATGCGCAGGAACAGGATCGGGTGACAGTCAGCCATGTTGGCGCCAATCACCAAAAACAGGTCGGCTTTGTCAAAGTCATCGTAAGAGCCCGGAGGCCCGTCCGCGCCCAATGAAAGCTTGTAGCCACTGCCGGCGCTGGCCATGCACAGCCGCGAGTTGGACTCGATATTGGCCGTGCCCACGAAGCCCTTGGCGAGTTTGTTGGCCAGGTATTGCGCCTCCAGAGACATCTGCCCGGAGACGTAAAACGCCAGTGCGCCGGGCCCTTCGCGATCCAGAATCCCACGCAAGCGCCGGGCGGTTTCGCTGATCGCGGCGTCCATTTCCGCGCGCACCGGCTCGTGGCTGCGCTGATGGCGGATGTACGCCGACTCCATCCGCCCGGACTCGGCAATCGCCTGGCCACAGGTGGTGCCTTTGGTGCACAGGCGGCCGAAATTGCTCGGGTGGGTCTTGTCGCCAACCACCTTGATGACCCGGTTGTCCTCGACCTGCATGACGATGCCGCAGCCGACGCCGCAATAAGGACACACGCTCTTTACGCTGTTGCTCGCCATATTCCGTTTCCTGAAAGCAAAAAAAGACGCCCTGTTCTCAGCCGTTGAAAAACGGAGAGCACACGGCGCCTTTGTCGTGAATATGGCAATCGGCGTTGATTGCCTGTGGGCACGGTGTTGCAAACGGCAGGCCAGCGTGGCCGAGGGACGTGCAGCGGAGGTTTCCAGTGGATTTTGCTGATGTGATGAATGGACGCTGAGCTTCACGGTGGGGCACACGAGGGTAAATCGCACCCTTTTCGAGCCGGAACCGTCTGCTCTCGAGGGTGATGAGATCGGCTTACGATTCACGCTTCTGCCCGTCAAACGTACGCGTCTGGCCGGAACGAAACGGGTCAACGCCTTGATATTCCCTGCTGGCACAGCCATTGCTACGTCCCTTATCAAGTCCAGCCTGAACACGCGGTTGGCAGCCCTGGCCGGTCAACGCGGACCGCCAGCCGTCCACGGCGTCGGGCTCACCAGGTTGACGTCGACACTGTGGTCGCGCGGCAATCCATAAAGAACAGGCAAAGGCGCCTGGAACCGAGAGGTTCCGGGCGCCTTTTTTTTGCTTTCGAAAAACCTGATTGGCCTTGGCCGGGACTCGATATGACCACCACAGTCGCCCCACTCAACGACGTCCAAACCCTGATCGTCATCGGCAACGGCATGGTGGGTCACCACTGCGTCGAGCAGTTGATCGCCGCCGGCGCCCTTGAGCGCTACCGCATTCATGTGTTCGGTGAGGAAGGCCAGCGCGCATACGACCGCGTGCACCTGTCCGAATACTTTGGCGGTCGCGACGCCGAGTCACTGGCGATGAGCGCAGCTTCTTTATATGAGCAGACCGGGCTTGCGCTGCACCTGGGCGTGCCGGTGCTGGAAATCGACCGGGCGCGGCGCGAAGTGATCACCGCCAAGGGCAGCTTTGGTTACGACAAGCTGGTGCTGGCGACGGGTTCGTATCCTTTCGTGCCGCCCATCGAAGGTGCTGAAGGCAACTCGCGACTGGTCTACCGCACGCTGGACGACCTCGACACCATCCGCGCCGCGGCGAGTCAGGCGAAACGCGGTGTGGTGGTCGGCGGTGGGCTGTTGGGACTGGAAGCGGCCAACGCGCTGAAGTCGCTGGGTCTGGAAGCCCACGTGGTTGAATTTGCGCCACGCTTGATGCCGGTGCAGCTGGATGACCACGGCGGCGCCGCCCTGAAGGCGCGCATCGAAGCACTGGGCGTGGGCGTGCATCTGTCTCGCGCGACGCAATCCATCAGCGCGGGTGAGGAATACCGCTACCGGATGAATTTCGCCGGCGATGAATTCCTCGAAACCGACCTGATCGTCTTCTCCGCCGGCATACGCCCCCAAGACGCCCTCGCCCGCCACTGTGAGCTGGCGCTGGGCCCGCGCGGCGGCATCGCCATCGACGAACATTGCCGCACCAGCGACACCGACATTTTCGCCATCGGGGAGTGCGCTGCCTGGAACGGCAGCGTCTTTGGCCTCGTCGCGCCGGGTTATCAAATGGCGCGCAACGTCGCCGCTCAGTTGTGCGATCTGAACGCCGAGCCGTTCTTCGGCGCGGACATGTCGACCAAACTCAAACTGCTCGGCGTCGATGTCGGCTCCATCGGCGATGCCCATGGTGCGTTGGCGGGTGCGCGCAGTTACCGGTTTATCGACGAGGCCAGCGGCAGTTATCGCCGTCTGGTGGTGTCGGCCGATGGCAAAAAAGTCCTCGGCGCCGTGCTGGTGGGCGACAACAGTTATTACGACACCCTGCTGCAATACGCGCAGAACGGCATCAAGCTGCCCGCCGATCCATCGAGCCTGATCCTGCCCCACAGCGACGGTGCGCCGACGTTGGGTGCCGATGCCCTGCCCGCCACGGCGACTATTTGTTCGTGCCACAACGTCAGCAAAGCCTCAATTTGCTCGGCCATCGACGGCGGTTGCACCGACCTCGCCGGGCTCAAGGCTTGCACCAAAGCAGCCACCGGGTGCGGCGGCTGTACGGCGCTGCTGAAAAGCGTGTTCGAGCACGAACTCATTGCCCGCGGCGTGGCCGTCGATAAAAGTCTGTGCGAGCACTTCGCCTTTACCCGGCAGGAGCTGTACGCCTTCGCCCGCGTGGAAAACATTGAAAGCTTCGACGAGATGCTTGCCCGCCACGGCAAAGGCCATCTGGGTTGCGACATCTGCAAACCCACCGTCGGCTCGATTCTCGCCTCGTGCTGGAACCGGCCGATCATGGACCCGTCACTGGTGCCCCTGCAGGACACCAACGATACGTTCATGGCCAATATGCAGAAGAACGGCACGTATTCGGTGGTGCCGCGCATCCCGGCGGGCGAGATCACTGCGGACGGCCTGATCGCCATCGGCGCGGTCGCGAAGAAATACGACCTGTACACCAAGATCACCGGCGGCCAGCGCATCGACCTGTTTGGCGCGCAGCTGCATGAGCTGCCGGACATCTGGGCCGAGCTTATCGCCGCCGGCTTCGAGACCGGTCATGCCTACGGCAAATCGACGCGGACGGTGAAATCCTGCGTCGGCAGCACCTGGTGCCGTTACGGCGTTCAGGACAGCGTGCAAATGGCGCTCAACATCGAGGACCGCTACAAAGGCCTGCGCTCGCCGCACAAGCTGAAATTCGCGGTGTCCGGCTGCACCCGTGAATGCGCCGAAGCACAGAGCAAGGACATCGGCGTGATCGCCACGGAGAACGGCTGGAACCTGTACGTGTGCGGCAATGGCGGCATGCGCCCGCGCCACGCCGAGCTGTTCGCCACCGATCTGGACGACGAGACACTGATTCGTTACATCGACCGCGTGCTGATGTTTTACATCCGCACCGCTGACAAGTTGCAGCGGACCTCGGTCTGGCGCGAGTCCCTGGAAGGCGGGCTGGATTTTCTGAAAGCGGTGGTGATCGACGACAGCCTGGGGCTCGCCGCCGAGCTGGAGGCGCAGATGCAGTTGGTGGTCGACCGTTACGAGTGTGAATGGGCGAACGCGCTGAAGAGCCCGGAGAAACTCAAGCGCTTCCGCACGTTCGTCAATGACAAAGGCGCCGACCCGGACATTCATTTCGTCAAGGAGCGCAGCCAGCGTCGTCCGGCGCGCGCTGAAGAGTTGAATCTGATTGCCGCAGTGGAGGTTGCACGATGAGCCAGGCCAATGCAGCAGTGATGGAGTTGCCGAAAACTCAGATGTGGCGCGCGGTCTGTACGCGTGAGGATCTGGTGCTGAATTCCGGTGTGGTGGCGCTGGTGGGCACTGCGCAGGTGGCGCTGTTTTATGTGGCGTCTGTCGGCGGCGCGCCGCATTTGTTTGCGGTGGACAATCGCGATCCGGTCACGGGGGTGAATGTGATTGGGCGGGGGTTGGTTGGCAGTCTGGGCGGGGATCTTGTGATCGCTTCGCCTTTATATAAGCAGCATTACCGACTCAAGGACGGTACGTGTCTGGAGGATGCGGCGTTGCGATTGCGGACCTGGCCGGTGCGGCTGGTGGGGGATGTGGTGGAGATAGATGTGGGGTGAGGCGTTGCTTAGTCCGCGAAGATCAAGAGCGTCTGCCTGGGGGCAGACTGTTTCGCCTTCGGCGAGTTACTTGATAAAGCCCCAAGTAACCAAGG
>NZ_JBWKVD010000026.1:0-48140 GCF_059421525.1 Pseudomonas sp. GW821-FHT02H06
GCTGAAGCCGGTCCTACAGACCCCGCGTAACCACTGTAGGACCGGCTTCAGCCGGGAAGAGGCCCGCATGACCGCCATCAATTTCTTGGCCAATACCATTCTGTGAGGCTGCTCACTCCCACAGGGTTTCAGCCTTGGCTCTCGGAAATGGTCAGACCAAAAAGTGCCACAACAGCGACGTCCCGATCAGCCCGACCACCGAGACAATCGTCTGCAGCACCGACCACACCCAAATCGTCTGCTTCAGTTGCAGGCCGAAGTATTCGCGGACCATCCAGAACCCTGCGTCGTTGACGTGGCAGAAGAACACCGAGCCCGCCCCGATCACCAACGCCACCAGTGAGGCTTCCACCGGCGCCAGCCCGGCCATCATCGGTGCAAGAATGCCCGCCGTGGTGGTGGTCGCGACGGTGGCTGAACCAGTGGCTTGACGCAGCGCGACCGCAATCAGCCACGCCAGCAGCAGGTACGGCATGTGCGCGCCTTCGGCCACTTTGCTGATGGTCTGGCTGACGCCCGCGTCCAGCAACGTTTGCTTCAGGCCGCCGCCCGCACCGATGGTCAACAGCAACACGGCAATCGGCGCCAGGCTCTTACGCAGCGTGCCGCCCACCTGCTCGCGGGAGATACCGTTGGCCCAGCCCAGACACACCGTCGCCGCCAGCACCGCAATCCCCAACGCCACCAGCGGCTCACCGAGGAATTTCAGCGTCAGCGCGATGTTGCTTTCCGGCTCCATGGCGATTTTCGCCAAGGTGCTGCCGAGCATCAGGATCACCGGGAGCAGAATGATCAACAACGAGATACCGAAGCTCGGTTGGCGGGAGGCGCTGGGTTTGGCCGAGAACAGCTCGCCCAGCTCTGCCGGTTCCTCGATGTGCATGCGCTTTGACAGCCAGTTGCCGTACAGAGGACCGGCCAGAATCACCGCCGGCACCGCCACGCAGAAACCCAGCAACATGGTCAGGCCCAGATCGGCGTGCAAGGCGCTGACAGCGATCAGCGGCCCCGGGTGCGGCGGCATCAGCGCATGCAGCGTGGTCATGCCGGCCAGCGCCGGAATGGCGATTTTCAGCAGCGGCTGATTCGACTGGCGGGCCATGACAAAGATGATCGGCACCATCATCACCAGACCCACTTCGAAGAACAGCGGCAGGCCGATGACCATGGCCACCAGGGCCATGACCCACGGCAGGGCTTTGCCCTTGCCCAGCCCCAGCAGCGTCGAGGCAATGCGATCCGCCGCGCCGGACTCGGCCATCAGCGCACCGAGCATGGCACCGAGGGCAATGATGATCCCGGCCTCACCGAGAATCCCGCCCGCGCCCTTGCTGAACGCCTTCGCCACTGCCTCCGCTGGCAACCCCGCACCTATCCCTGCGATGAATGTGCCCACCAGAATAGACAGAAACGGCGGGAGCTTGGTCGCGCTGATCAGCACGATGATGGTGGCAATGGCGATCAGGCAGCAGATGATCAGGCGAGTGTCATGAAACACCCAGGCAGCAGATGACAGATCCAACGCGGAACCCCTTATCGGTCGGTTTTTATTTCAGAACGGATTGAAACAATATGTTTCAGCCGGCCGAACCATACCGGATGCGGCATTGCGTCGCAGTTAAATTTTCACAGGATCTGGCCGTTTCGCCACCAGTCTCCCACCTGGAGCGCGATGTCACCCTGTGGGAGCGCGCTTGCTCCCCAAGGCATCATTTGAGTCACGTGCGCATTCGATCAGCACCTCGCGCAACCCCTGGGCGGCGGCTGACAATTGGTGGTCCGCCTGGGTCATCAGACCGATGCGACGCTCGATGCGCGGGCCTTCGAGGGCAATGCAGCGGGCACCGAGTTCTTCCATCTGCGCGATGCACAGGGACGGCACCGCGCTGACGCCCAGGCCGTTGGCGACCATGCGGCCCACCGTCGACAGCTGATGGCTTTCAAACGCCACCGACAGTTTGCCGTGCTGGCTCTGCAGGTCCTGCTCCAGCAACAAGCGCACGGCGGACGGGCGCTGCAGGGTGATGAAGTCGTGACGCAGCAGCTCGTCCCAACTCACCTCGCTGCGCGCGGCCAATGGCGAATCCTTCGGCACCACGGCGACGAAGCGATCCATGTAGAACGGCGTAAAAATCAGGTGGGTGCCAGATTCAGGTTCGAAACCAATGCCCAGCTCCACGCGCCGATGCCCGACCATTTCCACCACCTGCTCGTTGATCACGTCGTGCACCGCCACGTTCACCCGTGGGTAGCGCTCGCGAAACACCTTCAGCGCGATCGGCAGCAGATTGCCTGCGTAGGACGGCATTGCCGCCACCGAGACTTTGCCCATTTGCAGGGTGAAACGCTGGCGCAGCAGCTCTTCGGTATTGTCCCAGTCGGCGAGCAACTGCCGGGCCAGCGGCAGCAAGGCCTCGCCCTCGGGCGTCAGGCTGACGTTGCGCGTGGTGCGGGTCAGCAATTGCCCGCCGAGGTCTTCCTCCAACGCCTTGATGGTCAGGCTCAACGCCGGTTGCGATAGATGCAGTCGTTCTCCGGCCTGAGCGAAACTCAAGCACTGCGCCACTGCCAGAAACGCCCGAAGCTGCTTCACATTCATATATTTGGAATACTTATCAATCGATCAAAAAAACAAAATTAACAAATCAGTGCATGCGAGAGAAGATGCGGCCAACGCTCTCCGATGCTTAGATTGTCGGACACAACTACAAATAAGGCGGGATCTCACCATGGCTGGACTCGACAAACGCGTGGCAACCTACGCTGAAGCCCTTGCCGGGCTGACCGACAACATGACCGTGCTGTCGGGCGGCTTCGGACTGTGCGGCATCCCTGAAAACCTCATCGCTGAAATCAAACGCATGGGCGTGAAGGGCCTGACAGTGGTTTCCAACAACTGCGGCGTTGACGGCTTTGGCCTGGGCATCCTCCTTGAGGACCGGCAGATCCGCAAAATGGTCGCGTCCTACGTCGGTGAAAACGCCCTGTTCGAGCGCCAGTTGCTCAGCGGCGAGCTGGAAGTCGAACTCACCCCCCAGGGCACCCTGGCCGAAAAAATGCGCGCTGGCGGTGCCGGCATTCCCGCGTTCTATACCGCCACCGGCTACGGCACCCCCGTCGCGGAAGGCAAGGAAACCCGCCAGTTCAACGGCCGCAACGTGATTCTCGAAGAAGCCATCACCGGCGACTTCGCCATCGTCAAAGGCTGGAAGGCCGACCACTTCGGCAACGTGGTCTACCGTCACACCGCGCAGAACTTCAATCCGGTGGTGGCCACGGCCGGCAAGATCACCGTGGTGGAGGTCGAAGAAATCGTCGAGCCTGGCTTGCTGTTGCCCACCGAAATCCACACCCCCGGCATCTATGTCGATCGCGTGATCCTGGGCACGTTCGAGAAGCGCATCGAGCAGCGAACCGTCAGAAAAGCCTGACATCAGCGTCGTCCTCGAACCGATTTCCCCCTTTGTATTTCCGGCGCTGGGGCTTCCCACAGGCCGGACAGAATAAAAGAGACCCAAGACCATGGCACTCTCCCGCGAACAAATGGCACAGCGCGTTGCGCGCGAACTGCAAGACGGCTTCTACGTAAACCTGGGCATCGGCATTCCGACCCTGGTCGCCAACTACGTCCCGGACGGCATCGACGTAATGCTGCAATCGGAAAACGGCCTGCTCGGCATGGGCGCCTTTCCCACCGAAGAAACCATCGACGCCGACATGATCAACGCCGGCAAACAGACCGTGACGGCGCGCAAGGGCGCGTCAATTTTCTCCTCGGCCGAGTCCTTCGCCATGATCCGTGGCGGCCATGTCGACCTGACCGTGCTCGGCGCGTTCGAAGTGGACGTCGAAGGCAACATTGCCTCGTGGATGATCCCCGGCAAGCTGGTCAAGGGCATGGGCGGCGCGATGGATCTGGTGGCCGGCGCCGACAACATCATCGTCACCATGACCCACGCGTCCAAGGACGGCGAATCCAAGTTGCTGTCGCGCTGCAGCCTGCCGCTGACCGGCGCCGGCTGCATCAAGAAAGTGCTGACCGACCTCGCGTACCTGGAGATCGAAAACGGCGCCTTCGTGCTGCGCGAAACCGCACCGGGCGTGACCGTCGATGAAATCATCGCCAAGACCGCCGGCAAATTGATCGTGCCGGATGACGTGGTCGAAATGACGTTCTGATGGACCCGGCAATGGCGCGGTTCTGCAGGATCCGCGTCATGCCCCACGTTTTCGCCGCAGCATAAGCATTCGACACACCCGCACCTTTGGTCAGACCGCCCTGCCCCTTCAGCGATGAAGGGGCTTTGCTGTATCTGAGCCGGTGCTTTTTTCGCGTCACCGCCAACACTTGAAACTGCCGTCCAAAAAACCTGAACAATAACTCCAAGAGGTAATAAACGTGGCCGCCGACATCGAAGAAAGCCGCTCCGCCCGCTTTGCCCTGCGTTGCGCCAAATGGGCGGAACGCTGGTTCCCGGACTCGTGGGTGTTCGCCGCCCTGGCTGTGGTCATCGTCACACTTGCCACGCTGGTCATCGGCGCCAAACCCGCCGACACCGCCAAAGCCTTCGGTGACGGTTTCTGGAGCCTGATCCCCTTCACCATGCAAATGGCCTTCGTGGTCATCGGCGGCTACGTCGTCGCCAGTTCGCCACCGGCGGTCAAACTGATCGACCGCCTGGCGCGCATCCCGAAAAACGGCCGCTCGGCCGTGGCCTGGGTCGCGCTGATCAGCATGGTGGCGTCGTTGCTCAACTGGGGATTGTCGCTGGTCTTCGGCGGCTTGCTGGTGCGTGCCCTCGCCCGGCGTACCGATCTGAAAATGGATTACCGCGCCGCCGGTGCCGCGGCTTATCTGGGCCTGGGCGCGGTGTGGGCCTTGGGCCTGTCGTCGTCCGCCGCGCAGTTGCAAGCCAACCCGGCCAGCCTGCCGCCGTCGATCCTGGCGATCACCGGGGTGATTCCGTTCACCCAGACGATCTTCCTCTGGCAGTCCGGCGTGATGCTGCTGGCACTGGTGGTGGTCTCGATCATCGTCGCCTACGCCACGGCGCCCGGCCCGGCCAATGCCCGCGATGCCAAGGAATGTGGCATCGACCCGAGCTTCAGCCTGCCGCCGTTGCCACCCCGCACCCGACCCGGCGAATGGCTGGAATACAGCCCGCTGCTGATTATCCTGATGGTCGCGCTGGCGTCCGGCTGGTTGTATAACGAGTTCAGCACCAAGCCCGCGATCACCGCGATCTCCGGTCTGAACACCTACAACTTCCTGTTCATCATGGTCGGCGCGCTGCTGCACTGGCGTCCGCGCAGTTTCCTCGATGCCGTGGCTCGCGCCGTGCCGACCACCACCGGCGTGCTGATCCAGTTTCCGTTGTACGGCTCGATTGCCGCGCTGCTGACAACCGTCAAGGGCGGTGATGCGCAAACGGTCGCGCACCACATCTCGACGTTCTTCACCAGCATCGCCTCCCACGACACCTATGCGCTGCTGATGGGCGTGTACTCGGCGATTCTCGGGTTCTTCATTCCGTCCGGCGGCGGCAAGTGGATCATTGAAGCGCCGTACGTGATGCAGGTCGCCAACGATCTCAAATACCACCTCGGCTGGGCGGTGCAGATCTACAACGCCGCCGAAGCCCTGCCGAACCTGATCAACCCGTTTTACATGCTGCCGCTGCTGGGCGTGCTCGGCCTGAAGGCACGGGATTTGATCGGCTTCTCGTTCGTGCAGTTGCTGGTGCACACGCCGCTGGTGTTGTTCCTGTTGTGGGTGCTCGGCACGACGCTGGCGTACATCCCGCCGGTCATGCCTTGATTGAGTGAATAACGCCGGCGGGTGAATGTAGGACCGGCTTTAGCCGGGAAGGCCTCAACGGTCACACCACGAGACTGATGGCGCCAACACCGGCCCCTTCCCGGCTGAAGCCGGTCCTACAGTCGAGGTCACCGCCAATCCCACGGCGTGTACGCGGTTACTTTGCGAAGCTGTATTCGCGCTCGACTCTGGAAACCCGGGTCGTGCATTGCCGATACCAGGTGGACCGGCCGCGCTCGCGGATTTCCCGGTGTTGCGGATGTTCCTTCCATGCCAGGATTGCTGCTTCATCCGCCCAGTAAGACACGGTGATCCCCAGCCCATCGTCGGTGCGTGCCGATTCCACGCCGAGGAACCCCGGCTGCTGACGAACGAGTTCGAGCATCCGCCGGGCGGCGTCGTCATATTCCTGAGCGTCGAGCTCAGTGCGGATTGAAGTGAAGATCACTGCGTAATACGGCACGCCAAAGGTGTTTGCCATCATCATGTCAAATCAACTCCGCCGCGCAGGCCAGCACAAACGCCTTCACCAGCGGCGGGGTGCTGCCCTCCAGCGCGGCGCGTTCCGGTTGAAACAACGTCGCGACGAAAAACGGATGACCGTCGAGCTCCATCGCGCGCACCTCGTCGTCTTCGTCGTAGCCGGATACTTTCAGCGGACCGGCAAACACGTCGGCCTCCAGTTCCTTGCGCAAACCGTAGCGGCAGCGGTACCTCTCCTGTGTTTCCAGTGCGCCGTATGCGGCGGCAATTCGCGAACCCGGGCGCAGGCGAATCGGTGCGAAGGCCTCGACCAGCGAGCAACTCAAGGGCGTGATGATTGCGTTCTCCGATTCCGGCGCGGTCTCGGCATGCTCGGCATCGGCCCAGCCCAGGTGATTGCGCGCGTACTCCAGCAACGCATGCTGAAAGCCGCCGCACGTCCCGAGAAAAGGAACCTGCCGCTCCCGGGCGAAGCGAATCGCCGTCAGCGCGCCGTCCATGTCGCGATAAGGGCTGGCCGGCACGCACCAGATGCCTTCGAACGCCTGCAAGCTCACGCCGTGCCGAACATCCGTCGTCGGCACCCATGTGGCCTGCACGCTAAGCCCCGTTTCGTTCGCCACCCTGTCCAGCGCCACAGGTATGGCCTGATGTGCCGGCACGCTTGGGTCGTAGTCACCTACCAATGCAATCCGGATTTTCTGCCGCTGAGTCATGTGTGCTCCCTGATATCAAAACGCTTTGCGTGAGGTCCGGAGGCGACTATAAGCTTGTGGCCCTGCAATCAGAATGGGCGTCCGGGCAAGTGATCAATGCAGCTGCGCACTATCGAATCAACCATGCCGACCTCACCCTCATCCTCGCGCTGGTGCGGGGGAGGACGCTGGCCAAGGCCGCCGATCTGCTGAAGGTCGATGTCTCGACGGTGTTCCGCGCGGTGCGGCGGATGGAAAAGTCGGTGGGCACAACGCTCTTCGACAAGAGCCGCGCCGGCTACGTACCGACCAGCGCAGCACTGGCGCTCGCCCAACAGGCGGAGAGTGCCGAAAACGCGCTGGCCCTCGCGCAGTTGAGTCTCGAGCAGGGCCGGCAAGTCGTCAGCGGCACCGTGCGCCTGACCTGTACCGAAGCCGTCCTGCAAAGCCTGTTGCTTCCCGCCTTGAGCCGCTTCATGCCGGACTACCCGGGCCTGCGCCTGGAACTGAACACGTCCAGCACCTTTGCCAACCTGAGCCGCCGCGACGCCGACATTGCCCTGCGTCTGACCAACACGCCGCCCGAGCATCTGGTCGGCACTCGCCTGGGCACGGTTGGATATCGGGTCTGTTCGAGCGAGGCCTACGCGCGACGCTGCGGTGATCGGGCCCTCGACGACATGGACTGGATCGCCCCCGACGATTTCCTCCCCGACCACCCCACCGTGATGTGGCGCCGGCAGCATCTGCCCGGCGTTAACCTCGCCTACCGCTGCAGCTCCATGCTTGCCGTGGCCCAACTGGTGCGCGCAGGCATGGGCGTAGCAGCGCTGCCGGATTTCATGGTTCGGGACAGCGAGGTTCAGCCTTTGAGCGAGCCGCTCGCAGGCCATGACACCGGGCTGTGGCTGCTGACTCGGCCAGATTGCCGGGCGCTGCGCTCGGTGTCGGCGTTGTTCAGCGAGCTGACCAAGGCGATTGAGCTGTAAAAAGCGTCTCGCCCCTTTGATACAAAACCTGTGGGAGTGAGCTTGCTCACGAAGGGGCCGGTACATCCGCTAGATCACTCGCGGATGGAAGGCAGCCTTCGCGAGCAAGCTCACTCCCACAGGGGCCGCGTTCGCTGAAGATAGATGTGGAGTGGAGCCGATCAACAACTCGTCAACCCCGCTCAACCACCCCGCCGCTCCCGGCGAAACTGGCCCGGCGGCATGCCGTGGGCTTTACGAAAGCGCCGTGAAAAATACGCTTCGTCGGTGAACCCGCAGATCTCGGCGATGTGGCTCAGGGGTTTGCTGCTGTTCATCAAATGCGTGCGCGCCAGCCGCATGCGCCGCTCCAGGACCAGTTCGGAAAAGCTGCTGCCGGTTTCCTTGCGCAGCAGGTGGGTCAGGTAATTGGGCGACAAAAAGGCCGCCGCCGCGGCATCGGTGAGGGTCATGGCCGGATTGGCAATGTGCGCGCGAATGTAGTCAATCACCCGGCCCATCGCATCGCGCCGTCCCCGCCGCTCCGCCTTGTTCGCCGAGAGCGCCAGCAACTGCGCTTCGTAGTGATTGCACACTGTGCCGATCAGTTGCAGCAGGCAGCCCCGCAGAATGGCGCTGGAGCCCAACTGCCTGCCGCGATCCATGTCGCGCATCTGCACCAGCAGCGCGGTCACCTCGGCGAAGTCGGCGTCATCAAGGGTGAAATCCAGATGTTCCTGAAACCGGAACGGCGCCAGCTCGGGCGCCTCGGCGACGGGCACGTCCTCAAGGTCCATCGGATCGCACTGCAGATGCTGCAGGAGAAAGTCCTGAGAAAAGTTGATGACGACAAAGTTGCCGTCTTCCGGGTGCGGAATCACGTGCAGGCGATGGGGCAGGACGAACGCCAGGGTGTTGCGCGGAAAGGGCCTGACCGCGCCACCGATGTGCTGCACGGTGTCGCCGCCGAGATTGATCTGAATCTGGAAATAGTCATGACGATGGGGCGCCGTCAGCGCGGGTCGGGCGGACTTGTCACGGATGTAGAAATCCATGCGGTCGCTGCGCTGCTGCATGCCATAGGTCTGGATGCGGGAGGGATAGGCCATCGTTGAAACACCTGAAATCGCGGGTTCGGACTGCCCCCATGGTAGGGCAACGGCGGCAGCCGAACCAAAGGATTCTCAGGCGGGCGTAACGTGGGATCAGCCGATTGTCACATTCAGCTCGGCAATGCCTTCGATCCCGGCCGTGACCACATCACCGCGCTGCAAAGCGCCTACCCCGGCCGGCGTGCCGGTGTAGATCAGGTCGCCCGCCTTGACTCCGACCGACTGCGACAGGTAGGCGATCACGTCCCTGACCGCCCAGATCTGATCAGACAGATCGCCACGCTGACGGCGCTCGCCATTGACGTCCAGCCAGATCGCGCCGGCTTCCGGATGGCCGATCTCGCTGACCGGGCGCAGCGGTGTGGCGGGCGCGGAGGCGTCGAACGCTTTGGCCCACTCCCACGGCCGGCCCATTTTCTTGGCCTGCGCCTGCAAGTCGCGGCGTGTGAGGTCCAGGCCGACGCCATAGCCCCAGACATGGGTTAAGGCGTCCTGCGGGTCAATATTCACGCCGTCCTTGCCGATCGCCACGACCAGTTCGATCTCGTGATGCAGGTCCTCGGTGAGCGGCGGGTAAGCAATCCGGCCTTCAGCGGGCACCACGGCGTCGGCGGGCTTCATGAAGAAGAAAGGCGGCTCGCGGTCGGGATCGTGGCCCATTTCCCGGGCGTGATCGGAGTAATTGCGGCCGACGCAGAACACCCGACGAATCGGAAAACGGCTGGACGTCCCGGCGACGGCCAGGGACGGTGTGACAACCGGGGCGATAACGAACTCGGTCATGGCAGTGTCCTTGATTAAAGGTGGCTCGGCATGGGGTTGAGTGTGGCGGTTGATCGCTCAGCCGGGTTGGACAGATCCCATTTGGTTTTGGACAAAACAACGCAACACAACGCAACGAGCCGAGCCGAGCCGAGCCGACAGATCAGCCACGCCCCACAAACGGCATACCACTTGCCATGACGGTCATGTTCAACACGTTGGCCGACAACGGCAGCCCGGCCATGTAACTCACCGCTTCGGCGACGTGCTGCACGTTCATGGTTGGCTCGACCTGCAGCTCACCGTTGGGCTGCAAAACGCCTTTGGTCATGCGATCGGTCATTTCGGTGAGGGCATTGCCGATGTCGATCTGACCGCAGGCAATATTGAACTGGCGACCGTCCAGCGCGGTGCTTTTGGTCAGGCCCAGCACGGCGTGTTTGCTGGACGTATAGGGCGAGCTGAACAGCCGTGGCGTGTGCGCCGAAATCGAGCCGTTGTTGATGATTCGTCCGCCCTGAGGCACCTGACGGCGCATCAGGCCGAAGGCCGCGCGCACGCACAAAAACATCCCGGTGACGTTGGTGTCGATGACGTTCTTCCACTGCTCCACCGACAGCTCATCCATCGGCACCGCCGGTGCGCCGATGCCTGCGTTATTGAACGAAACGTCCAGTCGACCGAATGTGCGTTCAATGGTCGCGAACAACGCTTCGACGCTGGCCGGATCGCGCACATCCGTCGGCACCGCCAGCGCCTGCTGCCCGGCAGCCTCGGCCTGATCGACCAGCGCCTGCAACGGATCGGGCCGACGTCCGGCCAGCACCACGGCAAAGCCGTCAGCCAGCAGTTGCAGCGCCACGGCGCGGCCAATACCGCTGCCGGCGCCTGTGACCAGAGCGACTTTCAATACAGAAGATGAAGACATGGGCGATTCCTTTTTTGTCAGAGAGCGTTCTGCGATCGATATCCCCGCACCCACCGCGTATCAGCTGTGAACAGGCGTCAGCACCGGCTTGCCCGCGTAGAACGCCAGCAGGTTGTCGGCGACCATTTGCACCGTGTCGCGGGATGCTTCCGGCGACAATCCTGCCAGATGCGCCGTAAGGACCACGTTGTTCAAGGCTTTCAGGGCATCGGGGACGTGGGGCTCGTCGTCAAATACGTCCAGCGCCGCACCGGCAAGACGGCCGTGCTGAAGCGCGCCGATCAGCGCATCGGTGTCGACGACGCTGGCCCGGGCGATATTGACGAGGAAGCCCTCGGCGCCCAACGCATCGATGGCCGCCTTGTCGATCAGGTGCCGCGTCGACCCGCCGCCCGGCGTCGCGACCACCAGAAAGTCCGACGCTTCGGCCAGCGCCAGCGGGGTTGCGCAATAGTTGAAATCCACGCCCGCCCGGGGTGAGCGGCTGTGATAGTGGATGACCATGTCAAACCCCAGCGCGCGTTTGGCGATGGCCATCCCGACCGAACCAAGGCCGAGAATGCCCAGGCGTTTGCCGGCGAACGAGGGCCGTGTGACCTTGCGCCATTCGCTGCGGCGCACCGACGCGTCGGCCTGGGGAATGTCGCGAACCGCTGCCAGCAGCAAGGCCATCGCGTGGTCCGCCACCGTCGGGGCATTCACCCCTGCTCCATTGGTCACCACGATGCCCCGCGCCTCGGCGGCTTCGAGGTCGACACGCTCGTAGCCCGCGCCAATCACACAGATGATCCCAAGGTTCGGCAGCGCCGCCATTTCCTCGGCAGTGAACCCCAGCGGCCCACGGGTCAGCACCGCATCAATCTCCTCACCGCCATTCGCCACCGCCTCGGCGCGCATCGCCGGCGTCGGCGCCAGAATCAGGCGAAAGCCGCTGCTTTCCAGAATCGGTAAATACATGTTCACGCTTTCAACCAGCACCAACACCGTTTTCATCATCCCTCCGCCAAGCGAAATTCGTGGTGCTGACAGTAGCGCGAGTGAGAGCGGTTGGGCAGGGGCGAACATGGAAATCCATAGTTATGACGCTGCGCATTAGCCCGGCAGACCCATTAACGTCACACGGAACGCCGACACTTTAAGGCACCCAATACCGGATCAACGGACCAGCTGTGGCCTCAACTATTTCCATCAAACCGACAGCCATTCCCCCCAAAACGACAACCCCGGTTGCCCGCCATGCCCGTTGCTGTTTAAGGTTTGAGCCCTGCGGCACCTGATTTTTCACAACAAAACGATGTGCCACGCGGTGCGGCAACGGCTGCGCCATGAACGGACTTGCACAATAAGGAACGTCAGAACCATGTTGAAAGGATTATCCAAAACGTTGAGCGGCGCCGCGATTGCCGGTGTGTTGTTGTCATCCGCCGTGGCCCTGGCGGCCACTGACACCGGCAAAGAACCGGGTCGGGCGCTGGCGGCGAAGATCGGCGTGCCATGGCCGGCGGTCATTGCCCATCGCGGTGCATCGTTCAATGCGCCCGAGGAGACCGTCCCGTCCTACACGCTGGCCCGCGAACTGGGTGCTGACTACCTGGAGATGGACATCCAGCGCACCAGGGATGGCGTGCTCATCGCGCTGCATGACAACACGCTGGAGCGCACCACCAATATCGCCGAGGTCTACCCGCAACGGGCCAAGGACCCGCTGAACACCTTCACGCTGGAAGAAATCAGGCGTCTGGACGCCGGCTCGTGGTTCAACAAGGCCTACCCCGATCGCGCCCGCGCCACCTACGCCGGGCTGAAGATTCTGACGCTGGACGAGGTCATCGACATCGCCGAAGGCGGCAAGAACAAACCCGGCCTGTACATCGAAACCAAGGTGCCGGCGCAGTTTCCGGGCATTGAAGAGGATTTGAAGAAGAAGCTCGATCAGCGTGGTTGGCTAAGCCAGCGTCCTGCCGCCGAGAAAGGCTATGTCAACGTCGCCCACATGCCGGGCCGCGTGGTGCTGCAGACCTTTGAAAAACCAAGCCTGGAATTGCTGCAGAAGAGCATGCCCGATACGCCGAAAGTCCTGCTGCTGTGGCTGGGTGATGGCTCCATCGAAACGGCGTCGGGCAAGACCTTCAAGGACTCAGGGGCCAAGGACAAGGCCAGCTTCTACGCCAGCCAGCAGGTGAAATCGAAAGAGGAATTTGCCGCCTGGATGGACTGGGCCAAAGCCCACGGCGCGGTGGGGACCGGGCCATCGGCAGCGCTGAAGAACGGCGGGGACCAGAGCTACAGTGATCTGGTGCAGCCGTGGATGAACAAGATGGCCCATGATCGCGGGATGATCGTTCACCCGTACACCGTGGATGACGCCGTGGATTTCAAGGCGATCAGCGAACAAGGCGTGGACGGGTTCTTCACCAACCGGGCTTCGGAACTGCTGAAGTTCTACGGCCGACCATCGAAGGAAAGCATGGACTCAATCCTGAAACGCAACGGTTTTTGAGCCAGAGACCGCAGCGTGATGTATAAAGCGCGCGGCTGTGGGAGTGACCGTCTTCAATTCCCGGCCGCGCGGCGTCTGCGCGATGGTGCTCTCATAAGACTTGACGCTGTTGCCGATATTCACGCCGATCAAAACTGTGGGAGTGAGCTTGCTCGCGAAGAGTCCGGTATAGGCGCTAACTATTCAGCGGCCGAAATACCGCCTTCGCGAGCAAGCTCGCTCCCACAAGGCTCGACGTTCTTACGCCAGCTCTGCAACCACCGCCGCCAACGCTTTCGCCGGATCGGCCGCCTGGCTGATCGGGCGGCCGATGACCAGGTAATCAGAACCCGCATCCAGCGCCTGACGCGGCGTCAGAATGCGACGCTGATCGTCCACTGCGCTGCCGGCCGGACGAATGCCCGGGGTCACCAGTTGCAGTGACGGGTGCGCCGCTTTCAGCGCCTGGGCTTCCAGCGCGGAACACACCAGACCGTCCATCCCGGCTTTCTCAGCCAGCGCCGCCAACCGCAGGACTTGCTCCTGGGGCTCGATGTCCAGACCGATCCCGGCCAGATCCTCGCGCTCCATGCTGGTCAGCACGGTCACGCCGATCAACAGCGGCTTGGGGCCGGTGCGCTGATCCAGCACGTCACGGCAAGCCGCCATCATGCGCAGGCCGCCGGAGCAGTGCACATTGACCATCCACACGCCCATTTCAGCGGCGGCCTTGACCGCCATCGCCGTGGTGTTGGGAATGTCATGGAATTTGAGGTCCAGGAACACTTCGAAGCCCTTGGCGTTGAGGGTTTCGACGATGTCCGATGCGCAGCTGGTGAACAGCTCCTTGCCCACTTTGACCCGGCACAGCGTAGGGTCCAGCTGATCAGCCAGATTCAACGCGGCTTCGCGGGTCGGGAAATCCAGGGCGACGATGATGGGGGTCTGGCAGGCGGACATGAGCGGGTTCTCTGGCAAGTCGAAATCGGCGCGCATTGTAGCCGAACATCCCGCAGGGCGGGACCCGGCAATCGGTAAATGCCTGCCCGACCCGCGCCAGGCGTCGTGCATCTCCTACAATTGAACCACTGGACAGCGCCGCTGCTCCAAGCCTTATCACAAGAAGGAGAGCGTTATGCCCTGGTATGCCTGGTTAATTCTAGTCGTTGCAATCGGCTCGATCGTCGGCGGTCTGCTGATGCTCAAGGATTCAGCGAAGAAACTGCCCCTGACCGATGAACAACTCAAGCGCGTCCACGAGCGCAATGCCGAGATGGACGCAAAAGAAGCGCGAGACCGCTGAACCACCCTGCCCACCAATGCTGCTGAAGCACGTTGCGGGAGCGCGTTTTCAGCGCTCCCACATCGCACCAACCTTATCACCCGCTGCGCGTTCCGGCAGGTAATAGGTGCCTTCGTCAGTCGCTCTTCGCACCTTCGCCCTGGGCCACCGCGTGGTGAGTGGCCTGCGGCGTCACAGCGATGCGAAACGGCTGAAAGATCTTGAACATCTCCCCGTTCTCTCGGAGTTTCTTCAGCAGTTCGCTGAAGCGTTCGCCGCTGATGGGTGCGTCCGGGCGCAACAACGCGTAGTGCCGATACACCTGATCCACGCGGTCCGACACCAGAAACTGATCGGCGTCCTGCGGGTTGTTCGACATGAACGTGCTCAGGTAGGAGCGCGTTACCAGTGCAATGTCCGCGCGGTCACGCAGCACCATCAACAGGTTGCTGTCGTGGGAATAGGTCAGCGTGGCGTTGTAATTGTCGGCAAGAAATTTAGGGTCGGCGTCGAAACCCGCGAACGCATAGTGATAGCCGCTGAACAGTGCAAGGCGCTTGCCGTGCAACTCCTCGAAATACGTCTGGGTCCTGCCCTGCAAGCGGTGCGCCACGAAAACCTCGGCGTCTTCCAGCCCCATGTCGACATCTTCGTGGGGAATGCCTTTCCAGCCCCAGTCGGGGTTTTCGAAAATGGCCATGTCAAAGCGCGCCTGCTGGAAATCGCGAAACCGGCGCGGGATGGACGTGGGCACCGCTTCAAAGCGGTAGTCGTTCTGCATCGCGTTCAGTGCGCTGATCATCTGCGGCAAGAGCCCGGTGTCTTCACCGCGCTCGGGGCGGATCGTGTACGGCGGGAAATGCGCCGCGCCAATTCGCACGATCTGGGTCGCACCGGCCTGCCAGGCCCACAGCGTTGTGGTCGTGAACAGCAGGGTTTTAAAAGCCATCCGCATCGGCGTGGACATCAAGACAAGGACCTCAGGCGAAACGGAGTACGTAAGCTATGCGTTCGCGATCAATTAGACAACGGTCAAACGGAAGCTAAATCGCCTCTGTCGTTCCAACTCTCGCCCTCCTTGCGCCTTGCTGCCCCCTTTCCCTTTTGGCCCACATCCCGGCTGAGTGCGCGCGATGTCTTTGCAGGGCCGGCTTTAGCCGGGAAGAACCCCGACTGAGTGCCACCCGCTTTGTGGGGTGTCGCCCGACGCTTTCCCGGCTAAAGCCGGTCCCACCATAAAGCGCTGAAGCTGTCCTTGTCCTTTGCGTTATCGACCGCGCTGCGCTTTATATGAGGAGCGGGTCCGCATGCAATTTATGCCGAGGCGCGTCAGCCAGGCAAGGGCTGTCCCGGCCATTTGCCAGTCAGGCGCTACAAAAGAAGAGGGCACTGCAAACCTTCCCGCCTGCCGCGAGTCCCAATCATGGATCATCCGCGCCGGGCAATTGGACGTGACGGCCGTGATGTGGCTACGCTCCATGGCGCTGCCGCAGGTTATGAAACAGGAGTTCGAGATGCCCTACTGGCTGGTGATAGACCTGGAGGCCACCACTGAAGAGGGCGGATGGCCGGTGGCGGAAATGGAAATCATTGAAATCGGTGCGTCGCTGGTCAATCAGGACGGGCGCGAAATCGACCATTTCGAACGCTTCGTGCGGCCCGTGCGCCGACCGTTGCTCACGCCCTTCTGCCGGGAGCTGACGCACATCCAGCAGAGCTTTATCGACAGTGCCTTGACGCTGCCGGCGGTATGGCCACAGTTTGAACGCTGGATCGCTCAACACCGCGAGCGACTGGTCGCCTGGTCCAGTTGGGGCGATTACGATCGGCAGCAGCTGCAACAGGACTGGCGCCAGCACCAACTGACCAGCGAACTCGCCACCCTGCCCCACATCAACCTGAAACAACGCTTCGCCAAAGCCCGTCACCTGCAAAAACCCTGCGGCCTGAACACTGCGCTGCAACTGGCGGGAATGCATTTCAACGGCCAGCAACACCGGGCACTGTCGGACGCGCGCAATACCGCACGTTTGTTACCGCTGGTGATTCCCGGCTGAAGCGTGACGCATCTCTCAAAGCGGATGACGGCCTTTTGTACGTTCGGCATACTGTCCGGCCTTTTCCAGCCCTTCCCAAGGAGATCAGCCATGTTCAAGGTCAACGAGTATTTCGACGGTACCGTCAAATCCATCGCCTTCAAGCAAGCAGCAGGCGACGCGACCATCGGCGTCATGGCTTCCGGAAAATACAACTTCGGCACCAGCGACCGCGAAATCATGCATGTGATCTCGGGCTCCCTGAAAGTGCTGCTACCGGGCGCCAATGACTGGGAAACCTTCAACGCCGGTGAGAGTTTCAAAATCCCGGCCAACGTCAAATTCGATGTCGAAGCGACCGAAGAAACCGCCTACCTCTGCGAATACCGCAAAGACTGATGCGCAGATTCAGGTCGGCACTCAGCCGACCTGCTCCACCCCGGCATTGAACTGCAAGGCCGCCAGCCGCGCGTACAGCGGGTTGCTGGCAATCAGCTCGCGGTGGGTTCCTACCGCGACCAGTTTCCCCTGATCCATGACCGCAATCCGGTCTGCGTTCTGCACCGTCGCCAGTCGGTGGGCGATCACCAGGGTCGTGCGACCCTTCATCAACGTCGGCAATGCCTGCTGAATCAGATACTCACTCTGGGCATCCAGCGCGCTGGTGGCTTCGTCGAGCAACAGAATCGGCGCATCGGCCAGCAAAGCTCGCGCGATGGCCAGCCGCTGACGCTGTCCGCCCGACAAGCCCATGCCGCCGTCGCCCAAGTGGGTTTGATAGCCTTGGGGCAGCAGCTGAATGAATTCATGGGCATGGGCAATCCGCGCCGCCGCCTCCACTTGCTCGACGCTGGCCGCCGGGTTGCCGTAGCGAATGTTGTCCTCCACCGAGCCGAAAAACAGCGCAGGGGTTTGCGACACCCAGGCGAAGCAGCGGCGCAAGTCCAGCGGGTCCAGGCGTTCGGCGGGGATGCCTTCGATCAGCACGCGTCCCTGCTTCGGGTCGTAAAAACGCAGCAGCAGGTCGAACAGCGTCGACTTGCCCGCACCGGAAGGCCCGACCAGCGCCAGGGTTTCACCCGCTTCGACGGTCAGGCTCAAGCCGTCCAAAGCATTGCGCTCCGGGCGTGAGGGGTAGGCGAAACTCAGGTTTTCCAGCGCCAGGCGACCGCTGATGCGTGCGGGCAGCGTGAGCCGATCACTGGCAGGCGCAGTGATTTCGCTGCGCGCCTGCAGTAATTCGGTGATGCGCTCTGCCGCGCCCGCTGCCCGTTGCATCTCACCGATGACCTCGCTGAGGGTGCCGAATGCGCTGCCGACGATCAGGCTGTAGAACACGAACGCCGCCAGCTCGCCGCCGGAGATGCGCCCAGCAATCACGTCCATGCCGCCGACCCAGAGCATCACGCCGACCGCGCCCAGCACCAGCACGATCACCAGGGTGATCAGCCACGAGCGCTGCAGAATCCGCTTGCGTGCCGTCTCGAAGGCGCCTTCGGCGGTCTGCGCGAAACGCTGCCGATCCTGCTCCTGATGGTTGTAGGCCTGAACGGTTTTGATCTGCCCCAGGGCCTCGGACACGTAGCTGCCGACATCCGCCACGCGGTCCTGACTCTCCCGCGACAGACTGCGCACGCGCCGCCCGAAAATGAGGATCGGCGCGATCACCAGGGGCAACGCCACGACCACAATGCTGGTGAGCTTGGGGTTGGTGAAGAACAGCAGGATGATCCCGCCGATGACCATCAGCGCATTGCGCAGGAACATTGACAGCGACGAGCCGATCACCGATTGCAGCAGCGTGGTATCGGCGGTCAGGCGCGACTGGATTTCCGAGCTGCGGTTGTTCTCGTAAAAGCCGGGGTGCAGGCTGACCAAATGGTCGAACACCTGCTTGCGCAGATCGGCGACCACCCGTTCGCCGATCCAGGAAACCAGATAAAAACGCGAGAAGGTGCCGATGGCGAGGGCGACCACCAGCCCCATGAACAGGCCAATGGTTTCGTTGAGCAGCGTCGGCGAACGGGTCATGAAACCCTGATCGACCATCAGCCGGATGCCCTGCCCCATCGACAGGGTGATGGCGGCGGTGACCACCAGCGCGAGCAACGCACCGATGGCTTGCTTGCGGTACGGCGCGATCATGCGCAGGGCCAGACGAATGGCATGCCGCTGACGGCCGGAAAAGACTGAAGCCATGGAGGACACCCGGAAGACGAATCAGCCGCAGAGCCTACACCTCCCTCCCCGCGCACGCTCGTCAGCTTTCGCTGAACTCCGTCGGCCGTCGTCAGTCAAGGAATGCTGTCACGGCGCGGTCATGCCGGCGTGATTACTATCGACGCGCACTTACCTGATGAGGAGACAGGCCATGAGCTTGCAAAGCAGCAGCAATCAAGAACCCGTGTTCCGCCCTCAACCCGAGCTGCAGCTGGGCGGCGCGATTCTCGACAGAAACGGGCAGGAAATCCTGATCACTGAAGAAATGGTTCAGGCGGCCTGTCAGGAATGCGAGAAGTACTGGGTACAGCCCGAAAAACAAGACTGATGTGCAGATTTGATTCCAACCCGGCCATGGCGCCGGGTTTTTTATGGGCGCCGATCAGTCACCCACAATCGTCGCACCCAAGGCCTCGACGATCCGACGCAAGGCCGCCGACTCGCCGTTGATGCGCACCTGCAGGCTGTCGATTTCCCGGCGGGGCGGGTAATGCTTGCGCAAGGCGTCGAAGGCCAGGCGTTGGCTACTGGCATCGCCCACCAGACTGCGGCGAAAATCCGCGTCGTCGCGGCGTGGATCGTAAACGCCGCGACACAGCGCGTTCAGTGCCCAGACCGGATCGGTGGCAGCGTCCAGCGTGACTTGCGCCAGCCAGGGCTTGGGCAGCAGGTCTTCAAGACGGATGCTCGCCGGCTGGTCAAGGTGCGCACACAGGGCGTGATAGATCTGCGCCGTGCCGCGCTGCCGGCCGTCGAGGCTGTAGCCAGCGATGTGCGGGGTGCCGATGACGCACAGCTCGGCAAGTTCGACGTCGACCGCCGGTTCTTTCTCCCAGACGTCCAGCACCGCTTGCAGGTCTTCACGTTCCAGCAGTACCTGGCGGAGGGAGACGTTATCGACCACCGGGCCGCGCGCTGCGTTGATCAGCCAGGCGCCCGGCTTGAGCTGCTGCAGCCGGGCGCGGTCGAACAGGTGCCAGGTGGGCGTGTTGCCGGTTTTATCCAGCGGTGTGTGCAGGCTGATCACATCGCAGCGGGCGATGATTTCGTCGAGGCTGACGTAATCGCCGCCTTCGCTGGCCTGACGCGGCGGGTCGCAGACCAGAGCATTCCAGCCCAGGCCGCGCAAAACCTTGATCAAGCGGCCGCCGACCTGCCCCGCCCCCACAACGCCATAAGTGCGGCTGGCAAGCTCGACGCCCTCGATTTCCGCCAGAGTGAGCAGGCTGCCCAGCACGTAGTCCACCACGCCACGGGCGTTGCAGCCCGGGGCGCTGGACCATTGAATGCCGGCTTCCTTGAAGTAATCGAGGTCGAGGTGATCGGTACCGATGGTGCAGGTGCCGACAAAGCGCACCGGCGTGCCTTCGAGCAAGGCGCGGTCAACGCGGGTCACCGAGCGCACCAGCAGAATATCGGCGTCGGCGACGGCAGCG
The DNA here is from genome assembly GCF_059421525.1 of Pseudomonas sp. GW821-FHT02H06. Classification (NCBI taxonomy): domain Bacteria; kingdom Pseudomonadati; phylum Pseudomonadota; class Gammaproteobacteria; order Pseudomonadales; family Pseudomonadaceae; genus Pseudomonas; species Pseudomonas sp. GW821-FHT02H06. Next base: position 20,220 of record NZ_JBWKVD010000026.1, read on the forward strand.
CGGTCGAGCGTGCGGCCCGGATAACGCTGGATGTCACCGATGCCTGCGAAGAAGGCGTCGAGCAGGGGAATGTTTTCGTCGGCAACTATGCGCATGTCAGGGCTCCTGGAGTGGCCGCAGTGTAGGCGCCAGCGCCCTGCCGAGCCAGCGCGATGCGAAAAGCGTCAGCCGGTACGCAGCCAATCAGTCGAGCTTCTTGCGGATCCAGTAGAGGAACTCGCCGTCGCCCGCCTGTTTGTCCACCAGCTCGTGGCCGAGGAAGACACAGAATTTGGGGATATCACGCTGGGTGGACGGATCGGTGGCGATCACCTTGAGCAGGCCGCCGGGGGGCAGGTCGCGTACTTTCTGGTGCAGCACCATGACCGGCTCGGGGCAGTTGAGGCCGGTGGCGTCGAGCACGGCATCGACGGCGGGGCTTTCAATGGAATCAGACATGGGGGCAATGGAATCAGACATGGGGGCGCTCCGGAAACAGGCCGGCATTGTCGCTTAATTGATGAGGCACGCCAAATCAGGCGGTCGGTTGTGCGGTGCAATCCTGTCTGTCAATAGCCATGGACTACGCTGCTGCCTACAAACTTTGTAGGATTCTGCGACATCTTGGCGTTTGGTCATCCCGGACCCTGCACGTATGATCCTTGACATTTCTCCGCAGATTAGAAACCTATGTCCCTGATAGTTCTACTGCTTCTGCCTTTCATCGGCAGCTGTCTGGCGGCACTTTTGCCGCACAACGCACGCAACAGTGAATCCATCCTCGCCGGCCTGATCGCCTTGATCGGCGCGGTGCAGGTGGCATTGTGGTATCCGCAAATCGCCCACGGCGGGGTCATCAGAGAAGAGTTTTTCTGGCTGCCCAGCCTGGGGCTGAATTTCGTCCTGCGTCTGGACGGCTTTGCCTGGCTGTTCTCGATGCTGGTGCTGGGGATCGGCGCCCTGGTGTCGCTGTATGCGCGTTATTACATGTCGCCGGACGACCCGGTGCCGCGTTTTTTCTCATTCTTTCTGGCGTTCATGGGCGCCATGCTCGGACTGGTCATGTCCGGCAACCTCATTCAGATCGTGTTCTTCTGGGAGCTGACCAGCGTCTTCTCGTTCCTGCTGATCGGCTACTGGCACCACCGCGCCGACGCCCGGCGCGGCGCTTACATGGCGCTGATGGTCACTGGCGCCGGCGGCCTCGCGCTGCTGGTGGGGATGATGCTGCTCGGGCATGTCGTCGGCAGTTATGACCTGGACCGCGTGCTGGCCTCGGGCGATGCGATTCGCGCCCACGCGCTGTACCCGGTGCTGCTGACGCTGATTCTGATCGGCGCGCTGAGCAAGAGCGCGCAATTCCCTTTCCATTTCTGGCTGCCCCACGCCATGGCGGCACCGACGCCGGTGTCGGCGTATCTGCACTCGGCGACCATGGTCAAGGCCGGCGTGTTCCTGCTCGCCCGCCTGTGGCCATCGCTGTCGGGGAGCGAACAATGGTTCTGGATCGTCAGCGGCGCAGGGGCCGCCACGCTGGTGATCGGCGCCTATTCGGCCATGTTTCAAAACGACCTCAAGGGCCTGCTGGCCTACTCCACCATCAGCCACCTGGGGCTGATCACCCTGCTGCTGGGCCTGAACAGCCCGCTGGCCGCCGTCGCGGCGGTGTTTCACATCCTCAACCACGCCACGTTCAAGGCGTCGCTGTTCATGGCGGCGGGGATCATCGACCACGAAAGCGGCACCCGCGACATCCGCAAGCTCAGCGGGCTGATCAAGCTGATGCCCTACACCGCGACGCTGGCGATGGTCGCCAGCGCGTCAATGGCCGGGGTGCCGCTGCTGAACGGCTTCCTGTCCAAGGAAATGTTCTTCGCGGAAACGGTGTTCATCACCTCGACCGACTGGGTCGAGATCGCCCTGCCGGTGATCGCCACGATCGCCGGGATCTTCAGCGTGGCCTATTCCCTGCGCTTCACCGTCGATGTGTTCTTCGGCCCGAAAGCCACGCGCCTGCCCCACACGCCCCACGAGCCGCCGCGCTGGATGCGCCTGCCGGTGGAGTTGCTGGTGCTGGCCTGCCTGATCGTCGGCATTTTTCCCACGCACTCCGTCGGCCCGTTGCTGGCCGCCGCAGCGCAGCCCGTGGTCGGGGGGGAATTGCCCGAATACAGCCTGGCGATCTGGCACGGTCTGAACGCGCCGATGATCATGAGCCTGATCGCCATGGCCGGCGGTATCGTTCTGTACCTGCTGCTGCGCGGGCCAATCAAGCGCCAGCAGGTGAACGGGCCACCGCTGATCTGGCGCCTGAACGGCAAGCGCATGTTCGAGCGCGTGCTGGTGCTGAAGATGCGCGGCGCCCGCCGACTGGTGGGGCTGTTGACCACGCGTCGCTTGCAGGCGCAGCTGTTTCTGATGGTGCTGGCCGCGCTGGTCGCCGGCTTTGTGCCGATGTACGAGAGCGGGCTGAGCTGGGGCGATCGACCGAAGATTCCGGGCTCCGGGGTGTTCGTGATGCTCTGGCTGATTGCGATTGCTTGCGCCATCGGTGCTGCGTGGCAAGCCAAGTATCACCGTCTGGCTGCCGTGACCATGGTCAGCGTCTGCGGGTTGATGACCTGCGTGACCTTCGTCTGGTTTTCCGCGCCGGACCTGGCACTGACCCAACTGGCGGTGGAAGTCGTCACCACGGTGTTGATCCTGCTGGGCCTGCGCTGGCTGCCGCGACGCAACGAAAACGTGCCGCCACCTTCCCAGGCGCGACGCCGGGCCAAGGTGCGGCGGATCCGCGATTTCGTCCTCGCCGTGGCAGTGGGTGGCGGCATGGCGGTGTTGTCCTACGCCATGCTGACGCGGCCGACGCCGAACGCCATTTCCGAGTTTTACCTGAGCCGCGCCCTGGCCCAGGGTGGCGGCACCAATGCCGTCAACGTCATGCTCGTGGACTTCCGTGGCTTCGACACCTTTGGCGAAATCACCGTGCTGGCCGTGGTGGCGCTGACGGTCTTCGCCTTGCTGCGTCGCTTCCGCCCGCCGAAAGAATCTATCGCCCTGCCGGCACAACAGCGCTTGCTGGCCCGTGACGTGGTCACCGATCTGGTCAATCCGCGTCACGCTGCCGACACGGCACTGGGCTTCATGATGGTGCCGGCGGTGCTGGTGCGCCTGCTCTTGCCGGTGGCCTTCGTGGTGTCGATGTACCTGTTCATGCGCGGGCATAACCAGCCGGGTGGCGGTTTCGTCGCCGGGCTGGTGATGTCGGTGGCGTTCATCCTGCAATACATGGTCGCCGGCACCCAGTGGGTCGAGGCCAACATGAGCCTGCGGCCGTTGCGCTGGATGGGCACCGGGCTGTTCTTCGCGCTGGCCACAGGGCTGGGTTCGATGGCCCTGGGTTATCCGTTCATGACCACCCACACCGCACACGTGGTCCTGCCGATACTGGGCGATCTGCACATCGCCAGCGCGCTGTTTTTCGACATCGGCGTGTACGCGGTGGTGGTCGGCTCGACCCTGCTGATCCTCACGGCGCTGGCTCACCAGTCTGTGCGCAGCCATCGCCCGACCTCGCTGCCGCAGCCTATTGAACCGGTCCCGGCCGACAGCCCGATTTCACAAGGAGCCATCTGATGGAAGAAGTCATCGCCATTGCCATCGGCGTGCTCGCCGCCTCCGGCGTGTGGCTGATCCTGCGTCCACGGACCTTTCAGGTCGTCATGGGCCTGTGCCTGCTGTCCTACGGCGTCAATCTGTTCATCTTCAGCATGGGCAGTCTGTTCATCGGCAAGGAGCCGATCATCAAGGACGGTGTGCCCCAGGATTTGCTCAATTACACCGATCCCCTGCCCCAGGCGCTGGTGCTGACGGCCATCGTCATCAGTTTCGCCATGACCGCGCTGTTTCTGGTGGTGCTGCTGGCGTCGCGCGGTCTGACCGGCAACGACCACGTCGACGGCCGGGAGCTGGGTGAATGAGTGTGATGAACCAACTGATCGTCGCACCGATCCTGCTGCCGGTGCTGACCGCTGCGCTGATGCTGTGGCTCGGCGAGAAACATCGCCCGCTGAAAGCGCGGATCAACCTGTTCTCCACCGGGCTCGGCCTGGCCATCGCCATCACGCTGATGATGTGGGTGCAGAAAACCGGCACCACCGGTTCCATCGGTGTGTACCTGCCGGGCAACTGGGAGGCGCCATTCGGCATCGTGCTGGTGGTCGATCACCTGTCGGCGCTGATGCTGGTGCTGACCGGCATCGTCGCCTTCTGCGCCCTGCTCTTCGCCCTGGCCCGCTGGGATCGCGCGGGGGCGAGTTTTCACGCGCTGTTTCAGATTCAACTGATGGGGTTGTATGGCGCCTTTCTCACCGCCGACCTGTTCAACCTGTTCGTGTTCTTCGAAGTGCTGCTGGCGGCGTCCTACGGCCTGATGCTGCACGGCTCGGGGCGGGCTCGGGTGTCGGCGGGCCTGCATTACATCACCATCAATTTGCTGGCCTCGTCGCTGTTCCTGATCGGCGCGGCGTTGATCTATGGCGTGACCGGCACGCTGAACCTGGCGGATCTGGCGATAAAGATCCCTCAGGTGCCGGAAGGCGACTTGGGCTTGCTGCACGCGGGCGCGGCCATTCTGGCGGTCGCGTTTCTGGCCAAGGCCGGCATGTGGCCGCTGAATTTCTGGCTGGTGCCGGCCTATTCCGCCGCCAGCGCACCGGTGGCGGCGCTGTTCGCGATCATGACAAAAGTCGGCTTCTACACCCTGCTGCGGTTGTGGACGCTGCTGTTTTCCGGTCAGGCCGGCGCGTCGGCGTTCTTCGGCGGGGACTGGCTGATCTGGGGCGGCATGGCCACCGTCAGCGTGGCGGCGATTTCCGTGGTCGCCGCCCAGCGCCTAGAGCGCATGGCCAGTCTGAGCATTCTGGTGTCGGCGGGGATTCTGCTGTCGGCGGTCGGTTTCGCGCAGCCTAGCCTCACGGCGGGGGCATTGTTCTATCTGGTCAGCTCGACCCTGGCGCTGAGTGCGCTGTTTCTGCTGGCGGAGTTGATCGAGCGCTCGCGCTCGGCCAACGACATCGCCCTCGACGAAGACGCCGACCAGTTGCCCAAGGCGCTGGAGTCGTTGCACCCAGTGCCCGGGACCAATCTGGATGACGAGCAGAAAGCCGTGGTCGGCCACGTCATCCCCTGGACCATGGCGTTTCTGGGCTTGAGTTTCATTGCCTGCGCGCTGCTCATCATCGGCATGCCGCCGCTGTCGGGCTTTCTTGGCAAGCTGACGCTGATCAGCGCCCTGCTCAATCCGCTGGGCCTTGATGTGGCGAAGGCCGAAGCCATTCGCGGCGACAGCTGGACGCTGGTGGCGCTGTTGATTATTTCCGGGCTGACGTCGCTGTTTGCCTTCGTGCGTGTCGGCATCAAGCGCTTCTGGACGCCCCAGGAACATGCGGCACCGCTGCTGCGGCTCAACGAATGCCTGCCGATCGCCTTGCTGGTGGGCTGCGCCATCGTGCTGACGTTCAAGGCCCAGGCGCTGTTGCATTACACCCAGGACACCGCCCAGGCGCTGCATGATCCGCAGCAATACGTGCTGTCAGTCAAGGCAGCCAGGCCGGTACCGGGGCCGGCCTCGGCGACGCCGGAGGTGCAGCCATGAAGCGTCTGTTTCCAGCGCCGCTGTTGTCGCTGTCGTTGTGGGGTTTGTGGCTGTTGCTCAACCTGTCCCTGAGTCCGGGCAATCTGCTGCTGGGGGCCCTGCTTGGCTTTTTCGCGCCGTACATCTTCGCGCCGTTGCGTCCATCGCCGGCGCGGATCCGCAAACCCGGCGTCGCCCTGGGCTTGTTCCTGCTGGTGGGTCGCGATGTGGTGGTGTCCAATCTGGCGGTCGCGTGGGGAGTGCTGCGCGCGGGTCGCCGCCCGCCACGCTCGGCCTTCGTCAAAGTCCCGCTGGACCTGCACGACGCCCATGGACTCGCCGCGCTGGCGATGATCTGCACAGTGGTGCCGGGCACGGTCTGGTCCGAACTGGCGCTGGATCGCAGCGTGCTGCTGATGCATGTGTTCGATCTGGACGACGAAGCGGCCTTCATCGAGCACTTCAAAAGCACGTACGAACGGCCACTGATGGAGATTTTCCAATGAGCGCCCTGCTCACAAACGCGATTCTTTTTACGCTGTCGGTGTTCGCCACCGCCATGGTCCTGACCCTGATTCGCCTGTTCAAAGGCCCGTCGGCGCAGGACCGGGTACTGGCGCTGGACTACCTCTACATCCTGGCGATGCTGATGATGCTGGTGCTGGGCATTCGCTACGCCAGTGATACCTACTTCGAAGCGGCGCTGCTGATCGCGCTGTTCGGCTTCGTCGGCTCATTCGCGCTGGCCAAATTTCTGTTGCGCGGTGAGGTGATCGAATGAATTCGTTGCAGGTTCTGCCGTTCTGGGTCGAAGTCCTGACCGCCGCGCTGCTGGTGCTGAGCAGCCTGTTCGGCCTGATCGGCGCGCTGGGTCTGCTGCGCATGAAGGACTTTTTCCAGCGCATGCACCCGCCCGCACTGGCCTCGACCCTCGGCGCATGGTGTGTGGCGCTGGCCTCGATCATCTACTTCTCGGCGCTGAAGGACGGCCCCGTGTTGCACGCGTGGCTGATCCCGATCCTGCTGGCCATTACCGTTCCTGTGACCACTTTGCTGCTGGCGCGCACCGGGCTGTTCCGCAAGCGCATGGCCGGCGACGACGTGCCACCCGAGGTCAGCGACGGCAGACAGCAGGGGCATTGAGCCTGGGCTGAAGGGGGTTTCCGGGCGCAGACGGGCCCTCTACCCATCGCTTGGGCGTGGGGGATGTGGGCGCGATCCGTGTGCAGGCGTGTTGAAGCGCTGTTCTACTCGCTGGCTTTGAACGTCAGCTCGCCCTTGCGCCATTTGGCGGCTTTGGCGGTGGCGGCTTTGAGGACTTTGCTCAGGCCGGTTTGAATCTGTTCGTGGGCGGCGAACACCATGAAAATGCTGTGGGACTCTTTGAAGACGATGCCGTGGCCTTCAGGCACTTCCACAAACGCGTATTCGCCCAGACCGTAGATGGTCATCTTGATGTCGCGGAAGCGGATTTCGAACTTGCCGCCTTCACGGCTGGGCAATACGGCAGCTCGGAAGTGGTCACCCACTTTGAGTTCCAGCCCGGGCTTATCATCGACCACCAGTGCGGTTTCGGTGTCGATCTCCGACATGTAAATGCCTTCAGGGGATTGTTCGATGACATAAACGAATCGCGCCTGGAACAGCTTTACCAACTTCGCGCGCACGTCTCCGAGCACGAATAATGCGTGGGTATCCAGATTACCTACTGCCAATGTACAAACTCCCAACCAGATAGGAACCCGCCCGGACAGCGGACCGGGCGGGAAAGAAACGAGAAATGGTGCGTCCTGAAGCCGGACGCTGGCGTTAGCATGGATTCTACCGGCAGTGAGTCTATACGGGATATATCCCTTTCGTCCGGTGTGAAGTGGTTTTTGTCAGACGATGTTCAGTGGGACTGGCTTTAGCCGGGAGGAGGCCTGTTTGATCACCCTCAATTCTTCGGTGTGACACCTGACGCTTTCCCGGCTGAAGCCGGTCCCACTAAAAGCACGCGGTGTGTCAGTGGCCCTTCGGGCAATCAGTTAGAACTCTTGCCTGCCCCGCGCACTCCCATGCAACAGAAGGTTACTCACTGACCACGCCAATCCGGGTCCTTGACCCGTTCGGGAGAAAAAATGGAAATCATGACGCCGTCGCTTGAGCTGTTGTTCGAACAATTGGGGCTGGAGTCCGATCAGGCCAGCATCGACGCGTTCGTCGCCGGGCATCATCTGCCGGAAGGTGTGAAAGTGTCCGAAGCCGAGTTCTGGTCGCCGCAACAAGGGGCGCTGCTGAAGGAAAAAATCCAGCTGGATGATGACTGGGCACCCATCGTCGATGAGCTGAACGTCTTGCTGCACACCCCGACCTGACCCGTCGCACGTGCAAAAAAATGGCGGCCTACCAAGGCCGCCATTTTTTTTGCCGGATTCGCCATCATCGCCACCCGTTGCTTCAATGCATTTCGCTCACTGTGGATAAGCAAGTTGACCAAGATTGGTGAACGTCTGCCGGCCATTGAGCGCAGGGGCATGCACGAACAACCCATCGACCAGCGAGTCGCGTCGGGCATTGTTCCAGTGGGCCGAGCGATGGATGTAGCGCCGATACAACAGCGTCTGCTCGGCGTCACTCAACGCACCGCCCTCCCCTTTGGCGTGGCTGATCAGCTTGGCGGCTATGGGCCGCAACTCCGGTGGCAGGCTTGTTTCCGCTGATTCTTTGATGGGCAGGAACGGCACACCCTCGTCGCATGCGAGCGCGTGCATCAGCCGCAGGTAAACAAGGGCGAGGTGGTTGTAGACGCGTCGCTCCAGCTTCACCGTCGCCACCACTGTCTTGACCCCGCGTGAGCTGCTGGCGAACCGTTCGAAACATTCCACGCCCAGCGAGGCGCTGTCATCGGTGGGGTCGAGCAGACGCCCCGCATCAAGAGTGGACAGCTCGGCGTGGGCCTGCAGCCAGGCATCCGTCGTGTCATAAGGCGTGCTGACGCTGACCAGGCTGCGGCGAGGCCGGAACAGCGAGACTTCCTCCATTTCCTGGGGCTGATAGCCGCCACCGATGTCCGAATGGCTGCCGGGCAGTACGATTTCCCGGGGCCAGTCGGGCTTGACACTGTTGAGCACGAAGTTGCGCCGATGCTCATCGCCGGCCACCAAGTGCAGCACCTGCTGCGCGCACCCGGGGGGCAAAAACAGATTGACCCGTTTGTTGACCGCATCCCGAACGCTGCCCAGATCGGAAATCCCTCCCACGGCGGCGACCGTGTCGAACAGGCCGATGACCTTCAACCGCACGCTGCCACTGGCCCATGAAAAGCTGTCCGAAAGCGGCAGCTTGCGGGGGTCAAGCACGGGGTCCAGCGCGCCACGGGATTTTTTCAGCACTTCGTTGGCCAGATGCCGGGCCGACGCCGCTCCCCGACTGAAGCCAAACACGTCCAGCTCCAGCGCCCCGATGACACAACCCGGGTTGTCGCTTTCAAACGTGTGAAGTTCATCGGCAAGCTTTTTGATGCCACGCAACACTTTCGCCACCACGCCAGTGGTGCCGCGACCGAAGCCCTGGCCTGACAAGCGGGAATCGCGCCCGCCAGAGGTCGTGCCAACGCCACTGACATACACCGCGCCATACACAAACAGGCCGTCTGCATTAACGATTGCCTTGCGCTGTTGTTTATATAACCCGGCCAGTCGCGCGATATTGGTCGGGCTGTTGCTGTAACTGCTGCCGGCGTCAGTGTGCCGACCGCCGCATTCTTTTATATGCACGCCGCCGTAGACTTCCGCCATGGCCTGGCAGTCGGCGCCGATCTGGCTATTCACCCGGTTATTGCCGGTCCCGTCGAAAAACACACCTAAGCGAACGGTGACCTGCTGCGCGCCGACGCGGGAATCGGCCGACGCGTGACTGATAGTTTTTTTTGTCATTTGATTCATCCGTGAGTACTGACATGAGTCCCGAACAGGCGATTACATATTCGGACATATACTCACAGGATGATCGCAGTTAACGTTCCGTCAACCGATGGAACTGCACTTCAGACGCGTCCTACTTCAATATCGGACGGTTAAATAATTAAAGGGCCTAAGTCGTACAATTGACGCTCCCCGAAGATTTGCAAGCTTCAAGCGGCAAGCCACAAGACGCGCGATCACTGATAACTGCTCTTCACTTGCAGCTTGCAGCTTGATCCTCAGCTTTTCTCCGGCCTATAACCCAGCCGCAGCCCGCCCCAATGTCGGCCCTTGACGACGATGGGCACGGAAAGATCGTGCATCAGTTCGCCGGTGTCGCGGGTGTAGGTCTGCAACAGCACCGGCTGCTGGTGACTGCCACAGCGAATGCCGGTGCGGTCGTCGAACTTGCGCTTGGTGCGGTTGTTCACCGCGTCGACCGCCGTATCCCCCGTCAGCGGCCGGCTGAACACCTGATTGTGGGTCGGCACGTAACCCTGCTGCGTGCAGGCGATGGCGAAAACCAGACCCTCATGACGCGTCAGCAGCGGTTCTTGGATGGCCGGCAGCGTTTGATCGGTGTAGCGGTCGAAGCGCGTCTGGTACTTGGCCGGCGAGGTGTTGGGGATGGGCTGGTAAGTGCGGTCGAACAGATCGGTCAGGCTGACCCGGCCCTGATCGATGTCCTGCTCGAACGTCGCGGCGATCTGGCTGGCGCCTTCCCGGGCGAGGTCATAAATGCGCTGGTGGTAGTCATCCAGGCCGACCTGAGCCAGGCGCTCGCTGATGGTTTCCGCCTGCTCTTCCATCTGCAACGCCGACTGCGCCAGGCGCCGGGTCTGGTCATCGCTGATCGCAAGGTCGCTGCGCATTTGCTCGACAGCAACGAACAGGCTGCTCAATTGCTCCTGATTGGTCTGGGCGCCCCGAGCGATTTCACCCACCTGTTGCTCTACCCCAACCGCCAGTTGAGCGATGTTCGCCAGTTGCTGTCCGGTGGATTCGACCTGGGCGACGCCGCCACTCAGGTCGCCCGATAACTGCCGAATCTGCTCGACCACCTGACGGGTGCGCTGCTGAATATCCACGACCATCTCCCCCACTTCACTGGTCGCCGTCGCCGTGCGCCCGGCCAGCCCGCGCACTTCGTCGGCCACAACGGCAAAGCCACGGCCGTGTTCGCCGGCGCGCGCGGCTTCGATGGCGGCGTTCAGGGCGAGCAGATTGGTCTGGCTGGCGATGGACTGAATCACCGCGGTGACTCGCTGAATGTCTTCGCTGCGCTGGCTGAGGGCTTCGATGAGTTCACGGCTGCTGTCGGCCCGTTCGCTGAGTTGGTGCATCAGACCAATCGAGGCGTTGAGGACGTCAAGCCCCGCGCCGCTGCTCTCCCGCGCCTGGCTGGCGGCGGTCAGCGCTTGCTGGCTAAGCGTGGAAGTGGCGCGCTCGGTGGCGATCATCACGTCGGCGCTGCTGACGATCTGCTCGGCCGCGTTGACCTGGGACTGCAGCTTGCCCGCCAGTTGCCTGACGGAAAACGCCACGGCCGCCGCAGACAGCGCATTGTGACTGGTGCTCCGGGACAGATCGCGGGTCAGACGGGTCATGCCGTCTTCGCCCGCTTCTTCCGCTGCCACCGGCGTTCGGCCGGCGAACAGCGACGGTAAGAAAATTGGCAACCACAGGATCAACAGCCCAACGAGCAGGCACACGTAAACCGACACACCACCCCAGACCATCGCCGCGAACAGCAGACACAGCCCAAGGCTTTGCAGGCCGGGCGTCAGCCAGCGCGAACCGGCGACGGTCCGCTTGTCGGGAGCCCCGTGAGCGGGTTGAGAGGGTGTTGCGGCGTGACGACCTTTCGCATCCATGTCCGGGACCTGCCCTGCTTTCATTATTGTGAAAGCATTAAACGCCCAAATAGCGGCCATGCGCCATGAGTCATTGGTGGTAGTCGGTCGGAATGTGCGGCGAAGGAAGGGGTTACGCAGTCAGCGCGTAAAGGGTACGCAATGGAACGGCTCGACCACCCGATGCGGGCGGTCGAACCCGAGGGATCACGCCTGACGCTGGTGGCGGTCGATCTGCTCGTGACGTTCCTGAGCTTCGATGCAGTACTTGGTAGTCGGGCTGATCAGCAGGCGCTTGAGGCCAATAGGCTCGCCGCTGTCTTCGCACCAGCCAAAACTGTCGTCAGCGATACGGCTCAAGGCCATTTCCAGCTGTGGCAGCATGCGCTGATCGCGGTCAATCACGTTCACCAGCCAGTGGCGCTCTTCTTCCACGGAAGCGGCGTCGGCCGGGTCAGCCGGGGTGTCCAGGCTTTCGATCGCGATACGGCTCTGCTCGATGCGCTCGTGGATTTCGACTTTCATGGCTTGCAACAGGTCGACGAAGAACGCGTGCTGCTCGGCGTTCATGTAGTCATCGGCCGGCATCGCCAGCAACTTTTCCTTGGTCATTGATTTCTCTATAAAAAAACGTGCATTAAGGCGATCTCAAAGGTGCGCCTCAACCTGGCATTAAACGCGCCGTAGTCTCGAAGCGCCGCTTGGCACTCAATTTACGAGGGGCGGCAGTCTAAGGCCGGGTTCGGTACTCGGCAACATAATTGATCAGGATTCGTCCAACAAGGGTTTGAATACCCGGTGGCATTGGGTCGCGCCGGGGTTTGATCGCACCCTTCGCCCAGCCCGGGCGTCCTCGAAACGAGGCAGATGGTGTCTGACCGACCGTGGCCTGATCGGTTCAAATCGATGAAAAACGAAAAGGGCCTGCGAACAGGCCCTCTTTGATGACACCTGAACGACTCAGCGCTTGAGCTTGCGCTTGTTGCGGTACTGATCGATGACCACGGCGATGACGATGATCAGGCCCTTGATGATGTCCTGCACGTAGGCATCGACGCCGACGAAGGTAAAGCCGCTGGCCATGACTCCGAGAATCAGCGCGCCGATGACCGTGCCGGTGATCCGCCCCACGCCACCGGCGAGGCTGGTGCCGCCGATCACCGCCGCCGCAATGGCGTCCAGCTCGTAGGAAACGCCCATCCCGGCCTGCCCCGTGGCCGCCCGCGCCGAGGCCACGACGCCTGCCAGCCCGGCCAGCAGACCGGCGATGCTGTAGACGATCACCAGATGACGCTTGACGTTGATCCCCGAGGTGCGCGCCGCTTGCATGTTGCCGCCGATGGCGTAGGTGTATTTGCCGTATTTGGTGTAACGCAGGGCGATGTGAAAGATCACCGCGACCACCAGAAAGATGATCACCGGCATGGCGCCCTGGCCGATCGCGGTGTAGGAATCATTGAGCATGCTCACCGGCTGACCACCAGTGTAATAGCGCGCCAGGCCCCGCGCCGACACCATCATGCCCAGCGTGGCGATGAACGGCGGGATGCCGGTGATGGCGATGATGCTGCCGTTGATCGCCCCGGCGAGCAGCCCCACCCCAAGCCCGGCGATGACCGGCGCCCACACCGGCAGGTCGGTAAGCGACGGAAACACCGCCCGGGTGTAGTCCGACGATTGCGCCAGGCTGGCGGCAATCATCGCCGACAGCGCCAGCACCGAGCCTGACGACAAGTCGATGCCGGTGGTGATGATGACCTGAGTCACGCCGATGGCCAGCAGGCCAATGATCGACACCTGCAGAATCATCAGCACCAGCCGCTGGGAATTCATCAGAAAGCTCTGATCGCGGACGATCCAGCCAAACAGCTCGAAAATCAGGCCAATGCCGATCAGCACCAGAAAAATGCTCAGTTCGGTGGGCAGCCGGCGTTTGTGCTTGCGAGGCGCCAGCGCGGGTTTGTTTTCCAGCATCGCGTTCATCTTCATGTGTGCCTCTTGTTCTTGTTCGACCCGACCGGGGCATTGCCACTGGCGCGTGAAGCAGTGCTCGAATCGGCGCTTCCGTCGCCAGCGATCGTGTGAATGGGGAGTCAGTGAACAGGGTTTCCGGACGCCAGGTGCATGACCCGTTCCTGGGTGGCCTCGGCGCGGTCGAGGGTGCCCATCATTTCGCCTTCGTGCATGACCATGACCCGGTCGCTCATGCCCAGCACTTCCGGCAGTTCGGAAGAAATCATGATCACCGCCATGCCTTCGCTGGCGAGCAGGGAAATCAGCCGGTAGATCTCGGCCTTGGCGCCGACGTCGATGCCACGGGTCGGCTCATCGAGAATCAGCACCCGCGGGTTGGTCATCAGCCAGCGCGCCAGCAGGGCTTTCTGCTGATTGCCGCCGGACAGCGTGTCGATGCACTGCTCAAGGGACGGCGTCTTCACCCGCAGCTTTTTGCACATGTCTTCGCACAGCACGCGCAGGGCTTTCTGATGGACGAAACCGTTGCCGACGTAATGGGGCAGCACGGCCATTTCCATGTTTTCCAGCACCGACAGGCACGGAAACAGGCCGCTGAGCTTGCGGTCTTCGGTGAGCAGCGCAAAGCCTTTCTCGATGGCGAAGTGCGGGTCGCTGACACGGATCGGCGTGCCGTCGAGGAAAATGTCCCCGCGCGTGCTCGGGGTGATACCGAAGATCGTTTCAGCGACGTTGGTGCGCCCCGATCCCATCAGCCCGGCGATGCCGAGTACTTCGCCCGCGTGCAGGTCGAACGACACGCCCTCGAACACGCCGTCCAGCGCCAGGTCGCGCACCGACAGCAGCAGCTTGCCGACGGGCTGGTCGCGTTCGGGAAACAGCTGGGTCAGTTCACGGCCGACCATCATGGAAATCAGGCTGTCGCCGTTCATGCTGTCGGCCCGCTGCAGGCCGATGTAGGCGCCGTCGCGGAACACCGCCACTTCATCGGCGATGGCGAACACTTCGTTCATCTTGTGGGTGATGTAGATGATGCCCTTACCCTGGGCGCGCAGGTCGGCAATGATCGAAAACAGGTGGGCCACCTCCGTCTCGGTGATGGCGGAGGTCGGCTCGTCCATGATCAAGACGTCGGAGTCGTAGGAAACGGCCTTGGCGATCTCGACCATCTGCCGTTCGGCGATGCTCAGGTTGCCGACCATTTCCTCCGGATCGAGGTTGATGCGCAGGCGTTCGAGCAATTCCGCCGTGCAGCGGTGCATCGCGCGATGGTCGACCATGTGCAGGCCGTTAAGCTGCTCACGGCCGATCCAAATGTTCTCGGCGATGCTCATGTGCGGCATCAGGTTGAGTTCCTGATGGATCATGGCGATGCCCGATTGCAGCGCCGCCAGCGGCGACTGGAACACCACCGGTTTGCCGCGCAGGCGGATTTCGCCGGTGTCGGGCTGGTAGATGCCGGCGATGATTTTCATCAGCGTGGACTTGCCCGCGCCGTTCTCGCCCATCAGCGCCAGCACACTGCCGGGCCGCACACGCAGTTGCACGTTGTTCAGCGCCACCACCCCGGGAAAGCCCTTGCTGATGTTGGTGATTTCCAGCAGATAAGGGTGCTCGGCGTCGCTCCCCATCCCGGAAGCGGGTGGATTGTTTGAAGCCGAAGCGGTTGCGGAAGCGAACATGGTCACAGGCTCCTCGAGTGACAGGGCGGCAGAGGCACGGCGGCGCTCTGCCGGGTGTCAGTCGGTGTGAGGTGAGCGTTTATTTGAAGGTGCTGACGTTGTCCGGGGTGATCAGCTTGAAGGGAATCACGATGGCCTGTTCGGGCAGCGTTTCCTTCTTCGCCAATTTCACGGCCGCATCGATGGCGCCCTCGCCCTGCCCTTTGGCGTCCTGGAACACCGAGACCGAGAGGTCGCCTTTCTTGACCGCGCTCAGGCCGTCCGGCGTGCCGTCGACACCGGCCACAAACACCTCACCTTTTTTGCCGGCCTGCTTCAGGGCCATGGCCGCACCGATGGCCATTTCGTCGTTGTTGGAGATGACCGCCTTGAAGTCGCGGCCCTGGGTCAGCCAGTCATTGGTGACGTCCATGCCTTTCTGCCGCTGCCAGGCGCCGGTCTGCTCCTGGGTGACCTTGATGTTGGGGTAGTTTTTCAGGACTTCTTTCACGCCTGCCGTGCGGTCGCGGGTCGAGTTGTTCGCCAGTTCACCGAGCAAGATGACGACGTTGCCCTTGCCGTCCATTTTCTTGGCCAGGTATTCCATCTGCATGCGCCCGGCTTCCTTGTCGTCGGAGGTCACGGAGGCAACGCCTGCGGGCAGCTTCGGATCGTCCGGACGGCGGTTGACGTAGACCAGCGGAATGCCAGCATCCGTGGCCGCCTTGGTGATCTTCACGGTGGCTTCGGTGTCGACGGGGTTGACGATCAGTGCGTCGACCTTCTTGCCAATCAGCTCCTGCACCTGATCGAGCTGTTTGTTCACGTCATTGCGACCATCCACGAACTGCAGGTCGACACCGCCCATGGCTTTGACTTTCTTGTCCATGTCCTCGCGCATGTAGGTCAGGTACGTATCGTCGAACTGAGACATGGACACGCCAATCTTCAGGTCGGCCGCCAGGGTGACGCCGCTGCTCAGCATCAGGGCCAGGGCGAGTGAGGTGAAACGGAGTGGGGTATTCATGAACGGTCTTTCTCCAGATTCTTGTTGTTGTAATAGCGGGATAACGACTGCTGGAGGTGCTGGCGTTTAGCGCGGAGCAGAAGACGCCGCGTCTGAAAGGTGCGCGACCGAACCGCCCGATGCCCCGCACACCACAACGCCGCGACTTTCGACGCAGAGCACGTGGGCGATGGTTTCGAGGGCGGATTCGAACGCAGGGGCAGCGTTGATGAATGTGCGGGAAACAGCTCGGGGAATGGCGGGAAGCGCGAGTAAGAAGGGGCGGCAAGCCTTGGCGGCTGATCTGAAAATGTTCATCGGCGGTACCTGTCTGCGATTGGCTTTCTTGTTTTTGTGTCGCTCGTTCGGCCTGCTGTCGGGAGACCCGACACCAGGCGCTGACGGCGATCGTCGGCAACCTGGAAATGACTCTATTGGAAAATAATTTCTACTTCAACAGCTTTTAGAATTAATTTCTATTTTCGTTTTGATGCGCCCCGTCCGGGCTGTTGGTGGGTGTAGCGTAGTGCCTCACAGGGCATCTGCGTGTGCTTTTCACAGCACCACCACCCTGCCCTCCATCGCGCTGATTCTCGCGGCATCCAACACGTTGGCCGAGGCCACCGCATCGTTTGCATCCACCGGATTGCGCCCCTGATTCATCACCGCCTCCTGCCATTGCCGGTAAAACTCGGTCCAGCAGCCACGCTCCGACGGGACCCGCTCGCGGTGCTCGCCCTGCTCAAACCAGCCCCAGCGTCGGTGTTCTTCCACGCCCCAGCGTTCGCCTTCGGACTTGGGTGACAACCCGGCGAGTGCAGCAGCCTCCTGACCGTCGAGGCCCTCGACGGTATAGCAGCCCTGTGAACCGTTGACCCGAAATCGGGGGCCCTGGGCGTTTTGCAGGCAGTTGCCCCAGAGGTGCGAAACCACGCCGCTGTTATGGGTCAGTGAAATAAAGAAGCCGTGATCCACTTTCTGTTCAGGGGTCGCGAACTCAAGCTCGGCGTACACCCGCTTCACCGGCCCGAATAGCAGCAGCGCCTGATCCACCAGATGGCTGCCAAGATCCCGCAGAATGCCGCCGCCGCTTTCCTTGCCAACCGACGTGGGCGAATAGCGCTCGACACGGGACTCGAAGCGGCTGATGTCGCCGAGAACGCCCTGATCAATCAGTTTGCGCACGGTGAGGAAATCGGAGTCCCAGCGGCGGTTCTGGTACACACCCAACAGCACGCCTCGGCGTTCGGCGGCGTCCACCAGTTCCTGCGCCGCCCGGGCATCCGGTGCAAATGGCTTGTCGCTGACGACCGGTACGCCGAGTTCGATGGCTTCAAGGATCAATGCCCGCCGGGAGGCCAGCGGCGTCGAAATCACCACCGCATCGACCCCGGCCGCAACCAGATCGGCCAGGCTGTCAAAGGCCGGGACTTTGGGGTAATCGTTGCGCAGGTCCTGCCGGCGTTCCGGCGAGCGGGTGACCACGCCGGCAAAGGTCACGCCGGGCAGGCTGGCGATCAGCGGTGCGTGAAAATAGCGCCCGCCCTTTCCGTAGCCGATGAGTCCGATTTTCATGGGTGAATGTCCTGTCCCTGCAGAAGCGTGTTCAATACTGACGGGCCTTGGCCAACGCCGCTTTTTGCCGTTCATACGCCTCGGCCGTTGTACCCGTGGTCGACACCTGCGCCACACCCACGCGCCACCACGACAGGTAGCCGTGGATCATGGTTTTCGGCAGCACCTTGATGTCGATCAGCGTCGAAACGGTCTGCCTGCGCGCATCGGCCAGTGCCGCTTCCAGCTCCTGGGCGTTGCTGACTTTGTAGGTCTTGCAGCCATACGCAGCGGCACTCATCGCAAAATCCACCGGTACGAAATCACCATCCAGCTGACCGGTCTCGGGATTGCGGTAGCGGAACTCGGTGCCGAAACTGCCCATGCCGTTGCCCATCTGCAAATTGTTGATGCAACCGAAGGCCATGTTGTCGAGCAGTATCACGTTGATCTTGCGCCGCTCCTGAATCGAGGTGGCCAGTTCCGAGTGCAGCATCATGTAGGAACCGTCGCCCACCAGGGCGTACACCTCACGCTGGGGCGCTGCCATTTTCACGCCCAACGCGGCGTTGACCTCATAGCCCATGCACGAATAGCCATACTCGACGTGATAACTGTCGACGCTGGTGCTGCGCCACGCCCGCTGCAAATCGCCGGGCAGACTGCCGGCCGCCGCGACGATCACCGCGTCCGCGGGCAATTGCTGGTTGAGCACGCCCAGCACTCGGCTCTGGGTCAGGCACGAACCGGTCATCTCGATGAAGTCGCGCAGCACCTGCGGGTCAAGGTGGCCGCTGACTTCCGGCTCGAAGTCTTCGGTCTGGTATTCCACGGCGTACAGCCGATCCACTTCCGCCTCCAGAGCAGCCCTTGCCTCGCGCGGCTGATCGCCCCACTGCGCGCGGTAGTCGCCCAGCTGATCCGCCAGGGAACGAAGCGCCAGCCGCGCATCGGCCAGCACCTGCACGCCATCGAGCTTCTGCACATCGAAGGCGCCGACGTTGAGGTTGAGGAACTGCACCTCAGGGTTCTGAAACAGGGATTTCGAGCCGGTGGTGAAGTCGCTGTAACGGGTCCCGACGCCGATGATCAGGTCCGCTTCCCGCGCCAGGGTATTGGCCGCCAGCGTGCCGGTCTCGCCGATGCCGCCCATGTTCAACGGATGGGCGGAAACGATGGCGCTCTTGCCGGCCTGGGTTTCGCTGAACGGAATGCCGAAGCGCTCGGCGAACGCCTGCAGCTCGGCGGCCGCGCCGGAATAACGCACGCCGCCGCCACAGATCAGCAGCGGTTTGCGTTTGCCTTTGAGCAGCGCCACGGCGTCATTGAGCATCGCTTCGGTGGGCGGACGGCGGTCGATGCGGTGCACGCGTTTTTGCAGGAAGGAATCGGGGTAGTCGTAGGCCTCGGCTTGTACGTCCTGGGGCAGCGCCAGGGTGACCGCGCCGGTTTCGGCAGGATCGGTGAGCACGCGCATGGCGTTGAGGGCCGCGCTCATCAGTTGCTCGGGGCGGTTGATGCGGTCCCAGTATTTGCTCACGGCCTTAAAGGCGTCGTTGGTGCTGATGCTGAGGTCGTGGAACTGTTCGATCTGTTGCAGCACCGGATCAGGCTGGCGACTGGCGTAGACATCGCCGGGCAGCAACAGCAGCGGTATGCGATTGGCCGACGCAGTGGCTGCGGCGGTGATCATGTTGGCGGCGCCGGGGCCGACCGATGAGGTACAGGCGTAGATCTTGCGGCGCAGGTGTTGCTTGGCAAACCCCATGGCGGCGTGGCACATGCCCTGTTCGTTGCGGCCTTGATGAAAGATGAGGCCGCCGCGGTCCTGCTCCAGGGCCTGGCCCAGGCCGAGCACGTTGCCGTGGCCAAAAATGGTGAACACCCCGGCGACGAACTTGCTCTGCACGCCGTCGACTTCGACGTACTGGTTATCGAGAAACTTCACCAGGGCCTGGGCCATGGTCAATCGAGTCGTGGTCATGCTTGCACCTTGTTGTTATTGGCGGTGATGAAAGCCCTGGGAATGGTTAGCGGACTTGGCTGACTGGGCTGAATATTCAGACTCAGCGATGATCCCTGTGGGAGTGAGCTTGCTCACGAAGGGGCCGGTCCGTCTGGCACATTCCCAGTGGCCATACAGCCGCCTTCGCGAGCAAGCTCGCTCCCACATTGACCGCGTTCAGCAAACGATTAACGTTGTTCCCCTACTTCGCCGTCGGCATGCTGAATTCCGCGCCCTTGGCGATGCTGTCCGGCCAGCGCTGCATGACGCTTTTGTAGCGGCTGTAAAAGCGCAGGCCTTCTTCGCCGTAGGCATGATGATCGCCGAACAGCGAGCGCTTCCAGCCGCCGAAGGAATGCCAGGCCATCGGCACCGGGATCGGAACGTTGATGCCCACCATGCCGACCTTGATGTTGCGGGCAAAGGCCCGGGCGATGCCGCCGTCGCTGGTGAAGCACGACACGCCGTTGCCGAATTCGTGGGCGTTGATCAGCTCCACCGCCGAGGCAAAGTCAGGCACGTGGACGATGCCCAGCACCGGCCCGAAGATTTCTTCCTTATAGATAGTCATTTCCGGCGTCACGTCATCGAACAGCGTGGCGCCGACGAAGAAGCCCTGTTCCGCGCCCGGCACGCTGAAGTTGCGCCCGTCGACGATCAGCTTCGCGCCTTCCTGCACGCCCTGGGCGATGTAGCCCTCGACCTTGGCCTTGTGCACCGCCGTGACCAGCGGGCCCATGTCCGAATCGGCGTTCATGCCGTTGCCGACCTTGAGCGCATCAATGCGCGGCAGCAGTTTGTCGATGAGTTTCTGCCCCACGTCTCCTACCACCACAGCAATGGAGATCGCCATGCAGCGCTCGCCCGCCGAACCGTAGGCCGCGCCGATCAACGCGTCGGCGGCCTGATCCAGATCGGCATCGGGCATGACGATCATGTGGTTTTTCGCACCGCCGAGGGCCTGCACCCGCTTGCCGTGGGCCGTGCCCTGCTGATGAATGTATTCGGCGATGGGCGTGGAGCCGACAAACGAAATCGCCTCGATGCCCTTGTGCTGCAACAGCGCGTCCACGGCCACCTTGTCGCCCTGCACCACGTTGAACACGCCATCGGGCAGGCCCGCCTGTTTCAGCAACTGCGCCATCAACAGGCTCGCCGACGGATCGCGCTCGGACGGTTTGAGGATGAAGCAGTTGCCGGTAACCAGCGCCATGGGAATCATCCACAGCGGCACCATCACCGGGAAGTTGAACGGCGTGACGCCGGCGCAAACCCCCAGCGGCTGACGCAGGTTCCAGTTGTCGATGCCGCCACCGATGTTGTCGCTGTAGTCGCTTTTCAGCAGGCTTGGCGCGCCACAGGCGAACTCGACGATCTCGATGCCCCGCACCACTTCGCCCTTGGCATCGGAAAACACCTTGCCGTGCTCGCGGCAGATGATGGCCGCCAGCTCGTCGTGGTGCTGGTCAAGCAGTTCCTTGAACTTGAACATCACCCGCGCACGCCGCAGGGACGACTGATCCGCCCAAGCGGGAAATGCCGCCTGGGCAGCGGCAACGGCTTCATCGACGGTCTTCAGTTCCGCCAGCGCCACCCGGCCCTGCACGGCGCCGGTAGCCGGATTGAACACATCACTGAAACGCTCGGCGCTGTCGTGAATCTGGCCGTTGATGTAGTGGCCGATGATCGGGGCGTTGCTCATGACGGGCTCCTTCAAAAAAATTGGGTTACAGATCCAGCAGCCAACTGTGCTGCGGATCGTTGTGGAATTGCCATGCGCGCTTTGGCCCGGCCATCACGTTCAAATAATAGGATTCGTAGCCGTACGGCACGCTGACCGGGTGGTAACCCTTGGGCACCGTGACCAGATCGTTGTTCTCCACGGCCATGGCCTGATCGATGCTGCGATCGTCGGTGTACACGCGCTGGAACACATAGCCCTGGGGCGGGTTGACCTGATGGTAATAGGTTTCTTCGAGGAAGCTCTGGTGCGGCAAATCATCCGTGTCGTGCTTGTGCGGCGGGTAGCTCGACGAGTGGCCCGAGGGCGTGCGCACCTCTACCACCAGCAGCGAATGCGCCGGTTCGGAATCGGGAAGGATGTCGCAGACGTATCGGGTGTTGGCCGCCCGGCCGCGCACGCTGCGTTTCATCGTGTCGGGGGTGATCACGCGCGCCGGCAGGTCTTTGGAGGCATCGCCCGGCGCAGCGCACACGGCAATCTGCACCGCGCTCAACGCCGTGACTTCGGCTTGACTGCCCGGCGGCAGGTACACCGCGAAGGGCGATTTGTCCTCGAACACGGACTGCCGATCACCGAGGTTTTCCCAGTTGAAACCGCCCTGCCCCGGCGACTCGCCGCTGACGCTGATGCGACCGCTGAGCAGCACCAGGCAGATTTCCTTGTCGCCCGCATTCACCGGCAGACGTTCGCCGACGCTCAATCGGTGGGCGGAGAAGCCGACGTACGTCAGCACGCCGTCGGCCAGCGCGACGACATCGCGCCCTTCAGCCTTGCTCTTGACCAAGAGATTCATGTTCACAGGCTCCTCTGTTCAGGCGGTTGTTGAGGTGCGTTCTGTTGTTGAGCCGCGCTGTTCAACTGCGCGGCGGCCAGCAAATGGCGCAGGGTCTCATAGCCCTTCTTCGCGTAGGCATAGCTCGGCGCAACGGCCGGGTCCTGTTCCGCCTCGACCACCAGCCAGCCTTGGTAATCCGCTTGCATCAGCACGTCCAGCAGCGCGGCGAAATCGATGTCGCCATCGCCGGGCACGGTGAAGGTGCCGTTGACGATGCAGTCCGGAAAACTCCACAAATTGTTGCGCGCCAGCTGCACCACCGGCTTGCGCACGTCCTTGAAATGCACATGGCAGACGCGATCGATGTGTGTGCTCAGCACTTGAAGCGGTTCCCCGCCCCCCATGTAGCAGTGACCGGAATCGAACAGCAGTCCGACTTCGCCGCCAGTCAGTGCCATCAGCGTGTCGATGTCCTCCGGCGATTCCACGTACGCGCCCATGTGGTGGTGATAGGCCAGACGCACGCCTTGGGACAAGGTGAACCGGGCCAGCTCAGTGAGCTTGTCGGCGTAGGCCTGCCAGGCACTGGCGCTGTGGAAGCGCGGTCGTTCGACCAGTCGGATGCGCTGGCCCTGAATCGAATCGGCCACTTCGCCGTAGACCAGCACCGTGGCGCCGTTGTGCTTGAGCAGTTCGACATGGCTGGCGATGGCGTCGATTTCCTCGGCCGCCGAACGGCTGGCGAGCCGACCGGAATACCAGCCCGACACCAGCGCCAGGTCATAGGGGCGCAACACATCGGCCACGCCTTGGGCGTCCTTGGGGAATTTGCCGTTGAGCTCGAAGCCTTCGTAGCCGATTTCCTTGCCCTCGCTGAGCGCGGTTCTCAGGGGCGTTTCGCCACCGAGGGCCGGGAGGTCGTCGTTGCTCCAGGAAATCGGGTTGATGCCAATTCGGATTGCAGAAGCGGGCATGGCTGCACCTTTACTGTTGTTATCACGTTCAACTGAACACACAGTCCGCGGGTTCGGACTTCAAGCCCGGGCGTCGCGCCAGGACTCGATCAGGAAACCGAAGTTGCTCTGTACCCGAGTGATCAGGTCCGCGTCATCGATTTCGCCCTCCAGCCAGGCTCGGCTGGGTTCATGAAAAATCGTGCGGCCTACGGCAAACCCACGGCAGGTGGTGCTTTTCGCCGCCTGACGAAAGCCGACCGCCAGGGTTTCGGCGGGCGCGTTCAGCCCCAGCAACACCACACCCCGGCAGTACGGATCACGCTCATGAATCAGCGCATCGAGCTGTTCCCAGACCTCGGCGGACTGCGATTCGATTTTCCACCAGGCCGGGTAAATGCCGAGGTTGTAGAGGCGCTTGAGGGAACGGTAGATGACATCCGGATAGGGCGAAGGATGATCCTTCGGCGGAATCACTTCCAGCAGCAGTTCATGACCGCTGGCCAGCGCTGCCTGATACAGCCCCAACAACTGCGCTTCCTGTTCCAGGCGCAGCATCGGTTCGTCGTCCGGGTGGTATTGCACCAGGCACTTGATGATCTGTTCCTGAGGCCAGGCCAGTAGAGTGCTGCCCACCGAGCGCCCGTGCTCGAACGCCAGTGGGCGCGAGCCTTGCACTTCCACCGGACGTGCCACCCACCAGCCGCGCCCGCTGGCCGCATTCAGTGAATCCTGACCAAAGCGCTGGTCCGCCAGCACGCCGACATCGGCGGCGATGCCGCGCTTCTCCAAATCGGCCTCAACCCGCGCGACCGCTTGCACGAACAACTGCTTGAGCTGGCCGATACACGCCGGATCGCGCCCGGCCTTTTGCGCCAGCTCGACCAGTTGCCCGCGATGATCGAAGGCGAAGATGAACAGCGGCTGCCATTCGCGACGGGGCACGCTGACCCGGTGCAGACGTTGCAACACCGCGTCCTGATCGGGTCGAGTGATCGGAACCGGGCTGTTAAACAGGTATTCCAGCTCGACGAGCGTCGGCATGGCCGGCGCGCAGGCGTGCCGCGACACCACCAGACCGCCGCAGGCATTGGCCAACTGGCAGCAGCGCTCATCGCTTTCGTCGTTGAGCCAGCCCTTGAGAAAGCCGGACATGAACGCGTCGCCCGCGCCGAGGACATTCAGTACTTCCACGCGTACGCCAGGGTAAATCGCGCCGTCTTCCAGCTTCGCCGGAATCGCCCCGTGAATCACTGTGCAGCCCTGGGGCCCGAGCTTCACCACCAGCGTCGCGGCACTGAGCTCACGAACCCGGCGCAGGGCGCTGAGCAAATCGGTCGAGCCGCCAGCGATGAGGAATTCTTCTTCGGTGCCGACGATCAGATCGAAGCGCGGCAGGATGCGTTGCACGTGCTGGCTGACAGTGTCGTTGGCGACGAAGCGGGTTTCGCCGTCAGCCTTGCCGGCCAAGCCCCATAGCACCGGGCGGTAATCGATGTCGAGGACGCGTTTAACGTTGTGTTTTTCGGCGTAGTCCAGCGCCTGACTGCTGGCGCGGAACACTTGATCGGTGGAGAAATGCGTGCCGGTGATCAACAGCGCCTTGCTGGAGGCGATCTGCGCTTCATAGATGTCTTCAGGCTGCAGCGCCATGTCGGCGCAGTTCTCGCGGTAGAACACCAATGGGAAGGTTTCGCGGTCCTTGATGCCGAGCAGGACCATGGCGGTCAGGCGTTCGGCGTCGACCTTGATGCCGCTGACGTCGCAGCCCTCCCGCGCCAGGGATTCCACCAGGAACCGGCCCATATGGTCGTCGCCAACGCGGGTCAGCATGGCTGACTTCACGCCCAGCCGTGCGGTGCCGAACGCGATGTTGGCGGAGGAGCCGCCGAGGTATTTGGCGAAACTGCTGACGTCCTCAAGGCGCGCGCCGATCTGCTGCGCATAGAGATCGACGCCCAGGCGCCCGAGACAAATCACGTCCAGCTGACGCCCGGTGGCAAAACGAGTCTGGCCCATGCCGGCCCCTCTTCTTTTATTGTTATGGGTTTGATTGCTGATGCCCTTGCCCACAAGCGAGGTGCTTGCAAGCGAGTTCGTGGATGCAGACTAGAACGGCGCCCGGGCTTGATCAATGAATTTTTCTAAATTATTTTCATGTGGAATATTTATTCCACTTTGCATTGCAGGTCGCACCCTGCAAAACTGGCCGCCTGTCCTCCCGGACACTCCGCCACGCCACCACCTGCCAAAGGATTCGCACGTATGTCCAGCCTCGATCAGCCAGGCTCGCCCGAAACCGGAGCCGACGGCGCAACGCCCGTCACCGCTGCGCCGGAGACCGCCGATGCCCTGCTCAAGCTGATCACGGCCGAATACGAGAGCCTGCCGCGCCAGCTCAAGCGCATTGCCAGTTACACGAGCCAGCAGAGCGACCGGATCATGGTCGACCGCATCAGCGACATCGCCCGGGAATGCGAGGTGCATCCGTCGGCCATCGTGCGGTTTTCCCAGCGCTTCGGCTTCAGCGGATTCAGCGAAATGCAGGCGCTGTTCCGCGAGGCCTACACCCACAAAGCCACGCCGGTGCAGAACTACCAGCAACGCATTCGCAGCATGATCGCCAACAAATCCCAGAAGGCCAGCGCGGGCGACCTGGCCCGGGAATGCGTCAACGCTACGCTGTCGGGACTGGAGCGGCTGGCGCTGGAACTGGACGACGAGGCCTTCGAGAAAGCCGTGGACCTGGTGGTCAACGCCGACAACATCTACGTGGTCGGGGTGCGACGCTCCTTCGCCGTCGCCGACTATCTGGTCTACAACCTGCAGCACACCAACAAGCGCATCCACCTTATTTCCGGCCTCGGCGGCAGCTACCGCGAGCAGATGCGCAGCGTGCGCGCCAACGATCTGGTGATCGCCATCAGCTTCACGCCCTACGGCAAGGAAACCCAGCACTGCCTGCGCATCGCCCAGCATCATCAGGCCAAGACGTTGATCATTACTGACAGCAACCTTTCTCCCCTGGCCAAGCGCGCCAATGCCGTGTTGCTGGTCAACGAAGGCAGCTCGTTCGCCTTTCGCTCGCTCAGTGCCACGCTGTGTTTATGCCAGGCGCTGTTCATTGCCGTGGCCTATCGCCTGGAGCTGAAGGTGGACGAAATCGCCGAACAGGCCGGTTTCGATGACTGATAACCGAAAACCTTGTACAAACCCGACGAGCTGTACAAGTTCGGCATAGCTTTTTAACATCACCTGCGTAATGATCGGCTGCACTGCAAATGGAACACGCATCTGAGCTGCATCTCGCTCGCAAGGTCATGGATCAGGACCACACCTCAATCACTTGCCTGAGCCGCCATCATGTTTTTTGACTCGTCCAAGAATAAAATCATCCAGGACCTGCAACTGACCGTCGCCCATCAGGACAGTCTGTTGGAGGCGATCAATCGCTCGATGGCCAGCATCGAATTCGATCTGAACGGTGTGGTGCTCAAGGCAAACGACAACTTCTTCAAGACCATGCGCTACCGGCCCGAGCAGGTCATCGGTAAAGAGCACCGCATGTTCTGCACCCCCGAACACGCGCGCAGCCCCGAGTACGCCCAGTTATGGTCGCGCTTGCGTAATGGAGAGTTCGTGTCGTCGACGTTCCAGCGCGTGGCGGGCGATGGCAGCACCGTATGGCTGGAGGCCAATTACAACCCGGTCAGGGACTCGGACGGCAAGGTCACCCGGGTGGTCAAATACGCGATGGACGTCACCGCCAAACTTCAAGCCGAGAGCGAAGCCCACAATAAGCTGCAGGCCATCGACCGCGCCATGGCAGTCATCGAGTTCGATCTGGACGGCACGATCATCGCTGCCAACGACAACCTGTTGCGCTTGCTGGGCTACAGCCGGCAAGAGCTGCTGGGTAAAAGCCACAAATTGCTCTGCCCCCCTGAGTTCACCAAAAGCACCGAGTATCAGGACTTTTGGCGTCGGTTGAACAAGGGCGAGTTTTTCAGCGATCAGTTCAAGCGCGTCGGCAAGCACGGCCAGACGCTCTGGCTGGAAGCGTCCTATAACCCGGTGTACGACGCCGCTGGCAAGCTGTGGAAGGTGGTCAAGTTTGCGTCGGACGTGACCGCGCGTATCGAAAAGCACGAGCAGGATTCCCAAAGCGCTGCCCAGGCGTATCACATTTCGGTGCAGACGCAGAAGTACGCCGAGCAGGGCACCCTGGTGATTCAGCAGGCGGCCAGTGAGATGCGTCAGATTTCGCAGAACATTGATGATTCGTCGCGGATCATTGGTCAGTTGGGTGAGCGCTCGGAGCAGATTACAGCGATCGTGAATACGATTCGCAGTATTGCGGATCAGACGAATTTGCTGGCGTTGAATGCGGCGATCGAGGCGGCCCGGGCCGGTGATCAGGGCCGTGGCTTTGCGGTGGTGGCCGATGAGGTTCGGCAGTTGGCGGGGCGCACGAGCCGGTCGACGCAGGAGATTTCGGAGATGATTCAGGTGATTCAGGCCGAGACGCGTCAGGCGATTGTAAGTATGGACAATACGCGGAGTACGGCGGTGAAGGGTGTGGATCTGGCGGATCAGGCGGGGGATGCGATTGTGCAGATCAGTTCGGGGACGAATGATGCGGTGGATGCTGTGAGGATATTCGCCGGGCGGGATTGACCCTTAAGGTCAAGAGCGTCTGTCTGGGGACAGACTGTTTCGCCTTCGGCGAGTTACTTGATAAATCCCCAAGTAACCAAGGGCTTGTGCTCCTGGTTGGGTTCCTCCTTCGTCGGAATACCCTCACTCCGACGACGCTCCGTGGGCCCGCGCCGAACGGACAT
>NZ_JBWKVD010000027.1:0-35081 GCF_059421525.1 Pseudomonas sp. GW821-FHT02H06
GAGCACAAGCCCTTGGTTACTTGGGGCTTTATCAAGTAACTCGCCGAAGGCGAAACAGTCTGCCCCCAGGCAGACGCACTTGATCTTGACCTAGCTGACCTCAACGCCATGTTGCTTAAGAAACGCCACAAACGCCTCTTCGTCGAGCACCTTCAGCCCCAGCTCATTGGCCTTGGTCAACTTCGAGCCCGCCCCCGGCCCGGCCACCACCGTGTGGGTCTTCGCCGAGACCGAACCGGACACCTTCGCCCCCAGTCCCTCCAGCTTCTCCTTCGCCACGTCCCGGCTCATCAACTCCAGCGAACCGGTCAGGACCCACGTCTGCCCGGCCAGCGGTAAGCCCTCCACCACCTTCTTCTCGCTCTGCCAGTGCATGCCGAAATCCTTCAGCTGCTGCTCGATCGCCAACGCACGCTGCGCATGCTCCGGGACATCGAAAAACGCCCTCACCGCCTGCGCCTGCTTCTCCGGCAGCGTCTGCCGCATATCCAGCCAGTCCGCCTTGACGACCGCCTCAAGGGTGCCGAACTTGTCCGCCAGCTTCTGCGCCGCACCCGGCCCCACCGACGGAATATTCAACTTGTCCAGCATGCCGCCCAAGGTCGCGCTCGCCGCGAACTCCGCGCCCAGATCGCCCGTGTCCTGCAGCTGCATCTGGCATTCGCCGAGCAACGCGCCGATCACGTTCTGGTTGTGCTCGTCCTCGAAGAAACTGTGAATCTCATGGGCAACTTCCAGCCCCACGTCCGGCAGATACGTCAGCACCTCCGGCAGCGCCACAATCACTCGATCCAGCGAACCCAATGAACGCGCCAGCACCTTGGCCGTCTCCTCGCCCACGTCCGGAATGCCCAGCGCGTAGATGAAACGCGCCAGCGTCGGTTTCTTGCTGTCATCAATGGCTTTGAGCAGCTTCTTGCTGGATATCTCGGCAAAACCCTCCAGATCGATGATCTGCTCGTACGTCAGCTTGTACAGATCGGCGGGCGAGCCGATGAGCTTCTCGTCCACCAGTTGCTCGATGGTCTTGTCGCCAAGCCCCTCGATGTCCATCGCCCGGCGCGAGACGTAATGGATGATCGCCTGCTTGAGCTGCGCGCCACAGGCCAGACGGCCGACGCAGCGATACACGGCGCCTTCGCTGATGGTTTCCTTGCCCTTGCTGCGTTTGATCAGTTGCGTGCGCTCGACCTGTGAGCCGCACACCGGGCAAGTCTGCGGGATCTCGACGGCACGCGCGTCTTTCGGGCGGCGCTCCTGGACGACCTGCACCACTTGCGGGATCACGTCGCCCGCGCGGCGGATGATCACCGTGTCGCCGATCATCAAGCCCAGACGCGCCACTTCGTCCATGTTGTGCAGCGTCGCGTTGGCGACGGTCACACCAGCGACTTTTACCGGTTTCAAACGGGCGACCGGGGTGACCGCGCCGGTGCGGCCGACCTGGAATTCCACGTCCAGCAGCTCGGTAAGTTCTTCCATGGCCGGGAATTTGTGGGCGATCGCCCAGCGCGGTTCGCGGGCGCGGAAACCCAGCTCGCGCTGGGCGGCAATGCTGTTCACCTTGAACACCACGCCGTCGATTTCGTACGGCAACGACAGACGTTTCTCGCCGATGTCGTGGTAGTACTTCAGGCAGTCTTCGATGCCGTGGGCGATTTTCATCTCGCGGCTGATCGGCATGCCCCACTCTTTCAGCTGCTGCAGATTGCCGGTGTGGGTGTCGGCGATGTCATGGGACACCTGGCCGATGCCATAGCAGCAGAATTCCAGCGGGCGGTTGGCGGTGATTTTCGAATCCAGTTGGCGCAGGCTGCCGGCGGCCGCATTGCGCGGGTTGGCGAAAGTCTTGCCGCCGATTTCCAGCTGGCTGGCGTTCAGACGCTCGAAGCCGGCTTTGGACATGAACACTTCGCCGCGCACTTCGAGGGTGTCCGGCCAGCCCTTGCCGTGCAGCTTGAGCGGGATATTGCGCACGGTGCGCACGTTGACGCTGATGTCTTCGCCGGTGGTGCCATCGCCGCGGGTGGCGCCGCGAACCAGCGCGCCATTCTGGTAAAGCAGGCTCACCGCCAGGCCGTCGAGTTTCGGCTCGCAGCTGTATTCCACCTTCTTCGAGGCAGCGGGCAGGTCCAGACCTTCGTTGACCCGACGATCGAACTCGAGCATGTCGGTTTCTTCGAAGGCGTTGCCCAGGCTCAGCATGGGGATTTCGTGGCGCACCTGGGTGAACGCCGACAGTGCCGCACTGCCCACCCGCTGGGTCGGAGAGTCCGGTGTCACCAGATGCGGGTTCTCCGCCTCCAACGCTTTGAGCTCGTGGAACAGCCGGTCGTACTCGACGTCCGGGATGCTCGGCTCGTCGAGGACATGATAGCGGTAGTTGTGCTGATCCAGCTCAGCGCGCAGTTCAAGGATGCGGGTTTCGGCGGCTTTCATAGGTGTGTTCTCGAAATGCAAAAGAGCAGCCGAAGCTGCTCATTTGGTAATGCTTGAATCTGTGGGAGTGCCAATCAGCGACGCTGGGTCAGGGCGCGGCGTTCGAACTCGACGATGCGCTGACGGTAATGCTCGATGGTCTGCGCGGTCATGACGCTGCGCTGATCATCTTTCAATTCACCGTTCAGCTCATGGGCCAGTTTGCGAGCGGCGGCGACCATGACATCAAACGCCTGCTTCGGATGACGCGGCCCTGGCAGACCCAGGAAGAAGCTCACGGCGCGGGTGCTGAAGTGGTCGATATCGTCCAGATCGAACACGCCCGGCTTGACCGCATTGGCCATCGAGAACAGCACTTCGCCGTTGCCGGCCATGCTTTCGTGACGGTGGAAAATGTCCATTTCGCCAAAGCGCAGACCGCTTTCCAGGATGTTCTGCAACAGCGCCGGACCTTTAAAGCCGCTTTCGTCCCGGGAGATCACACTGATCACCAGCACTTCTTCAACCGGCGGCAGGTCCTTGTCTTCGGTGATGCGCTGGTTCGGCTTGTCGTCCGGGAAATCGTCGTCGCGGGCACTGAACAGGTCAGGGCCGGCGCTCAGGTTCAGGTCGCCCTGATGCGGCTCGTCCTTGCGCTTGCCGCGTCGCGGTTCACGATCGGCGCGCTCGCGGGGCGCTGCACTCATCGTCGGCAAGTCGTGCTCGTCGAGTTTCGGTTCTTTATGGGTGTCCAGAACGCGCGCAGGGCCCAACACTTCGGCGGACGTCGGTTCGTCGTCGTCCGGCAGGTTGGATAAGCTGCGGTCCAGTCTGAATTTCAATTTGCCCTTGCCGCCGCGCATACGGCGCCAGCCGTCAAACAGAATACCGGCAATGACAATAATGCCGATGACGATCAGCCACTCTCGCAGACCGATTTCCATGTAGTCCCGTGCCTCTAATAAAATTCTGAAAATTAAGGGCGTCAAACCCCTTTAAAACGTGGAGCCAACTCTATGTTCTGAATGGCCTTTTACCCACGCGAAATGGAAAAGTGGACATTAAGCTAGCACGACCAAAGGCAACTTTACACCGTCTGTTACATCTGGCAGGTCACAAGCATCTGTCACGCTGCGGCGGTGGTTCCTGTACTGGACGTCCGTGCGCCACTTTTCCCTGCAAATCTGCATGATCGCCACGCGATCAACTGCGCATCCCGCTATGACTCCACCAGCGCCATCGCCTCCTCTACGTCCACTGCCACCAGCCTCGAACAACCCGGTTCGTGCATGGTGACGCCCATCAACTGGTCAGCCATTTCCATGGCGATCTTGTTGTGGGTGATGTAGATGAACTGTACGGTCTGCGACATCTCTTTGACCAACCGGGCGTAGCGCCCCACGTTGGCGTCGTCCAGCGGCGCATCGACTTCATCGAGCATGCAGAACGGCGCCGGGTTGAGTTTGAAGATGGCAAAAACCAGCGCCAGCGCGGTCAAGGCTTTCTCACCCCCGGACAGCAAATGGATCGTGCTGTTTTTCTTGCCGGGAGGACGCGCCATGATCGTCACCCCTGTATCGAGTAAATCTTCGCCCGTCAGTTCCAAATAAGCGCTGCCGCCACCGAAAACTTTTGGAAAGAGTGCCTGAATTCCGCTGTTTATCTGATCAAAGGTCTCTTTGAAGCGGTTACGGGTTTCCTTGTCGATCTTGCGGATCACGCTCTCCAGCGTGTCCAGCGCTTCGACCAGATCGGCGTCCTGAGCGTCCAGATAGCGTTTGCGTTCGGACTGCTGCTGATACTCGTCGATCGCCGCGAGGTTGATGGCGCCCAGACGCTGAATCCGCGCGGCGATGCGTTCCAGTTCTTCTTCGGCGTCTTTCTCGTTGGCTTCGGCGGTCAGGGTCGCCAGCACGCCATCCAGGTCGTAGCCGTCTTCGTGCAATTGCTCCTGAAGCGCCTTGCGTCTTACGGTCAGGGTCTGCCATTCCAGGCGCTGCTGCTCCAGTTGCCCACGCAACAGCGCCGATTGCTGCTCGGCCTGGTTGCGACGCTTCTCGGCCTCGCGCAGTTCGCGGTCGGCGTCTTCCAAGGCGTTCTTGGCGGTACGCATCTCTTCGTCGACCACCATGCGCTTTTCCAGCAGCTCTTCGAGCTTCATGCGCAGTTCTTCCAGTGGCGCGGCGCCCTCCTCCAGGTTCAGGCTCAGCTGCTCGCGCTTCTCGGTCAGGCGCTCGGATTGCATCTCCAGCCGCTCCAGGGCCTGGCGCGTGGAATCATGCTGCGCACGCAGCGAACCCAAGCGCACGGCCAACTGATTGGCGTGATCCTTATGCTGGCGTGCTTCCTGACGCACCCGGTCCAGGCGCTCGCGCAGGCTGTCGCGCTGGGCCAGCAGCAACTCGCGCTGTTCAGTGTCCAGCGCCATGCTGTCGAGGGCGTCCTGCAATTGCAGGCGGGATTCGCCGAGGGTTTCCTGCTCCATGGCCCGCTGTTCGGCGAGCTCGGTCAATTCTTCGTCGAGCCGTGTGCGGCGCAGCGTCAACTGCTCGACCTTGGCTTTGGCGGCGGACAACTGCGCCTTGAGCTCGCTTTGCTGGCGGGCTTCGTCCTGCAGGCGACGGCGCAATTGCTCGCGGTTGTCTTCCTGGGTGCGTTGCTGTTCGCGCTGGGTCGACAGCTGCTCGTCCAGCGCGGCCAACGTCGCTTCGCGTTCTTCACGCTCGGCTTCCAGACGCTGCAATTCCTGACCCCGCGCCAGCACCCCGCTTTCGGCCTCGCTGGCGCGGCGCACACGGAGAAAATCCCGACCGACCCAATAGCCGTCGCGGCTGATCAGGCTCTCACCGGCGCCCAGTTGCCCGCGCAGCGCCAGCGCATCGTCGAGGGTTTCAACGGGTTTGACCTGGCCCAGCCAGTGGGTCAGATCGACCTGCGTATCGACCTTGTCCAGCAGGCTGCCAGGGATGCGCGTGATGTCAGCGCCGGGACTCACCAGGCGCAGGTCGCCCTGACTGAATCCGGCCAGATCGAGCCCGGCGAAATCATCCACCAGCACCGCATTCAAGTCGGCGCCCAGCACGGTTTCCACGGCCATTTCCCAGCCGGCCTCGACCTGCAGCCCTTCAGCCAGACGCGGACGCTCGCTCAGTTGATGGTCGCGCAGCCACTCGGCGGTGCCGGTGCCAGGATCGAGTGCCGCCTGTTGCAGGGCTTCCAGCGACGCAAGCCGGCCGTTCAACCGCTGCAGATCGCCTTGGGCCTGTTGTTGCGATTGGGTGGCCTGTTGCAGATCGACGCGCAGTTGCTCAAGGCGCTCGATCAGGTGTTCTTCTTCGGCGGTCAGTTCTTCAAAGGCCATTTCCCGCGCGGCGAGGTCTTCGCTGAGCTCGAGAATTGCGGCGTCTTCGGGGTCCGCCGCGAGCAATTGGCGCTCTTCCCCCAAACGCCGCTGACGCTCTGCCAGTCGTTCCAGGCTGGTTTCCAGCTGCTGAATGCGCGATTGCTGCACTTCCGCCTGACGCCGGGGTTCGGCGGACGTGAGGTTGAAGGCGTCCCACTGTTCCTGCCAGCCATGCATGGCGGTTTCGGCGTCTTCCAGCGCGGCGGCAGATTCTTCGGCGGCGGCGAGGGTGATCTCCTGCTCCGGCTCGAGCATTTCCAGCTCTTCGCCGAGGGTCGCCAGCAGCGTGCGGTCGTGACCCAGGTGGGATTCGGTTTCCAGGCGCGCACGCTCGGCTTCGCGCAGGTCGTCCTGCAACTGCCGCAAGCGTTGCTGACCGTGCTGAATGCTCTGCTCGACCCGGGCGATGTCGCCGCCCACGGAGTAGAAACGCCCCTGCACCAGGTTGAATCGCTCGGACAGGTCGTGATGACCGTCGCGCAGGCGCTCAATGGCGGCGTCGGCGCTGCGCTGGTCGGCGACCAATGACTCAAAGCCGACCTCCTGATTGCCGATCACCGATTCGCGCTGCGCGACCTGCTCGTTCAGCGCCTGCCAGCGCAACGCCGACAGCTGCGCCTTGAGCTGACGCTCTTCGGCTTTATATTCCTGATACTTCTCGGCGGCCTGGGCCTGACGCTGCAGACGCTCCAGCTGCCGACCCAGTTCTTCGCGCAAATCGGTCAGGCGCGCCAGGTTCTCGTGGGTGCGGCGGATGCGGTTTTCGGTGTCGCGGCGGCGCTCCTTGTACTTGGAGATGCCCGCGGCTTCTTCGATAAAATTGCGCAGGTCCTCGGGCTTGGCTTCGATCAGCTTGGAGATCATGCCCTGCTCGATGATCGAGTAGCTGCGTGGGCCCAGGCCGGTGCCGAGAAAGATGTCGGTGATGTCGCGGCGACGGCATTTGGTGCCGTTGAGGTAATAGCTATTCTGGCTGTCGCGGGTGACTTTACGGCGAATGGAAATTTCCGCGTAGCTGGCGTATTCGCCGACCAGGGTGCCGTCGGAGTTATCGAAAACCAGCTCGATGCTCGCCTGGCTCACCGGTTTGCGGCTGGTGGAGCCGTTGAAGATGACGTCGGTCATCGACTCGCCGCGCAGGTTCTTGGCCGAGCTTTCGCCCATGACCCAGCGCACCGCGTCGATGATGTTGGATTTGCCGCATCCATTGGGGCCGACCACGGCCGCCATGTTGCTGGGGAAGTTCACCGTCGTCGGGTCGACGAACGATTTGAACCCGGCCAGCCTGATGCATTTGAGGCGCATGAATCAGCTGGCCGCCAGGGCAGACAACACCGATTGGCAGCTGCGCTCGGCGTAGCAGGTCAGCACGTCGCGGATCCGCGCCAGATCCCGCGCCACCACCGCTTCGAGCAACTGGCCGAAGAGGGTCAGGTACTCGCTCATTTCCGCCTGGCGTTGATCCAGGGCGAGGAAATAGAAGCGGCTCATGGACGGCTGCAGGTTCTCGACGGTCTCTTCCAGGTACGGGTTGTTGGCGAACGGATAGGCCGCGCGCATGACATTGAAGCTCTCTTCAACGAAGCCTTTGACGTCCTGGCGCTCGCAACTGGCGATGAGGCGCTGCTGAATCTGCTGGAACGCAGCGAGGTCGACCGGCTCTTTCCAGCTTCTCGCTACGGCCAGACCGAGAAGGATGTACATCTCGCTCATCAGGGCGCAAAGGCTGGTGATGTTGTGTGGGGTCAGGACCGAGACCTGCGCGCCGCGACGGGGCAGGATCACGATCAGATGGCGGCGCTCGAGAATCAGCAGCGCCTCGCGCACCGAGCCACGGCTCACGTTCAGCGCGGCCGTGACCTTCTGCTCCTGAATCCGCTCCCCTGGCTTGAGCTCGCCGCGGATGATGCGCTCGGCAAGGTGGTGAGCGATCTGCTCGGCGAGGCTGTCAGGTGCCTTGAACGTCATTTCTTACCTTCAACTTCTTTGGTCGCAAACAAGCGGCGGAGTGTATCGCACTGCAGGTCTGTGGCGCAGGGCCATACTGTGGAAACTGGCACGAATTAAGCAGAAACACGGACATGTTTCTGATCACAGGCACTCAGTCGTTAGACGTTATCGTCAGGTGGGTTATCGGCCATTTCTCGAAATAATGAATTTCTTGACCTTTGAGTCAGAAATTAATTGACCCAATAGTCAGAGCTGATAGATTCATCGACATGTTCGATGACCCATCCGCCGGCAGCTGTGACCAGTGCTTATTAACGACAAGAACGAGGCGCGACCCGTGATCCAGTTTCTCCTGAACCAAGAGCTGAAAACCGAACAGGCTCTGGACCCCAATGTGACGGTGCTCAACTACCTGCGCGAGCACCTGCATAAGTCCGGCACCAAAGAAGGCTGCGCCAGCGGCGACTGCGGCGCATGTACCGTGGTCGTGGGCGAGCTGACCACTGACGCGGCGGGCCGGGAGCAGCTGAGTTATCGCAGCCTAAATTCGTGCCTGACCTTCGTGGCCTCGCTGCACGGCAAGCAATTGATCAGCGTCGAAGACCTCAAGCATCAGGGCCGCTTGCACAGCGTTCAGCAGGCGATGGTCGACTGCCACGGTTCCCAGTGCGGTTTCTGTACGCCGGGTTTTGTGATGTCGCTGTTCGCGCTGCAAAAGAACAGTGCCGAGTCCGCGTCCGCTGAAACAAAACATGCTCAGGCCCACGAAGCCCTGGCTGGCAATCTGTGCCGCTGTACCGGTTATCGACCGATCCTCGCGGCGGCCGAGCAAAGCTGCAGTCAACCGCCAGCGGACCAGTTCGATGCCTTGAAGGCTCAGACCATCGCGCGCCTGAAGGCCATCGCGCCGACGCAAACCGGCGAGCTGAACAGCGGCGGCAAGCGCTGCCTGGTGCCGCTGACCGTCGCCGATCTGGCGGATCTCTACGACGCCTATCCCCAAGCCCGGCTGCTGGCCGGCGGCACCGACCTGGCGCTTGAAGTGACGCAATTCCATCGCCCGCTGCCGGTGATGATCTACGTCGGCAACGTCGCGGCGATGAAGAAGATCGAGCACTTCGAAGACCGCATCGAGATCGGCGCGGCGACGGCCCTCACCGATTGCTACGAAGCACTGAGCCGCGAGTACCCTGATTTCGGTGAATTGCTGCACCGTTTTGCATCGCTGCAGATCCGCAATCAGGG
Organism: Pseudomonas sp. GW821-FHT02H06; assembly: GCF_059421525.1. Lineage (NCBI taxonomy): Bacteria > Pseudomonadati > Pseudomonadota > Gammaproteobacteria > Pseudomonadales > Pseudomonadaceae > Pseudomonas > Pseudomonas sp. GW821-FHT02H06. Next base: position 9,017 of record NZ_JBWKVD010000027.1, read on the forward strand.
CACCCTCGGCGGCAACATCGGCAACGCTTCCCCGATTGGCGACTCCCCGCCCCTCCTTATAGCACTGGGCGCAAAGATCGTGCTGCGCAAGGGTGAGCAGACCCGCACTCTGGCGCTGGAGGATTACTTCATTGATTACCGCGTGACGGTGCGTCAGGAAAGCGAATTCATCGAGCGCATCATCGTGCCCCGCGCCAATCCCCGGCAGACGTTTCGCGCGTACAAGGTGTCCAAACGGCTGGACGACGACATTTCGGCGGTCTGCGCCGCGTTCCGCGTGCACATCGAAAACGGCGCCATCGTTGACGCCCGCGCGGCGTTCGGCGGCATGGCGGCGATCCCCAAACGTGCGGCCCATTGCGAGCAGGCGCTGATCGGCCAGCCGTGGACATCGGCCACCATTGAGCGCGCCTGCGCCGCACTGGCCGAGGATTTCACCCCGCTGACGGACTTCCGCGCGAGCAAGGAATACCGCCTGCTCAGCGCGCAGAACCTGCTGCGCAAATACTTCATTGAAGTGCAAACGCCTCACATCCAGACGCGGGTGACAGCTTATGTCTAATCATCATTCAGCCAGGTCCCAGGAAGAAATGGTCGCCCTGTTTCAGCAGGACCTGACCACCGGCGTCGGCCGCAGCGTGAAACACGACAGTGCTGACAAGCACGTTTCCGGCGAAGCGATCTACATCGACGACCGCCTCGAATTCCCCAACCAACTGCACGTGTATGCGCGGCTGTCCGACCGTGCCCACGCGCGCATCGTCCGCGTCGACGTGTCGCCCTGCTACGCCTTCGACGGCGTGCGCATCGCAATCACCCACGAAGACATTCCGGGCCTCAAGGACATCGGCCCGCTGCTACCCGGCGATCCGTTGCTGGCCATCGACACGGTCGAGTTCGTCGGTCAGCCGGTGATTGCCGTGGCCGCGCGGGATCTGGAAACCGCACGCAAGGCGGCGATGGCCGCGATCATCGAATACGAAGACCTGGAACCCGTGCTCGATGTGGTTCAGGCCTACCGCAACAAGCACTTCGTGCTCGACAGCCACACGCACCAGCGCGGTGATTCGGCGGCGGCGCTGGCCTCCGCTCCCCACCGGATTCAGGGCACGCTGCACATCGGCGGTCAGGAACACTTCTACCTGGAGACGCAGATTTCGTCGGTCATGCCCACGGAAGACGGCGGCATGATCGTTTACTGCTCGACGCAGAACCCGACCGAAGTGCAGAAGCTCGTGGCCGAAGTGCTGGACGTGTCGATGAACAAGATCGTCGTCGACATGCGGCGAATGGGTGGCGGCTTCGGCGGCAAGGAAACCCAGGCCGCGAGCCCGGCGTGCCTGTGTGCGGTAATTGCGCGCCTGACCGGCCAGCCGACCAAGATGCGCCTGCCGCGCATGGAAGACATGATCATGACCGGCAAGCGGCACCCGTTTTACGTCGAGTACGACGTGGGGTTCGACAACGACGGGCGCCTGCACGGCATTCAGCTGGAGCTGGCGGGCAACTGTGGTTATTCGCCGGACCTGTCGGCGTCCATCGTCGACCGGGCGATGTTTCACGCCGACAATTCGTATTACCTGGGCGACGCCACGATCAACGGCCATCGCTGCAAGACCAACACCGCGTCGAACACGGCCTACCGCGGCTTCGGCGGCCCCCAGGGGATGGTCGCCATCGAAGAGGTGATGGACGCCATCGCCCGGCACTTGGGCAAGGACCCGCTGGCGGTGCGCAAGGCCAACTATTACGGCAAGACCGAGCGCAACGTCACCCACTACTACCAGACGGTCGAGCACAACATGCTCGAAGAAATGACCGCGGAGCTGGAGGAAAGCAGTGACTACGCCGAGCGGCGCAAAGCGATCACGGCCTACAACGCCAACAGCCCGATTCTGAAGAAAGGCCTGGCGCTGACCCCGGTGAAATTCGGCATTTCCTTCACCGCCAGCTTCCTCAATCAGGCCGGCGCGCTGATTCACATCTACACCGACGGCAGCATCCATCTCAATCACGGGGGCACCGAAATGGGCCAGGGCCTGAACGTTAAAGTCGCGCAGGTGTTGGCCGAGGTGTTTCAGGTCGACATCGACCGCGTGCAGATCACCGCGACCAACACCGATAAGGTGCCGAACACGTCGCCAACCGCAGCCTCAAGCGGCGCCGACCTGAACGGCAAGGCCGCGCAGAATGCAGCAGAAATCCTCAAGCAGCGGCTGGTGGAATTCGCAGCCAAGCATTACCAGTGCGATGAATCGCGGGTCGAGTTTCGCAACGGTCATGTGCGCGTCGGCGAGCAGGTCATCAGCTTCGACACCTTGGCGCAGCAGGCATGGATGGGCCAGGTATCGCTGTCGAGCACCGGCTATTACAAGACGCCGAAGATTTTCTACGACCGCAGCCAGGCGCGCGGCCGGCCGTTCTATTACTTTGCCTTCGGCGCGGCCTGTACCGAAGTGCTGGTCGATACCCTGACCGGCGAGTACAAAATGCTGCGTACGGACATTCTTCATGACGTCGGCGCCTCGCTGAATCCGGCCATCGACATCGGTCAGGTTGAGGGCGGATACATTCAGGGGATGGGCTGGCTGACCACCGAGGAACTGGTCTGGAACGACAAGGGCAAACTGATGACCAACGGCCCGGCCGGCTACAAGATCCCGGCCGTGGCCGATATGCCGGCGGACCTGCGGGTGAAGCTGGTGGAGAACCGCAAGAACCCCGAAGACACGGTGTTCCATTCCAAAGCCGTGGGTGAGCCGCCGTTCATGCTGGGCATCGCCGCGTGGTGCGCGATCAAGGACGCGGTGGCGAGCCTGGGCGATTACCGGCACCAGCCGAAGATCGACGCGCCGGCGACCCCGGAACGGGTGTTGTGGGGGTGTGAGCAGATGCGGGCGTATCAGCGCGATGCGGAGTTAGCTGCCGAGATCGTTTCAGAACCTGCGCCGGGGCTCCGCGTGGGAGTGCAGCCCGAGACGCTCCGCGTCGATTAAACAGTGGCGGCCTGTGCTGACGCTTTCGCAAGCAAGCTCGCTCTTACAGTCCAAGTGCGATCCCTGTAGGAGTGAGCTTGCTCGCGATGAGGCCAGCACGGGCAATGACGATGTTTGATCTGCCAACCCGCCGATCAGGAGAAACCACATGAATAATTGGATCAGCGCCCTCGCCGACTTGCAGCAGCAGGGCGAGGCTTGCGTGCTGGTGACCATCATCGAGGAGCGTGGCTCGACGCCGCGCAATGCCGGCTCGAAAATGGTCGTCAGCGCCGGGCGAATCTTCGACACCATCGGCGGCGGGCATCTGGAATACAAGGCCATGGAAATCGCCCGGGAGATGCTCGCCAGCGGCAGCCAGCAAACCCGTCTGGAGCGCTTCAGCCTCGGCGCCAGCCTGGGTCAGTGCTGCGGCGGCGTGAACGTGTTGCTGTTCGAACCCATGGGCCAGCCCCAGGCGCACATTGCCGTGTTCGGCGCCGGCCACGTCGGTCGGGCGCTGGTGCCGCTGCTCGCCAGCCTGCCCTGCCGCGTGCGCTGGATTGATTCCCGCGAGGCCGAATTTCCCGCGCACATGCCAGAAGGCGTGACGCAGATCCTCAGCGAGGACGTCATCGAAGAAGTCGACAACCTCCCCGCTGGCAGCTATTGCATCGTCATGACCCACAATCATCAGCTGGATCTGGAACTCGCCGCCGCCATTCTCAAGCGCGGCGACTTCAGCTATTTCGGCCTGATCGGCTCGAAAACCAAGCGCGTGAAGTTCGACCATCGCCTGCGTGATCGTGGCTTCGACGCCGCAGTGCTGCAGCGCATGCGTTGCCCGATGGGCCTGACCGAGGTCAAGGGCAAACTGCCCATGGAAATCGCCGTGTCCATCGCCGGCGAAGTGATCGCCACCTACAACGCTCATTTCGGCGAGCAGAGCACCACCGCCGAACCTGTCGCCAAGCTGCTGCCGGTGTCCCGCCGCAGCCAGGCCCAATGAATCCCGGAAGAACGATCAACTGACATGACCACAGATATCAGCACTGCCAAAAAAGCCTACCGCGCCGCCATCATTCACAGCATCGCCGACCCTGCCGACGTGGCAGTGGAAGCGTCGTATGAGTATTTCGAAGACGGCCTGATGCTGGTGGAAAACGGCAAGATCCTCGCCCTCGGCACTGCCGAAGACCTGCTCGGCACGCTTGCCGACGACGTCGAAATCGTCACTTATCAGGACGCCCTGATCACCGCCGGTTTCATCGACACCCACATCCATTTGCCACAGACCGGCATGGTCGGGTCCTACGGCGAGCAGTTGCTCGACTGGCTGAATACCTACGTGTTTCCCTGCGAGAGGCAGTTCGAGGACCCCGAGCATTCGGCGCAGGTGGCTGACATCTTTCTCAAGGAATTGCTGCGCAACGGCACCACCACCGCGCTGGTGTTCGGCAGTCGGCACAAGGAGTCGGTGGAGGCGCTGTTCAGTGCCGCCGAGAAGCTCAATCTGCGTCTGATCGCCGGCAAGGTGATGATGGACCGCAACGCCCCGGATTATCTGGTGGACACCGCCGAATCCAGCTACGTCGACAGCAAGGCGCTGATCGAGCGCTGGCACGGCAAGGGCCGCCTGCATTACGCCGTCACCCCACGTTTCGCGCCGACCAGCACGCCCGAACAATTGACCCTCGCCGGGCAGTTGCTGACCGAATACCCCGACCTGTACATGCAGACCCACATCAGTGAAAACCTGAAGGAGGTCGAGTGGGTGAAGGCGCTGTTCCCGGAGCGCAAGAATTACCTGGACGTGTACGACCATTTCAACCTGCTCGGCGAGCGCTCCGTGTTTGCCCACGGCGTGCACCTGTGCGACCAGGAGTGTGAGCGCCTGGCGGAAACCGGGTCCGCCATCGCCTTTTGCCCGACCTCCAACTTCTTCCTCGGCAGTGGGCTGTTCAACTTGCCGATGGCCGAAAAGCACAAGGTCAATGTAGGACTCGGAACAGACGTCGGCGCTGGCACCAGTTTCTCGCTGCTGCACACGTTGAACGAGGCGTACAAGGTCATGCAGCTGCAAGGCGCCAAGTTGAGCCCGTTCAAATCGCTGTATCTCGCGACGCTGGGCGGCGCACGGGCGCTGCGGCTGGAAGACAAGATCGGCAACCTGCAGCCGGGCAGCGAAGCGGACTTTGTGGTGCTGGATTTCAACGCCACCCCGCTGCTGTCCTACCGCATGAGTCAGGCGACGAGCATTGAAGAGCAGCTGTTTGTGTTGATGACCCTGGGGGATGACCGCACCGTCAGCGAAACGTATTCGGCGGGGCGGTTGGTGCATAAGCGTTGAGGCGATGCCGCAAACGGTAGGAGCGCTTGCCCGCAATGCAGTGGGTCAGCCGCCTTTGATTTCGCAGGCCCGCCGCTTCGCGACCGTCGTAACCTCCGATTGCTCCTACAGGAGATCTGCGCTCGACGCGGATTTTCGATGACAGCTGGAAACTGTAGAAGCGACCGGGGTGGCGCTCCACCTTGCTCGCGAAGACTGAGGTACATCCAACCCAAATCTGTCAGCTGTGCCGCAGCATTCGTGAGCAAGCTCAGTCCCACAGATCCCCGGTCCGACCAGAGTTATCGGCGTCAGCACAGAATTTGTGGGAGCGAGCTTGCTCGCGAAAGCATTCTGTCAGTCAGCCTGGGTGTGGCTGACCCACCGCCTTCGTGAGCAAGCTCACTCCCACAGGTCTCCCGGTCCGACCAGAGTTGCCGGCGTCAGCACAGAATTTGTGGGAGCGAGCTTGCTCGCGAAGGCGTTCTGTCAGTCAGCCTGGGTGTGGCTGACCCACCCCATTCGTGAGCAAGCTCACTCCCACAGGTCCTCGGTCCGGCCAGAGTTACCGGAGTCAGCGCAGAATTTGTGGGAGCGAGCTTGCTCGCGAAGGCGTTCTATCAGTCAGCATAGATGTGGCCGACACACCCCATTCGTGAGCAAGCTCACTCCCACAGGTCCCAGGTCCGACCAGAGTTACCGGAGTCAGCACAGAATTTGTGGGAGCGAGCTTGCTCGCGAAGGCGTTCTGTCAGTCAGCCTGGATGAGGCCGACGCACCGCATTCGTGAGCAAGTTGGAGCGCCACCCTGGCCACTCCCCCGTTTAGACCGCGGTGCTGCGCCCTGCTTTTTTCTTTGGCAGCATCAGGTGCGAGAACACGGCATGGAGGTCGTCGGAGGCGCTGTCTTCGTCGAGGTTGAGCTTGCTGTCGATGTGATCCATGTGATGCATCATCAGGTTCACCGCCAGGGTCGCGTCCCGGGCTTCGATGGCGTCGATCAGCTGGGTGTGTTCATCGTACGAGCAGTGCGAGCGGTTGCCGCTTTCGTACTGGGCGATGATCAGCGAGGTCTGCGAGACCAGGCTGCGCTGAAAGCTGATCAGCGGGGCGTTCTTCGCCGCTTCCGCCAGTTTCAGATGGAATTCCCCCGACAGACGAATCCCCGCCCCTCGATCCCCTTTCGAAAAGCTGTCGCGCTCGTCGCTGACCATCTGGCGCAGCTCACTGAGCTGTTCCGCCGTGGCGTGCTCGACCGCCAGTTCCGTGATCGCCTTCTCCACCAGACGCCGGGCGAAGAACACCTGTCGTGCCTCTTCGACGCTCGGGCTGGCCACCACCGCGCCGCGATTCGGACGCAGCAACACCACGCCTTCGTGGGCCAGTCGCGAGAGTGCGCGACGAATGATGGTGCGGCTGACGCCGAAGATTTCACCGAGGGCTTCTTCGCTCAGCTTGGTGCCGGGCGCCAAACGCTGTTCGAGGATCGCCTCGAAAATGTGGGCGTAGACGATATCGTCCTGGGTGCCGCTGCGGCCGGACTTGGCCGTGCGTGAATGTTTCTTGAGGGGTTGCAACTGATCGTTCATGGGCACTCGTGGTAACAGAATCCGGCGCGGGGCCTTGCCGTGATCAGGGCGGGTACGACCACTGTTGGATCAACCAATAGCAGATATCCCGGCAAAGTCACAGTAAAAGTAATGGCGCATTGTACACAGCCGGCAAAGTCTGCACAGGCCCTGAAATGACGGGGCGTTATGCACACAATCCGCTAAATATTCCCCACAGGATCGAAAACATTATTTGCATTATTTGTATACAAAAGCATAATTCCTTCGTGCAAGTTTCTGACCTTTCAGTCAACAAATCAGCCTGGCAGGTCCATACGCCTCCCGTAGCCCGCAACCGGCTTTGTCATAACAACAAAAACGTCCCGAGGATTTCACTGTGGAAAGTCGCAAAACCGAAGCCACGCCGCTGGATCTCACGCTGCCGCGCAAAGGCCTGCTCGAACGCCTGTTCAAGCTCAGCCTGCACGGCACGACCGTCCGAACCGAGCTGCTGGCAGGGCTCACGACCTTCATCACCATGGCCTACATCATTTTCGTCAACCCCAACATCATGGCCGACGCCGGCATCGATCATGGCGCGGCCTTCGTCGCCACCTGCATCGCCGCTGCGCTGGGTTGCCTGCTGATGGGGCTGTACGCCAACTGGCCGGTGGGCCTGGCGCCGGGGATGGGCCTGAACGCATTCTTTACCTACACCGTGGTCGGCACCATGGGCTACAGCTGGGAGACGGCGCTGGGCGCGGTATTCGTTTCGGGCGTGATCTTCATGTTCCTGACCCTCTCACGCATCCGCGAATGGCTGCTCAACAGCATCCCGGTCAGCCTGCGCTACGCCATGGGCGCGGGGGTCGGGCTGTTTCTCGGCCTGATCGGCCTGAAGACCGCCGGTATCGTGGTCGACAGCCCGGCGACGCTGATCAAGCTCGGCTCGTTGCGCGAGCCCGGTCCGCTGCTCGCCGCCATCTGCTTTCTGATGATTGCCGTGCTCAGCTATCACCGGGTCTTCGGCGCGATCCTCATCAGCATCATCACGGTAACGCTGGCCGGCTGGGGCCTGGGGCTGGTGCACTACAACGGCATTTTCTCCACGCCGCCGAGCCTGGCGCCGACCTGGATGGCGATGGACCTCGCTGGCGTGTTCAACGTCAGCATGATCAGCGTGGTGCTGGCGTTTCTGTTCGTGCACATGTTCGACACGGCCGGCACGCTCATGGGTGTGGCACAGCGCGCCGGTTTGGTGCGCGAAGACGGCCGCATCGAGAACCTCTCGCGGGCCTTGAAGGCGGACAGCGCGTCCAGCGTGTTCGGTGCGATGGTTGGTGTGCCGCCGGTCACCAGCTACGTGGAAAGCGCTTCGGGCGTGGCGGCCGGGGGTCGGACTGGTCTGACCGCCGTGACCGTGGGTGTGCTGTTCGTGGCGGCGATGTTCTTCGCCCCGCTCGCTGGCATGATTCCCGCTTACGCGACCGCAGGTGCATTGATTTACGTGGCGATCCTGATGATGGGCGGCATGGCGCACATCGACTGGGACGAAGCCACCGACAGCATTCCGGCGATCGTCACGGCGATCATGATGCCGCTGACCTTTTCGGTCGCAGACGGGATTGCGCTAGGGTTCATCACCTATGTGGTGCTGAAAGCCGGCACCGGCCGCCATCGGGAAATATCCATTAGCCTGTGGGTGCTGTGCGCGATCTTCATCGCCAAGTTCGTGTTTTTGTAACGCTGTCCGGCTGCGCACTGCTGATGGATGGCAGTCGTCACCGTACATGACCTGAAGCGCCGCGCAGCCCGCGGCGTTTCTGCTTTCAGATAAACAAGGAGAACACCCCATGACACTGGAAACCTGGCTGCTGTTCAGCGGCGCGGCATTGGTGGTCATTCTGATTCCGGGGCCGCTGTCGCTGCTGATGATCGGCAACAGCCTGAATTACGGCCTGCTGCGCTCCTACCCCGCCTTCCTCGGCGGCGTCTGCGCATCGATCTGCCTGCTCAGCGCTTCGGCCCTGGGACTGGGCGCCTTATTGTTGGCGTCCGAGCAGTTGTTCAGCGCCTTGAAAATCGTCGGCGGTCTGTACCTGTTTTACCTGGCCTGGCAAAGCTGGAAACAGTCGCGCCGGCCCGCCGTTGCCGCCGAAGTGCCCGAGGCCGCCAGCAAACCCGCCTTCGGCTCACTGTTCTGGCGCGCCTTTGTGCTGGGCGGCAGCAACCCGAAAGACATCCTGTTTTTCGCCGCCTTTCTGCCGCAGTTTCTCAAGACCGATGAGCCGTTTTTCGGCCAGTTGATCACCATGATCATCACCTGGACCGTCCTCGACCTGAGCTGCAAATTGTTCTACGGCCTCAGCGCCCAGGGCGCGGCCCGCTATCTGCGCACCGGCAAGGGCCAGACCTGGTTCAACCGCATCAGCGCCGGTCTGTTCGGCACTGCGGGCACCGTTGCGCTGATCAGCCGCTGACGTCTTAACAGCCAAAAAATCGGGGCAAACACCAAGGGCAAAAAAAAGCCCGCAGTGTGGGCGGGCAAGAGGAACGCGGGGAGCAACAAGCGGCAGCGATCTAGCTGCCGCGATACGTCGAGTAGCTGTAGGGCGAAATCAGCAGTGGCACGTGGTAGTGGTCTTGCCCGGCGTCGATGCCGAAGCGCAGCACCACCTCATCGAGAAACCCGTGCTCGCCGGATTGCACGCCTTTGCCGCGAAAGTAATCGCCGGCCTGAAACTGCAATTGATAGACGCCAGACTGGTAGTCATCGCCCTGCAACAGCGGAGCGTCGCAGCGGCCGTCGCTGTTGGTCACTGCTTCGGCGACTTTCTCCAGCCGGTCGCCATCGACCCGATAAAGCGCAACGCGGATGGAGCTGCCGGGGCAGCCATGTGCAGCGTCCAGCACGTGAGTGGTGAGTCGTCCCATGGCGTGTCGTTGCCTCATTCAGTAAGAGATTAAGAGATGGCCTGCACCCGAAAAGGGCATTAGCGGTAAGGCATGAGCAGGATTAAGACAGTTTAAGCGCAGATTGTACACAATTAAAATCACCTAAATTTTCACTGGTCACCCGCCGCGGCCCCATGCCCCGGATAGCGGCGCAACGCAGATGAATACGCGATGACACGCGCCATATCTGACCACTCAGGCAGGTTTCTTGCACAGTGATTCCATGAGGCCGAGAGTGGCGGGAAGTGAAAAAACAGGGTTACACGTTGTAAATAAAGTTGTATACAATCTTACCATCGCAGCGACCGTCACGGCACCTTGATGCATCGCCCTGACGACCACCGCCACAGAACACAGGCTAGATAAGGAAGATTGCAGTGAGCGCCGACTACCCACGCGACCTGATCGGTTACGGCAGTAACCCGCCCCACCCCCGCTGGCCAGGCAATGCCCGTATCGCGCTGTCATTCGTGCTCAATTACGAGGAAGGCGGCGAGCGCAATATTCTGCACGGCGACAAGGAGTCCGAAGCGTTCCTCTCCGAAATGGTCGCCGCGCAACCGCTGCAGGGTCAGCGCAACATGAGCATGGAATCGCTCTACGAATACGGCAGCCGTGCGGGCGTGTGGCGCGTGCTCAAGCTGTTCAAGCAATTCGACATTCCGCTGACGGTCTTCGCGGTGGCCATGGCCGCCCAGCGTCACCCGGACGTAATCCGCGCCATGGTCGACGCGGGCCATGAGATCTGCAGCCACGGCTATCGCTGGATCGACTACCAGAACATAGACGAGGCCCAGGAACGCGAGCACATGCTCGAAGCGATCCGCATCCTCACCGAACTCACCGGCGAACGTCCGCTGGGCTGGTACACCGGGCGCACCGGCCCTAACACCCGACGGCTGGTGATGGAAGACGGCGGTTTTCTCTACGACTGCGACACCTACGACGACGATCTTCCGTACTGGGAGCCGAACAACCCCACCGACAAGCCGCATCTGGTGATCCCATACACCCTGGACACAAACGACATGCGCTTCACCCAGGTGCAGGGTTTCAACAAGGGCGAGGACTTTTTCGATTACCTGAAAGACGCCTTCGACGTGCTCTACGCGGAAGGGGCCGAGGCGCCGAAGATGCTCTCCATCGGCCTGCACTGCCGGCTGATTGGTCGCCCTGCCCGGCTGGCCGCGCTGCAGCGTTTCCTTGAGTACGTCAAAGGCCATGAGCAGGTCTGGTTTGCGCGCCGGGTGGAGATCGCGCGGCACTGGCATCAGGTACACCCTTTCAATGGAGTCGCCGAATGAGCCGCTTTCAGACCCTGACGCCCTCGTCCCTCAGTCGCGATGAATTCGTCGAGGTCTTCGCCGACATCTACGAACACTCGCCCTGGGTCGCCGAACAGGCTTATGACCTGGGCCAGCGGCATGAGCTCGATGATTTCGAGACGCTGCATGCACGCATGAGCGACATCCTGTTGAGTGCCGATCACGCCGCGCAACTGGCGCTGATCAACGCTCACCCGGACCTTGCCGGCAAAGCCGCCGTGCAAGGCCAACTGACCGAAGCCAGTACCTCTGAACAGGCTGGCGCCGGTATCCACCAATGCACGGCCGAAGAGTTCCAGCGCTTCACCGAGCTGAACGACGCCTATAAAGCGAAGTTCGCGTTCCCCTTCATCATGGCGGTAAAAGGCAGCAACCGGCATCAGATCCTCGCGGCCTTCGAGACGCGCATTCACAACACGGCCGACGCCGAGTTCGCCTGCGCCCTCGCCGAGATCAACAAGATCGCGATGTTCCGCCTGCAAGCCCTCTGACCGACCTTTCCCACGCTCACTATCAAAGGCAGACAAAAAGAATGAAAGCTTACGCCGCACCCTTCGAGAAGTTCGTCAACCTGGCCGATGCGCGTCTGGGGACGAAGATCCTTTCCGTCACCGATGACTGGTTCGCCGATGCCAACCGCCTGTTCCAGCCGACCCCTGCGGTCTGGAAAGAAGGCGTGTTCGACGACAACGGCAAGTGGATGGACGGCTGGGAGTCGCGACGCAAGCGCTTTGAAGGTTACGACAGTGCAGTGATTCGCCTGGGCGTTGCCGGTTCGATCAAGGGCGTGGACATCGACACCTCGTTCTTCACCGGCAACTACCCGCCCTCGGCCTCGCTGGAAGCGTGCTTCCTGGCGTCGGGCGAGCCGGACGAGCACACCGTGTGGACGGAAGTGTTGCCGGCGGTGGAGCTCAAGGGCGACAGCCACCATTACCACGAGATCGGTGACGCCAAGGCCTACAGCCATTTGCGTTTCAACATCTACCCGGACGGCGGCGTGGCGCGTCTGCGGGTGTACGGCGTGCCCCATCGGGACTGGTCGGCAGTGGGTGACAACGAGCAGATCGATCTCGCCGCCGCGCTGAATGGCGGTCGTGCGCTGGCCTGCTCCGACGAGCATTTCGGGCGCATGAGCAACATCCTCAACCCGGGCCGTGGCGTGAACATGGGCGACGGCTGGGAAACTGCACGTCGCCGTACGCCTGGCAATGACTGGGTAATCGTGGCGTTGGGGCATGCGGGCGAGGTCGAGCAGATCGTCGTCGACACCCTGCACTTCAAGGGCAACTACCCGGACAGCTGCTCGATTCAGGCAGCCTTCGTCAAAGGCGGCACCGACAGCCAGATCGAAACCCAGAGCCTGTTCTGGCGCGAACTGCTGCCGAGCCAGAAGCTGGAAATGCACGCCGAACACACCTTCGTCGAGCAGATCAAGGCACTCGGGCCGATCACCCATATCCGCCTGAATGTGTTCCCGGATGGCGGTGTGAGCCGGCTGAGGGTGTTGGGCAAGGTTGCGAAATAAACGCTTGGCCTCTGATGACTGATGGTTCCCACGCTCCGCGTGGTAACCCCTTTGCGGACGCTCCGCGTCCAGGGTGACGCAGAGCGTCAGGGGATGCATTCCCACGCGGAGCGTGGGAACGATCACCATTTACGAATTTCGAGAAAGAAGACCCCGCATGCGCACACTGATCATCGAGCCGTTGACCAAGGCAGCCTTCGCCCCTTTTGGCGATGTCATCGAAACCGACGGCAGCGATCATTTCATGATCAATAACGGCTCGACCATGCGCTTTCACCGTCTGGCCGAGGTTGAAACGGCCACGCCGGACGACAAGGCGATCATCAGCATCTTCCGCGCCGAGGCGCTGGACATGCCGTTGACCATCAGCATGCTGGAGCGCCATCCGCTGGGCAGCCAGGCCTTCATTCCGCTGCTCGGCCATCCTTTTCTGGTCGTGGTCGCGCCACTTGGCGATGCACCTGAACCCGAGTTGACCCGCGCCTTCATCACCAATGGCAGGCAGGGTGTTAATTACCATCGCGGCGTCTGGCACCACCCGGTGCTGACGATCGAAAAGCGGGATGACTTCCTGGTGGTTGATCGCAGTGGCAGTGGCAATAACTGCGATGAGCATTTCTTCGAAGAGAGTCAGAAGATGGTTCTCGATCCCCAACTATAAGAAGGGTCTGACCACCCGTTAAGCGGTGGAAGGCAAAGGGTAAAGACTGTGGCTGCACATCTGATGGAATGGCTGAATCTGGGCGTGCGCTGGATTCACATGATCGTCGGGATCGCCTGGATCGGCGCGTCCTTTTATTTCGTCTGGCTGGAGAACAACCTCAACCGCGCCAACCCCCGTGACGGTCTGTCGGGCGACCTCTGGGCGATTCACGGCGGCGGTATCTACCACCTGGAAAAGTACAAACTGGCCCCGCCCACCATGCCGGACGACCTGCACTGGTTCAAATGGGAAGCCTACTGGACCTGGATGTCGGGCATCGCGCTGCTGTGCATCGTGTTCTATTCCAACCCCACCCTTTACCTGCTGGCACCCGGCAGCACGCTGAGCGGCGGCGCAGGCATCGCCATCGGCGTGGGCTCATTGATCGCCAGCTGGACGATCTACGACATCCTCTGCGATTCGCCCCTGGGCAAGCGCCCTGCCCTGCTGGGCCTGGTGCTGTTCGTGCTGATCATCGCGGCCTGCTTCGGCTTCAGCCAGGTGTTCAGCGGGCGGGCGGCTTACCTGCACACGGGTGCGATCATCGGCACGATCATGGTCGGCAACGTGCTGCGCATCATCATGCCGGCCCAGCGCGCGCTGGTCGCCGCCATCGCAGAAAATCGCACGCCGGACCCGTCGCTGCCGGCCAAAGGCCTGCTGCGTTCACGGCACAACAACTACTTCACCCTGCCGGTGCTGTTCATCATGATCAGTAACCACTTCCCGAGCACCTACGGCAGTCAGTACAACTGGCTGATTCTGGCGGGGATCGCGGTGTGTGCGGTGCTGGTCCGTCACTTCTTCAACACCCGTCACAACAGCCACAAATACGCTTGGGCCTTGCCGGTCGGGGCACTGGGAATGATGTGCCTGGCCTACGTCACTGGCCCCGCGCAAACATCTCGCGGCCCGGACGTGGCGGAGAAAATCCAGTATCAGCCACTGCCGGGCACCGCCATCGGTGGCCATCGCGCCGACGAGCCGAAGCCTGAGGTCGCACCAGCGCCAGCCCCTGCCGCCGCCCCGGCCCCTACCCCGGAGGCCGCAGCCCAACCGGCGCAAGCCAGCAGCGGCGGCGTGGATTTCGAGAAGGTCCACAGCGTGATTCAGGAACGCTGCACCGTCTGCCACTCTGCCAAACCCACCAGCCCGCTGTTCAGCAGTGCGCCGGCCGGGATTATGTTCGATACGCCGCAACAGATCCAGCAACTGGCCCCGCGCATTCAGGCCCAGGCGGTGACCGCGCAGATCATGCCGCTGGGCAACATCACCCAGATGACCCAACAGGAACGTGACCTGCTGCGGCAATGGATTGATAAGGGGGCGCAGACGAACTAAGCAGCTGCAAGCTTCAAGCGGCAAGCCACAAGTTAGAAGCAGTACGCGATCGGCTTTGGCTTGAGGCTTGAGGCTTGAGGCTTGCCGCTGGAAGCTTGCCGCTAACCGCTCCATCCGCTCCAACCAAAAAATAAAAACAATGAGGTGTTGCATGTCCGAGTCAACTCACGCGCGCATTCCTGCCGCGCCGCCACGACAGCCCCTGCCATTGCTGCAACTGATTCTGGTGGGCCTGCAACACGTCCTGTTGATGTACGGCGGTGCCGTTGCGGTGCCGCTGATCATCGGCCAGGCCGCCGGGCTTTCCCGGGAAGAAATCGCCTTTCTGATCAACGCCGACCTGCTGGTCGCCGGTATCGCCACGGTGGTGCAATCCCTGGGCATCGGTCCGCTGGGGATTCGCATGCCGATCATGATGGGCGCCAGCTTCGCCGCCGTCGGCAGCATGGTGGCGATGGCCGGGATGAGCGGGGTCGGCCTGCCGGGCATCTTCGGCGCGACCATCGCAGCGGGCTTCTTCGGCATTCTGATCGCTCCGTTCATGTCGAAAATCGTGCGCTTCTTCCCGCCGCTGGTGACCGGCACCGTGATCACTTCCATCGGCCTGTCGCTGTTCCCGGTGGCGGTCAACTGGGCCGGCGGCGGCAGCAAGGCGGTGAGCTTCGGCGACCCGGTCTACCTTGGCGTCGCCGCGCTGGTGTTGCTGACCATCCTGCTGATCAACCGCTTCATGCGCGGGTTCTGGGTCAACATCTCGGTGCTGATCGGCATGGGCCTGGGCTACATCCTCTCCGGCTTCATCGGCATGGTCGACCTCAGTGGTCTGGGTCAGGCCGAATGGCTGAAGGTGGTCACGCCCCTGCACTTCGGCGTGCCGCAATTCAGCCTCGCGCCGATCCTGTCGATGTGCCTGGTGGTGGTGATCATTTTTGTCGAATCGACAGGGATGTTCCTCGCGCTGGGCAAGATCACCGACCGAGAAGTCACGCCGGGCATGTTGCGCCGGGGGTTGCTGTGCGACGCGGCCGCCTCGTTTCTCGCGGGTTTTCTCAACACCTTCACCCATTCCTCGTTTGCGCAGAACATCGGCCTGGTGCAGATGACCGGCGTGCGCTGCCGCTCGGTGACCATCGTCGCGGGCGGGTTCCTCATCGTGCTCAGCCTGTTGCCGAAAGCGGCGTATCTGGTGGCTTCGATTCCGCCTGCCGTACTGGGCGGCGCGGCCATCGCGATGTTTGGCATGGTCGCCGCCACCGGGATCAAGATCCTCCAGGAAGCGGACATCTCCGACCGGCGCAACCAGCTGCTGGTCGCGGTGAGCATCGGCGTGGGCCTGATACCCGTGGTGCGACCGGAGTTCTTCAGCCAGCTGCCGCAATGGATGGGGCCGATCACCCACAGCGGCATCGCCATGGCGACATTGAGCGCGGTGTTGCTGAACCTGCTGTTCAATGTCCTCGGCGGTGCCGAGCGCGCGGCGATGGCCGGACCGCTGCATTCACACTGAGGGGTTGCCCTGTTTTCGACGGGAGTGCTCTGTCACAGAGCACTTGAGCACGACCGCGCGAGTCAGTATCCTCCGCCGCCGCTCGAATTCAGTCCAATAACAACACTGCAACTAACCTGACTGACCGGACAACTCTCCGATCAGCCCGTGCATCTTCCAAACGGCATCGATAAATCGACCAATCGACTGTTCTTTGAACAGCCGGCGGGGCTTTTTCGTCTTTTTTCAAGGTGTTGGCTCAGCTCTTGCTATCAACTCGAAGCTGACCAAACAGACAACTTAATCGATTAAAAACAAGGCGCCATAACAGAGCGTCAGTTCGCAAAAAACCACGACGTCAATCCAAGGGAGTATTTACATGAACCGCACGCTTTCCAGCCTGATGGCCGCAAGTAGCCTGCTTGCCGCCGCGCCGGCCATGTCGGGTGATCTGCTGCAGTGGCAGAGCAACAGCCTGACTTACCTCTACGGCAAGAACTTCGCCGTGAACCCTGAAAACCAGCAGACGTTCACCTACGAACATGCCGATGGCTGGAAATACGGCGATAACTTCGTCTTCCTCGATTACATCAACTACAACGGCAAGAAAGACGGCAGCCTGGGTAACGCCTCGACGTACGGGGAGATTTCCCCGCGCCTGTCGATGGGCAAGATCTTCGATCAGAAATTCGAGTTCGGCCCTGTCACCGACGTGTTGCTGGCAACCACTTACGAGTTTGGCGAAGGCGATGTCGAGTCGTATCTCATCGGCCCGGGTTTTGATTTGAAGATCCCCGGCTTCGATTACTTCCAGCTGAACTTCTACAAGCGTTACAACGACGGCCACCGCGCCGGCTACGGCGCCTGGCAAATCACGCCGGTCTGGTCCTACACCATCCCGGTGGGCAAGTCCGACATTCTTATCGACGGTTTCATGGACTGGGTCGTGGACAACAAACAGTCCAACAGCAAAGGCGATTACCACTCCAACCTGCACTTCAACCCGCAGATCAAATACGACCTGGGCAAGGCGCTTAATCTTCCGGACCGGCAGTTGTACGTAGGCGTCGAGTACGACTACTGGAGCAACAAGTACGGGATCAACGACACGCGCTCTTTCGACACGGACCAGAACACCGCGAGTTTGCTGGTGAAAGTGTTCTTCTGATTGCCCCGGGACGATGCTGGCAAGCGCCTTCTCAGCCGTTGCCAGCAGGCGTCCACAGCAGAATGCCCGGGGCCTTGCGCTCCGGGCAATTAATGCGCTTTTCATTTTCATGTGACCGATTTTTAACTTCCGCTCCGGGAAGATAGGCACCGTCGGCCACTGTCGGGCAGACACTCGAACCTCCCTGTCTGAACCACCCGGTAATCACAATGAACAAACTTCCGCAGATTACGCTCGCGTTCTGGGTCATGAAGATCTGTGCCACCACGTTAGGCGAAACAGCAGGCGACTTGC
Source organism: Pseudomonas sp. GW821-FHT02H06 (assembly GCF_059421525.1). Lineage (NCBI taxonomy): Bacteria > Pseudomonadati > Pseudomonadota > Gammaproteobacteria > Pseudomonadales > Pseudomonadaceae > Pseudomonas > Pseudomonas sp. GW821-FHT02H06. Next base: position 26,671 of record NZ_JBWKVD010000027.1, read on the forward strand.
TGTCGATGACCCTCGACGTTGGCTATCTGATCAGCTCCCTTATCTTGATCAGCGTGTTTGTCGTCACGCTCATCACGCAACTGGCCTCCAAACGCTATAACCCGGCGCTGTACTGGTTGGTGATTCTTTCCACCAGCACCGCGGGCACCACCATGTCCGACTTCATGGACCGTACGCTGGGCCTCGGTTATGCAGCGGGTTCGGCCATTCTGGTGGCAATCCTGCTGGCGATCTTCTCGGCCTGGTACTGGAGCGAACGGTCGTTGTCAGTCAGCCGCGTCACCACGCTGAAAGCCGAGCTGTTCTACTGGTTCGCGATCCTGTTCTCGAACACCCTGGGCACGGCGCTGGGCGACTTCCTGGCGGATGACTCGGGATTGGGTTTCATGGGCGGGGCGTTGCTGATCGGCTCGGCGATTGCCGTGGTCGTGGTGCTTCACTACACCACCCGGTTGTCTTCGGTGGCGTTGTTCTGGATCGCCTTCGTGCTGACTCGCCCGTTCGGGGCGACGTTGGGCGACGTGTTGACCAAACCCCATGAAAAAGGCGGCCTGGACTTCGGGACGGTGGGTTCGTCGATGGTACTGCTGGGCATTCTGGTGCTGCTGGTGGGCGCCGCCATGTATTACAACCGCAAGCCCGCGCCGGCCTATGCGGTAATCAGCGACAAGTAAGGACACGCTCCATCGAAGTAAGGCGCGCTTGCCTGAGACCGAAGCACTTCAACCCTCGCTACACAGGCTGAGGTTCAAGGGGCACAGGCAAACGCGGCCAGGGTCACCCCCTCAGGAATGCCCTTCCCACGGCAGCGGCTTGCCCGCTCGCACCCTCGCGTTCAGCGAGCGCAGCAGGTCGAGGGGATCACGGTCTTTCATCGCATGACTCTGCTCGTCGACCCAGGTCATGACCTGCTGCCGGTCGAGCGTCGGCCGGCGGTGCAGGATTTCCACCAGCTGACGCTCGCAATGCTGGGCATACGCAACGACGCTGGAAAACAATGGGCTGTTCATGCTGCCGACACCTCGCCACCGAATACGCGTTCAGCCTTGATAAGGCGCCAGTTTAGTTGCTGCCATTCCGCTATTGCTCCCGGTACAACCCGCCACACAATAGCATTGGCGCGCCGTCGCGCCAGTGACAAAGCCGGTGGACAAAGGGGATGTTGTTGCGCAGCCGAGGCAATGTTGAGCCTGCTGCGAGGCCGGTGCTAACATTCGCCACCGCCGAGCAGGCAAGGACATACCGGTTTATGAGCAGCATCCGCGAGCGCAACAAAGAACTGATCCTGCGCGCAGCCAGCGAAGAATTTGCCGATAAGGGATTCGCCGCCAGCAAGACCAGCGACATCGCCGCCAAGGCGGGTGTGCCCAAGCCCAACGTTTATTACTACTTCAAGTCCAAGGACAATCTGTATCGCGAGGTGCTCGAAAGCATCATCGAGCCAATCATGCAGGCGTCGACGCCGTTCAATCGCGAGGGTGTGCCGGCTGAAGTGCTGACGAGCTACATCCGCTCGAAGATCCGCATCTCCCGCGAGCTGCCCTTCGCTTCAAAGGTGTTCGCCAGCGAGATCATGCACGGCGCGCCGCATTTGACGCCCGAGCAGGTTGAGCAGCTGAATGGACAGGCCCGGCATAACATCGAATGTATTCAGGGCTGGATCGAGGACGGTCTGATCGCCCCGATCGACCCCCATCATCTGATGTTCAGCATCTGGGCCGCGACCCAGACCTACGCCGACTTCGACTGGCAGATTTCCACGGTGACGGGTAAAGCGACTCTGGACGACGCTGATTACGAAGCGGCCGCCCAGACCATCATCCGCCTGGTGCTCAAAGGGTGTGAGCCGGACCGCTGAAGGTCACTGGCTTTCTTCCTTGTCGTAGCCCAAGGCCCTGTTCACACCTTGCAAGAGCTGGCCGAAGCTCCAGGGCTTGCGGATGAACACGACTGGATGTACGACACCCGAGCTCTCGGGTGTCTCGTGGCCTGACATGATCAGGATCGGGATCTGCGGATACTTGTTGCTCGACAGGTTCGCAAGGTCCGCACCGTTCAAGGTGCCCGGCATGAGGATATCGGTCAGGAGGAGCGCCACGTCGCGCGAGTTGCTTTCGAGGTACTTCGCCGCCTCGTCTGCAGTCTCCAGCGCATGGGTGGTAAAGCCTTCATCCTCGAGGATTTCGCAAACGAACTCGCGAATGATTTCCTCGTCCTCAACCACCAGAATGAGTCCCATGTTTGGTACGTCTGCTGCCATTTGCGCCACATCCACAATAATTATTTCCCATGCCTGCCCGGCCGGCCCTGTCCTGGACTCGGGTGTAGTCCGTACTGTGAGCGGCGCGAGCGCCGGAAATTCCATTGGGAAGCAACATTTGGTCGAAACGGTGTGCAGATTCTGGAAATGAAACCGTACAAACAGGACTTTGCTGAATCACAGGCAATAAAAAACCCGCCGAAGCGGGTTTGTGCAACACCGTCCAACTTCCTGTTGGCCGCCAATGCCTGGCAACGGTCGATTGTCCTTGATCCTGCAGCGGTCCGTTGCTGCAGTTGATGGATCCAATGTACCGCGACGATGTGTTTCAACCTAGAGCCAAGTTCCTCAGGTCGTGTAAGCCTTTGGCTATACCTGTGTCAGTGACCTGCGCCCACACTCAGGTTTATACCGGTCAGGCCGAGATGCTTAATGACACCATGGCTTCCCTCCGCTGAGGGATGCGGGTCAATGGAGTGTCGTGCAAGCGGTTATAGAGCGGCCTGGCCGAACAAGAAGAATAAAGAAGCGGAGTGACGATCATGAATATGCGCAATCTTTCCATCAGCCGGCGCTTGTGGCTGATTCTCATCGTCGCCGTGGTGATGCTGTTTACGCTGGCGGCGGCGATGCTCAAACAGATCCACGACGATCTGTACGAAGCCAAAACCGTCAAGACCATGCACGTGGTGCAGACCGCCAGCGGCCTGCTCGATTACTACCATGGCCTGGAAACCGCCGGCACCCTGACCCGCGAGCAGGCCCAACAGCAGGCGATGGATGCCATTCGCGGGCTGCGCTACAACCAGACCGACTATTTCTGGATAAACGACCTGCGCCCGGTGATGATCATGCACCCGGCCAATCCCAAGCTGGTAGGCCAGGACCTGTCCGGCATCAAAGACCCGGACGGCTTTCAGGTCTTCAACGGGATGGTCACCCTGGCCAAGGCCAAAGGCGCCGGCCTGGTCAATTACCGCTGGCCCAAGCCCGGCGCCACTGATGCGGTCGGCAAGACCTCTTACATCTCGCTGTTCGCGCCGTGGGGCTGGATCATCGGCTCGGGCGTTTACATCGATGACGTGCAGGCCGAGTTCTACAAACAGGTGGTCAAGGCGCTGTCGATCAGTGCCGGCATCATTCTGGTCATGGCGCTGCTGTTGATTCTCATCGCGCGCAGCATCGCCGGCCCGCTCAAGGCCACTGTCGAGGCGATGGCCAATATCGCCAGCGGCGAAAGCGACCTGACCCGCACCCTGGAAACCCAGGGCAACGACGAAGTCACGCAACTGGCCCGGCACTTCAATGCGTTCACCGCCAAGCTGCGGCGGGTGGTCAGTGAGCTGCAGTCGTCTGCGGTCGGCCTGGGTCAGGCGTCGAGTGAGCTGGGCAGCAACGCCATTCAGGCCCAGGAACGCAGCCAGCAGCAGTCGCTGCAGATGGAGCAGGTGGCCACGGCGGTCAATGAGGTCACTTATGGCGTGCAGGACGTGGCGAAGAACGCCGAGCACGCCGCCAGCGAGATGCGCAACGCCGAATCCCAGGCGCAGCAGGGTCAGGCCAACATCGACAGCAGCCTGAAGCAGATCGGGCACCTGTCCGGCACCATCGATCAGGCCGTGGAAGTGATTCGCACGCTGGCCAGCGAAAGCACGCAGATCGGCGGCGTGCTGGAGGTGATCAGTTCGATTGCCGAGCAGACCAACCTGCTCGCGCTCAACGCCGCCATCGAAGCCGCCCGCGCCGGTGATCAGGGCCGTGGCTTCGCCGTCGTCGCAGACGAGGTCCGCCTGCTGGCCCAGCGCACGCAGAAATCCACGGCGGAAATCCAGGCGATGATCGAGCGCCTGCAGGCGCATTCGGATGCGGCGGTGAAAGTCATCGCCGACAGCAGTCGTTCTTCGCAGCTGACTATCGAGCAGGCCAACCTGGCCGGCCAGAGCCTGACGTCGATCAGCCAGGCGCTGCGCAACCTCAACGGCCTGAACGCCTCCATCGCCAGCGCGACCCTTGAGCAATCCCACGTGGTGGAAGACATCAACCAGAACGTCACCCAGGCCGCACAACTGTCCCAGAGCACGGCGGTGGCGGCCGAACAGTCCAGCGCGGCGAGCAATCAGCTCAAGGGGTTGAGTGAACAGCTGAATGGGTTGTTGCGGCAGTTTCGGGTGTAACAACCAGATTGAGCCCCATAAGATTTGCGGTGTAACGACTGACGCTCTCCCGGCTAAAGCCAGTCCTACAGGGGTACGCGGTGTTTTCGTGGGACCGGCTTCAGCCGGGAAGAGGCCAGCCTGGGCACCCTCAATTTTGCGGTGTGACGCCTGGCGCTTTCCCGGCTAAAGCCGGTCCCACAGGGGTACGCGGTGTTTCCGTAGGACTGGCTTTAGCCGGGAAGAGGCCAGCCTGGGCACCCTCAATTTTGCGGTGTAACGCCTGGCGCTTTCCCGGCTAAAGCCGGTCCCACAGGGGTACGCGGTGTTTCCGTCGGACTGGCTTCAGCCGGGAAGAGGCCAGCCTGGGCACCCTCAATTTTGCGCTGTGACGCCTGGCGCTTTCCCGGCTGAAGCCGGTCCTACAGAAATATACGGTGTGTCAGCTGGAGTGGCGATGAGAGAATGTAGCTCGCTTACAGCCTTGCTGAAGTACGTACCTCAAGTCATTATGTATACAATAACTACAATTATTGAATACATATATGCCACCCGCCCTTTCTGCACCCCCCTCCCCCTCCCACTGCCACGACTGGGCCGAAGCTCTTCTTAACGGTTTCAGTCAGGTGCTGCTGCAACGCAGCCCTCTGTGCGGGGTTTTCTGTCTGTCGGCGATCCTGATCAGCGCGCCCACCTCCCTGGGCGGGGCGTTGCTGGGGGCCGTCGCGGGTTTGCTCACGGCGCAACGGCGCGGGTACCCGAAAGTCAGGCGCCAATCCGGGCTCTACAGCTACAACGGCATTTTGCTCGGGCTGTTGATCGGCTCGCAGGTCGAATGGTCGCCACTGGTGCCGCTGCTGACCATTGCCTGCGGCGGACTCAGCGCAATGCTCATGCACGCCTGGCTGGAACGCACGCCGCGCGCGACGTGCCTCAACGCCTACACCGCGCCCTTCGTGCTGTTTGGCTGGCTGTTGTTGATGTTTGTCGAACCGATGCAAGCGGCTATCGCAGACCTGAACCCGATCCACGCGCTGCCCCTGGGTTTCGGCCAGGTCTTTCTGCTCGATCATCCGCTGGCCGGGGTGATGATCGGTGTCGGGCTGCTGATCGCCAATCGGCGCGCCGCGCTCTGGGCCTTTGTCGGTTGCATCAGCGGCGTCACCTTCGTGCTGTGGCAGTCGCAGCCTGACTTGCCACTGCCCGCTCTGTGCGGCTACAACCCGGCGCTGGCCGGGCTGGCCTTCAGTCAGGCGCGGCACAAACCCTGGTTACCGGCGAGCGCCATTGGGCTGTCGATTCTGTTGCAGCCGGGGTTTGCAGCCATGGGGCTGGCGACGCTCACCGCCCCGTTCATTCTGGCCTGCTGGCTGGTGCAGGCCAGCGCCCGGCTGCTGCGTCAGGCTATCGGTGATGACAGGTTGCGCTCCTGAGCGCTTTGTCCCACGCTCTGCCGACCTTGCACGCGGAACGACCCCATGGACAGCAACATCAGCTGGCGCGAACAGCTACGCATCATCATTTTTCAAAGTGACACCAAACCCGGCCGACGCTTCGACAAGATCCTGCTGGTGCTCATTCTCTGCAGCCTGCTCGTGGCGATCATCGACAGCATCGAGGCCGTTCACCGCAACTACGCCGCCCCCCTGGCCTGGATCGAGTGGACCTTCACCTTCATCTTCGCGGTCGAGTACCTGCTGCGCCTGTACTGCTCGCCCAACCCCCTCAAGTACGCCTTCAGCTTCTACGGCCTGATCGATTTGCTGGCGATCGTGCCGGGCATCCTGGCGATCTACTACAGCGACGCGCAGTACCTGCTGATCGTGCGCGTGGTTCGGATGCTACGGATCTTCCGCGTGCTCAAGCTCAGCCCTTATCTGAAACAAGCCAACTACCTGCTCGCCGCCCTGCGTGGCAGCAAGCAGAAGATCATCGTGTTCCTGGCCACCGTGTCGACGCTAGTGACGGTGTTCGGCACGCTGATGTACGTCGTCGAAGGGCCGGAGCACGGCTTCACCAGCATTCCCAAGGGCATCTATTGGGCGATCGTCACCCTCACCACGGTGGGCTTTGGCGACATTGTGCCGAAGACGCCGATCGGGCAAATCCTGTCGTCGCTGGTGATGATCACCGGTTACTCGATCATCGCCGTGCCCACCGGGATTTTCACCGCCGAACTGGCCAACGCCATGCGCGGCGATCAGCTGCAGCACAACTGCCCGGTGTGCGCCAAGAACGCCCATGAACCCAACGCGGCGTTCTGTTCGCGCTGCGGCAATGCGCTGTTTCCCAAGCTCGGCGCGATGGCCGCACCGGCGGACGCGCAACGGGACATAAGCACATGAGTTTTTGATCTATTGAGCCGCTGGGGACTTTGGTTATAGTCGCCAGCCATTGGCCATCTTGCCTGGTTATAACAACGGCTCTTCCAAGAGCGAATCACTAAACGCACCCCTGCTCAACGCCACAAGGAATCCACAGTGAAAAAGATCTTCGCCGCTTCCCTGCTCGCCGCAGGACTGGCTCTGGGCAGCGCTGCACAAGCCGCCGCGCCGTCGCTGCTGAACGTGTCGTATGACGTGATGCGCGACTTCTACAAGGACTACAACGCCGCGTTCCAGAAGCACTGGGAAGCTGAGCACAAAGAAAACGCGACGATTCAGATGTCCTTCGGCGGGTCGAGCAAGCAGGCGCGCTCTGTGATCGACGGCCTGCCTGCCGATGTCATCACCATGAACATGGCCACTGACATCAACGCGCTGGCCGACAACGGCGAGCTGGTGCCGAAGGACTGGGTCACCCGCCTGCCGAACAACAGCGCGCCGTTCACCTCGGCCACGGTGTTCATCGTGCGCAAGGGCAACCCGAAGGCGCTGAAGGACTGGCCGGACCTGGTCAAGGATGGCGTTGAAGTCGTGGTGCCGAACCCGAAAACCTCGGGCAACGGCCGCTACACCTACCTCTCGGCCTGGGGCTATACGCTGAAAAACGGCGGCGATGAAGCAGCGGCGAAGAAGTTCGTCGGCGAGCTGTTCAGCCACGTGCCGGTGCTCGACACCGGCGGCCGTGGCGCGACCACCACGTTCATGACCAACCACATCGGCGACGTGCTGGTGACTTTTGAGAACGAAGCGGAAATGATCGCCCGCAAGTTTGGTCGTGATCAGTTCGAAGTGGTCTACCCGAGCGTCTCCGCCGAAGCCGAACCGCCGGTGAGCGTCGTGGACAAAGTGGTCGACAAGAAAGGCACCCGCGCCGTGGCCGAGGAATACCTGAAGTACCTGTGGTCGCCAGAAGGCCAGGAAATCGCGGCCGCCAACTACCTGCGTCCACGGGACCCCGCAGTGCTGGCCAAATACACCGACCGCTTCCCGAAAGTGGACTTCCTGTCAGTGGAAAAAACCTTCGGCGACTGGCGCACCGTGCAAAAGACCCACTTCAATGACGGTGGGGTGTTTGATCAGATCTATCCGGCCAAGTAAGCAACGGACGATGCGAAAACGGCGACCTGAAGAGGTCGCCGTTTTTGTTTGGCTTGACCGGTGATTCACAGGGGAATGCAGAACGTGTGGGAGCGAGCTTGCTCGCGAATGCAGTGTGCCAGACAACACATAAGTCACAGAAAGATCGCATTCGCGAGCAAGCTCACTCCCACATGAACCGGGTTTGCCACGCGACATCTCGGCGACCTCAAGAGCCGCCGTTTTCATCTGCCTTGATGCCCGTCGTCTGCGGGACGCGTAGCGTCCAGGGCGGCGGTACCACGCGGAGCGTGGGAACGATCAGATCAAAAGCTTCCCGGCTAAAGCCAGTCCCACTAACAGACCGCGCCCGCCCGTAGGACCGGCCCCAGCCAGGAAGCTCTTGATCTGCTTTAAAGCGCTTTTGATCTTCATACGCAAAAAGCCCAAACACCACAAATCGCGACTTGGGTGCAGGCCGAACGCAGACGACGCGGAGTGGGCCGAGCGGCATGGATGCCGCGAGAGCGCCGCTAG
>NZ_JBWKVD010000028.1:0-27381 GCF_059421525.1 Pseudomonas sp. GW821-FHT02H06
GGCTGAAATGCCGTCTTCGTGAGCAAGCTCACTCCCACAGGGGATGTGTTTGATGCAAGAAAGCGCGGTGTCAGAAGGTGCCGCAGATGTATCTACTGACAGGTAACTTGCGGGAGCGAGCTTGCTCGCGAATGGGCAGGTGCATCCGCTATAAATTCAGCGGCTGAAATGCCGTCTTCGTGAGCAAGCTCACTCCCACAGGGGATGTGTTTGATGCAAGAAAGCGCGGTGTCAGAAGACGCCGCAGATGTATCTACTGACAGGTAATTTGTGGGAGCGAGCTTGCTCGCGAAGGGGCCGGTACATCCACCGAACTTTCAGCGGCTGAAATGCCGTCTTCGTGAGCAAGCTCACTCCCACAGGGGATGTATCTGATGCAAGAAAATGCGGTGTCAGAGAACGCCGCAAATGTATCTGCCGACAGGTAATTTGTGGGAGCGACCGGGGTGGCGATCCACCTTGCTCGCGAAGGGGCCGGTACATCCACCAAACTTTCAGCGACTGAAATGCCATCTTCGTGAGCAAGCTCTCTTCCACACGGGGGAGTCAGACTCAGCCTTGTGCCAGCCGATTCGAGTACATCCGGCATTCCGCAAGCAACGCCAAGAGGTTCGGGTCACGCTCCCGGGCTTTGAGGAACACCAGTCCGATGTGCTGCTGCATGCGGTATCGCGCTTGCAGCGGCACCAGGCGGACGCGGTTTTCGTAGACTGCGGCGATTCGCCCGGGCAACAGCGCGTAGCCCACTCCCGAGCTGACCATGCTCAGCAGCGTGAAGATGTCGTTCACTTGCATGGCGATCTTCGGCTCGAACCCTGCCTGCTCGAACACCCGCGCGCCATCGCGGTGGGTGGCGAAGCCTTGGGTCAGGGTAATGAAGGTCATTTCCCGCAGGTCGCTCAGGTCCACCTCGCTCTGTAGCGCAAAGGGTGAATCAGCCGGCGTGGCGAGAAAAATATCGTCGGAAAACAGCGGCAGTTGCTCGCAATCCGGATCACTCACGGATTCGTTCAGCGACACCAAAATCGCATCCACTTCCATGTTTTTCAGCTTGTAGAAGAGATCGATATTGGAGCCCAGGATCAGGTCGATGTTGAGTTCGCTGCGGCGGATCTTCAGGCCCATGATCAGCTGCGGCACGGTTTTAACCGTGAGTGAATACAGCGCCCCCAGTTTGAACCGCGCCGCCGAAAACCCCGCCGCCTGCCGCGTCTGTTCGATGGTGCTGAGCACGTCCTGCACCAGCTTCTGTGCGCGCTCCTCCAGCACATAAGCGCCTTCGAGGGGCGTTAGGTTGCGACCCTCGTGCTTGAACAGCGGACACCGCAACGCGCTTTCCAGCGAGTGAATCGCCCGGTGCACGCTGACCGTGCTCGTCTGCAGCTCCGCCGCCGCGCGCGCGAGATTCCCGGTGCGCATGAACGCCAGAAAGATTTCCAGCTTCTTGAGGGTGAGCTCTTCGTCGATCTGCATCGTGTGGATCCGCGCCGGATTCTTGTTTTGAGAGCGCCCGATTGTGCCGAAGAGATCGGCGGCTGACTGCATTAAATTCTCGATAACACCACACTAGACGTTGTCATCGCGGTTCAGAAGCAGGACGCTTGGCGCGTGTCATGCAATTGAGAGAGGTAGTTTGCGGATGTACTACGGAGAAAAATTCAACGCCTGGACCCATTTGGTCGGCGCGATCCTGGCAACGGTTGGCGCCGTCTGGATGCTGGTTGTCGCCACGATGACAGGGGATATCTGGAAGATCATCAGCGTCGCGGTCTACGGCGTGGCGCTGGTGATGCTGTACAGCGCGTCGACGGTGTACCACAGCGTTCGCGGCCGGGCGAAAGTGATCATGCAAAAGGTTGATCACTTTTCGATCTATCTGCTCATCGCGGGCAGCTATACGCCGTTTTGTCTGGTGACGCTGCACGGGACGTGGGGCTGGACGTTGTTCGGTATCGTCTGGGCGCTGGCGATCATCGGCATCCTCCAGGAAATCAAACCCCGCTCCGAAGCGCGGGTGATGTCCATCGTCATTTACGCGGTCATGGGCTGGATCGTGCTGGTCGCGGTCAATCCGCTGATCGCCGCGCTGGGCATGGCCGGATTCATCTGGCTGGCGCTGGGTGGCGTGTTCTACACCGTGGGGATCATTTTTTTCGCGTTCGACACCAAGGTCCGACACTTTCATGGGGTCTGGCACCTGTTTGTCATCGCCGGCAGCCTGCTGCACTTTGTTGCGATTTCGCGTTACGTGCTTTAGGCGTATGGGGCAAGACTGGCGCTCCCGCTTGCTCGCGAAGATGACGATTCATCTGCTGGATTTTCAGCGGCTGGGATGATGTCCTCGTGAGCAAGCTCACTCCCACAACAGGCGATATCCGACGCACCGCGAGCAATCCATGCGCCGCTTCGGTGCATATCATCTTTCACATCACTGATCATTTTCTGTACACCCCACAGCCTTGCGCGCTTTCCGCTCTGCACCAATGCGGATAACTTTCGCACCCCATTGAAGCATTTAATCCATTTATTTTATTTGTTGAATTATTTGATTCGTAATCCTAGTCTGATCCTCGAAACGCCCCCTCTGTGGTAAGGCGGCCTTCTTGAACTGACTGATCAATCGGGGAGCAAGACATGAATGTGAAATTACTCTTGAGCATGGCCGTGGCAACCGCCTTTTCCGCATCCACCTGGGCCGCTGACTGGACCGTCGGCGCCAACGTGGGCAACGTACCGTGGGAGTTTCAGGACGCCAAAGGCGAGATCGTCGGCTTTGAAGTCGACGTCGTGAAAGAAGTCGCCAAACGCGCCGGCAAGACCGTGGAATTCGTCAACATCCCGTTCAACGGCCTGTTCAGCGCCGTGCAATCCAAAAGGGCTGACATCGCCATTTCATCGATCACCATCACCCCCAAGTGCCTTGAATCCGTTGGCTTTGCCCAGCCGTATTACGACAGCGACCAATCCCTGTCGGTGCTCGCCAAATCCGGCATCAACGGCCTGAAGGACATGGACGGCAAGGTGGTCGGCGTCGACACCGGTTCCACCGGCGACATGTGGGTCAACGCCCATCAGGCCGAGTACAAGTTCAAGGAAGTCTCACGCTACGAAGGGCTGTCGCCTGCGATGCTCGATCTCGCGTCCGGCCGCATGGACGGCTACATCAGCGATATCCCGGCGGTCCTGTACTACATCAAGGACAAGCCGCAATACAAAGTCGTCGCGAAAATTCCTACCGGTGAGAAGTACTCGTTGATGCACGCCAAGGGCTGGGCATCGGCCGGTCAGGTCAACGACATCATCACCACGATGAAGAAAGAAGGCGTGATCGCCGACCTGCACAAGAAGTGGTTCGGTGCCGACGCTGATCCGGAGTCCAGCACCGTCAAAGTGGTCGATGTGCTCAAGTAACCCCTGACCGCTCACGCCCGCGCCCGTCACTGCTCGCCATCAAGGAATCGCAATGGAGTTGTTAGAAACGTTCTTCAACTGGAGCGTGTTCGTCGATGCGCTGCCATTGATGCTCCGCGGCCTGGGCGTGACGGTGATGCTCGGTGTGGTCAGCATCATTCTCGGCCTGGTGGGCGGGCTGGTGCTGGCAATGCTGCGGCTGTACGGGTACGCCCCGGTGCGGTTTCTGGCGCGGGTGTACATCGACGTGCTGCGCTCGATTCCATTGCTGGTGCTGTTGGTGCTGATCTATTACGCGCTGCCGTTCGTGGGCATTCGCCTGTCGTCGTTCGCGGCGGCCACGGCGGCGCTGTCGCTGGTGTCTTGCGCGTATTCGGCGGAGATCTTTCGCTCCGGCATCGAAGCCATTCCCCGCGGGCAATTCGAAGCCTCTGCGTCTCAGGGCATGAGCTTTTTCAACACCATGCGCGACATCATCCTGCCCCAGGCCATGCGCATCGTCATGCCGCCGATGACCAGCAACTGTATAAACGTCATGAAAGACACCGCGCTGGCGTCCGTCGTGGCGATGCCTGATTTGCTCAAACAAGCCACTCAGGCCCAGGCGCTGGCGGCCAATCCAACACCGCTGGTGGGCGCGGCGGTCATGTACCTGTTGCTGCTTCTGCCGTTGGTGCAATTGGTGAGCTGGATCGAGCGACGTAACGGCGCCGGGAGGAAAAGCGCATGAGCACCGTCATCGAAATGGAAGGCGTGGCCAAATTCTACGGGCCATTCCAGGCCCTGACCGACATCAACCTGACCGTCGATCAAGGCGAAGTGGTGGTCATCCTCGGGCCGTCGGGCTCCGGGAAATCGACACTGATCCGCTGCATCAACCTGTTGGAGGAGTATCAGCAGGGCGATATCCGCGTCGGCAGTCAACGCGTTGAAACCGGTCCGAAACTGGCGGGTATTCGTTGCGAAGTCGGCATGGTCTTCCAGAATTTCAATTTGTACCCGCACCTCACCGTGCTCGCCAATGTGGCGCTGGCGCCGGTGCGGGTGCGCGGCATGTCTCGCCGTGACGCCAACGAACGCGCGCGCCTGCTGCTGGAGAAAGTCGGCATGGGCGCCCACGCGGCGAAATACCCGAGCCAGTTGTCCGGCGGCCAGCAGCAACGCGTGGCCATCGCCCGAACCATGGCGATGGAGCCACGGGTGATTCTGTTCGACGAGCCCACTTCGGCACTCGACCCGGAGATGGTCGGCGAAGTGCTTGACGTCATGCAGAACCTCGCCCGCTCCGGCGTGACCATGGTCGTCGTGACCCACGAGATGGGCTTCGCGCGCAAGGTCGCCGACCGGGTGATCTTCATGGAAAACGGCCGAATCATCGAACAGAACAACCCGCACGATTTCTTCACGGCCCCGCAAGAGCCGAGAACCCGCGCGTTTTTGCAGGCCATCCTGCATCACTGATCAGACTCTGGAGCTCATCCCTTGAATGCCTTGGACATCGATTACGTACGCAGCCAGTTTCCCGCCCTCGCCAGCGGATACGCCTACCTGGACAACGCCGGCGGTTCGGCCGTGCTCAAGCCGGTCGCCGAGCGCATCACCGATTACTTGCTCAACAGCGCCGTGCAACTGGGCGCGTCCTACAGTGAGTCGGTGGACGCTGGCGCGCGGGTCATGCAGGCGCGGGAATCGGTCGCGCAACTGATCAACGCGCGCTACCCGGAAGAGTGCGTGATGGGCGGCTCGACCACCCATCTGCTGCAAATCCTCTGCCGCGCCATCGCGCCGTCGATCCAGGCCGGGGACGAAATCATCGTCACCAACTGCGACCACGAGGCCAACATCGGACCGTGGGTGCGGCTGTGCGAAGAGCGCGGCGCTACGTTGCGCGTCTGGGCGGTGAACGCCGAAAGCATGGACTTGGAGCTTGGCGATCTGGACGCGCTGCTCAGCGACAAGACCCGCTACCTGGCCATGACCCATGCGTCGAACATCCTCGGCAGCGTCAACCCGGTCGCCGAGGTTGCGCGCCGTGTGCACGCGGTGGGTGGCAAGTTGTGCGTCGATGCCGTGGCTTACGCGCCCCATCGGCTGGTCGATGTGCAAGCCAGCGGCGCCGATTATTACGTGTTTAGTTTCTACAAGACCTTCGGCCCGCACTTCGCCGTGCTGTGGGGCAAGCGCGAGGCCTTGCTGGAGCTGCCGAGCCTGAACCACTTTTTCATCGGTCAGGAAGTCATTCCCTACAAGCTGCAGCCCGGCAACTTGAACTACGAGCTGTCCTACGGCTGCATCGGCATCAGCGATTACCTGATCGACATCGGCCGACGCCTCGGCGCCAGCGGCAGCGAACGTCAATTGATGCAGGCCGCCTTCGATGCCTTTGAAGTGCAGGAAGACCTGCTGGCCGAGACACTGCTGGCGTTTCTGCGGGAGACACCGGGTGTACGAATTATCGGAAAATCCCGTGTGACCGACGGCGATCGCGTGCCGACCATCAGCTTCGTGGTGGAGGGCGTTCAGTCGGAAGCCATCGTGCGCCGCGTGGATAATCACCGCATGGGCATCCGCTTTGGTGACTTCTATGCGCGCCGCCTGATCGAACAGTTGGGCCTGACCCCTTACGGCGGCGTGGTCCGTGTGTCGATTGCGCACTACAACAGCCTCGATGAGTTGAATCGTCTGGTTGAGCACTTGGCCCAAGCGATCACAGAACTGCGTCCCTCCTGACTTTTATCGAGCCTTTTTATGCCTGTATCCCAAACCCTGGCCGAGCTGCGCGCCGCCATCGTCGAACATCAGGAACGCCTGACCGCGCGGCAGCGTGATGCGGCGCATTACCTGAACGAGCATCCCCACGACGTGGCGCTGAACACGGTCGCGGCGCTGGCGAAAATCTCCGGCATCCCGTCGTCGGCGTTCATTCGGCTGGCCCAGGCGCTGGGGTTTGGCGGGTTCAGCGATCTGCAGCGCTTGTTCAAGCAGCCGTTGCAGCAGGCCGGGCAGGGCAGTTTCAAAGAGCGCATCCGGCACTATCGCGGCGAGCAATTGCTCGACGATCCCACCGATGTGGGCGCCATGCTCTCGGCGTTCAGCCGCGCGAATATCGTCTCGCTGGAGCACTTGGCCGAAGGCGAGCAAGTCGAGGCCATCGAGCGCGCCATCGAGCTGTTGGAACAGGCGCGCACCACCTTCGTGGTCGGCATGCGCCGTTCGTTTCCAATGGCGTCCTACCTGAGTTATGCACTCAGCCGTGTCGGTCGTCGTGCCGTACACATCAGCGGTCTGGGCGGCAGTTTGCGCGAGCAGGTCGGCGCGCTGCACGGCGATGACGTGCTGGTGGCGGTGAGTTTTCCGCCGTACGCGCAGGAAACCATCGACGCCTGCGAGCAAGCCGTCGCGGCGGGGACACCCATCGTGGCGATCACTGACAGCATTCTCAGCCCCATCGGACAAACCGCGTCGGTGATGATCGAGGTCAACGACGCCGAGCTGCTGGGCTTTCGCTCGCTCACCGCCGCCTTCTGCATCGCGCAGACCCTGGCCATGGGCCTGGCCTTTCGCACCGGTCAGAACCTTGATGGTCCCGACCACGATGCACTGAAAACCATCGACTGCTGAGCCATGGCTTGGCGGTCTGCCGACTGTTCGAACGTTGCAGGAGTAGGCTTTTATGGCATCACCCATTCGAGATCTGGTCGGCTACGGCCGGCAGCGCCCCCAGGGCACCTGGCCCAACGGTGCGCGGCTGGCCGTCAACTTTGTCATCAATTACGAAGAAGGCTCGGAGCGTTCCCTGGCCATGGGCGATCCTGACCAGGAGAGCATGACCGAATGGGGCAGCTATCAGTTTCCCGACGGCGTACGCAATCTGGCGATGGAATCGATGTACGAGTACGGCGCCCGCGTCGGCATCTGGCGCATCCTCGACATCCTGCAACAGGCCAACGTCCCGGCGACCTTTCATGCCTGCGCAGTGGCCTTCGAGCAGAACCCGGATGTCGCCAAAGCGGCGGTCGAGCTGGGCCATGAAATCTGCAGCCACGGCTATCGCTGGGAAGAAGTGTTCCGCCTGACCGAAGCCGAGGAGCGCGAGCACATTCGTCTGGCGATCGAGTCGTTCGAGCGCACGTGTGGCAAGCGTCCGGTGGGCTGGTATTGCCGCTATGGCGCCAGCGTTCATACGCGGCGGCTGGTGGCAGAAGAGGGCGGTTTTCTCTATGACTCGGACGCCTACAACGATGACGTGCCGTATTTCGTCGACGTCGAGGGCAAGCAGCATCTGGTGGTGCCGTACACCAGCGACGTCAACGACTTCCGTTACTGGAACTCCCCGGGCTTGTCCCAGGCGTCCGATTTCCTCGAGTACATGAAGGAAAGCTTCGATGTGCTGTACGAAGAATCCGCCGACGGCTTGCGAATGATGTCCATCGGGCTGCACCCACGCATGGTCGGACGTCCAGGCCGGGTCCGCGCGATCAAGCATTTCATCGAGTACGCCCAGGCCCGCGAAGGCGTCTGGTTCACCACCCGCGAAGAGATCGCCAAGGCCTGGCTGACCCGCGCCTGACGGAGTGAACGACATGCAGGTTTTTGATCTGATCATCCGCAACGCCAATGTGGTGACGGCGGCGGACGGTTTCCTGTGCGACATCGGCGTGCGCGACGGCCGAATTGTCGCGCTGGGCCTGGGCCTGCAAGGTACCGCAGAGGAAGTCGATGCGCGGGGGCGAACTGTGACGCCGGGCGGGATCGACAGCCATGTGCATCTGGATCAGCCGACCGGCGACGGTTCGGTCATGGCCGATGATTTCGAAAGCGGCACCCGTTCAGCCGCGTGTGGCGGGACGACAACGGTGATTCCCTTTGCCTGCCAGCAGAAGGGACAAACCCTGCGGGCGGCGGTGGAGGACTACCATCGGCGCGCGGACGGTCGGGCGCTGATCGACTATGCGTTTCACCTCATCGTCACCGACCCCACCGACGACGTGTTGCGCCACGAGCTGCCCGAGCTGATTGCCGAGGGCTACACCTCGTTCAAGATCTACATGACCTACGACGCCCTGAAACTCAACGACCGCGAGATTCTGGAAACCCTGTCGGTGGCGCGGGCCGAAGGCGCGATGATGATGCTGCACGCCGAAAACAGCGACTGCATCGCCTGGCTGACCGAGCGCCTGCTCGCCGCCGGCCACAGCGCGCCGCGTTATCACGCCACGTCGCGGCCAATGCTGGTGGAGCGCGAGGCCACGCACCGGGCCATTGCGCTGGCCGAGTTGGTGGATGTGCCGATTCTCATCGTCCATGTTTCGGGGCGCGAGGCCATTGAACAGATTCGCTGGGCGCAGAGCCACGGCTTGAAGGTCTACGGCGAGACCTGTCCGCAGTATCTGTTTCTCACCGCAGATTCACTGGGCTGCGATGACAGCTTTGAAGGCGCCAAATGCATCTGCAGCCCGCCGCCGAGAGACGCCGGCAATCAGCAAGTGGTCTGGGACGGCCTGCAGAATGGCTCGTTTGAAGTGTTCTCGTCGGATCACGCGCCGTTTCGCTACGGCGGCCCGGACGGCAAGCGAGCCCACGGCGAGACGGCGCCGTTTTCCGAAGTGGCCAATGGCATTCCGGGCGTCGAGACGCGCATGGCGCTGCTTTGGTCGGAAGGCGTACGCAAGGGGCGAATCACGCCGCAGGCATTTGTCGCGCTGACGGCGACTAACGCGGCGCGGTTGTACGGTCTGTATCCGCGCAAGGGCAGCATCGCCATTGGGTCGGACGCGGATCTGGTGATTTGGGATGAGGACCTGGACATCGAGCTGACCAACGAAATGCTGCACCACAACGTCGATTACACCCCGTACGAGGGTATGCGCTTGAGTGCATGGCCGGCGATGACCTTCGCCCGAGGTGAACGGGTGTGGGATGGCAGCCCGTTGGGTAAACCGGGGCGCGGAGAGTTTCTGCCCTGCGCCCGCCCGGAACCTGCGAAAGCCCGGCGTCGAGAGTCGGAGTTACCGGAGTGATGACGGTGATACGCGTCGTGCATCAGATACCCCGCAATATGAGCTGATTCACCCCATTCCTGTGGGAGCCGAGCTTGCTCGCGAACAGGCACTCACATCCGCTAAATCTTTGGCGGATGTACGCGACCCCTGTAGGACCGGCTTCAGCCGGGAAGAGGCCCGTGTGTGCGCCAAAAATCCTGCGCCGTGAGACCTGACGCTTTCCCGGCTGAAGCCGGTCCTACAAATCACCCCACAACTGCTGTGCGATGCTCAGCGCAACCACTGGCGCCGTTTCGGTGCGCAGCACGCGTGGGCCGAGGCGGGCGGCGTGGAAACCGGCGTCCTGCGCCTGGGCCACTTCGGCGTCGCTCAGCCCGCCTTCAGGGCCGATCAAAAATGCCAGACTGCCGGGCTTTTCATGACTGTTCAGCGGCTCGGCCACGGGGTGCAGCACCAGTTTCAAGTCCGCTTCAGTCTGCTTGAGCCAGTCGGTCAGGGTCACAGGTGCATGAATCACCGGCACCACCGAGCGCCCGCACTGTTCGCAGGCGCTGATCGCGATCTGCTGCCAGTGCGCCTGACGCTTTTCCGCACGCTCGTCCTTCAAACGCACTTCGCAGCGCTCGCTGATGATCGGGGTAATCTGCGTCACGCCCAGCTCGGTGGCTTTCTGAATCGCCCAGTCCATCCGCTCACCCCGGGAGAGACCCTGGCCGAGATGGATGTGCAACGGCGACTCCGGCTGACCGGCGAAGCTTTCAGTCACCTGCACCCGCACCTGCTTTTTGCCGACTTCCGCCAGCGTGGCGCGAAACTCATTGCCCGAGCCATCGAACAGCTGCACCGCGTCACCTTCGGACATGCGCAACACGCGGCTGATGTAATGGGCCTGGGCCTCTGGCAGTTCGTGCTCACCGACGCTGAGGGTGGCATCGACGAAAAAGCGGGACAGTCTCATGGTTGTGTCTCTAAAGATTGTGTTGAATGCAGCACCTGGAAAATGGGTGTAACGGCCTGCTAGCCCGGATCACGAAAGTCCGGATGGAAGTTTTCCCTCACCGCCACACTCACGCTGCTGCGCGTCGCGATGTCGATCCCCTCGGTCGCCACGTCCGCCAGGAAGTCGATCTGCTCTGGCGTAATCACGTAGGGCGGCAGGAAGTACACCACGCTGCCCAGCGGACGCAGCAGCGCGCCTCGGGTCAGCGCGTGCTCGAACACCTTCAGCCCGCGCCGCTCCTGCCACGGATACGGCGTTTTGCTGGCCTTGTCCTGCACCATCTCGATGGCAATCGCCATCCCGGTCTGCCGCACTTCGGCGACATTCGGGTGATCGACCAGATGCGCCGTCGCGGTCTTCATCCGCTGGGCCAGCGCCTTGTTGTTTTCGATGACGTTGTCCTGCTCGAAAATATCCAGCGTCGCCAACGCCGCCGCGCAGGCCAACGGGTTGCCGGTGTAACTGTGGGAGTGCAGGAAAGCGCGCAGGGTCGGGTAGTCGTCGTAAAACGCGTCGTACACATCATCGGTGGTGATGCAGGCCGCCAGCGGCAGGTAACCGCCGGTCAGTGCTTTGGACAGGCACAGGAAGTCCGGACGGATGCCGGCCTGCTCGCAGGCAAACATGGTCCCGGTGCGACCGAAGCCCACCGCGATCTCGTCATGAATCAGGTGCACGCCATACCGGTCGCAGGCCTCGCGCAGCAGCTTGAGGTAAATCGGGTCGTACATGCGCATGCCGCCGGCGCCCTGAATCAGCGGCTCGATGATCACCGCCGCAACGCTGTCGTGATGCTCGGCCAGGGTCTGCTCCATCACCGCGAACATCGTGCGGGTATGGTCTTCCCAGCTCACGCCTTCAGGCCGGTGGTAGCAGTCCGGGCTCGGCACCTTGATGGTGTCCATCAGCAGCGCTTTGTAGGTCTCGGTGAACAGCGGCACGTCACCGACCGCCATCGCCGCCATGGTTTCGCCGTGGTAGCTGTTGGTCAGGGTGACGAAGCGTTTCTTGTCCGGCTTGCCGCGATTGAGCCAGTAATGAAAGCTCATCTTCAGCGCGACTTCGATGCAGGACGAACCGTTGTCGGCGTAGAAGCAGCGCGTCAGGCCTTCAGGCGTCATCGCCACCAGACGCTCGGACAGCTCGATGACCGGCTGATGGCTGAAACCCGCCAGGATCACGTGCTCCAGCTGATCGACCTGATCCTTGATGCGCTGATTGATGCGCGGGTTGGCGTGGCCGAATACGTTGACCCACCACGAACTGACTGCGTCGAGGTAGCGCTTGCCTTCGAAGTCCTCCAGCCAGACCCCTTCGCCACGCTTGATCGGAATCAGCGGCAGTTTTTCGTGGTCTTTCATCTGGGTGCAGGGGTGCCAAAGGACCTTCAGGTCGCGCTGCATCCACTGGTCGTTAAGGCCCATTGCTCTTCTCCACATAGCGGCTCGCATGGCGCGAGGGCAAACAATCGCGCAAGCCTATGCAATGCATGCCAGCGGGACAACCTTTAGCGCGTTGTTTCAGTGGCCGCGCGCGCGAAAATCAGGCTCGCCGACATTGCTGGCGGGCGTTTCGCGGCTCGCGTATCCTTCGCGCTCTTCGAAAAATCGGACAACAAAATCCGACAATTCCCCCCGTTTTTCTCCGGAGTTCGCTGAATGCTTTCTGGTTGGCTGCGCGCCTGTGCGCTGGTGATGGTTGGGCTGGTCAGCGCTTCAGCGCTTGCCGTGGATAAACCGCATACGGTGATCGTCGTCGGCGGTGGTCTGGCGGGACTCACAACGGCTTACGAGCTGCAGAGCAAAGGCTGGCAAGTCACCTTGCTGGAAGCCAAACCCAACGTCGGCGGCCGCTCCGGTCTGGCCGGCAGCGAATGGATCGGCAACGCCAAGGCTCAGCCGGTCCTGAATCAATACATTGATCGCTTCAAGATCAAGGCGGTGCCTGCGCCGGAATTCGTGCGGACCCCGAGCTACCTGATCGAAGGCGAATACTTTACCGGCGCCGACCTGGCGACCAAACAACCGGCGACCGCTGAAGCCATCAAGCGCTACGAAGCGGCGGTGGATGACCTGGCCCGCTCGATCACCGACCCGGACAACCCGGCTGCCAACAGCACGCTGTTTGCGCTGGACCAGATCACCGTCGCTAACTGGCTGGACCGTCTGAGCCTGCCACCGACCGCGCGCCAGCTGATCAACCAGCAGATTCGTACGCGCTACGACGAGCCTTCGCGTCTGTCGCTGCTGTACCTCGCACAGCAGACGCGGGTCAATCGCAACGTCGACGACCGCGACCGTCGCGCCGCTCGCCTGCCAGGTGGCAGCGCGGTGTTGGCCGAGGAATTCGTCAAACAGCTGAAAGTCATCAAGACCAATTCGCCGGTGTCGGCGATCAATCAGGACAAGGATAGCGTGACCGTCAAGGTCGGTTCGCTGGGCTACGAAGCCGAGTACGTGGTCCTGGCCGTGCCGTTGCGCGCGCTGAGCAAGATTCAGATGACCCCGGCGCTGGACGCCCAGCGTCTGGGCGCGATCAAGAGCACCAACTACGGCTGGCATGACCAGATCATGCTCAAGTTCAAGACCCCGGTCTGGGACAGCAAGGCGCGCATGTCTGGCGAGATCTACAGCAACACCGGGCTGGGCATGTTGTGGGTCGAGCCTGCGTTGAAGGGCGGCGCCAACGTCGTGATCAACCTGTCCGGCGACAACGCTCGCATCATGCAGGCGTTCGGCGACAAGCAGTTGGTGGATCAAGTGCTGATTCGCATGCAGGCGTTCTATCCACAGGCGCGCGGCGCGTTCACCGGTTATGAGCTGCGTCGTTCCAGCATCGACCCGTCCAGCGGCGGCGCGTACCTGGCGTTCGGCCCGGGCCAGATCAGCAAATACTGGCGCTTGTGGGAACGTCCGCTGCAGCGTGTAGCCTTTGCCGGCGAACACACCGACACTTTGTACCCGGGCACCCTGGAAGGCGCATTGCGTTCGGGTCAGCGCGCGGCCGCTCAAGTGCAGGGTCTGTCTGAAGGCAAGTCGTACGAACCAGTCAAAGCACCGCCACCGAAGGCCCCTGAACCGGCCAAGGAAAGCAGCGGCGGCATTGGCGGCTTCTTCTCGAACATGTTCGGCGGTTCCAAGCCTGAGCCGAAACCGGCCGAGAAAGCGCCAGCACCTGCTCCGGCCCCGGCTCCAGCGCCTGCCCCGGTAACGCCGCCGCCAGCTCCAGTGGTTGAACCGGCCAAGACTGCGATCGTAGAGCCTGCGAAAAAGGCCCCGGCCAAGAAAGAACCGGCGAAGAAGGAGCCCGTCAAAAAGGCCCCGGCCAAACCGGCAGCCACCCACAAAGCCCCTGCCAAAACCGACGCTGCGAAAAAAGCGCCGGCCAAGGCCACGGGTGACAAAGCGGCACCGGCCACTCCGGCGGCTCCGGCAGCACCCGCGACCGACAGCAAAAACTGATCGGTAACGGCTGAAAAAAAAGGCGCGGCTTGATACCGCGCCTTTTTTTCGCCTGGATGAACCGTAACGCTGGCTTAATCTCATTCGGACGAAAATATGTCAGGAAATTTCAATCGGATTTCCTGATTCTTCAAAGCAACATTTTGCGCTTTCTTTCGATAGGTAAAGCGCTAGTCTCTCCCTCGGCCCTCACAGGATATTCAGCATGCAGCTACGCAACTCTTCTTCTCGCTATGGCTGGGTCAGCATCGTTTTGCATTGGGGTGTCGCGCTGACGGTGTTTGGCATGTTTGCGCTAGGGTTGTGGATGGTGGGGCTGGGCTATTACGACACGTGGCGCAAGGCCGGCCCGGACCTGCACAAGAGCATCGGCATCACGCTGTTCCTGTTCATGCTGATCCGGGTGATCTGGCGCTTCGTCAGCCCGCCGCCAGCAGCGCCTGCCACACACAGCCGGTTTGTGAAAACCGCTGCGAAACTGGGGCATGCGTTTCTGTACCTGGACCTGTTTTTGGTGATGTTCGCCGGTTACCTGATTTCCACCGCAGACGGTGTCGGGATTCCGGTGTTTGGATTGTTCGAAGTGCCTGCATTGATCAGCGGACTGCCCGACCAGGCAGACGTCGCAGGCACCGTGCACTTGTACCTGGCCTGGACCCTGGTGATTTTCGCTGGACTCCACGGGCTGGCCGCTTTGAAGCATCACTTCGTTGATCGTGATGCCACGCTTGTACGTATGCTTGGCCGCAAGGCCTGATACTCAATTCAACTGAAAAGGAAGAAGACGTATGTTGAAAAAGACACTGGCTGCACTGGCCCTCGGTACTGCGCTGCTGACAGCGGGTCAGGCCATGGCCGCTGATTACACGATCGACAAGGAAGGCCAGCACGCCTTCATCAACTTCAAGATTAGCCACCTGGGCTACAGCTTCATCTATGGCACGTTCAAGGACTGGACCGGCACATTCAGCTTCGACGCCGCCAAGCCTGAAGACAGCAAGATCAGCATCGACCTGAAGACCGCCAGCGTCTTCACCAACCACGCTGAACGTGACAAGCACATCAGCAGCAAGGACTTCCTCGACGTCGCGACCTATCCTGACGCCAAGTTCGTTTCCACCAAGGTCACCAACGTCGGCAAGAATGCTGACGGCAAGACCACTGCTGACGTGATCGGCGACCTGACCCTGCACGGCGTGACCAAGCCGGTCACCATCAAGACCACTTTCCTGGGTGAAGGCAAGGATCCATGGGGCGGCTACCGTGCCGGCTTCGAGGGCACAACCTCGATCAAGCGTTCTGATTTCGGCAAGATGATGGACCTCGGTCCACAGTCCGATACCCTGGACATGATCATCTCGTTCGAAGGCGTCAAAGCCAAGTAAGACGGGTTGTTGTGGTGATAGAGCGCCGACCTTTGGGTCGGCGTTTTTGTGTGTGGCATTGCTTGAATCACGCAAACAAAAACGCCCCGAACCAGTCGGGGCGTTTTATTGGCTGCAGAACAACCGGCGCTGCTTAACCTTCGCGGTTGCGGGTCAGCAGGGCTGGTTTTTCACCGCGAGGGCGGCTTGGCAGCTGATCAAGTTGTTCAGCCGAAGGGAATCGATCGCCCTTTGACTCTTTGTGCATGATCTTCGGTGCTGGCTGGCCGTCGCGAGGCCCGCGAACCGCTGGCTCCTGACGCGCTGGTTGGTCTTCGCGCGACGGACGACGGGCACGCGGCGAGTCTTCACGGCGAGCCTGACCATCACGGCCGGAGCCATTGCGAGGACCACTGCGTTTGGCCGGTGCGCCGGCGCTGTCGGTGCTGGCGGGAGCGCCAGATGCCGAACCGCCGCCTGAACCGCTGCGCGGACCGCTACGGCCTGGCGCCTGACCACGCGGTGCCGGTGCGGCGCCAGTGGCAGGAGCGCCCGGACGACGACCGCGGCTCTGGTTCTTGTTCTGGTACGGGCTGACGTAGTCGGCGCGGTTGCCGAAGTTGTCCACTTCGTCATCCAGGAATTCGTCGGGTGCGCGATTCGCACCTGACGCTGCTGGCTGCGACTGACGTGATTCGCTCGACGCCGTGCCCTGACGCGGCTTTTGCGGGCGCGCCGGACGTGCCGGGCGCTCACCCGAAGCGGCGGCCGCTGCCGGCTTTTCCTTGCCCTTGTCTTTGCCTTTGTCCTTGCGACCGCCACCACCACCGCCGCCGTTCGGACCGTCGCCACGGGGGCCACGGGCATTGCGCGGGTTACGCACGTCCGGACGCTCGCGGACTTCCGGCTTCTCGGCTTCAACGGCCGTGATGTCAAAGCCCATCAGATCGCCATCGGCAATCTTCTGCTTGGTCATGCGCTCGATGCTTTTCAGCAGCTTCTCTTCGTCCGGCGCAACCAGCGAGATCGCCTCGCCGCTACGGCCTGCGCGACCGGTACGACCGATGCGGTGCACGTAGTCTTCGTCGACGTTAGGCAGTTCGAAGTTGACCACGTGGGGCAACTGGTCGATGTCCAGACCACGGGCAGCGATGTCGGTCGCGACCATGATGCGAACGGTGCCAGCCTTGAAGTCGGCCAGCGCTTTGGTGCGCGCGTTCTGGCTCTTGTTGCCGTGGATTGCCACAGCGCTGAGGCCGTGCTTGTCCAGGTACTCGGCCAGACGGTTGGCGCCGTGCTTGGTGCGGGTAAACACCAGCACCTGTTCCCACGCGCCTTGAGTGATCAAGTGCGCCAGCAGCGAGCGTTTGTGGTTGGCCGGCAGACGGAAAACGCGTTGTTCGATGCGCTCGACCGTGGTGTTCGGCGGCGTGACTTCGATGCGTTCCGGGTTGTGCAGCAGTTTGCCGGCCAGCGCGGTGATGTCCTGGGAGAACGTTGCCGAGAACAGCAGGTTCTGACGCTTGGAGGGCAGGCGCGCGAGGACTTTCTTCACGTCGTGAACGAAGCCCATGTCGAGCATGCGGTCGGCTTCGTCCAGCACAAGGATTTCAACGTGGGACAGATCGACGCTGCCCTGACCGGCCAGATCGAGCAAACGACCCGGGCAGGCGACCAGTACGTCAACGCCGCGGGCCATGGCCTGAACCTGCGGGTTCATGCCGACACCGCCGAAGATGCAGGTACTGACGAACTTGAGGTTCTTGGCGTAGATCTTGAAGCTGTCGTGAACTTGAGCGGCCAGTTCACGAGTCGGGGTCAGGACCAGAACACGCGGTTGGCGCGGGCCGTGACGCTGGGATTTGTCCGGATGACCGTTGGGAAACAACCGCTCCAGGATAGGGAGGGCGAAACCACCGGTTTTACCAGTACCTGTCTGGGCGGCGACCATCAGATCGCGGCCTTGCAACACGGCGGGAATGGCCCGCTGTTGCACTGGGGTAGGCTGGGTGTAGCCAGCAGCCTCGATGGCGCTGACTAAAGCCTCGGAGAGACCGAGGGAAGCAAAGGACATGAGTAATCCTGTCTTGAGTTGGGGCCATAGAGGCCCAAATAGGGATGATCTTCCAGGCGCAGACTAAGGTTCTGCACGTAACGTGAATGCGCTCGACCCTGCTGCGGTCATCGCACACTCCTTGGAAGGTGCAATGGCGTCCGGTCCTGTGGAGGTCTGTAAGTTCAACTCGGGGCAGGGGCGCAAAAAGTGCGCTGCTGACGTGTTCGAGAAGTCTTCTGTGAGACCGTGCACCCGGGCGCAAGCCTGGCGGGGACGCCGGAGTATAACAGAGCAATCACAACGCGCTGCTTTCCTGCTGCTCAACGGTTTTATCGACACTTTCTCCCGATTCTGCAGGGATCGTCGTCGGTGTTTCGCCGGTATACCGCTCCACCAGTTTCGCGTAGGCGGGTTCTTGCTTGAAACGCTTCAGTTCTGCACTGAAGCGTTGGGCCAAAAGGTCCATGCCGGCATTGCGGCGCAGCGCCAGGTACTGCCCCCTGTGAGTGAGCACGACCGGCAACTGACTGACCTGGTCTTGCAGCTTGAGCCGCTCAATCATCTGCCGCCCCAGCAGGCGATCGGTCACCATTAAATCGATGCGGCCGCGAATCAGTTTGCCGAAGTTCGCTTCATGGCTTGGCGCAGGCTCACGGATGAACGCCGTTGAGCTGTCGAACTCCGGCGTGTATCGATAACCGGGAGAGACGCCGACAGTTAGCCCGTGCAGGTCTTCCACGCCATTGAAAGCATGCGGCCTGGCATTGGCCTGAAACAGCACCCAATCGATGGTCGACAGCGGTTCGTTCGGATACAACAGATCCGCGCGCGTCTCGTCCTTGAAGATGTCGAGCACGCCGTCAGCTTCGCCGTCACTGAGCATCATCAGGCAGCGTTTCCACGGGAGAAACTGCCACTCGACGTCGATGCCCAAGCGCTCGAAGACAATCGCCGTGGCGTCGTAATCCAGGCCGGAGGCATGGTTGCCGTCCACGATGACGTAGGGAGACCAGGGTTCGGTGACGATCCGCAGTTTTTCACCCAGCGCGCTGAAGCTCAGGCAGGTGAGGAGTGCAGCAACGGATAGGGAGAGGATGAGCGGCATGCGCGCGAGATTACGACGCGAGCTAACTAAATAGAAGCAGTGATTCTCAACAAAAACAGAAGCCTGGACGCAACGACCCGACTGGCAGGCGTCTTGGTTACGAAGCCTGCCGGTGAAGCCAGCGCGGTTTCAATCCGTATGGATTGAAACCGATATCACGCAGAGAGCTTCAGGTTGTTCCACACCGCCAGACTCGGTTCAGCCTGATTCAGCGTGTAGAAATGCAGACCGGGCGCACCGCCGTGCAGCAGTCGTTCGCACATTTCAGTGATGACCTGCTCGCCGAACGCCTGAATGCTTGCCGTGTCGTCGCCGTACGCTTCCAGCTGCTTGCGAACCCAGCGCGGGATCTCCGCACCGCACGCGTCCGAGAAACGCGCCAGCTTGCTGTAGTTGGTGATCGGCATGATGCCCGGCACGATCGGAATGTCCACGCCCAGCTTCTGCACGCGCTCGACGAAGTGGAAGTAGCTGTCGGCGTTGAAGAAGTACTGGGTGATCGCACTGTTGGCGCCGGCGTTGGCCTTGCGCACGAAGTTTTTCAGATCGTCTTCGAAGTTGCGCGCCTGCGGGTGCATCTCGGGGTAGGCCGCGACTTCGATGTGGAAATGGTCGCCGGTTTCTTCACGGATGAAGCTCACCAGGTCATTGGCGTAACGTAGCTCACCGCTGGCCATGCCCATGCCGGAGGGCAGGTCACCGCGCAGGGCGACGATGCGTTTGATGCCGGCTTCCCGGTACTGCGTCAGCAAGCTGCGCAGGTCGGCCTTGCTGTCACCGACACACGAGAGGTGCGGTGCGGCCGGAACGTGTACTTCTTTTTCCAGCTGCAGCACGGTGTTGATCGTGCGGTCGCGCGTGGAACCCCCTGCACCATAAGTGCAGGAGAAAAAACTTGGGTTGTAGCTGGCCAGCGTACGCGCCGTGGCAAGCAGTTTTTCATGACCAGCGTCGGTCTTCGTCGGGAAGAATTCGAAGCTGTAGCTACGGTCTTGGCTCATGGAGCGAGTCTCCAGCGGCAAGCTACAAGCCGTAAGCTGCAAGAGTGGCGGTGCGCCGTATCCTGCAGCTCAAGGCTTGTCACCTGGTGCTGCTAAATGCTTGGACGATTTAAAGCCTGACGCGGCAAGTCATGACAATGGTGATGCCTTTACTTGCCGCTTGAAGCTTGCCGCTTACTGCTTAGTAGCGATAAGCGTGCGGCTTGAACGGACCTTCGACGGTCACGCCGATGTAGTCGGCCTGGGTCTTGGTCAGCTTGGTCACGACGCCGCCGAAGCCACGTACCATTTCCAGCGCCACTTCTTCGTCCAGCTTCTTCGGCAACACTTCGACGGTCAGACGCTCGGCTTTCTGGGCAGGGCTCAGGTCAGCGTACTTCTGGCCGAACAGGAAGATCTGCGCCAGCACCTGGTTGGCGAACGAGCCGTCCATGATGCGGCTCGGGTGACCGGTGGCGTTGCCCAGGTTCACCAGACGGCCTTCGGCCAGCAGGATCAGGTAGTCGTCGTTCTGAGGATCGAACGAGCCCGAACCGGTGCGGTGGATCTTGTGCACTTGCGGCTTCACTTCTTCCCATGCCCAGTTCTTGCGCATGAAAGCCGTGTCGATTTCGTTGTCGAAGTGACCGATGTTGCAGACCACTGCGCGTTTCTTCAGCGCCTTGAGCATGTTGGCGTCGCAGACGTTGACGTTACCGGTGGTGGTGACGATCAGGTCGATCTTGCCCAGCAGTGCTTTGTCGATGCTCGCTTCGGTGCCGTCGTTCTCGCCGTCGATGAAAGGCGAAACCAGTTCGAAACCGTCCATGCAGGCTTGCATGGCGCAGATCGGATCGACTTCGGTGACCTTGACGATCATGCCTTCCTGACGCAGCGACTGAGCCGAACCCTTGCCCACGTCGCCGTAGCCGATGACCAGCGCTTGCTTGCCGGACAACAGGTGGTCGGTGCCGCGCTTGATGGCGTCGTTCAGGCTGTGACGGCAGCCGTACTTGTTGTCGTTCTTGCTCTTGGTGACCGAGTCGTTGACGTTGATCGCAGGGATCTTCAGTTCGCCCTTGGCCAGCATGTCCAGCAGGCGGTGAACGCCCGTGGTGGTTTCTTCGGTCACGCCATGGACGCGGTCCAGGATGGCCGGGTATTTCTTGTGCAGCAGCTCGGTCAGGTCGCCGCCGTCGTCGAGGATCATGTTGGCGTCCCATGGCTGACCGTCCTTGAGGATAGTCTGCTCCAGGCACCACTCGTACTCGGCTTCGGTTTCGCCTTTCCAGGCGAAAACAGGAATCCCGGCAGCAGCAATAGCGGCAGCGGCCTGATCCTGAGTCGAGAAGATGTTGCAGGACGACCAGCGTACTTCGGCACCCAGGGCAACCAGGGTTTCGATCAGCACGGCAGTCTGAATGGTCATGTGGATGCAGCCGAGAATCTTCGCGCCCTTGAGCGGTTGCTCGGCAGCGTACTTGCGACGCAGGCCCATCAGGGCAGGCATTTCGGATTCGGCGATGATGGTTTCGCGACGGCCCCAGGCAGCCAGGGACATGTCGGCGACTTTGTAGTCGTTGAAATCGTTGGGCGTCAGTACAGCACTCATTAAGAGTCTCCATTCGTAGGGTGCGAATGGGCGCCGTTGTGCGTTTAAAGCTTGACCGGCGCAAAGCCTGATCAAACAACGCCCTCTCCGAGCCTGACAGGTCTGACCTGCTGCAGCGCCCCTCGGACAGGTGGCGGGAAAACGGTAACAAGGTGTGATGACCGTTTTTTGAAGCGGTGGCGATTATCTTTCTTTGAGCTGCAAGTGGCAAGCTGCAAGCGGCAAGCGGTAAACAACAGCGGACCTGCTTTTGACTTGCAGCTTCAGGCTTGAAGCTTGAAGCTGGAGCACATCCACCACCGTCGCCCAAACATCCCGGAGTCCCCATGAACTTCCACACCCGCAAATGGGTAAAACCCGAAGACCTCAACCCCAACGGCACGTTGTTCGGCGGCAGCCTGCTGCGCTGGATCGACGAAGAGGCGGCCATCTACGCCATTGTTCAGTTAGGCAATCAGCGCGTCGTGACCAAGTACATCTCCGAGATCAACTTCGTCAGCGCCTCGCGTCAGGGCGACATCATCGAACTGGGGATTACCGCTACCGAGTTCGGCCGCACCTCCATTACGCTGACCTGCCAGGTGCGCAACAAGATCACCCGCAAGAGCATACTCACGGTCGAGAAAATGGTCTTCGTTAACTTGGGCGAAGACGGCCTGCCGGCGCCACACGGCAAGACCGAAATCAGCTACGTGAAGGATCAGTTCAAAGAAGACGTGATCAACGAGTGATCGCGCAATGGACGCGGATGACTGATCAAGGAAAAACTCGTAGGAGTGAGCTTGCTCGCGATTGCGGTGTGTCAGGCGAAGAAGCTTCATCTGGTCTGACGCATCGCGAGCAAGCTCACTCCTACATTAAAAAGACAGCGCCTGTTATGCCGGATGACGTGCCTGCCAATCGCGCAGCCACTGCAGGCCTTCGCTGGTATCGCCTTTCGGACGGTATTCGCAGCCGACCCAGCCGGTGTAGCCCAAGCGGTCGATCTCTTCGAACAGCCACGGGTAATTCACTTCCCCCACGCTCGGCTCATGGCGGTCCGGCACGCCGGCGATCTGGATGTGGCCGATGCCGGCGAAGTCGCGGCGCAGTTTGCTGGTGACGTCGCCTTCCACGATCTGGCAGTGGTAGCAGTCGAACTGTACCCGCAGATTGTCGGCGCCCACTTCTTTAAGCACAGCCTGGCCCTGATCCTGACGGTTGAGGAAGAAGCCCGGAATATCGCGGGTGTTGATCGGCTCGATCAACACCGTCAACCCGACCTTGGCGGCTTGCTGTGTGGCGAAGCTCAGGTTTTCCAGGTACACCGCGTGATGCTTCTGGCGCAGGTCTTCACTGGGCAGCAAACCGGCCATGACGTGAATCCGGTCGTTGCCCAGCACCGCTGCGTAATCCAGCGCCTTCTGGAAACCGTCGCGGAATTCACTCTCCCGGCCCGGCAACGAAGCAATGCCACGCTCGCCCTTGGTGAAGTCGCCGGGCGGGGCGTTGAACAGCGCCTGGGTCAAACCGAAGTCGTCCAGACGCAGCTTGATTTCCTCGGCCTTGAAGTCGTACGGAAACAGGTATTCCACGCCCTTGAAGCCGTCACTCGCCGCAGCCGAGAAACGCGCCAGAAAGTCGTGTTGCGGATACATCATGCTGAGGTTGGCAGCGAAGCGAGGCATGGTTATCTCCCAATTGAAGCCGTTAGACGAAAGGCCAGAGCAGCAGCGTCATCAAGAAACCGAGGGTGCCCAGAACGGTCACCAGAAAGGTCCAGGTGCGCAGGCCGTCGGCAACGTTCAGGCCCGCCAGTTTGGTGAACATCCAGTAACCGGCGTCGTTGATGTGCGACATGGCCAGACCGCCACCGCCCATGGCCAGGCAGAGCAGGGCCATGTGGTTGGCGCTCAGGTTCAGCGTGGCGATCAGCGGGCTGAGAATACCGGCCGTGGTTACCAGCGCCACTGTGGTCGAGCCCTGTACGGCGCGCAACAGCAGTGTCAGCAGAAAGCCCAGGGCGAGAACCGGCAGGCCGGTGTTGCGCAGCGCTTCGGAAACCACCGCGCCGATACCGGTATCCACCAGCACCTTGCCGAACACGCCGCCCGCGCCTGCAATCAAAATCACCATCGCCACGCCGGGCAATGCCGAACCCACGACATCGGACACCTGACTGCGGCTCCAGCCCCGGCGCGAACCCAGTAGCCACGCGCAAAGCAGCGTGTCGATCAGCAGCGCCACCAGCGGTGCACCGAGAACGGTCAGCACGCTGCGCAGCATTGAGTCGGCCGGCAACATCGTGGTCGCCAGTGTGCCCAGCAGGATCAGAATGATCGGCAGCAGAATCAGCGCGATGATGATGCCTGCGCCCGGCGCCGGCGCTTTTGGCAGACGTGCCGCCAGGCTGCTGGCGCTTTCTTCCAGGCCCAGTACCTTGGCATGTGCCGCTTCGGAGGTCGTTGAGTAATCGTTGTTCGCCCACGCCACTAGATCCTGGTTGGTGATGTGCGGACCGTAGACTTCGCTCCGAATATCATCAGTCATCGGGTAGGTCTTGCGGGTGATGCGACCGGCAATCAGGTAGCCGATCAGGCACAACACAGCAACGATCGGCAGCCCGAACATCAACACGCGACCCAGGTCCGCCCCCAGCTGACCGGCCGCTGCGACGGCGCCCGGGTGTGGCGGCAGGAAGGCGTGAACCGACAGCAGCGCGGCGCACATGGGCAGCGCGAAAATCAGCAGCGGTTTACGTGCGGCGCGAGCGACACCATAGGCCAGTGGCATAAGGATGATCACGCCCACTTCAAAGAACACCGGAATACCGACCATGAAACCCGCGACGGTCAGGGCCAGCGGCGTGCGCCGGTTGCCGAAGCGGTTGATCAGCGTCTTGGCCAGCGCCTCGGCGCCACCGGACAGCTCGATGATGCGGCCGATCATGGCGCCCAAGGCAATGATGATCGCGATGTGGCCGAGGGTTTTGCCCATGCCGCCTTCGATGGTCGCCACCAGATCGCCGGGTTTAACCCCGGCCACCAGCGCCACGATAATGCTGACCAGCATCAGTGCCACGAACGGTTGGAATTTGTATTTCAGGACCAGAAGCAGCAACAGCGCAATGCCGGCTCCGGCGATGATCATGAGCAATAGAGGAGTCATGTTGTGTCCCGTTGTTATTGTTTTCCGGCGAAGCCGGTCCGCCGAAAACCGGGAGTCCGGTTTTCGATCAAAACGCCGTTGGGGTTACCAGTTCACGCCAAACGTCTGGCGCAGTTCTTCCAGAGCCGCTGCGTCCAGCGGTTCAGGTTTAGGGTTGCTCATCAGCCAGAGGCGTGCCGTCTCCTCCAGCTCTTCCAGCGCATAAGAAGCCCTGGCGACCGAGCTTTCCCAGATCACCGGGCCAAGTCGCTCGAGCATCACGCCGCGCACGCTGTTCGCCAGTTTCGCCACTTGTTCAGCGACGTTCGGCGAGCCGGGGCGCTCGTAGGCAATCAGGGGAATGTGCCCGACTTTCATCACCTGATACGGCGTGATGGGCGGGAGGATGTCGTCCGGTTTCCAGACGCCGGCCAGTGTCAGCGCGACCAGATGCGTCGAGTGGGTGTGCACCACGCCGCCGACGCTGGCATTGCGGTCGTAGACCTGACGATGCAGGGCCAGGGTCTTCGAGGGCTTGTCGCCGGAAACCCATTCGCCGGCCAGATTGACCTTGGCGATGGCGTCAGGATCAAGACGCCCCAGGCACGCGTCAGTTGGCGTGATCAGCCAGCCATCGTCGAGACGCGCGCTGATATTGCCTGCGCTGCCAACGGTGTAGCCGCGCCCGAACAGCAAGCGGCCGATGCTGCAGATTTCTTCACGCTGCTGGTTTTCGGCGCTCACTGAACTGCTGGTTACGTTGCTCATTGCGCACTTCCTGCCAGCTGCTTGAGGGCTTTGTCGAAAAAGTCGCGGCCACCGAAATTCCCGGACTTCAGCGCCAGGGCCAGAGGCATCGCGCCGCTGCTGATGGTCGCTGGAACCCCCGGGTCGATTTGCGCGCCGATCTTCAGCAGGCTCACGCCCAAGGCCTGAACCACGGCGCCGGAGGTTTCGCCGCCGGCGACGACAAAGCGCTTAACGCCCGCGTCCAGCAGTCCGCGAGCGATCTGGCCCAGTGCGTCCTCGACCAGCGCGCCGGCACGTTCGACGCCGAGTTTTTGCTGCACGGCTTTGACTTCTTCCGGGCTGCTGGTCGCGTAGATCAACACGGTTTGCCCGGCATCGCGGGCGAACGCCAGCGCATCGGCAACAACCGGTTTGCCTTCAGCCAGTGCCAGTGGATCGATGCGCAGCGCAGGCCGGCTGGCCTCAAGCCAGGCGGCCACCTGGCCGTTGGTGGCGACCGATGCGCTGCCCGCCAGCACCACTTCACCGCCGTCGATCTGCTCAAGCTTCGCGGCATCGATATCACGCAATTTGCCCGCTTTACGGAAATTACCCGGAAGACCCAGCGCCAGACCCGAGCCACCGGTGAGCAGCGGCAGGTCGGCGCAGGCCTCGCCCAGCGTGTACAAATCAGCGTCCGACAATGCGTCGGCAATCGCCATGACGACGCCTTCGGCACGCAGCTCGTGGATGCGCGCCCGCACGCCGTCGACGCCTTTGGCGATGCTGTCGTAACGCAACAAGCCCACCTTTTGGGTGGTTTGCGATTGCAGCACGCGCACCAGATTGGCGTCGGTCATCGGCGTCAGCGGATGGTTTTGCATCCCGCATTCGCTGAGCAATTGGTCCTGCACGAACAAGTGGCCGCGGAAAATCGTGCGACCGTTCTCCGGAAACGCCGGGCACGCCAAAGTGAAGTCGCTGCTCAGCGCCTTGAGTAGCGCTTCGCTGACCTGACCGATGTTGCCTTTGGCGGTGGAGTCGAACGTCGAGCAGTACTTGAAGAAGATCTGCTCGCAGCCCCGATCACGCAGCCACTGCAGCGCGGCGAGGGATTCTTCGACCGCTTCTGCAGCCGGCGTGGTGCGGGATTTCAGCGCGATGACGATGGCGTCGGCATCCAGTTCGGCCAGGCTGTCGGCGCTCGGGATGCCAATGCTCTGCACGGTGCGCATGCCGCCGCGCACCAGCATGTTGGCCAGATCGGTGGCGCCGGTGAAGTCATCGGCGATGCAGCCCAACAGAGGGCGCGGAGTCGTGGTGCTCATCAGCGTCATCTCAGTTGTTTTCAGGCTTGGCGGTCGGCAGTTCGATGCCCGGGAAAATCTTGATCACGGCGGAGTCATCCTCACGGCCAAAGCCTGCGGTGGAGGCCTGCATGAACATCTGGTGGGCGGTGGACGACAGCGGCAGCGGGAATTTGCTGGCGCGGGCGGTATCCAGCACCAGGCCCAGGTCTTTGACGAAGATATCCACAGCCGACAGCGGCGTGTAGTCCGCCTTGAGGATGTGCGGCACGCGGTTCTCGAACATCCACGAGTTACCGGCGCTGTTGGTGATCACTTCGTACAGCGCGTCCGCGTCGACGCCTTCGCGCAGGC
Organism: Pseudomonas sp. GW821-FHT02H06; assembly: GCF_059421525.1. Lineage (NCBI taxonomy): Bacteria > Pseudomonadati > Pseudomonadota > Gammaproteobacteria > Pseudomonadales > Pseudomonadaceae > Pseudomonas > Pseudomonas sp. GW821-FHT02H06. The sequence continues at coordinate 26,508 of NZ_JBWKVD010000028.1, forward strand.
CCAGGGCCATGGCTTCGGCGCTGGCGGCGATGTGGACGCCGGCCAGCAGCTGATTGATGATTTTGACTTTGGAGCCCAGGCCGTGGACGTCGCCCAGGCGATAGACCTTGCCCGCCATGCCGTTGAGAATCGCGTCGGCCTTGGCGTAGGAATCAGCCGGGCCGGAGGTCATCATCGTCATTTCACCCGCAGCCGCTTTGGCCGCGCCACCGGAGATCGGAGCGTCGAGGTAAAGCAGGCCTTTTTCGGTGAGGCGTTGACCCAGTTCGATGGCGAAGGTCGGTGCGACCGTGGCGCAACCGATGATCAGGCTGCCCGGGCGCAGGGCGGCGACAGCGCCGTTGTCGCCGAACAATACGGTTTCGGTCTGCTCGGCGTTGACCACGACGGTGATGATCACGTCGCAGGCAGCGGCCATGCTCGCAGGAGATTCACAGGCAACGCCGCCTTCGCTGGCGAATTGCTCGGTCACGGCGGCGCGCACGTCACAGGCATGAACGTTGAAGCCGCTGCGCAGCAGGGAGCGCGCAATGCCCAGGCCCATCGCACCCAGACCAATGACGCCGACATTCTTGTTATCCATGAATCTCTCCTCGGGTGAGCGCCGAAGTTCATCAGCACTCGAACGGTGTTTGTTCTGATCTGTTAAAGATAGTGAACCTGTGATCGGATAATGTGAAGTGCTTTTTTGAGTTAACAAAAATTAACATCAGCCTGATCGGGCACAAAAAAGCCCCGGCTGGCTGCCAAGGCTTGGGTGCACGGTTTTGGGTGGGATGTCTCTGTCAGCACGTAAATTGTGGGAGATTCTATGGTTGTCATCAAGCCAAAATCCCCCCTTTCGGTTGATATTCGCTTTGGTTTTTCATCAGGG
>NZ_JBWKVD010000029.1:0-25646 GCF_059421525.1 Pseudomonas sp. GW821-FHT02H06
GCAAGCACCCTTGGTTACTTGGGGTGCTTTTCCAAGTAACTCGCCGAAGGCGAAACCCGAGGCCGTTAGGCCGACGCACTCTACGCTTAGATAGATCGCCGAACAGCCAATTGCGCGCCAAACCCGATAGCCACTATCAAGACGACTGATTTCTGCTGGAAAGGCCCGGCGCGTAGCCTTGGCTTCATTCCAGAAACGAGCCGAATGGAGGCTCCCAATGAACCGTCTTCTTGCCCTCTCCCTGTTACTCTCCGCCTCCGTTCTTTCCGGTTGTGCCGCTGGCAATCATCCCGAACTGCGCCCTTACAGCGCTGAGGAAACCCACCAGTTGGCCCTCGAAGACCTCAACCGTCGCGGCCTGTCCTACGATGAATTCCAGGCCCGCAAGGCGCAACTGATGGAGCAGCCACAACTGCAACGTGCCCACGAGTTCGACAACCGTGGCGAATACAACGCCGAAGTCAGCGTCGCTTCGAAAGCACGTCAGGGTTGATTCAAAGGCTTACAACGCCAGCTTCAAATGCCCGCCCGCTTCCTTGTGACGCGCCTGGGTCCGGTGTTGAAGGCCCAGTAAAAAGTGATCCAGACCGTCATGCAGGCGCTGGGTCAGCAGTTCATCCAGCTCACCGCCCAACGGGTTCTCGCCGTAGCTGATCTGGCTGTCGATGGCGAACACCCCGTGCAGCACTTCCTGGCATTTCAGCGCCGACAGCACCGGTTTCAGCGCGTAATCCACCGCCAGCATGTGTGCAATGCTCCCACCCGTGGCGATCGGCAAAACCACTTTGCCGTGCAGTGAACGCTCCGGGAGCAGGTCGAGCAGCGTCTTCAACGCCCCCGAAAACGACGCCTTATACACCGGCGTGCCGATCAGCAAGCCATCCGCCTTCGCCACTGCGTCGATGAAAGCTACCACCTGTGGGCTGTCGAATCGGGCGTAGAGCAAATCCTCGGCGGCGAAATCCTGAATGCGCACACCGTTCACTTCAACGCCACGGTTTTTGAGCCAGTGCGCGGCATGTTGCAGCACCACGCCCGAGCGCGATCGGGTGGAAGGGCTACCTGAAATCGAAACTACCAACATGTGTTGTTTCCTTGGGGTCAGTCACCCGGGGTGCTTGGCACCGTGCAGGCCGCGTTCAACGCGAAGTAATGGGCGTGAAGACCCTTTGAAGGGAGTGAAGCAGCATGTGTGCCAGCCCCGTCAATCGTCCTTTGCCCCCGTGAATCCGGCGATCAGCCTCAGCTGCAATACTGCCAGACACCCCAGACTGTTGATCCAGGCGCACGTAGTTGTTGATCCGGTGTTGCCTCAGCAACACTTGCCGCTGCCAAATTCAATCCAAAAAAAATCCCCGCAGTCGGACCACTGCGAGGATTTCTCTGTTGCTCTGTTGCTCTGTTGCTCTGTTGCGCGGCTGTCAGCTTGCAGCTCCAAACGTGCCGCTTGAAGCTGCCTGCCCCATCAATTCCTGAACATCGCACCGGTCTGGATGATGTTGTTCGAACCCAGCAACTGGCTCACGTAACGGCTCCAGCGGGTGATGTTGGCCGGGCCGACAAACACCACGTCCTGGGCCGCCAGCTCGAAGCCTTTCGCCAGTGCATAACTGGTCGGCTTCTTCGCAGCGAGGTGATAAACCGTCGCCCCGTGGGTGGCGTCCTGTGCACGAATCACATACACCGCATCGCCATCGGCTGCGTCAGGGCTCAAGCCGCCAGAGGTGCCGAGCGCTTCCAGCAAGCTCACGCTGGTGGTGCTGAACGAGATCACTTGAGGGCGCTGAACTTCGCCCAGCACGTAGATCTTGTTTTTCGAGTTGCTGTTGAGGTGCAGGTAGTCGCCGTCTTTCAGGAAGATCTTGCTGATCTGCGCGTCCTTGCGGTTCAGCGAGTCAACGTCGATCACGTAATCCTTGCCGTCGCGACGCAGGGTCAGGCCGGCGAGGTTGGCGTCGGTCAAGTCAAGACCGGCCTGGCTGATGGCCTGAACCAGGCTCAGCGGAATGTTGGTGATCGCTTGCGGGCCAGGGGTCTTGAACGCACCCGACAGCAGGACGCGCTGGCTGTTGTAGCGCAGCACTTTGACGTCGACTTTCACCTCGGTGTACTGCGGCGCCAGACCCATGCGCAGTTGCTCGCGGATCTGCGAAACAGTCTTGCCAGCGGCCTGAATACGGCCCACGTACGGGAAGAACACGGTGCCGTCGTTCAGCACTTCGCGGCTGTTGGCGTCCAGTTGTTCCTGGGAGCCCGGCGCGGTCAGTTCAGGGTGTTCGAAAACGGTCACCAGCAAGGCGTCGCCCGGGCCGACGACGTATTCAGGGGTCTTGTAGTTCAGCAGTTCCGGGGGCAGCGGTTTGGCCGCGGCGTCCGCCGTTTTCTGCTGCTGCGCAAGAGTGGCAGGGGTGATGTTGATCAGCGTGACCTGGGGACCGTCGGGGTCGTTGTCGGTGACATCGCTGTAAGACATGTACTGACCGGGGGCGAATGCGCAGCCTTGCAACACCAGACTGGAAAGCAGCACGACCGCTAACGTTACTTTCATATGAATGTTCCTTCTAATCCTAATAGGTGCGTACTGGCACCGCAGTGATTTCTTTGCATCCCTTACTTACACCGAACATCGGATCACATTCGCTCATGCACCCGTGCACCTCCCGCCGAGCTTACTAGCCCTTGGCCATGTTTGTTGTTTTTGGCAGATTTTCTTTTTAGAAGGCGTTCTTGTTGACGAAGCCTTTGAAGAGCGTCAGCAGGATGATTTTCAGGTCCAGCCAGACCGACCAGTGCTCGATGTACTGCAGGTCGAATTCAACGCGTTTCTGCATCTTGTCCAGCGTATCGGTCTCGCCGCGCCAGCCGTTGATCTGGGCCCAGCCGGTGATGCCCGGCTTGACCTTGTGCCGCAGCATGTAACCCGACACCTGCTTGCGGTATTGCTCGTTGTGCGCCACGGCGTGGGGGCGCGGGCCGACGACGGACATCTCGCCGCGCAGCACATTGAAGAACTGCGGCAGTTCGTCCAGCGAGGTACGGCGCAGGAACGCGCCCAGCGGCGTAATGCGGCTGTCGTTGCGCGTGGCCTGGGTCACCACCGAGCCGTTTTCCTGCACGCTCATGCTGCGGAATTTCCAGACCATGATCGGCCGCCCGTCCAGGCCGTAACGGCGTTGACGGAACAGCACCGGGCCGGGGGAGGTGAGCTTGATCGCCAGGGCGATGAGCATCAGCGGCAGGGCGATCATGGTCAGGATGATGCTCGACAGCACGATGTCTTCCAGACGCTTGACCACGCTCCAGGCGCCATCCATGGGCGAATCGAAAATGCTGATGCTCGGCAGGCCGTTGATGCTTTCGCTGCGGGCATGCAGCAACTCGAACATGAACACATCCGGGATCACATAGACCGACGCAGTGGTATCGCTCAGGCCTTTGATCAGTTCCTGCAAACGCGCCTGCGCGCCCAGTTCAAGCGTGATGTACACCTTGTCGATCTTGCCGTCGCGGGCGTCCTGGATCAGTTGATCCAGATCGCCCAGCACCGGAATGCGTCGGCCGATGCGCGCCAGGTCAATCTGCTGCGGCGCTTCGTCATAGAAGCCCAGCAGGTTCAGGCCCATCCACGGCGCGCGTTCGATGGACATCGCCAGGCGTTCGCCGCAATGGCCGGTGCCGACGATCGCCACGCGCCGGGTGTTGAAACCCTGGGCGCGCAACGCGTGCAGCACGCTGCGAATCGCCAGACGATAACCACACAGCGCCACCAGCACGGCGGCAAACCAGGCCATCTGGCTGTCGTCCGCCAGATCGTCGGGCTGCAACAGCAGGTAATCGACGAACAGCAGCAGCACGAAGGCCAGGCCCCAGTAATTGGCGACCTTCAGCAGCTCGCGCACAATGCGCTCGCCACGCCACGAGCCGTACAACTGGTTGTATTCGGCCAGCCAGTGAAAGGCCACCGCCGCCAGCAGAATCTGCATCCAGGCTTCGGAGCTCATCGGCGTGCCGGTGAGCAGGTTGACGCCGTAACCGCCGACCGCGATGACCGCCAGATCGAGCAGCCGGTGAGCGACGGACAGCGACGATGAATGGGCATGCAGGATGCCCCTTAATGGAGTGCGCATAGGCTGGGCTCGCTCAGACGGATTTGATCGGAACAACGCGGGCGGAGAGGTCGCTGCTGACCAGCGTCGGCGCGATCTGCATCGGCCGGATGTGCGCAGGCTGGCGGCTTTGACGCGCAGCACTCAGGCGGGTCTCGACGAACTGGCGCATTTCCAGTTCGAAGCGGGCTTCGCTGAAGCGCTCGGCGTTGGTCCGACAGGCTTGCGCGGTGATGCGTGAACCGTTGATCTCGAACGTCTCGATGGCAGCCATCAGCGACGCCACACTCTGTTCCGGGTAGAGCACGCCGGTCGGCTGCGGATGATCCAGACCGCAGACCGTTTCCACCACGCCACCCTTGGCGAACGCGATGACCGGCGTGCCGCAGGCCTGGGCCTCCACCGGGCTGATGCCGAAATCTTCCTCGGCAGCAAACACGAACGCCTTGGCGTTGCTCATGTGTTCCTGCAGCACCGCGAACGGCTGATAGCCCAGCAGCGTGACGTTTGGCGCGTTGGCCGCAGCGGCCTTGGCCTTGTCCATTTCCGGACCGTCGCCGATCACCACCAGACGCTTGTTCGGCATCGCCGCGAAGGCTTCGATGATCATCGGCATGCGCTTGTACGGGACCATGCGCGAGGCGGTGAAGTAGTAATCCTGCTTCTGTTCCTGCAGCGCGAAACCGAGGGTGTCCACCGGCGGATAGATCACCGTGGATTCGCGACGGTAGGCCTTGGTGATGCGCGCGCCGATGAAGTGCGAGTTGGCGATGAAGTCATCGACGCCCGCGGCCGTGCGCTGATCCCACATGCGCATGTAATGCAGGATCATCCGCGCCACTTTGCCTTTCAGGCCGGTGCTCAGGTTCGCCTCTTTGAGGTACTGATGCTGCAGGTCCCAGGCGTATCGGATCGGCGAATGCACGTAGCTGACGTGGAGCTGATCCGGCCCGCACAGGACGCCTTTGGCCACGGCGTGACTGCTGCTGATGATCAGGTCGTAACCGGACAGGTCCAGTTGCTCGATGGCCATCGGCATCAGCGGCAGGTAGCGCTGGTATTTGGTTTTGGCCTTGGGCAGGCGCTGGATGAACGTGGTCTTCGCGACCTTGCCGCCCAGTCGGGCGCGGTCCTCGTCGCTGAGGAAATCGATGACGGAGAACAGATCCGCCTCGGGCCAGATGTTGATCAGCGATGCCAAAACCCTTTCGGCACCGGCGTATGTCACCAACCAGTCGTGGACGATTGCAATTTTCATTGGAATTCTCTGCATTAACGGCTGAGGGACGCCCGGTACGTCGAGCCAGGCTCGCGAGGGCCATCCCATGCCTTTCCATGTGCGCAGGCGCTAAATCAGACGCTGACAGGCTGCGTCTCGGCTTTGCGGTTATTGAGGCGTTTTCCGAGCTGGATGAACGGGTGTTCGATGTAGCGGAAGCACAAATGGGCAGCGCCCAGGGTCAGGACCGTGGCGACCAGCGCCATCAGCAGGCCTGGTGCGTCGGTGCCGCGCAGCAGAAATTCGCTGAGCATGCCCATCGACGGGTGCAGCAGGTACAGCGAGTAACTCACTGCGCCTAGCCAGACCAGCGCCGGGTGGTTCAGGCGCACGCTGCGGGTCAGCAGCACGAAGCTGACGATGGCCACGGCGTAGGTGAAGCAGTAACGGCCCCAGGTTTCGCCGGTGCCCATGTCCTTGCTGTACGCCATGATCAGCGTCGGCGGCAACAGCACGGCGAAGGCCACGAACAGCATCTTCAGGTTCCGCGTCAGCGCCGGGCTGTGTTCAGCCAGCAACCACTGACGCCACACCGAGCCGAAGAACATCAGCGACAACGCCAGGGGCAGCGCCACCGGCAGTTTGTGTTCGGTCAGCGCGCGGGCAACGCTCATCGCCAGCGCGGCGAGCAGAAACACCAGCGAACAGCGCGCCCGGAATGCCAGGTCGTACAGCTTGCCGGCGATGAACAACGCCAGGCACAGGCCGTAGAACACCAGTTCGATGAACAGCGTCCAGTACAGGCCGACCACGTCGCCGAAGCCCAGTGCCGCTTGCACCATGGTCAGGTTGGCGACGATCTGCGGCCAGGACGGCAGCGGCGCGCCGGTCAACTGCAGCATCAGCACAAACAGCAGCAGTGACAGCCAGTAAGCCGGGTACAGCCGCATGAAGCGTGAGATGAGAAAGCGTCGAGCGCCGTCGGGCACCGGCTTGAGGCTGTAGGGAATTACTACGCCGCTGATCATGAAAAACCACAGCACCCCCAATTTGCCGGGGTCGATCAGGTAATCCAGCACCCAGACGTGACCGATGACCGGTGCATACAAATGGGTGAAAACCACCATCAAGGCGGCGATGCCGCGCAATGCGTCGAGATAGGCAAGGCGTTTCATGGCGGTGCCTCAGTTGCTGGAAGATTCGCGACCCAGTGCATCGCTGCCCTGGCTGCTGCGCCGGTCTCTGGCGGGACTCTGCAGCGCGTCGATGCGTTGGGAAACCTGTCGTGCCGACTCTTCCCAGGAGAACCGCGCCACGTTGTTCAGCCCCCGTCGGCGCAGGGACTGGCGCAGCGGCATGTCCGTCAGAATGCGTTCCATGGCGGCGGCCATGTGGTCGATGTCCAGCGGGTCGAAATACAGCGCGCTGGCCTGCAGCACTTCAGGAATCGACGCCGCGTTCGCCGCCAGCACCGGGCAACCACAGGCCTGGGCTTCCAGGGGCGGAATGCCGAAGCCTTCATACAGCGACGGAAACACAAAGGCCGTTGCGCCCTGGTACTGGCTGATCAGTTCGTCGTCGCTCAGGCGCCCCAGAAAGCGGATGCGCGGGTCACGACTGGCCAGGCGTTGCAGGTTGTCGTCGCTGAAGATCCCGCTGGCGCCACCGACGATGCGCAGTTGCAGATCATCGTGGCCGCGCAGCAGCAGAAACGCCTGAATCATCCGGCTGAAATTCTTGTGCGCGCTGGGCGAAGACACCGCCAGCAGGTAGTCCTGTTGCTCTTTAAGGGGCGGGCCCGGTTGAAACGCACCGCTGACGGCATTGGGCACCACGAAGATTTTCTTCTCCGGAAATGTGTAGAACTGCGAGATTTCACCCTTGGAGAAGGCGCTCACCGTCAGCAGCGACTTGATCCGCGACAGCATGATCGGCGTCATGGTCCGGTAGAGGAGGCGAAACGTGCGTGTGTAGCTTTCCGGGTGACGCACATAGGTGACGTCGTGGTGGGTCGCGATCTGATTGCCGTACAACAGCGGCGCGGTGCTGCACAGGGAAATCAGCAGCGGGTTGCCCTGACGGCGCAGGTACAGGGGCAGGTCCAGTTGTTCCCACAGGTGGCCGCTGTGACTGCCGATGCATTGGACTTCGAGGGCCTTGGCGCTTTCGTGCATCTGAATGCCGTGGGGGGCAACAAACACGACGTCATCGCGCAGTTGCTTGAGGGCCAGGCAGATCTGTTCGGCGAAGCGTTGAACGCCCCGCAGTTCCTGGGTCAGAAAACGTGCATTGATCACAATCATTGTGGTCGACCTGTAGAAGAGATAAAGGGGTCGTGCGCAGGAGCCATCAGCGCCCTGAGTGAAAGGGGCATCAGCGGCTCAGTGAAGAGCCGTCAGCGCCCTGAATGAAGGGGCGCTCGAAAGGCGGACCGGAATAAAAAAGGCAGAATTCAGGGCAAGGCAAACAGTGCCGGGCGTGTGCCCAGGCTTATTATTTTCGGGAAGTCATCGATCGGCACTTGCGCCGAGCAACGCCCGTCGTTGCAGTTCCACGGGATACCGCTGTCGACCAGGCCGCGTTGCGGCTGGCGGGTGTCGATGTATTGCACGTTGCCGCGCAGCACGCTGCTGGCGTCGACCTTGATCGAACGCGGCAGCCCGGCGGTCCAGGCGACCATGATCTGCTCCGAACCCTTGGCGAACCGCAGCAGGTATTGCGAATCGATTTCTCGACTCTTTTCAGCGTCGTAACGGAATTGATGCAGCGTCGGGCTGATGGCCTTCAGCGTCAGGTAGGCCTGCTTGATGCTCAGGTCCTGATTGAGCAGGCCGAAGTTCTGCTCCGGATCAGTGCCGTCGGGGCCGTCGTTGAGCAGGCCGTTCCACCACATGCCCTTGACGTTGGGCATCGTCTGCGCGAGGAAGAAACTGCGCGCCAGAAACGCCGCCTGGGTCTTCTCATCACCGCCGCAGCGCCCGTCGTTGCTGGGCCAGCCCATTTCGGTGAGGTACAGCGGCACCGGGCCGTTGTTGCGGTTCTTGTCCTTCAGGTCCTCGCTGATCCGCCGCAGCCAGGCAATCCAGTTTTCCGGGGTGTTGCGCTCATCCGAACGGCAATACACATACGGATGAAGCGACAACCCGTCGACATGGTTGAGCACGCCCGATTCCACCAGCCGATCGGCAAACCCCAGGTCCATCCCCTGACTGGTGACGGCGCCGGCCAGAATCACCATCGGCCGCTGGTTGGCGCGAATGCGCTGGGCGGTTTGTTCGATGAGCAGGCTGTAGTCCCTGGCGAACCCCGGATCGACCGGGTTTTCCTTGTCCCACTCATTCCAGATCTCGTAGAAGTCCACGCTGTCGGTGAGCTGGCGGGTGACGAAGCTGGCGTAGTTGCCGTAAGCGTCGCGCACCGAGGGTTTCCGCGGTTTGGCGTAGTTCTCGTAAAACGGGTTGCCGTAGCCCAGCACCAGCAGCGGTCGCAATCGGTGTTCCTGGGCGGCGCTCAGGAACGACTGCCACGAAGGCTCGATCTTCAATAACCCTCGTCGGGGCTCGGCGCTGGACCAGTACGCATCGTCGCGCACCGAGTCGACTCCCGCCGCTTTCAGCAGTTGGAACGCGCGGACGGAGGTGCCGGGTTTGTTCATCAAGTGCGTGTCGACGCCGATGATGAATGCTTCGTCCGCTCGCGTGATGCAGCTGATCAACAAGCCCAGCAACAGGACCGCCGAGGGTCGTCGTAACCGGGTCAGGTAAGGGATGAGCATGGCTTGTCTCAGTGAAGAGGCACGGTCCGGAGCGCTTGCTCAGGTAGGTCTCGGGCCGTCGGTGGTAATGTCGGCATCCCCTGCAGGCATGCCGATGTGTTCAGACCGGATGGGGCAGGGCATGCCGGTTGCGCTGGGCGGTGTCGTCCAGCAACGTCTGGGCAAAAATGCTTTGGTAACTGTCGAGCATCAACTCCAGGTTCAGTAACGACGCCACGCTGACCCGCGCCTGGCCGCTCAGACGCGCCAGCAGTTCCGGGTTCTGGTGCAAGCGCAACATCGCCTGGCCCAGGGAGTCGGGGTCCTGCGGGTCACACAGCAAACCGTTGAGCGGGTCCTGAATGATTTCCGGCAAACCGCCCATGCGGCTCGCAATCACCGGCACCGAGTGAGCGCAGGCTTCAACGGCGACCATGCCGAACGGCTCGTTCCACAGCGAAGGCACCACGGCGACGTCGATCTGGCGGTAGAACGCTTCAGGCTTCTGGTAACCGACGAAACTGATCTTCGACGATGTCGCCAGCGCCCTGAACGTGGCTTCGTCATCCGTCTGGCCACGCCCTGCAATCTGCAGCGTGGCGTCGAAGGGCAGTCGCTGAAATTGCTCGATCAGCCAGGCCACGCCTTTCTGATGGGACAGCGTGCCCATGTAGCCGAAGCGCAACGGCGCTTTTTTCGTCGCCAGATCCGCTTGCCGCCGCTGATGGGGCGAGGCGGTGGGCGGCGTGAACGGGCTGGCGTTGTGCACGACGTACGGGCTGGCGGCGCTGAAGTAGCCGCGCTGCTGCAGCTTGTCCAGAATGAAGCGGCTGACCCCAACCACCGCCGCGACCTGGGCCGAGCGTGCGTCGTGGCCCTTGCGAAAGGTCTGGCAACTGCCGCATTGCTGCTGGCAGCACTGGCCGCGCTTGAACATGTTGCTGCTCGGGCACATCAGGTACATGTCATGCAGCACCTGCACGATCGGCAGTTTTGCAGCGGTGATCTCGTCCCAGACGGACACCGACCAGCCGGCCAGGTTGTGGCAGACCACCAGTTGCGGCTGCTCGCTGCCGATGACCTGTTTCACGTAGCTGCGCATCGCGCCGTTGTAGCGGTCGCGCAGATGCCAGCCCAGGCGCGCCAGACGGCCAGGCCGCTGCGCACCGAAATGCCAGTAGAAGTTGCGCAGGCCGGCGCGGTAGACCTTGACGCCGTTCACCGCTTCGACGTTCAGGCCCGCGTCGGGACCGGTCACCAGCACGCTGACTTCACAGCCGCGCTGCTGCAGGCCTTCGACGGTACGCTGAAGAATGATTTCCGCGCCGCCTCCAATGTGAGGGGCATACAGGCTGCTGATGAACAGTATTTTCATAGTGGATACGACTGATTCAGACCCAGTACCCCGGACTCACCGTCACGGATGGCTTGTTCGATCAGGCCAAGGCGCTCCTCGGCACCGCGTCGCTTGGCGATCAGCCGCAGCAGGCGGAAGAACACCCAGCGGTTGAGGCCGTACAGCAGCGACGAATTGGCCCAGATGTTTTTGTCGAACCAGGCCTGATTGCGCGCGCCGTAGTAGGCGCGCAAGTCCGAGCCACCGAGCAGGAAGCTCTCGTAGATGTTGTTGGTGCGCGCCTTGATGTTCCACGAGCTTTCCAGGTCGTCGAGCAAGGCGTCCGGCACCAGAAAGATCCGGCCACCACCGGCGGTGATGCGAAAGGTGTATTCGCTGTCGTCGGCGTAGAGCATCAACGCGTCCAGCGGCAGGCCGATGCGGCGATACAGATTGCGGTGGGCGAGCAGGCCGCCGTACGTGGCGAACGGCAACTGCACCATCGGCAGTTTGCGGTGCGGGCTTTGCGGCGCGCCCCACGGCAGCCGGCGCCAGATCTTGTAGGGCAGCTGCGCGATGTGAAAACCGAAGAAACTCGAACGGCGCTGAATGGCGAAGCGGTTCGGCACGCCGGCGGCGATGTCCGCCTGATGGGTCGGCCGAAAGCCCAGTACGGCGGCCTTGTCTTCGCCGTCGACGCGTTTACGTTCTTCGAGCACCTGATGCAGCGTGGCGATGGCGTTGATGGTCGGCGCGTTGTCGTCGTCCATCAGCCAGATGTGTTCGGCCCCGGCGTCCAGTGCGGCCTGAATCCCCACCGAATAGCCCCGCGCGGAACCAGTGTTCTCGTGCATGTAGATCACGCTGACCTGATTCGGCCAGGTGCGGCGCAGGTTATCCAGCGGCGCGGTGGACGCGTTGCTGACGATGATCACGCGATCGATCAGCGGGCTTTCCAGCGAGCGGCTGACCAGCGTGTGCAGGTAGTTGAAACGATCACCATAGGTGAGCGTCACCAGTGTGGTTTTCTGGGTCATGGCGAGTTCCGGGCGAAGGGGGGTCAAGAGGCTGAAAGCATCAGCCCCGTGGGATTCAGGATGTGTGGGTCAGAATGTGTGGATCAGTACGGAAAACGCTAACGGCTCACGCCTGCGCTTGCATCCGCGACAGGCTGCTGACCGGCAGGGTGACCTTCTGCTCACGTTGCAGCAGATTGAGCAGAATCACCGCGCGCTCATCACCGTCGGCGGCGAGGAAGATCGCTTCGACGTCGTTGAAGCCCTCGGCCGTGATCCGCACCGTTTCCCCTTCTTGAAAGGTGACCCTGGCCGGCGGCGCCAGCAGACGCTGACGGATCTGCTCGATCAACGCATCCTGCACCGGAACCGGCATGCCGCCGAAGGTGACGATGCGCGCCACGCCTCGGGTCGAGCGGATCGGGTACCAGTTGTCGCTGGCCTGGTCCATGTGGATGAAGAGGTAGCCGGGGAACAGCTCTTCTTCGGCCGGTGCCCGTGAGCCGCGTTTTTTCTCGCCGTGCTTGACCGGACGGTAGCACTCGAACTGCTGACGTTGCAGGTGCTCTGCCGCACGGGCTTCCTGGCGGGGTTTGGTCTGGATCAGGTACCAGCGCGCGGAGCCACAGGCGCTATTGACGACTTCAGACATACACTTCACTCCACTGCGATCCGGTGCGACCCGGTCAGGACAACGTCAGGTTTTTGCGCCAGCCCGTGCATCATGCCTGGCCGGGCGCTGGGTGGATTCTTGTCCAGCCCGTATTCGGTCAACATCTGCTGCACCTGCTCGACGCAGTTGAACATCAGCACGTCGATGATCGACAGATTGGCGACGAAAGGTTGCCGGAACTGCCGGTACACCACCGGGTTCATCCGGAAGAACCGCACCAGCAAGCCGTTGCGGGCGAAGTGATCACGGTCATAGATGACCGATCCGCCTTCCGGGGTGATGAACGTCGTGGCTTCGAACGTGTGAGCGATGCGGATAATGCGCTCCTGCTTGTCCGCAGCGCTACCCAATATCAGGTCCGAGCTGCGCAGGATCGGTGTCACGATGTGCAGATAAGCACAGATTTCACGGATTGCGTGTTCGGCATACAGCGCGATGTTCTGCTGCGGGAAACGGATCAACCGCTCCAGCAAGGGCATGACCTGCGCGAAACAGGGCGCCTCTCGATAACTCTCGGCCAGCAGATCAATCAGCCGCGGCGCCTCATCGCTGAAATGATCACACAGTTGGCGCTGATTGATCTGCAACTGAAAGCGGTCTTTCTTCAACGGAAAGCTGATCAGCTTCGCTTCGTCGTTGTGCAGGATGCGGTTGCGATTGACCCAGCCGGACCGAACATACTGCAGATCGTCTCCCAGGACGAAGACGTCTGCGGCAGCAATGAGCTGAAAGTAACCCAGGTACGGGAACAGATAGGGCTGCATCACTGCAAGGGTCCTGGCCATGTGTGTCTCCTTGGCGTGCATGTCGATTTACTTGCGGACCGTGGTGTAGTCGTAACCGTAAGCGGCGCAGTCGTAGTCGGCGGTCGACGCCTTGCGCAGGACACCGTTGAAGATCGCACCCTTGATCAGAATGCCGTTGTGCATCAGGCGGCGTTTGCACGCTTCGATTTCCTTGGCGGTGCTCAGGCCGAAGCGGGTCACCAGCAGGCAGGTGCCGGACTGGCGGCCGACCAGCGTGGCATCGGTCACGGCCAGAATCGGTGGGGTGTCGATGATCACCAGGTCATACAGCGGCGACAGCTCGCTGATCATTTTGTTGAAGTTGTCGTGCATCAACAGCTCGGACGGGTTTGGCGCCGCGTAACCGCAGGAGATGAAATCCAGGTTGCGCACTTCGGTGTGGTTGATGACTTCTTTGCTGCCCAGACGCGCAGCGAGGGTGTCCGACAAACCGTGCTTGGGCGTCAGGTTGAACATCTTGTGCAGGTAGCCTTTGCGCATGTCGGCGTCGATCAGCAACACGCGTTTGCCGGTCTGGGCAATGATCACCGCCAGGTTGCTGGAGACGAACGACTTGCCCACGCCCGGCGTCGGGCTGGAAATCATCAGCACGTTGTTGCGGGCTTCGAGCATGGCGAAGTGCAGGCTGGTGCGCAGGCTGCGCAACGCTTCGATCGCCAGCTCCGTCGGCGCGCTGACGCTCAGCAGGCGTGGCTCCTTGCTCGCCGAACGGCTCTGGGCGGCCTTTTCCATGCGCTCCTGCAGTCGCGAATACGGCAGCGAGGCGTACACCGGCATGCCGAGGTTTTCGATGACTTCCGGGTTGTCCACGCCGCGATAGAACGCCTGGCGTACAAACACGGTGGCAACGGCCAGCAGCAGGCCGATCAGGGCGGCGACCAGCACGATGATTTTGCGCATCGGCTTCACCGGCTCTTCGACGTTGGCGTCGGCGTTGTCGATGATGCGGACGTTGCCGATGCTGCCGGCGCGCAGAATGTCCTGCTCCTGGCTCTTGTCCAGCAACAGGGTGTAGGTCTGCGAGGTGACCTGCATGTCACGGTTCAGACGCAGCAACTCTTGTTGCGTGGCCGGCAGGGCTTCGATCTTCTTCAGCAGCGCGGCTTTCTGGGATTCAACCTGGCCGATCTGAGTCATCAGGGCGCGGTAGGTCGGATGCTCCGGCGTGTACAGACGCTCGACGTCGACGCGCTTCATTTTCAGGTCCGACAGGGTGCCTTCCAGCTTGACCACCTGATCCAGAACTGATTTGGTTTCAACGCTCAGGTCAACCGACTTGGCGCCCATCTGGAAGTTGTTCAGCGCGATTTCCGACTGTTCCAGCTGCTTGCGCACGGCAGGCAATTGCGAACGCAGGAATTCCAGACGCTGGGCGGCTTCAGCCGAACTGCGCTCGACGTTCTGGCGCACATACAGGCGGCTGACTTCGTTGAGGATGCGCTTGGCCAGTGCCGGGTCCGGGTCCTGAATCGACAGGTAGACGATCCCGGAATCCTTGCCCGCTTCCATGATTTTCAGACGGTCCTGATAATCCAGCGCGGCGGTCAGGGTGCGTTGACGCACGACGGTGAACTCGGTGCCCGGACGTGCATTGAGCGCAGCCACCTGGAGGGTGATGCCGCTGCCTTCGACGGTCTGACCGACTGGGCCGCTGAGCAGTTTGTTGCGGTCTTCGTCATACAGGGTGAAGGTGCCAGGCTTGCCCGCCACCATGGTCATCTTTTCGCCCAGCAGCGCGTCCGGCACCTCCAGCTGGAAGATGTCGATTTTCTCGCCGCCCCAGGCGTAGCTGTTCAGGCCGAACATCGGATCGGCCAGCGCGCCTTCACGCTCCGGCTTGAACCGACGCGCCATGTAGCTGCCCAGCCCCGGGATGTATTTGGGCTTCTGCACGATGTACAGCTTGAGGTCATCGACGACCTTGCCCAGCACTGCGCGGGATTTGATCAGCTCGATTTCGGTGGTCGCCTGGGAAACCGACAGCGGCTTGCTGGAGACTTCGGTGCGGCCCTCGATGCCGACTTTGCGCGGCTCGATCTGAATCATCGCGTTGGCCTGGAAGATCGGCGTGGCGAGAATGGCGTAGGTGGCACCGAGCAGGACGCAGATGCCGACAATCGACGCAATCAATCCTTTGTGATCGAAAAGTGTGCGCAAGATAGTCGCCAAATCGATCCGGGAGTCCTGGACCTCGTCCAGAGAAGTACGGTTCATAGCGGTCATTTATCTTGGATCTCCTGACTGAAGATAAGGAAGCCAGTCGTCGACACAACGCGAAAGCTGCTCGTAGGTCTGTTCAAAGGCTAGTTTCGGGCGCCGATAGGGGTCGGCGATTTCCAGCGCTTGTTGCCATTTGCCAATCAGAAACGTCTTGCCGCGTACCTCGGGGGCCAGCTTGAGGACGCTCTGGGTCTGACGATGCTCCATGACCAGAATCAGCTCTGCTTCGTGGAGCATCTGCCGATCGATCTGACGGCTTCGATGTTTGTGGGCGAGGACGCCGTTGACCTGCAGAACGGCCTGGGCCAGCGGATCGATAGTGGAGCTGAGCATGGCGTGGGTGCCGGCCGACGAGATCTGGATGCGCGCGTTCGGCACGCGCTGTCGGAACAGGGCTTCGGCCATGGGGCTGCGACAGATATTGCCGACGCAGACCACCAGTACGTTATTGAACATGACCTTTGCTGAGGGTCGTCATCAGTCTCTTGCTGATGTTGGAGCTGAAGTTCTGCCCTACCGCCAGGAGCGTCTGCATCTTGCGTTTCGGGGTGATCGCCGACAGCGAGTACTCGACCAGCTCCATCAGGAAATGCTCATAGAGTTCCTGATGACCGAGCCGGTTGTAGTAGTTGGCCAGGGCGCCCGAGGTCTGCAGCGCCATGTGCAATTTGCGTTTGTTGGAGCGCATGGAAAACACGCCGCCTGGGTGCAACCGGTACATGGCCGGCTTGACCTCACCCATGAATTTGCCCTTGCCGTAGGCACCGAGCAGCGACCACCAGACCAGATCGTTGAGCGGCGCGGCGCGCAGCTCGGGCGGCAACGAATCGAAGACGTTGCGGAACACCGTGGTCAGCGTCGACACCGGCCGCGCTTTCTGCAGCTCTAGCGCCGTGGCATCCCCGCGCAGCTTGCCTTGCAGCTGAATCGGGTATTGGCCGCTGATGTCGAAGGGGATCGCGTCGTGGTAGGTCAGCACGTAATCCGGGTTGTTCTCGAGAAAATCCACCTGAATCTGCAGCTTGCGCGGGTCAGTCCAGTAATCGTCGCCCTCGCAGTAGGCGATGTAGCGGCCCCGGGCTTCGCCGAACAGACCCGGCACCGGCGGGTTGTTCTGCGAGTACTGATTCGTCTCGTGATAGAAGGGGCGGATCAGCGTCGGGAAGCGTTTGACGTAATCGGCAATGATGCGAGCGGTGCCGTCCGTGGAGGCATCGTCGTTCACCAGGATTTCGAAGGCGAACGTGGTTTGCTGCATCAGAAAGCCTTCCAGCGTCTGCGCGACGTAGGCTTCCTGGTTGTAGGCTGGACAGACGATGCTGACCAAGGGCGCGGCGGACGGCGAAGAGCTCGTCTTATTGCTAATAGCATCCATGGCTTGGGTACTCGGAGTTAAACACTGGGTTTGCTGAACAGAACGGAAATCTTCATCACCAGCGGCTTGTAGCTGGCGGCCACAATCAGCAGCGTGAGCAGGCCGCTGACGGCCAGCCCCAGGAAGATGCTGATGCGGTTGTCAGTGGCGATCAGCCGCAGCAACGGCTCGGTGATCGCCAGACCCACGCCGGTCATCACGCTGATGCGGATGATGTCGCGCAGCCATTGGCTGTGAATGCCCGGGGCCAGGCGCTGGTGCACGATGACCGGCCAGATGGCGAAGGACACGACGCGCAACACGAACCAGGCAATCGCCGCGCCGTAAGCGCCATAGCCGCGAATCGCCAGAAACATTACCGGCACCGTGATCAGCGCCGAAACAATGCTGTACCAGACATGCAGGTGCATGCGCCCGTAGGCGTACTGCAGATAAAACTGGAACGCGCTGACCGCCATGATGGCGCTGCCCAGGGAGTACCACGGCAGAATCGTCCGGCTCCACTCGGCGGCAGGGCGATCACCCGACCAGGCAAACACCATCTCGTCGGCGTGCAGCGCGATCAGTGCCGCGAGGGGAAACAGGAACGTGCACACAAATCGGTTGGCCGCCAGGTACAGCTGATGCATGTCATCCCGTCGCCCTTCGGCCATCAACACCGTGAGGCGCGGCAGTAGCGTCTGCGCCAGCGGGTTGGAGAGCATCATGATCCCGGTGGTGATCAGTGCCACCAGCGAGAAATAACCGTATTCATTGAGCGGCAGCAGCTCGGACAGCAGCACCTTGTCGATCTGGGTCAGCACGATCCACAGCACCGCGGTGCCGGACATGCTGGCCGCGAACGGGATGATCGGCTTGACCAGATCCCAGTCGAAACCGGTCAGCGGCGACGGCCTCGGCATCTGCTGATAGGCACGGGCGGCGAAGATCAACGCTTCGATCAAGCCCACCAGCGCCTGGAATTCGAAGAAGTGCACCGGGTCGTTGGAGATCGTGCTCACCAGCAGCAGCCCGCCGAAGTAGCGCAGCGTGGCGATGATCACGTTGGCGATGTTCAGCCATGCATGCTGCTCAAGGCCTTGAATCCCGCTTTTATAGAGCGTCGAAAACAAGCGCAGGGCGATGACGATGCCCATCAGCGCGATGCACTGCACCACGGTCTGCGTCGACAGCTCTTGGGCATTGAGCCAGTGCACGGCAATCCATTCGCTGCCGGCATACATCGCCACGCAGCAGAAACCCGCCAGTGGCAGGAAGATGATCTCGAACGAACGCAGCAGGCGACCGGTGTAGCGGTCCTGTCCGTCGCTGCCTTGTCGATGCGCCACCGCCCTGACCAGACTCGGCGACAACCCTGCGTCCAGCAATTGCAGCCAGGCTTGCAGCACCGAGAAGAACCCGATCAGCCCGTATGCCTCGGCGCCCATGTGGCCGAGGTAGAACGGCATGATCAGGATCCCCACAAGCAGCGTGTAGGCCTGGCCTGCATAGCTAAACGCAGTGTTGCGTATGACTGAGCGCTTGGTTGGCATCGAAAGTCCTTCCGGCGAATCTAGGTGAATGGCGCGATGGCGTTACATGACCTGCGCGAGGGACGGCACACGGTACGGCGAGTGGGCGGTGCTGGTTTCGGCGATCACCGTCTGAATGACGCGGTCCTGATCGTCGCGCAGCAGGCCCGGGTAAATCGGCAGGCACAACACGCGCTCGCTCAGTGAACGCGAGGCGGTTTGTGCCGCTTGCGGCTGCAGGTATTCAAGGGTGTCCAGCGACGGATAGAAGTAGCGGCGCGGGTTGATCCCGTTGGTGTTCAGCGCCGAACGCAAACGCAGCAGTTGTTGTTCGTCGCGCAGGGCGATCGGGTAATAGCTGTGGTTGAGTTCGCTGTTGCTTTCCGGCCGCTGCAGGTCGACGTAATCGCCCAGGCGGGTGGTATAGCGGTCAGCGATTTCAGCGCGTTCCTGAAGAATGTTCTCGATGTCGTCGAGAATGCACAGGCCCATCGCGGCGGAGAATTCGTTGAGCTTGGCGTTGATGCCGATGCCGTCGATCTTGTCGACGTCAACGATGCCGAAGTTGCACAGCAGGTGAACCCTGCGCGCTGTTTCGTCATCGTTGGTGATGATCGCGCCGCCTTCGATGGTGTGAAACAACTTGGTGGCGTGAAAACTCAGTGTGCTGACGTCGCCCCAGTTGAGCACCGACTGGCCGGCGTGACGCACGGCGAAGGCATGGGCGCCGTCGTACACGACTTTCAGATTGCGCCGACGGGCGATTTCTTCGATGCGTTCAACGGCGCACGGGTTGCCGAAGACGTGGGTGCCGACAATGGCGGTGGTGTCGGAGACGATGCGGCTCTCGATGTGGTCGGGCGAAATGTTCCAGGTCTGCGCGTCGATGTCGGCGAAGATCGGGCGAATGCCCTCCCACTGCAGCGAACTGCTGGTGGCGACAAAGCTGAACGGCGTGGTCACTGCGCTGCCGCTCAGGCCAAGCGCGCGATAGGCGACCTGCAGGGCGAGGGTGCCGTTGTTGGTCAGAATGACGTGCTTGACGCCCAGGTAGTCTTTCAGGCGTTGTTCGAGCTCGCACACCAGCGGCCCGTGGTTGGTCAGCCAGCCGCGCGCATAAATGCCTTCGACGTAGCCCTTGAACTTGTCGATATCGCCCAGGTAAGTCTTGGTGACGTTGATCATCGAATTCTCCATTTCAGATGCAAAGCTTTTGAAAAATGCTTTCTGGGCAGTGATGCGGTTGCGACGGTCTGAGGTCAGGCCGCCAACGCCAGGTTCGAGGGAAATCAATTGGGGGTGGATGCCGGCGGCGGGCTGCCTGCCTTGCTACTCATCCGTCGCGCACGGCCCTGATTGATTTTCAGGATCAACCGGGTGGCCAGGCTGCCTGCATGGGGGTCGCCGAAGTGGAAGAGGGCGGTGGCGCGCTTTACGTCCGGTCGGCAGGCCTGGTTGGCGTGCAGGCTCCGATAACCCCAGAAGAAATAAACGCTGCCCGGCTCCAGGCGCAGGACATACGGCTTGAGCCAGTTGCGCTGCATGCCCTTGATGATCCAGCCGCGGGTGATCTTGTTCTGCAGCAGGGCCTTCTCGATCACGTTGAACACCACCCATGAGCGCACTCGGCGGATATTCGGAAACAGCATCAGATCGCCGCGTCCTTCGCCTTCACTGGGGATGAACACCGGGATCAGTGCGGTCACCAGGCTGGCGTCGTAGTGGAAACTGTTGGATTCGCGCTTGCCCTGATTGCCCTGCACGCAGCGCAGCACCGGGAAAATGCGGTCACTGGCAGCGTCGCGGCGGGCTGCATGCTTGTAGAGGCGACCGAGCAGCGTCTTGAAACGCGGGTCGGACCAGTAACTCGCCAGCAGGCTTTCGCTCAGTGCCGCTTCACCGTGGTAGGCAAAGTATTCGCCCTGGTGTTTCTGCGCCTGTTCGTCAGTCCAGGCCCGCAACTGCTGCAGGTCCGTGTCAGGCACGGCCGCGTTCAGTTTTGCAAAGCCGTTGGTATCGATTTCGTCAGCCAGTCGCTGAACCAGCTGCTCATCCATGTCGAAAGATAAAGGCATTGCATCAGGCCCTCGTAGAGAGTGAGGAGTGCAGGGCAGCGGAGTGAATTGTGCTTCAGGCACGCTACCGCCCGAATCTGCAGATCCTGCCGTTGTACTAATTAGGCGTGCATTTCAAACGGTGACTTCATTCAGCACTGGCTGACAAAAGCGTTGGGCAAAGCTACCGCCCCACCGAGCACATTCAGTAATTCGAAAAAAACTTTCTTTGAACCAAAAACTGCCCACCGGCGCTGATTTCACACCGTTTGAATCGTCAACTTTTTGGGCAGTCTCAGGGTAATTAAGTCGGAATGCTCTCGGCGCACGGCTCTAGGGCCGCACTGCAAAAACAGGAAAACATTGGACGTGCCTATATATCGGCGGAGGCAGAGTTTCTGTCAAATTATTTCGCCATCATTCTGTTAATTTTTTGATAAGCGGAGCGTTGGAGTGCGTAAGTGATTGATTTTAAATAGAGTCAATAAAACATCACTGCCCTGTCGTGGTGCGCGACGCTTTTTAGGCACTGCCGGAGACCCCCTGTTTGGCTATCGAAAATAACCGGGAAGACGTTTTTCCAACGTCAGAACCTGGACGCTGATGGGGGGTAACGGTTTTATGGCGCTCGATTATTGAATCCCGTCATATACGCGTACTTGTGCGCAGAGTAACTAATCAAGTGAGAGGTAAGTTTGTAATTAAGCGATCACAGCGGTGTTGCGGCTTTATAGATAGAACTGTGTTCGGTTATATATACATCGACGCGGGTGAGGTGGTTGATATGACCGAAGACTTCATCAGTGCGCCATGCAGTGGCCCCGGCGCGTCATTACTGCGGCCAAGGGTGGATGCGGCGCTGCGGTTGCTCAGCCTTGATCGCTGCTCCATTATCCGGGTCTGCGACGCAAATAATTCGGGTCACCAGGAGATTCAATGAATACGCAGTCGAAAACCACTGGAGTGGCGATGCAACGCCTCGCGCAGGCGCGCGCCCTGATGAGCCGTGAGGGCATCGACGCCTGGCTGGTGCCGTCGGCCGACCCTCATCTCTCTGAATATCTGCCGGGTTACTGGCAAGGGCGGCAGTGGCTGTCCGGCTTCCACGGTTCCGTCGGCACCTTGATCATCACCCAGAACTTCGCCGGCCTCTGGGCAGACAGCCGTTACTGGGAGCAGGCGAGCAAGGAACTGGCAGGCAGCGGCATCGAACTGGTCAAGCTGCAGCCCGGCCAGACCGGCCCACTTGAATGGCTCGCCGAGCAGGCCAAAGCGGATTCCGTCGTCGCGGTGGATGGCGCGGTGCTGGCCGTGGCGTCCTCGCGCACGCTGGCTGCCAATCTGTACGAAAAAGGCGCGCGCCTTCGCACCGACCTCGACCCTCTGACGGAGTTGTGGAACGACCGCCCTTCGTTGCCGGCCCAGGCAATCTATGAGCACGCCGCGCCCCACGCCACCGAAAGCCGCACCGACAAACTCACTCGATTGCGCACGGTGATGGCCGAGCGCGGCGCGGATTGGCATTTTCTCGCCACCCTGGACGACATCGCCTGGCTGTTTAATCTGCGTGGCGCCGACGTTTCCTACAACCCGGTGTTCATCTCCTTCGCCCTGATCGGCCCGAACAGCATCAACCTGTTTGTCGCATCAGAGAAAGTCGACGCCGGACTGCGCAGCACCCTGGAGCAAAACGGCATCACCCTGCATGAATACACCCGCATTGGCACTGCGCTGCGCAACGTGCCCAAGGACGCGCGGTTGCTGGTGGATCCGGCGCGGGTCACCTGTGGCCTGCTGGACTATCTCGACAGCGAAGTGACGTTGGTCGAAGGCCTCAACCCGACCACGTTGTTCAAATCGCAGAAAAGCGCTGCTGATACCCGGCACATCCGTCAGGCGATGGAGCAGGATGGCGCGGCGCTGTGCGAATTCTTCGCCTGGCTGGATTCAGCGCTGGGCAAAGAGTCCGTCAGCGAGCTGACCATCGACGAGAAACTCAGCGCGGCGCGGGCCCGTCGGCCGGGCTACGTGTCCCAGAGTTTCGCCACCATTGCCGGCTTCAACGGTAACGGAGCGATGCCTCACTACCGCGCCACCGAAGAAGAGCACGCGCAAATCGAAGGGGATGGCTTGCTGCTGATCGACTCCGGCGGTCAATACCTGGGCGGCACGACCGATATCACCCGCATGGTGCCCATCGGCACGCCGACCGCTGAACAGAAACGTGACTGCACGCGCGTTCTGAAGGGCGTCATCGCGTTGTCCCGTGCGCACTTTCCGCGCGGCATTCTTTCACCGCTGCTCGACTCCATCGCTCGCGCCCCGATCTGGGCCGAGGGCGTCAATTACGGGCACGGCACCGGTCACGGCGTCGGCTATTTCCTGAACGTGCATGAAGGCCCGCAGGTGATTGCGTATCAAGCCGCCGCCACGCCGCAAACCGCGATGCAGCCGGGGATGATCACGTCGATCGAGCCGGGGACGTATCGGCCGGGGCAGTGGGGCGTGCGCATTGAAAACCTGGTGATCAATCAGGAGGCGGGCAAGACCGAGTTCGGCGAGTTTCTCAAGTTCGAGACCCTCACGCTCTGTCCGATAGACACGCGCTGCCTGGACATCGGCCTGCTGACCCAAGAGGAGCGTGAATGGCTGAACGAATACCACGCCCAGGTCAGGCAGCGCCTCAGTCCACTCGTGGAGGGCGCTGCGTTGGCCTGGCTGGAAGGTCGGACAGCGGCGGTTTGACCCTGAACGCCACCGTCCTGTTTGGCGGTGGCATTACAGGCGGTTACTCGGTTAGCGCTTCCCGGACGAAATCGAGTCGGTCCTGACCGAAATAGAGCTCGTCGTCGACGAACATGCTCGGGGCGCCAAACACGCCTCGTGCAACAGCTTCTTCGGTATTGATTTTCAGCTGGCCCTTGACGCTGGGGTTGCTGACCCAGCCAAGGATTTCTGCCGGATCAAAGCCAGATCTTGTGAGGGCCGCTGACATCACCCCAGGGTCGTTCAAGTCCAGCGCTTCTACCCATATCGCCCTGAAAGTGATTTCCAGCAATTCAATGAACCGTTGTGGCTGGAGCATCTGCGCAGCAGTCAACGCGCGCATCAGGCTGAGCGTGTTGATCGGGAAGTGAGGGTTGAAGGTGAGGGGAACCTGATAGCGCTTGGCGAAGCGCGCCAGATCCTTGATGGAGTAACGCGCTTTGGCAGGCACGTCGTTGGGCGACGCATTGCCTGTCGCCTTGAACACTGCGCCCAGCAAGATGGGCCGATGGATCAGGGTCGCTGACGTCTCGTCGCAGATCTTCCGCAACTGGGTGTAGGCCAGGTAACTGGTCGGGCTGCCCACATCGAAGTAAAACTCCACGCTTCGGCTCATCGTTGCATTCCTTCTTCTTATATAGATGCGGGCGTGCGCCCATGTGATTCGCTGACGCAGGGGCTTACCAGCGTTCGTTCCAGGGGCGCAGGTCCAGCTCGAACGTCCATGCGTCCCGGGGCTGGCTGTGCAGATACCAGTAATTTTCTGCGATGTGTTCAGGGTCGAGAATGCCGTCCTCATCCTTGAGCGCGTAACGTTCGGGAAACTGTGTGCGGATGAAGTCAGTGTCGATCGCGCCATCCACCAACACATGAGCCACGTGGATGTTCATCGGCCCCAGTTCACGGGCCATGCTTTGCGCCAGTGCCCGTAGCCCGTGCTTGGCGCCGGCGAAGGCTGCAAAATGGGCAGCGCCGCGTAGACCTGCAGTCGCCCCGGTGAACAGAAGGGTGCCGCGTTTGCGTTTGGCCATACGAAGGGCGACCTCCCGGGCGTTCAGAAATCCGGAGAAGCACGCCATCTCCCAAATCTTGAAGTACTTGCGCGCCGTCTCTTCAAGAATGCTGCACGGCACGTTGGCGCCGATATTGAAAACGAAGGCCTCGATCGGGCCGATCTCAGTCTCGATCCGCTCAATCAGCGCCACCACGTCATCTTCCTTGCGCGCGTCCGTGGCGAACCCGTGGGCTTCGCCGCCACTCTGCCGAATCGAGTCCACCAGAGGCTGAAGTTTGTCGGCGCTCCTGCGAGTGACACACGCCACGTAACCCTCCCGGGCGAAGCGTCTGGCAATCGCGCCTCCTGTCGCGTCGCCTGCACCCACAACCAGAACGACCTTCTTGTTATTCAATGCAATGGTCATCACGATACCTTTATTAAACGATCGTTTACTTAACGGACGTTATGCTAGGGTCGCGAGAGCGTCAAGGCACTTACTTAAGTAAACGGGGGAAACAATGCGCTACTCGGTCGACCATAAAGAGCAAACCCGGCGCGCCATGCTCGACAGCAGCGCCGCTCTGGTGAAAGAGAAAGGCTTCGCGCCTATGGGGGTGGACAGTCTGATGAAAGCCGTCGGCCTCACCGGAGGGGCTTTCTATAGCCACTTCTCTTCGAAGGATGCGTTGTTTCAGGCGGTGGTTGAGCGCGAGTTGACCCGCAGCCTGGCGTTACTCGGTGCCGATGAGTCGCTGACCAGGGACCGAATCAAGCAGTGTCTACGGCATTACCTGACACTGGCGCATGTACAGAATCCTGCGGGTGGATGTGTCATTCCTGCATTGGGCGCCGAAATTGCCCGCGCAGAAGGATTGGCTCGCCTGCGCGCCGAGCACTGGCTGTGCGAATTACAAAAGGCATGGGCTGAAGTGCTAGGGGACGAAGATCTGGCGTGGGCAGCCATTGCTCAGTGCGTTGGTGCTCTGACGGTCGCGCGAATGATGGCGACGCCCGAGCTCCAGCAACGCGTGGTGGACGCCAGCCATGACCTGCTGTGTCAGCAGGTGGATGCGCTGTCGGTAGCCGACTAGGGGTTAGTCGGCTTCTTGCAGATGATGATCATGCTGCGGCTGGTATAGCCGGCCGGATTCAGACCGAGCGGATAGCCCCCCGTGTCTTCGGCGCCGTCACCGGACTTGGCGATCACACGATACTGCTTGGATACGCAGGAGTTGGTCGCCATGTCATAGCACTGCTCCCACGAGGACGACAGGCCCGAGCAATTGATGTGGATGCCGCGTTTACCCATGACCGGTTTAGACGTCGCTGCGCATCCAGCGACCGCCAATGCTGCCAGTGCCATTAAAAAGTACTTCATTCATATCCTTACCTGACCAACACGTTGCGGTCAGTGACTATCCAGAATTCGCATGCTGCCACCAACGGTCACGTCCATGTGGAGGGGCGGCACCATGTCAAGGCGCGCCGGCTAAACATCGCTCAATAGTGAGACAAATGCCAGTGACATCGTGTATCACGCCGATGGCCGTGCGAGCGGCTGCTTTCTGGATCCCTATAGAGAGCGGTTAAAAAAGCGCACGCTCCTATAAGAACCCATGGATAGCAGTCTGTTAAGCAGCAAAGGCGCCAAATATCAGTGATTGTTCTGTCTGTTGAAATAAGTGCTTGACGCCTCTCTGGATCTGTCTATAATTCGCCCCACTTCCGGCGCAGAAGAAACGGAAAACTCCTTGATAATCAAAGAGTTGGACGAAGTAAGCAGCGAGGAATGCTTCGGTTCAGATGCTTGAAT
>NZ_JBWKVD010000030.1:0-20621 GCF_059421525.1 Pseudomonas sp. GW821-FHT02H06
GCAAGCACCCTTGGTTACTTGGGGTGCTTTTCCAAGTAACTCGCCGAAGGCGAAACGTCTGCCCCCAGGCAGACGCTTGTGATCTTGATCTTAAAGATCTTGATCAGAGCGGCAGCGATACCCGAAACATCGACCCCGCCCCTTCCTCGCTCTCGACACTGATCCGCCCGCCATGAGCGCTGACAATCTGATCGGAAATGAACAACCCAAGACCAAGCCCCGCCACCGCATGACTGGCCGCGACCCGCTCGAACTGCTGAAAAATACGCTTCTGGTTTTCCGCGCTGATCCCGATCCCGTGATCGCGCACCTCCACCCGCGCCTCGCCAGCCTCGCTGTAGACCCGCAACTCGATCGGCTTGTGCGCCCCGTAGCGCAATGCATTGGTCAACAGATTCGCCACCACCTGCTCGATGCGAAACTCATCCCACACCCCAATCACCGGCGTGTCAGCGTGAAGCGTCACCACACTGCCGGCGGCGGCGATCTGCGCGGAATAGCTTTCCACCAGATTGACCACCAGCTCCGACAAATCAAAGGGACTGGTACGAATCGACAACTTGCCCGTACGAATCCGCGACACATCGAGCATGTCTTCGATCAGCCGTATCAGACTCTGGATCTGCCGCTCATCGCGATCCACCATGGCCCGGAGCTTTTCCATGGTGAACGCCGACGCGTTGTCCTTGGCCAGGTGCAACTTGCGCAGCTGGGTTTCGAGAATCAGGCCGTTTAGCGGCGTCCGTACCTCGTGGGAGACGATCGACATAAAGTCATCGCGCATGCGGATCGCACGCTCCAGCTCGCTCTGCGTCGATTTCAGCTCGCGCATCAGCGCTTCCTGCTCCGCGCGGCTGCGTTCGAGCTCTTCGAGCTGCTGCTTCAGGGCCTTGCGCTGGCGATACAAATCGACGAAGACGTTGACCTTGCTCTTCACCGCATGAATGTCGAGGGGCTTGTGCAGGAAATCCACGGCACCGCTTTCATAGCCCTTGAACGCGTAATTCAGCTCGCGCCCGGCGGCACTGACGAACACGATGGGAATGTTCTTGGTCTTCTCGGTGCTGCGCATCAGCTCGGCGAGTTCGAAGCCGTTCATCCCCGGCATCTGCACGTCGAGAATCGCCATCGCAAACTCGTGCTCGAGCAACAACGACAACGCCTCGTCTGCGGACAACGCCTTGAACACCTGACGGTCCTCGCGCTTGATCAGCGCTTCGAGGGCGAGCAGGTTCTCAGGCAGATCATCCACGATCAGCAGTTTGGCTTTGATTTCACTCAGCATGCAATTCGTTCCAGCTCGACAAGCAAGGACCCGATGTCGGGCAAAGGCAAAAGAAAATCCGGCGTATGAAGGGCAAGCGCCGCTTCGGGCATGGCCCGCGCGAGCGCCTGGGCCGGGTCCTGGACCACGGTCAGACCACCGTACTCCTTGATTCGTGCCGTGCCGCGCGCGCCATCGCTGTTTGCACCGGTCAGCAACACGCCTGCCAGCCGTTCACCATAGGCGTCTGCAGCCGATTCGAACAGGATGTCGATGCTCGGGCGCGAATGATGCACCCGTTCCTCCTGACTCAAGGACAGACTGAAATCTTTCTCGATCGACAGGTGATAACTCGGCCCGGCGAAATACAGCGTGCCGGGCTTGATGGTTTCTTTATCGTCCGCTTCCTTGACCGGGATCGCCAGGTTCACGGCAAAAACCTCGGCCAACTGACTGCGACGCTGGTCCGGCACGTGGAGCACCGCGAGGATCGGCAAGCGAAAGCCTCTGGGCAGCGTACGGAAAATCTTCAGCAGCGCTTCGACACCACCGGCGGATGCGCCGACCACAATCGCGTCCACCGCCGGCAGCGCGGGTTGCTCCGGGGTGTTGCCGGGAAACGACGTTCTCATGATTTGCGGTAGATCCGCTCGTGTTTGACCAGAGGGTCGAACTGGTTTTTGTACCCGGAAAAGTCGAGGGTTTCCTTGCTGCCCAGCACGAGGAAGCCGCGGTGGCACAGGGACTCATGGAACAGCCCGAACGCGCGGTCCTGCAGCTTCTTGTTGAAATAGATCAGCACGTTTCGGCAGGAAATCAACTGGGTCTCGGAGAACACGCTGTCGGTTGCCAGGCTGTGGTCGGCAAAGGTCACGTTCTCACGCAGGGTCTTGTCGAAGATCGCGTAATCGTAGGCCGCAGTGTAGTACTCGGAAAACAGCCGCTTGCCGCCAGCCTTCAGGTAGTTCTCGTTGTAGCCGCGCATGTTTTCCATGGAGAAGATGCCCTGCTTGGCCTTCTCCAGGGAATGGGGATTGATGTCAGTGGCGTAGATGATCGTGCGTTCAAGCAGCCCTTCCTCGCGCAGCAGGATCGCCATCGAGTAGACCTCCTCCCCGGTGCTGCACCCGGCAATCCAGATTTTCACCGACGGGTAGGTCTTCAGCAACGGGACGACTTCTTCGCGGATGGCCAGGAAGTGCGTCGGGTCGCGGAACATCTCGCTGACCGGAATCGTCAGGAACTGCAGCAGCTGCATGAACGCCGAAGGGTCATGCAGCACGCGCTCCTGCAACGCGGAAATGGTCTTCAGTTCAAACTGACGCAACGCGTGGGTGACCCGTCGTTTCACCGACGCCCCCGAGTAATCGCGGAAATCGTAGCTGTACTTCAAGTAGATCGCTTCAATCAGCAAGCGCAACTCGATATCGGCGTCTCGTTCAGGCATCGGCAACACTCATGGTCGGGCAACGGGCGGTCAATTGATCCGATCCATTCAGATACGTTCCATCTTCGGCAGCCACACGCGAATCAGCGAGAACAGCCGGTCCAGATCGATCGGCTTGGCCAGATAGTCATTCGAACCCGCCTGCAGGCAGCGATCCTGGTCATCTTTCATGGCCTTGGCGGTCACGGCAATGATCGGCAGCTTGCGCCAGCGGGGGTTCTTGCGGATCTCGATGGTGGCTTCGTAGCCGTCCATTTCCGGCATCATCACGTCCATCAGCACCAGGTCGATGTCATCGACGGTATTGAGTTTCTCGATCGCTTCCAGTCCATTGCGCCCGACTTCGACGATCGCGCCCTTGTGCTCCAGCGCGCTGGTCAGGGCGAAGATGTTGCGCACGTCGTCGTCGACCACCAGAATCTTGCGCCCTTCGAAAACACGATCGCGACTGCGCGCGGTCTTGAGCATCTTCTGGCGCTCGTTCGACAGCTGCGACTCGACCTTGTGCAGGAACAGCGTCACCTCGTCGAGCAGGCGCTCCGGCGAACGCGCACCTTTGATGATGATGGTGCGCGAGTACTTCAGCAGCTCGGCTTCTTCATCACGGGTCAGGTTGCGCCCGGTGTAGACGATGACCGGCGGGAACGCGCAGATCTCGTCGGTGGACATGCGCTTGAGCAGCTCGTTGCCGAGCATGTCCGGCAGTTTCAGGTCGATGATCATGCAGTCGTAGGCGTTGTCGCGCAGCAGGTCGAGGGCATCCTGAGCGAACCCGACCGCGGTGATCTCGATGTCGTCGTCGCCGATCAGACGCGCGATGCTGTCACGCTGCAAAGCATCGTCTTCCACCAGCAGAATGCGTTTGACCTTCTGCGTCAGCTTGGCTTCGAGGCGGGCGAAGACGTCCTTGAGTTCCTCGCGGGTGGTCGGCTTGACGGCGTAGCCGATGGCGCCCATTTGTAGCGCGGCTTCCTGACGGTCTTCGACGGAAATCACGTGCACCGGGATGTGCCGGGTGCTCGGCAGCTCCTTCAGGCGTTGCAGCACCGTCAGGCCGGAATGGTCCGGCAGGCGCATGTCCAGCAGGACCGCATCCGGCACGAAAGAGGACGCCAGATCGAAGCCTTCGTCGGCGGCGTGGGCCACCAGGCAGTTGTAGCCCAGCTCATGGGCCAGGTCATAGAGGATCTGCGCAAAGCGCACTTCGTCTTCGATCACCAGAATGCAGCGTTTACTGAACGGCGCTTTTTCACGGTCATCGGCAAAACGCGGAATCGGCGCTGCGGGAGGTGCAGACCTGGCGGGAGTTGGCGTCGGTGGGGTGACGCGCGCCACAACGGGCGCAGGCTGCACGGCAATCACCGGTGCCTCGGCGTACTGCGAAGGCTCCTGCTCGACGTACTCTTCCGGCAGCACCAGGGTGAAAATACTGCCCTGCCCCGGCGCGCTGGTCACGCTGATCGAGCCGCCAAGCAGGCGCGCCAGATCCCGGGAAATGGACAGACCCAGGCCGGTGCCGCCGTAGCGGCGATTGGTGGTGCCATCGGCCTGACGGAACGCTTCGAAAATGCTTTCCTGCTGCTCCTCGGCGATGCCGATGCCGGAGTCTCGAACGGTGAAGGCGACGCCTTCGCCGGGCTGCCGCGACACGGTCAGGCTGACCGCGCCGCTTTCGGTGAACTTGATCGCGTTGGACAGCAGGTTCTTGAGGATCTGCTCCAGGCGCTGGCGATCGGTGTACAGCGACACCGGTGTGCCGGATTGAATCTCCACCGAAAATTCCAGCTTCTTCTCGGCCGCAAGCGGTTCGAAGGTCATGCGCAGGCCGTCAACCAGACGGCTGACGCTGCTGTTTTCCGGACGCATGTCCAGCTTGCCGGCTTCGACCTTGGAAATATCCAGAATGTCGTTGATCAGGTTGAGTAAATCGTTGCCGGCCGAGTAGATCGATTCTGCGAACTTGACTTGCTCTTCGGAGAGGTTGTCCTGGGGGTTTTCCGCCAGCAGCTTGGCCAGAATCAGCGAGCTGTTAAGCGGCGTGCGCAGCTCGTGGGACATGTTGGCAAGGAATTCGGATTTGTATTTGCTGGAGCGCTGCAACTCGTCGGCGCGGGCTTCGAGCTCAATCTGGGCGATGTGCAATTCTTCGTTATTGCGGTCCAGGGCGTCACGCTGGTCAGCGAGTGCCTTGCCCTGCTCGGCCAACTGCTCGTTGGTCTGCTCCAGCTCCGCCTGCTGGGTTTCCAGGTGGGCCTGGGATTCCTTGAGGATCCGCGACTGCTCCTCCAGCTCCTCGTTGGCGGTGCGCAGTTCTTCCTGCTGCACCTGGAGCTCTTCGTTGAGCTGCTGGGTTTCGGCGAGCACTTCCTGCAAGCGCTGACGATAGCGCGCGGCCTCGATGGAGGTGCCGACGTTCTCGGCGACCAGTTCGAGAAACTCCAGGTCACGGGGGGTCAGCTCGCGAAGGAAGCCCAGTTCGATCACGCCGTTGACGTGGTCATCGTTGCTGGTCGGCACCACCACGACGCTGCGCGGCGAACCTTCGCCCAGGCCGGAGGTGACTTTGAAGTAGTCCTGAGGGACGTTGTCCAGGGTGATGATCTGATCCTGCTCTGCCGCCTTGCCGACCACCCCTTCACCGCTGTAGATCGACTGCTCGTGCTGCTCCTGCTCCCGGGAGAAACCATAGGAAGCGACGCGCACCAGACCACCGTGCTCCTGGCGCACGTACACCGCGGCCACCACGGCGCCCAGGTATTGGGCGAAGAAATGCAGCACGTTGCGGCCCAGCAGATTGAGGGTGAGCTGGCCGATGACCTGCTCGGCCAGTTCGCTCTGACCGTTGCGCAGCCAGGCGACGTGGGACAAGCGATCCGCGTCCAGCTGTTGGGCCTTGAGGTTCGCGGCGTAGGTATTGGACAGCGTGGTCATGTCGCGACGGCCGACCCAGGCAAGGATCCCGCTGACGATCAGAATGAACGCGATGTACAGGGAGACCGACATCACCGTGGTGTGGGTCACGTCGGTGTTGCGTGTCAGTCGCAGCTGATGCTCAACGTTGGCTGCCAGTTCGTATTGGTCACGCATCTCGTCCGCCAGGCGCTTGCCACGACGGTCCTTGATCGGCGTCTGGTAGTCGCCGCCGGTGCGCCGCAGGGTGATCATCTCCTGAGCAAACTCGTTCCACGATGATTGCAGCGCGGCCAGGCGCTTGAAGCGGTCGACCTGATCCGGGTTGTCGGCGACCAGCTCTTCAAGCCCTTGGAGCTCGCTCATGATGGCCGGTTTGGCGACTTCGTAGGGGTCAAGAAAACGCTCATCCCCGGTCAGCAGGAAGCCGCGCATCCCGGTTTCCATGTCCACCGAGAGCTTGAGCGAGCGATTGATATTGTTGATCACCCGGTCGGTGTGTTCGACCCACTGGATCGCCGACAACAAGTAGGAAATCAGAATGACAAAGAAGGCCGCACTCAGTACACCGACGGCCAAAGGTAAACTGACGTTGCGGCTTAACAGTTTGCGGAAACGTTGCTCATCGACTGCAGAGTGGGTGATCATCGCAAGGGCTCAGGCGGATTCGTCTAAACGACGGAGTTTGCCGCAAATCGCGGCAAAAACTCCAGCATCTGACGTAGAAGGTTGAATTTTCTGACAATAGATAGAGAACAACCGGGCTCGCACTGTACATTTGAGTGCAATCCAAAAGCCACTACACTCAATTGAATCGTGTTGTTGCGTCGCGGAACTTGTCACAATTGCGCCCGCAGCGAAACGCTGTATATCCCCTATGCCGTGCGATGCGCTCCCTGCCTAATTAAGGAACTTTTCATGTCCGATTCACCCCGCACGATTCTGGTGGTCGAAGATGACAACATCGTCAGGATGTTGATTGTCGACGTCCTCGAGGAGCTTGAGTACACCGTGCTGGAAGCAGCCGACGCCGCCGAGGCCCTTGCGTTTCTGAACAACGCTGACCAGACCATCGATCTGATGATGACCGACCTGGGCCTGCCCGACATGAACGGTAAAGACCTCGCAAATCGGGCACGTGAGATTCGCCCCGACATCCCGGTGCTGTTCGCCAGTGGCTACGCGGATTCTGTTGATGTGCCGGAGGGCATGCACAATATCGGCAAGCCGTTTTCCATCGACCAGCTGCGTGACAAGGTGAAGGGCATCCTTGGCAACTGAGCATCTGACGCAGCGCCCCTCGATCCATGTGCTGATTATCGGCTACGTCTGGCCAGAGCCGCGATCGTCAGCGGCCAGCGGCCATGTCATGCAGCTGATCGACTGTTTTCTCGAACAGGGCTGGCAGATCACCTTCGCCAGCGCCGCCACCGAAGGCGAGCACAAGGCCGATCTCGCCGCATTGGGCATCACCGAAGTCGCCATCGCCCTCAATCACAGCAGCTTCGACGCCTTCATCAGTGAGCTGCAGCCCGACGTGGTGTTGTTCGACCAGTTCCTGATGGAAGAGCAATTCGGCTGGCGGGTGGAAAAACACTGCCCGAACGCCATCCGTCTGCTGGAGAGTTCCGACCTGCAGAGCCTGCGCCATGCCCGTCATCAGGCGGTCAAGGAACGGCTCGACGGCAAGCCAGATGCTGACCTGACTGACTATTTTCAGTCGTCACGGGATCAGCTGTTCACCCGGATGGCAACCACTGACCTGGCCCAGCGCGAGATCGCCGCCATCCACCGCAGTGACCTGAGCCTGATGGTGTCGGATGTCGAAATCGGCCTGCTGACCGAGCGGTTTTCAGTGCCCGCCGCCCAATTGCATTGGGTACCGCTGCTTGTGAGGGAGGTGCCAGATGGCGCTCGCTCCTTTGAAGAGCGGGCGCATTTCATCACCATCGGCAACTTCCGCCACGCGCCGAACTGGGATGCGGTGCTGTGGCTGAAAAACACCGTCTGGCCGCTGATTCGCGCGCAGCTGCCCGCCGCTCAGGTTCATGTGTACGGCGCGTATACGCCGCCCAAGGCCGCAGCGCTGCATAACGCCGCCCAGGGGTTTCACATCATGAACTGGGCTGAAGATGCGCTGGAGGTGATGGGTGCGGCGCGGATTTCCCTTGCACCATTGCGATTCGGCGCGGGGATCAAGGGCAAGATCATCGACGCCATGGTCTGCGGCACGCCGACCGTCACCACGCCCATCGGTGCCGAAGCCATGCACGGCGAGCTGGCGTTTCCCGGAGCCGTGGCCTGCGATGCGCGGGGGCTGGCTGACGCGGCCGTCAGCCTCTACACCGATCAGGCGCGCTGGCAACAGGCGCAACGGGACGGCTGGCAACTGCTGCCGGCGCGCTTTGGCCATGATCGCCATTGCGCCGCGCTCATCGAACGCATCCTCGGGTTGCGTGACACGCTCCAGGCCCATCGCACGGCCAACTTCACCGGCGCCATGCTTCGCCACCATCAGCACAAGAGCACGCAATACATGTCGCAGTGGATCGAAGCTAAAAATAGAAACGCTTGAGGCATTGTGTCTAGCGGACGGCGCGGCGCAGCAGGTAGGTGTCCATGATCCAGCCCTTCTGCGCTCGCGCTGTTTCACGCGCCTGACGTATCTGCGCGCTGACATCATGCAGCGGGCCTGAAATAAGCATCTCGTCAGGGGTGCCCAGGTAAGCGCCCCAATAGATATGCAGATCCTGATCGACGAACCGCTCGAAGGTGCAATGGGCGTCGAGCATCACCACGCTGTTGCTGATCTGCTCGCCCTGCTCCGCTGCAAGCTCCCGGCCGGTGGTGATGTGGATCGGCTCGCCAATGCGGTTCAGGCCGATGCGATGCCCGGCGGCCAGCGCCTGCACGCTGGTGATGCCGGGGATGACTTCATAGTCAAATGACTCGCGATCCCGGGCGAGCACCTGGTCGAGAATCCGCATCGTGCTGTCGTACAGCGCCGGGTCGCCCCACACCAGAAACGCCCCGGTCTGGCCGGCCTTTACTTCATCGGCAATCAACTGCTCGAACAGCACGGCGCGTTGCTCGTGCCAGTGTTCGATCCCGCTGCGGTAAGACGGCGAATCGCCCTTGCGCCTCGGATCGCTCACCTGCACCAGACGATAGTCATGCCCCTCGATATAGCGCTCGCAAATGTCCCGGCGTAACGCCAGCAGGTCGTCATTGGCGTAGCCCTTGTCGAGGATGAAAAACACTTGGGTGCGATTCAGCGCCTTGATCGCCTGAACGGTGATGTGCTCGGGATTGCCCGCGCCAATGCCAATCACAAGGATTTTTTTCATGGGGTGGCGGCTCTCTGGAGGCGTTCGCGGAAGGTGCTCGCAACGCCGCAGCTAAGCGGCATTGCGCGGACTTATTCGTGCAGCTCGCGCAACGCCGCTGTTGCCAGGAATCCCGAACGCGATCGGTAACGTTGATCGCTCCTGACGCGGGCATCGATGCGTTCCAGCAGCACTTCCGGCAGCGTCGCATTGAACCGCACCGAGCGGCCAAAATACGGCGTCACGTCAAATTCGACCACAGCCCACACGCCTCCTTGATAGTCCGGGTTATTGATATGCGCGTCGATGTCCATCGGCTGCGGCAGCGCCTCGCCATCAGCGACCAGCCCTTCAAAGTGCAGCGCCAGGGCTTCTTTCACATTGTCCAGCGCCTGGCCAATGGTCGCGCCAGCGGAAAAACATCCCGAGATATCAGGCACGGTGACGCCGTACACCGAGTCGGGATCCTTGTGTAAAACGACGGGTAATTTCATGCTTTATCCTTCCGAGCTCATTCGCGTTGGGACATTCATTTGAGGCCGGCCTGTTTCAATATGCTGTGAACCGTCCCTTTTGGCAGGTCATCCTTGGGATGAGGAACCGTGACGCGTCCCTTTTTTAACGGGTGCTTGTATTGGCGATGACTGCCTTTGACCTCGACCACATACCAACCATCGTCCTCGACCATTCTGATCATGTCCCTGCTCCGCATCAGCCTATCCCTTTGTTGACTGATGTGGATAGTACACATCGAACTTTCATGCGCCACTTCGCGGAGAATTTTTTAAGCGACGGTATGTAACGTGGTCCCGAGGCGATCCTGCTCGCGCCCTCCCTGGCTGAAGACCTTCCCAATGACCCACTGCAGGCTTTTAGCCGGGAAGGCGTCGGACGTCACACCGCAGGATTGATGGCGCTCAAACCGGCCTCTTCCCGGCTGAAGCCGGTCCTACTGAAACACCGCGCTCACCTAGTGGGACTGGCTTAGTCGGGAACGCGTCGGACGTCACACCGCAGAATTAATGGTGCTCAGACTGGCCTCTTCCCGGCTAAAGCCCGGCCTGCGCGCCGCCAGTGAACTGGCACGGCCGGACGTGCTCGGGATTAATCGCGCCGGCACGACGGTTTTCATGGGGTTACAGTTCTCAAATGGCGCCTGGATGGGTAGCTGGCGATAGTGACCGCCCGCACCCTCGTCGCCAGCACGGGGGTTTGACCAGATACCCATATAGGTATAGATTCCCCAATGACAAAAGGATTTGAAAAGCCGCTTTTCTGGGTGGCCAGCAGTCGAAAGGACCTTATGACCATGCCTGCCGATGTTCAAGACACCATGGGATATGCGCTTTACCTCGCGCAGACCGGAAGCAAGCATTCCCATTGCAAACCGCTGAAGGGCTTTGGCCACGCCGGTGTGCTTGAGGTTGTAGAGGATTTTCATGGCAACACCTATCGCGCGGTTTACACATTGCGTTTCGGCGACGCGGTGTATGTGCTGCATTGTTTCCAGAAAAAATCGACAAAAAATATCAAGACGCCGCAAGCCGACATTGCTCTCATTAAAAATAGGCTGATGGCTGCCGAAGCCCATTGGACAGGACACAAACATGACTGAAATCGAACGCGGCACTGGCAATGTCTACAAAGACATTGGCGTCCCCAACCCGGAGGAGATGCTGGTCAAGGCTCAACTGGCCTCAGAGATCGGCAGCATTCTGAAGACCCGTCAATTAACCCAGATTCAAGCGGCGGAAATCCTCGGCATGCCGCAGCCCAAGGTGTCGGAGATGCTTCGCGGCAGGTTCAGAGGCATCAGCGAGACCAAAATGATTGATTGCCTGGCACGCCTCGGGCGTGACGTGCAGATCGTGGTCAAACCTGCACCGACGTCGCGGAAGGAAGGCCGGGTTGAGGTAGTCTTCGTTTAACGCCCGCATCTGTATTCCGCCCGGCAAATAGTGCACATTATTCCCACGCCACTCTCCAGACCGGCACACGCATGACCAAAACAACAAGAGTCACCGAACCTTCCTACGAGCTGATGGACGACCACAATGGCCTGTCGATCATCTACCGTGAGCATGGTTTCCCCTGCCCGCTGGTGCGCTGGCATTTCCACAAGGAATACGAGCTGCACCTGATCGTTGCCAGTTCCGGCAAGGTCTTCGTCGGTGATTACATCGGCAACTTTTACCCTGAGACCCTGTTCCTCACCGGCCCCAATCTTCCGCACAACTGGATCAGCCAGATCGAAGAAGATGAGGTCGTGCCCAAGCGCGACATGCTGGTGAATTTCACCGAAGAGCTGCTTGAAAGCGGCAATCAGGTCTTCGCCGAACTCAAGACCCTGGCGCCACTGCTCGAGCGCGCCCGGTACGGCATCGAATTCCGCTGCAAGCGCACCCTCCGCCAGGCCACCAAATTGATGCAGAAAATCGCCGACACCACGGGCATGACCCGCCTGGGGCATTTCTTCATTCTGTTGGAATTGCTGGCGGCCAGTGATGATTTCCAGCTGTTGTCGGGCACCACCGCCTCGCAGCTGTCCGACGATCACGCCGTGGAGCGCACCAACAAGGCCGTGGAATATATCTTCACCCACTACGCCCGCGAGTTGCCGCTGGAAGAAGTGGCAGAGTACCTGGGCATGAAGCCGACGTACTTTTCTCGGGTGTTCAAGCAGGCGACCGGTCGCTGCTTCGTCGAATTCGTCAATCGCCTGCGCATCAGCAAGTCCTGCGAACTGCTCGCCGACGGCGACCGGCCGGTGACGGATGTCTGCTTCGAGTCGGGTTTCAATAACATCTCCAACTTCAATCGGCGCTTCCAGAAGCTCAAAGGGATGACTCCCTCCCACTATCGCCGCCTCGCCGTACAGCGCCTGACCGAACAAAACCTGTACTGATTCGTTACCCGTTCGCACCCTTCAACTACGCTGGAACTGCCCCGCACCATGCGCGGGCGCAGTTCTACGACGTGGCCGGCTGAATTCCCGGTGCAAAAAAGTATCAGTTCAAGTGCGCCGCAGGATTTGTCAACCAGCGCGTACAAGGCTGTAATCAACTGACATTCTTCCTGGCCTCCGGAAGAAACAAAAACAATAACCAAGCTTCTGACGTCAGCATTGACGCAGAAGAGGAGTGATAAATGAAGACCTCTGCAAACGTTCTCCTTGCCGGTACCTGTCTGACCCTCCTGTCTCTCTGCACCACCGCCACAGCCGGTGAAGTCACCATCGCCACCGTCAACAACAGCGACATGATCCGCATGCAGCGGCTGTCCAAGACCTTCGAAGAACAGCACAAGGACATCAAGCTCAAGTGGGTCGTGCTGGAAGAGAATGTGCTGCGTCAGCGCCTGACCACCGACATCGCCACCAAGGGCGGCCAGTTCGACGTGCTGACCATCGGCATGTACGAAGCCTCACTCTGGGGCGCCAAGGGCTGGCTCAAGGAAATGAACGATCTGCCTGCGTCCTACGCGCTGGACGACGTATTTCCTTCGGTACGTGATGGCTTGTCGGTTGATGGCAAACTCTTCGCCCTGCCGTTCTATGCAGAAAGCTCGATCACCTACTACCGCAAAGACCTGTTCAAGGCCGCCGGCCTGACCATGCCGGAGCGTCCGACCTGGACGCAGATCTCCGAATTCGCCGACAAACTCACCGACAAGTCCAAGGAACAGTACGGCATTTGCCTGCGCGGCAAGGCCGGCTGGGGCGAGAACATGGCGCTGATCACCACCATCGCCAACTCCTTTGGCGCGCGCTGGTTCGACGAACAATGGAAGCCGCAATTCGACCAACCTGAATGGAAGAACGCGCTGACCTTCTACACCAACGTGATGAAGAAGGACGGCCCGCCCGGCGCTTCCAGCAACGGTTTCAACGAAAACCTCGCGCTGTTCAACAGCGGCAAATGCGCAATCTGGGTGGATGCCAGCGTCGCCGGCTCGTTCGTGACAGACAAATCCCAGAGCAAAGTGGCTGACAGCGTGGGCTTTACCTACGCGCCACACGAAGTGACCGACAAGGGCTCGGCATGGCTGTACTCGTGGGCACTGGCGATCCCGACCAGCGCGAAGAACGACAAGGACGCGCGCGCCTTCACCGAATGGGCCACGTCCAAAGAGTACGCCGCGCTGGTCGCCGAGAAAGACGGCGTGTCCAACGTGCCGCCAGGCACCCGCGCATCGACCTACACCGATGCCTACAAACAAGCCGCGCCGTTCGCCAATATCACCCTGGAATCCCTCAAGGCCGTCACGCCGAAAGCGCCGACCCTCAAGCCGGTGCCGTACGTGGGCATCCAGTTGGTGACCATCCCCGAGTTCCAGTCGATCGGCACCTCCGTCGGCCAACAGTTCTCGGCGGCACTGGTGGGCACCTCCAGCGTGGATCAGGCATTGACCAGCGCGCAAAGCGTGGCCGAGCGTGAAATGAAGCGCGCGGGTTACCCGAAAAAGGGCTGACACCCGCTGCTTGAAGGCGGCAGGCGCCGATTGCCTGCCGCCCACGTTCACGCTCACGCGTTTGCCCGGTTCGGAGTCGACATGAACACCTCAACCCTCACCCCACGCACCGCTGCGGCCGACGATAAGTCGTCCGTCAAAGGCAGCGTCACCAAGCCCGGCTGGTTTCTGGTCAGCCCCTCGGTGCTGTTGCTGCTGGTGTGGATGATCGTGCCGCTGGGCATGACCATCTACTTTTCGCTGATCCGCTACAACCTGCTCAACCCCGGCGAAAACGAATTCGTCGGGCTGGAGAACTTCGAATTCTTCGTCACCGACGCCGGCTTTCTGCCCGGCGCCATGAACACGCTGTTGCTGGTCGGCAGCGTGCTGGCCATCAGCGTGATCCTCGGCGTACTGATCTCGGCGCTGCTGGAGGCCAGTGAATTCCTCGGTCGCGGCATCGTCCGCGTGCTGCTGATTTCGCCGTTCTTCATCATGCCGACGGTCAGTGCGCTGATCTGGAAGAACCTGATTTTCCACCCGGTGTCCGGCATCCTCGCCTGGGTCTGGAAGCTGTTCGGCGCCCAGCCGGTGGACTGGTTGGCCAATTACCCGATGCTGTCGATCATCATCATTGTGTCGTGGCAGTGGCTGCCCTTCGCGATCCTGATTCTGATGACCGCCATGCAGTCCCTGGATCAGGAACAGAAAGAAGCGGCGCGTCTGGATGGTGCCGGCCCGATCGCGATCTTCTGGCACCTGACCCTGCCGCACCTGGCGCGCCCGATCGCCGTGGTGGTGATGATCGAAACGATCTTCCTGCTCTCGGTGTTTGCCGAAATCTTCACCACCACCAATGGCGGCCCGGGCTTCGCTTCGACCAATCTGGCGTACCTGATCTACAACCAGGCACTGCTGCAATTCGACGTGGGCATGGCATCAGCAGGCGGTTTGATTGCCGTCGTGATCGCCAACATTGCCGCAATCATCCTGGTACGGATGATCGGCAAAAACCTCACCGACAAGTCTTGAGGGCAAGGCCATGATGACGCTCAAACAATCCCGTCGCCTGCAAAGTGCCCTGCTGGGCACCTTGTCGTGGCTGATCGCGGCGCTGATTTTCTTCCCGATCTTCTGGATGGTCCTGACCAGCTTCAAGACCGAGATCGACGCGTTCGCCACGCCGCCGCAGTTCATTTTCACGCCGACCCTGGAAAACTACCTGCACATCCAGGAGCGCAGTGACTACTTCCACTTCGCCTGGAACTCGATCCTGATCTCTTTCAGCGCGACCATCCTGTGCCTGCTGATCGCGGTGCCGGCGGCCTACTCCATGGCGTTTTTCGAAACCAAACGGACCAAGGGCACGCTGCTGTGGATGCTCTCCACCAAGATGCTACCGCCGGTGGGCGTGCTGATGCCGATCTACCTGCTGGCCAAGACCTTTGGCCTGCTGGATTCGCGCATCGCGCTGATCGTGATCTACACGTTGATCAACCTGCCGATTGTGGTGTGGATGATTTACACCTACTTCAAGGACATTCCCGGAGAGATTCTCGAAGCCTCGCGGCTGGACGGCGCCACCACGCGTCAGGAAATCTTTCGCGTGCTGATCCCGATCTGCAAGGGCGGGCTGGCCTCGACGGCGCTGCTGTCACTGATCCTGTGCTGGAACGAGGCGTTCTGGTCGCTGAACCTGACCTCCTCGAATGCCGCACCGCTGACTGCGCTAATCGCCTCGTATTCAAGCCCTGAAGGCTTGTTCTGGGCCAAGTTGTCGGCTGTGTCGACCCTGGCCTGCGCACCGATCCTGATCTTCGGCTGGATCAGCCAGAAACAACTGGTTCGCGGGCTGTCGTTTGGTGCCGTGAAATAACCGAAACATGCTGGTTCCTACGCTGAGCGTGGGAACGATCCCGCAGGTAGATGCACACCGCCCGATATTCTTGAAGAATAAAACTGGAGCCCATCATGGCTAACCTGACAATCAGAAATCTGCAAAAAGGCTTCGACGGCCACCAGATCATCAAAGGCATCGACCTGGACGTGAAAGACCGCGAATTCGTGGTCTTCGTCGGTCCGTCGGGCTGTGGCAAATCCACCCTGCTGCGCCTGATCGCGGGCCTTGAAGACGTCACCAGCGGCAGCATCGAACTCGATGGCCGCGAGATCACTCAAGTAACACCGGCCAAGCGCGACCTGGCGATGGTGTTTCAGACCTACGCCCTGTACCCGCACATGACCGTCGGCAAAAACCTGTCGTTCGCGCTGGATCTGGCCGGCACGCCGAAGGCCGAGGTCAAGAAAAAGGTCGATGAAGCCGCGCGTATCCTCGAGCTCGGCCCGTTGCTGGAGCGCAAGCCCAAGCAGCTGTCGGGCGGTCAACGCCAGCGCGTCGCGATCGGTCGCGCCATCGTGCGCAACCCGAAAATCTTCCTGTTCGATGAACCCCTGTCCAACCTCGACGCCGCCCTGCGGGTGCAGACCCGGCTGGAATTGTCGCGCCTGCACAAAGAGCTGCAGGCTACGATGATCTACGTCACCCACGATCAGGTCGAAGCCATGACCCTGGCCGACAAGGTGGTCGTGCTCAACGGCGGTCGCGTTGAACAGGTGGGCTCGCCGCTGGAGCTGTACCACCACCCGGCCAACCTGTTCGTCGCGGGCTTTCTCGGCACGCCGAAAATGGGCTTCCTCAAGGGCATCATCAGCGGCGTCCAGGCCTCGGCCTGCGAAGTCACCCTGGACGCCGGGACGAAAGTGCTGCTGCCTTTCACCAACGCGCAACAGAGCGTCGGCGACTCAGTAACGCTGGGCATTCGTCCCGAGCATCTGGAGCTGGCCAACGAGGGTGATTGCCAGTTGACCGTCATCGCCGACGTCAGCGAACGCCTGGGCAGCGACACCTACTGCCACGTGCGCACCACCTCGGGCGAGCCGCTGACCATGCGTATTCGCGGGGACCTGGCCAGCCAGTACGGCGAAACCCTGAAACTGCACCTGAACAGCGCGCACTGCCACCTGTTCGACGCCCAGGGCCAGGTCATCCGCCGCGCGCTGCAGGCCGCTGCCTGAGTCATCGCCCATCACAGAATTCGGGAACACCGTCATGAAACTGAACAAGCAGAACCTCTCCAACCTGGGCGCCGGCATTGCCATCCCCGCCTACTCCCTCGATGAGCGCCGCCAGGGCATTGCTCACATCGGCGTCGGCGGTTTCCACCGCGCCCACCAGGCGTTTTACACCGATGCGCTGATGTCCCTCGGCGCCAATGAAGGCAGCGGCGAAGGCCTGGACTGGGCCATCTGCGGGGTCAGCCTGCGCGAAGAAGACCGCGGCAACTTCGAAGCGCTGAAGGGCCAGGACTTCCTCTACACGCTGTTCGAACTGGGCGACACCCCGGACACCGAAACCCGCGTGATCGGCGCCATGAGCCAGATGCTCATGTCCACCGACAGTGACCTGGCGCTGATCGACAAACTCGCCAGCGCCGACATTCGCATTGTCTCGCTGACCATCACCGAAGGCGGCTACTGCATCGACGACAGCACCGGCGAATTCATGAGTCACCTGCCGCAGATCCAGTACGACCTCGAACACCCCGCCACGCCAAAAACCGTGTTCGGTTACCTGTGCGCGGCACTGACTCGCCGCCGCGCGGAAGGTACACCGGCGTTCACCCTGATGTCGTGCGATAACCTGCCGCACAACGGCGCCGTGACCCGCAAGGCGCTGCTGGCCTTCGCCCAACTGCGCGACCCGGAGCTGCACGACTGGATCGCTGAAAACGTCAGCTTCCCCAACGCCATGGTTGACCGCATCACCCCGATGACCAGCACCGCCCACCGCCTGCAGCTGCATGACCAGAAAGGCATCGACGACGCCTGGCCGGTGGTCTGCGAACCCTTCGTGCAATGGGTGCTGGAAGACAAGTTCGTCAACGGCCGTCCGGCCTGGGAGAAGGTCGGCGTGCAGTTCACCGACGACGTGACCCCGTACGAAGAAATGAAAATCAAACTGCTCAACGGCAGCCACCTGGCGCTGACCTATCTGGGCGCGCTGAAGGGCTATCGCTTCGTCCACGAAACCATGAATGACCCGTTGTTCGTCGACTACATCCGCACCTACATGGATCTGGACGTCACCCCGCAACTGGCGCCGGTGCCGGGCATCGATTTGACCGAGTACAAACAGACCCTGATCGACCGCTTTTCCAATCAGGCCATCGCCGATCAGTTGGAGCGGGTGTGCTCCGACGGCTCGTCGAAATTTCCGAAATTCACCGTGCCGACCATCAACCGTTTGATCCTCGACGGCGGCAACATGGACCGAGCCTCGCTGGTGG
The DNA here is from genome assembly GCF_059421525.1 of Pseudomonas sp. GW821-FHT02H06. Taxonomy (NCBI): domain Bacteria; kingdom Pseudomonadati; phylum Pseudomonadota; class Gammaproteobacteria; order Pseudomonadales; family Pseudomonadaceae; genus Pseudomonas; species Pseudomonas sp. GW821-FHT02H06. The sequence continues at coordinate 17,746 of NZ_JBWKVD010000030.1, forward strand.
TCGCGGCCTGGGCGCTGTACCTGCAGGGCAACCGCACGGGCGATTTCACCGGCGAGAACGGCGTGCCCTACACCGTGGTCGACCCACGCGCGGACTTCTGCAAGGCGCTGGTGGCCGATGACGTGCTGGTCACTCAGCGGCTGCTTGAAGTGGAAGAAATCTTCGGCGCGGCGATTCCCCAGTCCGCCGAGTTCGTGGCATCGTTCGAGCACAACCTGAACAGCCTGAAAGAACTGGGCGTCAGCAAAACCCTGGAAAACCTGTTGGCGAAAGCCGTCTGAGCTTCATAGCTAAAGAGGTGGGCATGTTTCTCGGCATCGATTGCGGCACCCAAGGCACCAAGGCGATTGTTCTGGATGCGGTCAGCGGCAAGGTTCTGGGCGAAGGCTCGGGTGCGCACCACATGATCAGCGGCGCCAACGGTCGCCGCGAACAGGATGTGCAGGAATGGCTCGATGCGTTCGAGCAGGCGACGGCGGCGGCGTTGCAGCAGGCCGGGGTGTCCGGTGCCAACATCCAGGCCATCGGCGTGTCCGGGCAGCAACATGGTCTGGTCATGCTCGATGACTCAGGCCGGGTGCTGCGCCCGGCCAAGCTATGGTGCGACACCGAATCCACCCCGGAAAACGATCGCCTGCTGGCGTATCTGGGCGGTGAAGCCGGTTCGCTGGAGCGCCTGGGTATTGCCATCGCGCCGGGCTATACGGTCTCCAAACTGCTGTGGAGCAAAGAGCAGTTCCCCGAACTGTTCGCCCGCATCGACAAGATCCTGCTGCCCCACGACTACCTCAATTACTGGCTGACCGGCCGCAGCTGCAGCGAGTTCGGCGATGCATCCGGTACCGGTTATTTCAATGTGCGCACCCGCGAATGGGACCTGGACATCCTTGAGCACATCGACGCCAGTGGCCGGCTGGTCAGGGCGCTCCCGGAACTGATCGAGGCGCACCAGCCGGTGGGCACGATTCTTCCTGCCATCGCCCAGCGGCTGGGCCTCAACCCGAAGGCCATCGTCTCCAGCGGCGGCGGCGACAATATGATGGGCGCCATCGGCACCGGCAATATCGCACCGGGCTCGATCACCATGAGCCTGGGTTCATCGGGCACGGTCTACGCCTTTGCCGACGCCGGCAACGTCAGTGCGCAGCCGTCAGTGGCGACCTTCTGTTCCTCGTCGGGCGGCTGGCTGCCGCTGATCTGCACCATGAACCTGACCAACGCCACCAGTGCCATCCGCGAGCTGTTCGCGCTGGACATCGGCGCCTTCAACGCGGCGGTCGCCTCCTCACCGATTGGCGCCCAGGGTGTGCTCGTGCTGCCGTTCCTCAACGGCGAACGCGTGCCCGCCCTGCCCCACGCCACCGGCAGCATTCTCGGGCTGGACAGCACCAACCTGACCCAGGCCAACCTGTGCCGCGCGGTGGTCGAGGGCACCACCTTCGGGCTGCGCTACGGTCTGGACCTGTTGCGTGACAGCGGCATTAAAAGCGATAACATCCGCCTGATCGGCGGCGGCGCTAAAAGCGCGATCTGGCGGCAGATCGTCGCCGACATCATGGACACGCCGGTCATCTGCACCACCGGCACCGAAGCGGCGGCACTGGGCGCAGCAATTCAGGCGGCGTGGTGTCATTCCCACGCCGATGCCGGGGGTGTCGGCGACGGCGAATCGCTGCAGGCGCTGACCGAGCGTTGCGTCAGCCTCGATCCGGCCAGCGAAACCCGGCCGGTTGCCGAACACGTTACGGCGTATCAGGCGGTTTATCAGCACTATCGCACTCAATTGCAGGGCCTCTGACGGACAGCCCCGTCGGCCTTTATGGAGCAACTATGTATCTGGTCTGTGGCGAAGCACTGTTCGACTTTTTCTGTCAGCCAGACAGCGGACAAAGAAACAAAGTGGGTTATCAAGCCATCGCCGGCGGTTCGCCGTTCAACGTCGCCGTGGGGCTGCGCCGGCTGGGCATCGATGCCGGGTTCTTCGCCGGCATCTCCAGCGATTACTTGGGCAAGCGCCTGTTGAAGGTGCTGGCGGAAGAAGGCGTGCGCGATGACTTTCTCGTGCACATCGACGCGCCGACTACGCTGTCGATGGTCGCCGTGGGTGCCGACGGTTCGCCGCAGTACAGTTTTCGCGGCGAAGGCTGCGCCGACCGGATGCTGAGCGTTGAGAGTCTGCCGACGCTGGACGACAGCGTGCGGGGCCTGCACGTGGGTTCGTTTTCGCTGGTGGTGCAGCCGATCGCCGACGCGCTGCTGATGCTGGTTCGGCGGGAAAGCGGCAAGCGGCTGATTACCTTCGATCCCAACGTGCGGCTGAATCCGGCGCCGAGCATCGAGCTGTGGCGCGGTCAGGTGGCGAAGTTTGCCGAGCACGCGCACATCATCAAGGTCAGTGATGAGGACCTGGAGCTGTTGTATCCGCAGAAGGACGCGGCGGCGGTGGCCGAGGGCTGGCTGAAGGACAATTGCCAGTGGGTGATCATGACCCGCGGGCGTGAGGGCGCGACGATATTTACGCGGGCGCTGGGTACGTGGTCGGTGGCGGCGCGCAAGGTGGAGACGGTGGATACGGTGGGTGCCGGTGATACGTTTCAGGCGGCGCTGATTGCGTTTCTGACGGAGCGGGGTCTGGATGCGCCAGCTGCTTTGGCGGGCGTAGATCGGGAGACGCTGACGAAGATGCTGGAGTTTGCGGTGGCGGCGGCGGCGGTGACCTGTACACGGGAGGGGCCGGATTTGCCCTATCGGGCGGAAGTGGTCTAGGCGACTGGCCTTTTTCCAGGATCAAGATCAAAAGCGTCTGCCTGGGGGCAGACTGTTTCGCCTTCGGCGAGTTACTTGGAAAAGCACCCCAAGTAACCAAGGGTGCTTGC
>NZ_JBWKVD010000031.1:0-17914 GCF_059421525.1 Pseudomonas sp. GW821-FHT02H06
GTTGCAGCAGTCAGATGCGAACTGTTCGTCCCACCACCCCTTCAAGTCTAACCATACAAGCGAGCTTGCTCGCGAAGCAGCAGGAGCATCCACCGCATCTTCAGCGGCTGAAAGACCGCTTCGCGAGCAAGCTCACTCCCACACCAGGGATGTCAGCCTCAGGAGAGCACGACCTTACCCACTGACGCCAACATCAACTCAACACCCAGGGCGCGGATGCTGTCCGCAGCACCGTGGGCGAGGCGGTCATCGCTGATGATCGTGTCGAATTGCTCCAGGCCCGCGACCTTGTACATGCCAAAGGTGCCGTATTTCGTGCTGGTCGTCAGGAGCACCGTGCGTGACGCGGACTGCATGGCCGCTTGCTTGACCTCAACCTTCAGCGCGGAAGGCGTGGTCGTGCCGCGCTGCAGGTCCCACGAGCTGGTGGACATGAACGCCACGTCGGTTGCCAATTGCCGCAAGGTTGCGGCGGCCAGCCCGCCGACACAGGATCGGTTCGGATGATCCAGCAGCCCGCCCGTATGAATCACATCCACATGGGTCGCATCGGCGAGGGCGTTGACCACGCCGAAGTCGTTGGTCACCACCGTCATGCCCGCCAGCGCGACGATGTGCGGGACGATTTCCAGCGTGCTGGTGCCGGCGTCCAGGTACACGGTCATTTCCGGGTGCAGCAGGCTGGCGGCCAGCTTCGCCATCGCCTGTTTATGCGGCAGCTCTACCACTGCTTTGGACTGGTGACTGGGCTCGCTGTGAACCTGGCTGGCGATGCGCACCCCGCCGGTCACCGAATAGGCGCGGCCACTTTGCTCAAGCAGCGCGATGTCGCGGCGAACGGTCATGTGTGAGCAGTCGAACATTTCCATGAGCTGATGCACGCTCAGCACCTGATGCTTGCGCAACTGACGCAGCATCAACTCCCGACGCTGATCGGGAATCATCGGCGCTGCGCCACTGAGGGTGGCGTCTTCTTCGCTGGACATGCAGGCTCCTGGGCAACGAGATACAGCCGACGTCGGCTGGGTGGCTGGCATCTTAGCCAATCGGGATGGCTGTGGCAGTAATGGCGAATAATCAGTGCGGCGTTACGCTCGTTTTACTGACTGAATGCGATGTTTAGTGGGACCGGCTTTAGCCGGGAAGGGGGCCGGTGTGTGCGCATCAAATTTGCGGTGTGGCGGGTGACGCCTTCCCGGCTAAAGCCGGTCCCACTATGGGGGCACGATGGCCCACTGGAGGCGTGTGATTCCTGTAACGCTTTCAGGCATGCAGGACCTGAAAGAACCTTTCGCCAGGCTGCAGTTCTTAGGCTGTAGAGGGGCATCGTTCTAATGAAGCTCAAATTCTAAAAAAGGATGTGGTTATGACCGTTGCTTTTTGGTGCGTGTTGATCGTGATTCTCTTGCCGATAGGGTGCGCTGGCATTGCCAAGTTCAGCAGCGGCAAATTCGGTGCACGGCACAATCATGATCCCCGGGACTTTCTCGACCGCCTCGAAGGTCTCCCGCGGCGCGCCCACAACGCGCAGCTCAATAGTTTTGAAGCGATTCCAGGGTTTGCCGCTGGCGTGATCATTGCCCACGTTGCCGGCGTGGCGCAGTTGGTGACGATCGACGTGCTCGCCGTGCTGTTCGTGACAAGTCGCCTGCTCTACATCATTTTCTATCTGGCGGATCTCGCGACGTTGCGCTCGCTGGCCTGGATCGTCGGGTTGGGGTTGGTGATCGCGCTGTTTGGCGTTTCAGTTTGATGGCTCAACCGTAGCTCTGACACCCTGAGATCTTGCCGCGAAAGAGACCGTGTGGGAGTGAGCTTGCTCACGAAGAGGCCAGTACATCCGCCAAATCTTCATCGGCGGAAATGCCGTCTTCGCGAGCGAGGTGGAGCGCCACCCCGCTCACTCCTACAGATTAAGACTAAAGCGAGCCCACGTGCTTACTCGTCATCCTCGTCGGGCTGCACCTTCTCCAGCTTTTCCTGCTCGTCCTGCAGTTCTTTGCGCGATTCGGCCAGCTTGTCTTTACGCTTGTCGATTTTCTCCGGATCGCCCTTGCTCATGGCCTTGTTCAGGTCCGCCTGGCGACGGCTGACTTCGCGCTTGGCATCCAGCACCTTTTGCTCCTGCTGCTTGACCAAGTCGACGTCGTTGCAGTTGGCGTTCAACTCGCTCAAGGCTTTTTGCAGCCCGGCCTGTTGATTGATATTGCCTGCGGCCTTGGCGTTTTCTATCTGAGTGCTGATGTCCTGACGCTTCGCGGCGCATCCGGACGGCTCCGGCGCTTGGTCGGCCGCAAACACGGGCGCGGCCAGAAACCCGCACGCGGTGAATGCAAAAAGGGATGACAGGAATTTCATGAATACTCCTTGAACACAAATAGCCGCACGCTCGACGCAATCATGCGGCCCTAAAAATACTAAAAACCATCTACGCCTTCGTCCCGCAGTTGGCGACTTAACGCCTGCACCTGCGGGTCTTGAAAAAATGCATGTAGCTGCTTCGCACGGCCCGAGCCGATTCCGAGCTCGGCCTGCCAGTCCTTGACGCTGCGCGAGGCCAGCGCCGCCCAGGAATCACCCAGATCAACGCCCGTGGCCGGAGGCAAACCGATGGCTTTAAGCCAGACAACAAACGGCTTCTCACGCGCGGCCTGGAAACTTGCCAGCAGTTTAGCGCTGCTGCGCTCGCCCAGGCCGGGAATGTTAGCAAGCTGTGCACCGTCGAGGGTCATCCAGTCCAGCAAACCGTTCAATTGCCCGGCCTGAATCAACTTGTCCCACGTGCCCGGTCCTACGCCGCTGAGCGCCACGCCCTTCTTCCCGCTCAGCCATTTAAGTCGTTCACGGAACTGGCTTTCGCAGCCCTCGATGGGCTGCCAGCAACTCAGTGGATGGAAATCCTCCGCTCTCGGAATATTCAGCGGAGCGCGCTCAACGCTGCGCGACACCACCTCATCCAGACGCGGGATCGTCAGCCCGGCGAGGCTGATCCCGACCTGATCGCCGGGCCGAATGTCCATTTCCTGCCAGCGCTTCAGCGAACCGACGCTGATGCGGGCGATCATTCGGTCATCCAGACGCACCGGTTCTATGTCCAGCACGGGCGTGATCTTGCCGCTGCGCCCGATATTGAAATGAACCTTGCGCACCTCGGCCAGCGCCTGTGCGAACGGGTACTTCCATGCCGCGATCCAGTAGGGGGCTTTCGCTTGCCAGCGCTCGGCCGATGGGCGCTCGCCCTGCCGGATGACCACGCCATCGGTGGCAAACGGCAGCGGCGAACGGTACCAGTGCTCTCGCCAGTTCTTTGCCTGAGTGAAACCCTCCAACGGCTCACTGAAGCGTGCGCTGTCCTCGAAACCCATGGCTCTCAAGCCGGCCAGTCGCTCGGTCATCCCCGTCGGACCTTCCGGCCAGTCCCAGACGAACAAGCCGATCTGCGCGCCTTCCTCCTCGCTGATCGCGTGACGCGCCAACAAGCCGGCCACTTTGCTGCGAGCGTTCAGACTGCCGGCGTCCGCCTGAACGTGATCTGTCAGCTTCCAATACAGCTCGCCCTGGAGGATCACGGTCTTTTCCCACGCGAGATGGCGAGGAGTCGCCTCGATCTGGTGGGCATGCCCCGTCCAGTCCTGGCCGAAAACGCCGTCGCCCCGGCTGATGGCACTCACCAGTTTGCCGTCGACGTAAACCAGCGTGACGGCCACGCCGTCCACTTTTGGCTGAATCCACAGATCGCTTCGGTCTTCAAGCCACGCCTGAACGGCGGCCTCGCCCGGCAATTTTGTCAGGCCGGTGTGCGGGATGGGATGTGCGACAGGACCGCGAGCGGTTTTCAGCGGATTGGAGGGCGCCGCCGACGTGGCGGCGAAACAACTGCGCAGATCGGCGAGGCGCTGAACGGATTGGTCGTAAAGCTCATCGGCCACCAGAGAAATACCTTGGCGGTGGTAGCTGTCGTCCCATTGGGTGATCTGGCTTTGCAGCGCCAGGATCTCGCTTCGGGCTTTGGCCGGTGGCCAGTCGGGGCATGTTTGCGCGTTTGCATTGATGGCCAGAAGAGGCAGTGCACAGAGGACCAGTGCGCGAAGGGAGAGCAGCATCGGAGCGTCCTTGCCGGGGGAGGGACTGCAAGGCTAGGTTTTCCCGATGGGCGTTTCATCGCGCCGTGGTTACCGCGTTTGTCTCGCACCGATACAGCCAGCCCCTGATTCCCCGCCCAGCTGTGCCTTGAGCCGCGCGCCCACGAGTGCAAAATGATGTTTCACCCGGCTACTGGAAGAGGCATTGCCATGGACCTGTCGACCCTCGCTGTATTCATCCCCGCCTGTTTCGCCCTGAACATGGCGCCGGGCCCGAACAACCTGCTCTCCATCAGCAACGCCTCACGTTATGGATTTGGCCGCGCCTGCACCGGCGGGCTAGGGCGGCTGCTGGCATTCGCGATCATGATTGCGCTGGCCGCAGCCGGGCTTACGGCAGTGCTGCATACGTCCGAGTGGCTGTTTCATACGATCAAGATTGTAGGGGCGGCGTATCTGTTCTATCTGGCGTTACAACTGTGGCGAGCGCCGTCGGAGGCCCACGATATTGAAGCGGGCGCGCGCGTTGGAGTGACGAAGCTGGCGCGCCAAGAATTTCTGGTCGCCATCGGCAATCCCAAAGCCATTCTGTTGTTCACGGCGTTTCTGCCGCAATTCGTCGACCGTACCGCCGTGGTCACTACTCAATTCGCACAATTGGGCGCGATGTTTCTGGCGTTGGAATGTATCGCTATCGGGCTGTACTGCTGGATGGGCGTGCATGCGCGTCGGCTGTTTGCGAAGCCCAGTGGCAAGCGGGTGTTTAACCGGGTGTGTGCGGGGTTGTTGGCGAGTGCGGCGTCGTTTTTGCTGGTGGCGCGTAGGGTGTGATTGTTTCCGCAGCCCGAATGCAAAAAGCCCCTGACGACTCACATCGCCAGGGGCTTTTATTTTTACCGGATGCCGCTAAGCGCAATGCACCCGGCGGGTATTACAAACCGGCAGCAGCGCGCAAGGCGTCGGCGCGGTCGGTTTTTTCCCAGGTGAACGTGGTGAACGTGTCGTCGCCCACGGTCTTGGTTTGCGGCGTCCGGCCGAAGTGGCCGTAGGCTGCGGTTTCTTGGTACATCGGGTGCAGCAGGTCGAGCATGGTCGTGATCGCGTACGGACGCAGGTCGAAGTGCTCGCGGACCAGCTGGACGATCTTGTCGTCGCTGATTTTGCCGGTGCCGAAGGTGTTCAGCGAGATCGACGTAGGCTGTGCAACGCCAATGGCGTAGGACACCTGAATCTCGCAGCGCTCGGCCAGACCGGCGGCGACGATGTTCTTGGCGACATAACGGCCAGCGTACGCAGCCGAGCGGTCGACCTTCGATGGATCTTTACCGGAGAACGCGCCGCCGCCGTGACGGGCCATGCCGCCGTAGCTGTCGACGATGATCTTACGACCGGTCAGACCGCAGTCACCCACCGGGCCGCCGATGATGAACTGGCCAGTCGGGTTGATGTGGAACTGAGTGTCCTTGTGCAGCAGTTCGGCAGGCAGCACGTGCTTGACGATCAGCTCCATCACGCCTTCGCGCAGATCTTTGTACGACACTTCCGGGTTGTGCTGGGTCGACAGCACAACGGCGTCGATGCCCACCACGATGCCGTTTTCATAGCGGCACGTGACCTGGGATTTCGCGTCCGGGCGCAACCACGGCAGCAGGCCGGATTTACGGGCTTCGGCCTGGCGGTGCACCAACTGGTGCGAGAACGCGATCGGCGCAGGCATCAGCTCGGCGGTTTCGTTGCTGGCGTAGCCGAACATCAGGCCCTGGTCGCCAGCGCCCTGATCTTCAGGTTTTGCGCGGTCGACGCCCTGGTTGATGTCAGGGGACTGCTTGCCGATGATGTTCATCACGCTGCAGGTCGCACCGTCAAAACCGACGTTGGAGCTGGTGTAGCCGATCTCGCAGATCACGTCACGAACGATCTGCTCCAGGTCGACCCACGCGGTCGTGGTGACTTCGCCGGCAACAATGGCCACACCGGTCTTGACCAGGGTTTCCACGGCGACGCGCGCCTGCTTGTCCTGGGCAATGATGGCGTCCAGCACCGCATCGGAGATCTGGTCGGCGATTTTGTCCGGATGTCCTTCAGACACGGACTCGGAGGTGAAAAGGGAGTATTCGCTCATCTCGACGGTTTTCCTGATTAGTACCGATGGTGAGTGTTGCCAGCCGGTCGCTGAAAATGGCGCACCTGGATCTGGAAACCATTACGTAAGCCTATGTACAGGCTTTCCCCGGGGACCAGCCCCGCAGCGATGGCCCAACGGGCCAGATCTTCCTGTTCGAAGCCTAACCAGAGATCGCCACAGGCCTCCTTGGCCCAGCTCTGGTCATGACTGCACAACTCTGTCACCAGCAGGCTACCGCCCGGTTGCAACAGGTTGGCCAAATGTTTGAGCGCTTCGGCGGGCGCGGCGAAATGGTGCAGCACCATATTCAAGACCACGCAGTTGCCGGAGATATTAGCGTTGGTCAGTGCATCGGCCAGTTTCAGCTCGACGTTAACCAGCGACTTCTGCGTGCAGATCTTGCGCGCCAGATCGAGCATTTCCGGGCTGTTGTCCAGGCCCGTCACCTGTCGGAAACGCCGCGCCAGATCCGGCAGAAAACCGCCATCGCCCGGCCCCACTTCTATCGCCGTGGCATCGGCGGGGAAGCTCAGCTTGTCCAGTAACGACAGCAGGCTGTCGCGGTACTGCGGCAGTCCTGCGATCAGGTCCTGCTGGGCCCGAAATTTCTCGGCAGTGCGTGCGAAGAAATCCTGACTGGCATTGGCCCGCTGGCGATGCACCAGCCCGATCCGGGTCTGTACATCATCGGGCAGGCGCAGGTTATCGGCTTCTTCAAGCAGCGCTGCGTGCAGCTTGCCGCCGGTGTGTTCGGTGTGGGGCAGGGCGCGTCGATAGAAGATCGCGTTGCCTTCACGCCGCGTCGCCACCAGGTCTGCCTGAGCCAAGACCTTGAGGTGGTGGCTCATGCCAGACTGACCGATCGCAAAAATCTGCGCCAGCTCCAGTACGCCGAAGGAATCGTTCGACAGCGCGCGCAAGACATTCAGCCGCAGCGGATCGCCGCCGGCTTTGCACAGGGCAGCCAGCTCGTCGCATTCATCATGGCTAATGGCAGGCACGCGAAGATTCATAAGGCAGGCAGTCTAGTTATCGACCGGGGCTGTCGCAAGGGCAATATCAAAAAGTTTTGATATTGCTCGATCAGTGGCGGCACCCCGGCGCCGTGATTCTGCCGTTTGCCGTCGCCTGTTGGGTGCGGTGTACGAAAACACGTCAGCGGCAGAGGAAAACACCGATGGTGTGTGATCTGTCATTGCCCCCGGAGGGTGCCTGAGGGAAAATGGCCGCCTTTTTCCGGTCCCACTTTTATCTGCCCCAGGAGATCAGCGATGCCAAGCCGTCGTGAGCGAGCCAATGCCATTCGTGCCCTCAGCATGGATGCCGTGCAAAAGGCCAATAGCGGCCACCCGGGTGCCCCGATGGGCATGGCGGATATCGCTGAAGTGCTTTGGCGCGATTATCTGAAGCACAACCCAGCCAATCCCATGTTTGCTGACCGCGACCGGTTCATCCTGTCCAACGGTCACGGCTCGATGCTGATCTACTCGCTGCTGCACCTGACCGGTTACGACCTGTCCATCGACGACTTGAAAAACTTCCGTCAGCTGCACAGCCGCACGCCGGGCCATCCGGAATACGGCTACACCCCGGGGGTTGAGACCACCACCGGCCCACTGGGTCAGGGTTTCGCCAACGCCGTCGGTTTTGCGGTTGCCGAGAAAACGCTGGCTGCCCAGTTCAACCGTCCAGGCCACAACATCGTCAACCACCACACCTACGTGTTCATGGGTGATGGCTGCATGATGGAAGGCATCTCCCACGAAGTCGCTTCCCTGGCCGGTACGCTGCGCCTGAACAAGCTGGTCGCGTTCTACGACGACAACGGGATTTCCATCGACGGCGAAGTCGAAGGCTGGTTCACCGACGACACCCCGAAGCGCTTCGAGTCCTACGGCTGGCTGGTCATCCGTAACGTCGACGGCCATGACGCCGACGAGATCAAAACCGCCATCGACACCGCTCACAAGAGCGACAAGCCGACACTGATCTGCTGCAAGACCACCATTGGTTTCGGTTCGCCGAACAAGCAGGGCAAGGAAGACTGCCACGGCGCTCCGCTGGGCGCCGAAGAAATCGCCCTGACCCGCGCTGCGTTGAAGTGGACTCATGGCCCATTCGAAATCCCGGCCGACATCTACAGCGAGTGGAACGCCAAGGAAAAAGGCCTGGCCGCCGAAGCCGAATGGGATCAGCGCTTTGCTGCCTATTCCGCTGCCTTCCCGACCGAAGCCAACGAGCTGATCCGCCGCATGAGCGGTGAATTGCCTGCTGACTTCGCCGAGAAATCCGCCGCGTACGTCGCTGAAGTCAACGCCAAGGGCGAAACCATCGCCAGCCGCAAGGCCAGCCAGAACGCGTTGAGCGCCTTCGGTCCGCTGCTGCCTGAGTTCCTCGGCGGCTCGGCTGACCTGGCAGGTTCCAACCTGACCATCTGGAAAGGTTGCCGCAGCATCACCGGCGAAGACGCCACCGGCAACTACCTGCACTATGGTGTTCGTGAGTTCGGCATGGGCGCCATCATGAACGGTATCGCCCTGCACGGCGGCTTCGTGCCGTACGGCGCGACCTTCCTGATCTTCATGGAATACGCCCGCAACGCCGTGCGCATGTCTTCGTTGATGAAGAAACGCATCATCTATGTGTTCACCCACGACTCCATCGGTCTGGGCGAAGACGGCCCGACTCACCAGCCGATCGAGCAGCTGACCAGCTTGCGCACCACGCCGAACCTGGACTGCTGGCGCCCGGCCGATGCCGTGGAATCCGCCATCGCCTGGAAACACGCCATTGAACGTGATGACGGCCCGTCTGCGCTGATCTTCTCCCGTCAGAACCTGCAACATCAGGCGCGTGATGCCGAGCAGCTGGAAAACATCAACCGCGGTGGTTACGTGCTGCGCGACTGCAGCGGCGAGCCGGACCTGATCCTGATCGCCACGGGTTCCGAAGTCGGCCTGGCTGTTCAGGCATACGACAAGCTCACCGCAGACGGCAAGAACGTACGTGTGGTTTCCATGCCATGCACCAGCGTTTTCGAAACCCAGAGCGCCGAGTACAAGCAGTCGGTTCTGCCGCTGGAAGTCAGCGCGCGTATCGCCATCGAAGCTGCTCACGCCGACTACTGGTACAAATACGTGGGCCTGGAAGGTCGCGTCATCGGCATGACCACCTTCGGCGAGTCGGCACCTGCCAACCTGCTGTTCGAAGAGTTCGGCTTCACGCTGGAGAACGTTCTGTCCACGGCTGAAGAGCTGCTGGAAGACTAAGCGCCATCGTGTTGCCCTTGTAGGCGCGTGACTTGTCCTGCGATTTGCTGCCTGTAACTGGCAGATCGCGGGAGAGCCGCGCGCCTGCAGGTTCTCTGTACCACTCAAGATGTTGAGAACCCCATGCTCCAGCCACGCCCTTATAAAGTCGCCCTCAATGGTTACGGTCGTATTGGCCGCTGCGTGCTGCGCGCGCTGTGCGAGCGAGGTGCGAAGGCGGGCTTTGAAGTGGTGGCAATCAATGACCTGGCCGACATGGCCAGTCTCGAATACCTCACGCGCTTTGACTCCACACACGGCCGGTTTCCCGGCGAAGTGCGGGTCGAAGGCGATTTTCTGCACATCAACGATCACGTCATCAAAGTGTTTCGCAGCGCGACGCCGGAAGGCATCGACTGGGGCTCCCTCGACGTGGATCTGGTGCTCGAATGCTCCGGCGTCTACAACACGCGGGCTGACGGCGAGCGCTTTCTTTCAGCGCGTGCGCCACGGGTGTTGTTCTCCCAGCCCATGGCCAGTGAAGCCGACGTTGACGCCACCATCGTCTACGGCATCAATCAGGAAGCCCTGACGGGCGATGAGCGGCTGGTGTCTGCCGCGTCGTGCACCACCAATTGCAGCGTGCCATTGCTCGACCTGCTGAACCGCGAGTTGGGTCTCGAATACGTAACCATCACCACGATTCACTCGGCGATGAACGATCAGCCGGTGATCGACGCCTATCATCATGAGGATCTGCGCCGCACGCGTTCGGCTTTTCAGTCGATCATCCCGGTGTCCACTGGTCTGGCGCGCGGCATCGAGCGGCTGCTTCCGGAACTTGCCGGCCGAATTCAGGCCAAAGCAGTTCGTGTGCCGACGGTGAACGTCTCGTGCCTGGACATCACGCTGCAGGTCGCCCGTGATACCGATGCCGTCGAGATCAACCGCATCCTGCGCGAGGCTGCCACCCGCGGCCCGCTGAAGGGACTGCTGGCGTATACCGAATTGCCGCATGCCAGTTGCGATTTCAACCACGACCCGCACTCGGCCATCATTGATGCCAGCCAGACGCGGGTCTCGGGCCCCAGGCTGGTGAACATCCTGGCCTGGTTCGACAACGAGTGGGGTTTTGCCAATCGCATGCTGGATGTCGCCGATCACTACCTGCACACCATTCATAAACAATAGTAAAAACAGGGAATGCCTCATGACCGTGTTGAAGATGACCGACCTCGATCTGCAAGGTAAGCGTGTACTGATCCGCGAAGACCTCAACGTTCCGGTCAAAGACGGCGTGGTGACCAGCGATGCCCGCATTCTCGCGTCGCTGCCCACCATCAAGCTGGCGCTGGAGAAAGGCGCAGCCGTCATGGTCTGCTCGCACCTGGGTCGCCCCACCGAGGGTGAGTTTTCCGCCGAGAACAGCCTCAAGCCGGTTGCTGACTACCTGAGCAAGGCGCTCGGTCGTGAAGTGCCGCTGGTCACGGAGTACCTGGACGGTGTCGAGGTCAAGGCGGGCGATATCGTGCTGTTCGAGAACGTGCGCTTCAACAAGGGCGAAAAGAAGAACGCTGACGAGCTGGCGCAGAAGTACGCCGCTTTGTGTGATGTGTTCGTGATGGACGCCTTCGGCACCGCCCACCGTGCGGAAGGCTCGACCCACGGCGTGGCCAAGTTCGCCAAAATCGCTGCGGCCGGTCCTTTGCTGGCAGCCGAACTGGACGCGCTGGGCAAGGCCCTTGGCAATCCGGCCCAACCAATGGCGGCCATCGTGGCCGGCTCCAAGGTCTCCACCAAACTGGACGTGCTCAACAGCCTGAGCCAGAAGTGCAATCAGCTGATCGTCGGCGGTGGCATCGCCAATACTTTCCTGGCAGCGGCAGGTCATCCGGTTGGCAAATCCTTGTACGAGCCTGACCTGCTTGAGACCGCCAAAGCCATCGCCGCCAAGGTCAGCGTGCCTTTGCCGGTCGATGTGGTGGTTGCCAAGCAATTCGCCGCCGATGCGGAAGCCACCGTCAAGCTGATCGCCGATGTGGCCGAGGACGACATGATCCTCGACATCGGTCCTCAAACAGCTGCGCACTTCGCCGAACTGCTGAAATCTTCCAAGACTATTCTCTGGAACGGCCCGGTCGGCGTATTCGAGTTCGATCAGTTCGGCGAAGGCACCAAGACACTGGCTCATGCAATCGCTGAGAGTTCTGCTTTCTCGATCGCAGGCGGCGGCGATACGTTGGCCGCCATCGACAAATACGGTGTAGGCGACAAAATCTCCTATATCTCTACAGGCGGTGGTGCGTTCCTCGAGTTCGTCGAGGGCAAGGTTCTGCCGGCTGTGGAAGTTCTGGAACAACGCGCCAAGGCCTGACCGGCCAAGGTGAAGGGGAGTGAAATGGTCAAGCCATTACCGCTGTTGATCATGGCGGGTTTGCTGGTCGGCTGCGCAAGCAAGCCTGAAGCGGAGACGGCGTCCAGCGCGGCACCGGGACTGCTCCAGGTCAGCTGCTATCAGGCGGGCTGGCAGGCGGAAACCGTACCGATCGTTTACAAGCGTGGCGGGCCTGAGGTATGGGAAAAATACGAATTCATGCCTGCCATGGGACCAGTCCCCTGTCACTGATTTTCAGTCGACCACTGATTCTCAGCTGACGGTGCGCCGGAATACAGGAACAGCATTGCCCCTGCCATGATCGACATCCGTCGCGCGATGCAGGCGATCCAGGAGTAGTAATGAAAGGCTTGTTAGCCCTTGCGACACTGATGCTGCTGAGCGGTTGCGCCAGCATGAAGGCTTCGGAACCGGCAGCCCCCTGGACCCATTGGGTCTGCGACAGCAAAGCCGAGATTTTTTGGAAGTACGCCGATGCCGCTAAGAAAGAGGTGGATGTACGCCTCAATCAGAGCGAGCAGGTATTCCGTCTGCAAGCAGCGCCCGGAGCTTCCGGCGCGCTCTACAGTAACGGCGTGCTGGCGTTCGACAACAAAGGCAGCGAAGGCTTGGTCTACTGGGACGCTACCAACGATTTGATCGGTCGTGGCTGCAAGGCGCCGTAAAGGGCCGAGCAGTTCGAGCGAGGCTGTACCGGGGCGATGTCTGAGCAATCGACCCCTATAATTTGAATAGCCGCCAATACGGCACGCACGATTAACGACCCCACCGGGAGAGAGACAGACAATGGCACTTATCAGCATGCGCCAGATGTTGGACCACGCAGCCGAATTCGGTTACGGCGTCCCTGCATTCAACGTGAATAACCTGGAACAAATGCGCGCCATTATGGAAGCGGCCGACAAGACCGATTCTCCGGTGATCGTTCAGGCTTCGGCCGGTGCGCGCAAATACGCTGGCGCCCCGTTCCTGCGCCACCTGATCCTGGCGGCAATCGAAGAATTCCCGCACATCCCGGTGGTCATGCACCAGGACCACGGCACCAGTCCGGCCATCTGCCAACGTTCCATCCAGCTGGGCTTCAGCTCGGTCATGATGGACGGTTCGCTGCGCGAAGACGGCAAAAGCCCTGCGGACTACGAGTACAACGTTCGCGTGACGCAGGAAACCGTCGCCATGGCTCACGCCTGCGGCGTTTCGGTTGAGGGTGAGCTGGGCGTTCTGGGTTCGCTGGAAACCGGTATGGCCGGTGAAGAAGACGGCGTCGGCGCAGAAGGCATGCTGGATCACAGCCAGATGCTGACCGACCCGGAAGAAGCAGCGGACTTCGTCAAGAAAACCCAGGTCGATGCCTTGGCCATCGCCATTGGCACCAGCCACGGCGCTTACAAGTTTACCAAGCCGCCTACCGGCGACATTCTGGCGATCGAGCGCATCAAGGAAATCCACAAGCGCATTCCGAACACCCACCTGGTGATGCACGGTTCTTCTTCCGTTCCACAGGAATGGTTGAAAATCATCAACGAGTTCGGCGGCGACATCAAAGAAACCTACGGCGTGCCGGTCGAAGAAATTGTTGAAGGCATCAAGCACGGCGTGCGCAAGGTCAACATCGACACAGACCTGCGTCTGGCGTCCACCGGTGCCATCCGCGAGTTCATGGCGAAAAACCCGAGCGAGTTCGACCCACGCAAGTACCTGGCAAAAACTGTATCGGCCATGCGCGACGTGTGCATCGCCCGTTACGAAGCATTCGGCACCGCCGGCAACGCCTCCAAGATCAAGCCGATCTCCCTGGAGAAGATGTTCGAGCGTTATGCCAAAGGCGAGCTGAACGCCAAAGTGAACTGATCGTTTTCTGATCGATTTGCAGCAATGAAGAAGCCCGCAGCGATGCGGGCTTTTTTGTGGCTGTGATTCGCGAAGGTTGTTACGGCAGTCCAATCACTCGCCCAACATACCTTGGCCCAGGCTGGTCATGCTGGGCTTCGCTCAGCACGCGCAATGCCTGCAGCGACACTTCGCTGAATGGCGCCGACTTCGGCCCGGCGGCCAGATCCACATGCAGCAGCATCTGCTCGCTCGCTGCCAACTCGACATCCCCTTCTGCTTTGTAAAGCCCGTGATAAAGCTGCACCCGCTTGCGGTCGTGTCCGATGATTTGCGTACGCACTTCCACCACTTCCCCGAGCTTCACTTCGTGCAGGAAGTTGATGTGCGCTTCGAGCGTAAACAGCGAGTGGCCGCTCGCATCCCGATCGTCATTGGCGAGGCCGATTCGGTCCATGAAGGCATCTGTGGCGAAGCTGAAAATCAGCAAATAAAAGGCATCGCGGAGGTGACCGTTGTAGTCCACCCAATCGGCGAGGACCGGGGTTTTGAATTTAATAAGCGCTGGCATAGGATTCCCATGGCTGAAATATTGGTGAGCTGAACGGGCCTATTCGTGAGCAAGCTCACTCTCACAGGTCTTGCGTGAACCCATGTAGTACCGGCTTTATCCGGGAAGACGGCAAGCGCCACACCGCGAAGTTTCGGGTGCACATCAGAACAGTATTTCCCGATCCCCTGTAGGAGTGAGCTTGCTCGCGAAGGCCCCAGTTCAGACGATAGGGCACTGGCGTATCAGTCCTCAAACGCCATCCCATGCTTGGCCTTGGTGGTTTTCACCGCTTCAATCACCGCCAGCAGGCAGTCATCGCGATACCGCTCCAGCGCCGCAATGCTGTGGCTACCGAGCTGATCCGAGGTGCCGTCAACCACGTCATCGATCAACTTGTCGGTCAGCTCGGGCGCCGGGAGATAGGTCCACGGCAACTGCAGCGCCGGGCCGAATTGCGCCATGAAGTGGCGCATGCCCGCATTACCGCCGGCCAGGGTGTACGTCAGAAAGGTGCCCATGAACGACCAGCGCAAGCCGGCGCCGAATCGGATAGCGTCGTCGATTTCGCCTGTGGTCGCCACGCCATCGTTGACCAGATGCAGCGCCTCACGCCACAGCGCTTCCAGCAAGCGATCCGCAATAAAACCAGGGACTTCCTTGCGCACATGCAGAGGGCGCATGCCGAGTGATTCATAGACCTGAATCGCTGCCTGCACCGCTTCTGGCGCAGTGTTTTTGCCGCCGACCACTTCCACCAGTGGCAGCAGATAAACCGGATTGAACGGATGACCCACCACGCAGCGTTCCGGATGCGTGGCGCTCTCGTAAAACTCCGACGGCAGCAGGCCGGAGGTGCTGGAACCAATGATTGCGTCAGGCTTGGCCGCCGCGCTGATCTTGCTGTGCAGATCTAGCTTGAGGTCAAGACGCTCCGGGGCGCTTTCCTGAATGAAGTCGGCGTCGCGAACGCATTCTTCGATGGTGTCGACGAAGCGCAGACGTTCCTGGGAGGCGCCCGAAGCTAGGCCTTTTTGTTCAAGGGCCGGCCACGCGTTGGCGACGCGTTTGCGCAGCGCGGCTTCCGCTCCCGGCGCCGGGTCCCAAGCCACGACATCCAGGCCGTGAGCCAGCGCGCGCGCCACCCAGCCGCTGCCAATGACACCGCTGCCCAAGGCCGCGAAGGTTTTGATGGTGGTGATGAAGGTCATGTCGGTTACTCGAAAAAGTGTCGAAGCCCTTGTGGGAGTGAGCTTGCTCGCGATAGCTATTCATCTGTGCGGCATGTGTGACTGACCCACCGTCATCGCGAGCAAGCTCACTCCTGCACGGTGGGATTTATGTGGAGATCAAAACCGCTTTTTCAGCCCCATCTTTACGCGGCCCTCTGCGGGAGTCAGAACCCGGGCGCCCAGTCGGCTGAGGATTTCGCTGGCCCGCTCGACCAGTGCGCCGTTGCTGGCGAGCACACCTTTTTCGAGCCAGATGTTGTCCTCCAGACCGACCCGCACGTTGCCGCCGAGCAATACCGCCTGCGCAGCCATCGGCATTTGCATGCGGCCGATACCAAAGGCGGCCCAGACTGCATCGGCAGGCAAGTTGTCGACCATGGCTTTCATCGTGGTGGTGTCCGCCGGCGCGCCCCACGGAATACCCAGGCACAGCTGAAACAGCGGGTTATCGAGCAAGCCTTCTTTCATCATCTGCTTGGCAAACCACAGGTGGCCGGTGTCAAAAATCTCCAGCTCGGCTTTCACCCCCAGCTCCTGAATACGCTTGGCCCCCGCCCGCAGTTGCGCGGGCGTGGACACGTAAATGGTGTCACCATCGCCGAAATTGAGCGTACCGCAATCCAGCGTGCAGATTTCCGGCAGCAGCGCTTCAACGTGCGCCAGCCGGGTCAGCGGACCGACCAGATCGGTACCGGGACCAAAGTCGGTCGGACGTTCGCCCGGGCCGATTTCCAGATCGCCGCCCATGCCTGCCGTCAGGTTGACGATGATGTCGATGTCGGCTTCACGGATGCGGTCCATGGTTTCGCGGTACAGCTCGACGTCACGGCTGAACTTGCCAGTCTCGGGATCGCGCACATGGCAGTGCACGACTGTCGCACCAGCCTTGGCGGCCTCGACTGCGGCGGCGGCAATCTGCTTGGGCGTGATCGGGACCAGGTGGCTTTTTCCGGTCGTGTCGCCAGCACCGGTCAGTGCGCAGGTGATGATGACGTCGTGATTCATGGGTGGGGTTCCTTGCAGGCCAGACAGTGACGCGGACATTTGCATTCCGCTTTTGAGGTGCAAAGCTACGCAGCGGCGAACCCCTCAAAACGCACAGCGGCGACACGGTCTTGCACAGCAGCGACCTGTGCTGTTGCTGCCCATCGGCAAGAGGTGTATTTGATGATCGGGCCCAAGAAACGCGATCGTGTCTGATCACTTTTCGACCAAATCGCCCATATGCTTCGATCCTAAGGAACGCGCCAACGATGTCCCAGGATTTCTACTTTCTGCTCATGCCCGGCTTTTCGATGATGGGCTTCGTCTCGGCGCTGGAGCCGTTGCGCGTCGCCAATCGCTTTGGTGGCGAGCTGTTTCGCTGGCACATCTTGAGCGTCGACGGCGGTCCCGTGATTGCCAGCAACGGCATGTCGGTGAACGCCGACGCGGCGCTTGAGCCACTGAAAAAGGGTGCGACCCTGTGGGTGATGGGCAGCGTCGATCCGCTGAAGTTTTACACCGGCATGCTGGAACACTGGCTGCGTCGGCTGGACCTGGAAGGCGTGGTTCTAGGGGCGATCGACACCGGCAGTTTCGTGCTCGCCCAAGCCGGTTTGTTGGAGGGCTATCGCCTGACCCTGCACTGGGAAGCCCTGGACGCTTTCAAGGAAACCTACCCCCGGCTGCAAGCAACACAGGAATTGTTCGAGATCGACCGGCGCCGCATTACGTCGGCCGGCGGCACGGCCTCCATCGACATGATGCTCGACCTGATCGGGCAGGCGCATGGCCCGGACATGGCGATCAAGGTCTCCGAGCAGTTCGTTCTCGGGCGCATACGCCAGCGCAAAGACCACCAGCGTATGCAGATCGCCACGCGCTACGGCATCAACAACAAAAAACTGGTTCAGGTGATCGGCGTCATGGAGCAGCACACCGAGCCGCCGCTGAGCACGCTGGAACTGGCCGAGGGGATTCAAGTGACGCGGCGTCAGTTGGAACGGCTCTTTCGCCTGCACCTGAACGACACGCCGAGCAACTTCTACCTCGGCCTGCGGCTGGAAAAAGCCAGGCAACTGCTGCGCCAGAGCGATATGAGCGTGTTGGAAGTCAGCATCGCCTGCGGGTTTGAATCGCCGTCGTATTTCACCCGTAGTTACAGGGCAAAATTTGTGCTGTGCCCGAGGGAGGATCGAGGGCGCGCGCGCGAGGTGAAGGCTGTTTGATGCTCAATTATGGTGAATTATAGTCGCGACTATAATTCGGTATAAATGACCCGGCGGGCGGCTTTCGTCTTCTTCTTCAGGCTCCGGCTCGTTCAGCAGGACCGGCTTCAGCCGGGAATAGGCCCGGTTGAGCACCCTCAGTTTAAGGTGGTGGCGCCTGACGCCTGCAGTGGTCTAATTTCCCCGGACACCTCGATAAGTGGAAAATACATTTATCGAGGAGTTCTACATGACCAGAAAGC
>NZ_JBWKVD010000032.1:0-12062 GCF_059421525.1 Pseudomonas sp. GW821-FHT02H06
TTGCAGCAGTCAGATGCGAACTGTTCGTCCCACCACCCCTTCAAGTCTAACCATACAAGCGAGCTTGCTCGCGAAGCGGCCTGAGCATCCGCTGAATCCTCGGCGGCTGGAACGCCGCCTTCGTGAGCAAGGTGGAGCGCCACCCCGGTCACTCCCACAAGGAGGCGGGTTAAGCCCGGGCCTGCAGCTTCTTCTCGATCACATCCATCAACATGCCGCCAATGTCCGTCCCGAACGCGTTATCGATCTCGCGGATGCACGTCGGGCTGGTGACGTTGATCTCGGTCAGGTGCTCGCCAATTACGTCCAGGCCTACAAACAGCAGGCCTTTTTCCCGCAGCGTCGGGCCGATTTCGGCGGCGATCGCGCGATCGCGGTCCGTCAGGGGGCGGGCTTCGCCACGACCACCTGCTGCCAGGTTGCCTCGGGTTTCGCCGGCGGCCGGGATGCGCGCCAGGCAATACGGCACGGGTTCGCCGTTGACCATCAGAATGCGCTTGTCGCCGTCCTTGATGGCGGGCAGATAGGCCTGCGCCATGATCTGCTCATGGCCGTGCTTGGTCAGGGTTTCGAGAATCACCGACAAGTTCGGATCACCGACGCGGTGGCGGAAGATCGACGCGCCGCCCATGCCGTCCAGCGGCTTGAGAATGACGTCGCCGTGCTTGGCGGCGAACTCGCGAATGATGTCCGCGCGACGGCTGACCAGCGTGGGCGGGGTGCATTGCGGGAACAGCGTGGCGAACAGCTTCTCGTTGCAGTCACGCAGGCTTTGCGGCTTGTTGACCACCAGCACGCCGGCGCGCTCGGCTTGTTCGAGCAGATAGGTGGAGTAGACGAATTCCATGTCGAACGGCGGATCCTTGCGCATCAGGATCACGTCCAGGTCGTCCAGCCCGTTGTCGACTTCGGCCTCCAGCTCGAACCAGTGGGCCGGGTTGGCGAAGACTTTCAGCGGCTTCATGCGGGCGCGGGCCTGGCCGGCGTCCTGATACAGGTCGTGCTGCTCCATATAGAACAACGACCAGCCGCGGGCTTGCGCTGCCAGGAGCATGGCCAGCGAGCTGTCCTTTTTATAGGAGATGCGCTCGATGGGGTCCATGACGATTCCCAGGCGAATGCTCATGGGTAATATCCTCTGATCGGTAATGGCCACGACAGGCCGAAAATAGGCGTCAGGGTGGCGCCGCGCCGGCTTTGGGTCAAGGGGCAAGGCTTTATGGATTGACCGTGGAGAGTGTGCTAAAAAGGCTCGGCATCCGGTGTCGCGCCAGCTGTCTTTGGCGCCTCCCGATGATCCCGACCCAAAACCAGATGCCCGGCAGAAGGCAACCCATCTGATTCGCCGCGGCGATGGTAGAGCAGATATGGAACAGCATTCAGCCCCATTGAAAGTGATGGTCATCGACGACTCCCGTACGATTCGTCGCACCGCCGAGACCCTGCTGAAAAACGTCGGCTGTGAAGTGATCACCGCCATCGACGGCTTCGACGCACTGGCCAAGATTGCCGACCATCATCCCAGAATCATCTTCGTCGACATCATGATGCCCAGGCTCGACGGGTATCAGACGTGCGCGTTGATCAAGAACAACCGGGCGTTCAAATCCACGCCGGTGATCATGCTGTCCTCAAGGGACGGGCTGTTCGACAAGGCCAAGGGGCGCATCGTCGGTTCCGATCAGTTTTTGACCAAACCGTTCAGCAAGGAAGAACTGCTCAGTGCGATCAAGGCCCACGTGCCCGGTTTCGTTGCAGTAGAACAACAACTATCTTGATGCCGACCCCCTCGTGCGGGACGGCTGTTTCTATGGGGAAGCACCATGGCTCGAATTCTCATCGTCGATGACTCGCCGACCGAAATGTACAAGCTGACCGGCATGCTGGAGAAGCACGGCCATCAGGTCCTCAAGGCCGAGAACGGTGCCGATGGCGTGGCCCTGGCCCGTCAGGAAAAGCCCGATGCCGTCCTGATGGACATCGTCATGCCGGGCCTGAACGGTTTCCAGGCGACCCGTCAGCTGACCAAAGACGCTGACACCAGCATGATCCCCGTGATCATGATCACCACCAAGGATCAGGAAACCGACAAAGTCTGGGGCAAACGCCAGGGCGCGCGGGATTACCTGACCAAGCCGGTGGACGAAGAAACCCTCATGAAAACCCTGAACGCGGTGCTTGCGGGCTGACCCCCGGCTGACGCTCATGGCTCAGTCACAAACCGCCTTCCAGCTGCTGCTCGATATCGACCAGCGCTGCCGCTCCCTCGCTGCCGGCCTGCCGCTGCAGGAAACCCGCCAGCAAGGCTGGAGCGGCATTGGCTTTCGCATGGGCGAGCGCCATTACGTGGCCCCCATGGGCGAGGTCGACGAAATCCTCCACGAGCCGCGCTGTGCGGTGTTGCCGGGTGCCAAGGCGTGGGTCTGCGGGATCGCCAATCTGCGCGGCCGCCTATTGCCGATCATGGATCTGTGCGCCTTCTTCGGCCACGAACTCTCACCCCTGCGCAAACACCGCCGCGTGCTGGTCATCGACTTCGAGGGTGTGTTCGTCGGTCTGCTCATTGACGAGGTGTTGGGCATGCAGCATTTCAGCGAGCGCAGCCTGATGCCTGAACTGGCGCACGACGGCGAACCCCGCGTCGCGCCCTACATACAAGGACGGTTCGTCCGTGAGCAGGCCTGGCAGGTGTTCAGCCCGCGCGCTCTGGTGCAGTCGGCTGAGTTTATGGACGTGGCGCTCTGATGCGCCGGGCTGAACAGTGCAGGTCCAGAAGGCTGATGCCCTCCCTCAATCGAACATCAGGCGGAGCCCTGAGCAATGAGTAATACCGGCAAGTCACTGGAAGGCGCGCGCAGCCGATCGCAGATCGTTGTGCTGTTCATCTGCCTCATCGTTTTCATCATGCTGCTGTTCGTCAACTTCGCGTACCTCAGCACGCAGTCCAACTACGACAAACAATATATCGGCCACGCCGGCGAGCTGCGCGTGCTGTCCCAGCGCATCGCCAAGAACGCCACGGAAGCGGCGGCGGGCAAGGCGGCGGCATTCAAGTTGCTGGCCGATGCGCGCAACGACTTCGACACGCGCTGGCAGTATCTGAAGAAAGGCGACAAGAACACCGGCCTGCCTGCTGCGCCAGCTGCGGTGAGCGATGAGCTGAAAGCGGTGCAGACCGACTGGGAAAACCTGCGCAAAAGCACCGACGTGATTCTTGCCCGTGAGCAGACCGTGCTCTCGCTGCATCAGGTGGCGGCAACCCTTGCCGAGACCATTCCGCAATTACAGATCGAATCGGAAAAGGTCGTCGACATCCTTCTTCAAACCCGTGCGCCCGCCAGCCAGGTGGCCCTCGCCCAGCGCCAGTCCCTGCTGGCCGAGCGGATACTGGGCGCGGTCAACACCGTGTTGTCCGGTGACGAAACGGCGGTTCAGGCAGCCGATGCGTTTGGTCGCGACGCCAGCCAGTTCGGGCGCGTACTCAACGGCATGCTCGAAGGCAACGCCACCCTGAAAATCGCCCAAGTCGAAGACCGCGATGCGCGGGCGCGGCTGGCCGAGATTGCCGAGCTGTTCCAGTTCGTCTCCGGGTCGGTCGACGAAATCCTCGAAACCTCGCCGGAGCTGCTGGAAGTCCGTGAAGCGTCGGGTAGCATTTTCAACCTCTCGCAAACCCTCCTCGACGAAGCCTCGGTGCTGGCCAACAGTTTCGAGCACATGGCCGGTGGTCGCGCAGCCTATAGCTATGGCGGCTACATTCTGGGCCTGCTGGCGCTGGCGTCGATCATCCTGATTGGCTTGGTGATGGTGCGCGAAACCAACCGGCAACTGCGCGAAACCGCCGAGAAGAACGAGCGCAACCAGAACGCGATCATGCGCCTGCTCGACGAAATCGAAGACCTTGCGGACGGCGACCTGACCGTGGCCGCCTCGGTCACCGAGGATTTCACCGGCGCCATTGCCGATTCGATCAACTACTCCATCGATCAACTGCGCGAATTGGTGTCGACAATTAACCTCACCGCCGAGCAAGTGTTCGGCGCCGTGAAGGACACGCAGACCACCGCCACCCAACTGGCCGCGGCGTCCGAGCATCAGGCGTTGCAGATCGCCGCGGCGTCCAATGCCATCAACGACATGGCGACTTCCATTGATCAGGTCTCGGCCAATGCGTCCGTGTCCGTCACGGTGGCCGAGCGGTCCGTGACCATTGCCAACAAGGGCAACGAGGTGGTGCACAACACCATCACCGGCATGGACAACATCCGCGAGCAGATTCAGGACACCTCCAAGCGCATCAAGCGTCTGGGCGAGTCGTCCCAGGAGATTGGCGACATCGTCAGCCTGATCGATGACATTGCCGACCAAACCAACATTCTTGCGCTAAATGCCGCGATCCAGGCGTCGATGGCTGGCGATGCCGGGCGAGGCTTTGCGGTGGTGGCCGATGAAGTGCAGCGGCTGGCCGAGCGCTCGTCGTCGGCGACCAAGCAGATCGAGACCCTGGTGCGCGCGATTCAGAACGACACCAACGAAGCAGTGATCTCCATGGAGCAAACCACGGCGGAAGTGGTGCGCGGTGCGCGGCTGGCGCAGGATGCCGGTGTCGCGCTCGAAGAAATCGAAGGCGTGTCGAAGATCCTCGCCGGGCTGGTCGAAAGCATCACCAACGCGGCGCAGCAGCAGGCTGCATTGGGTCAGCAGATTTCCTCGACCATGCTGGTGATCCAGCAGACCACCACACAGACCACCTCAGGCACGGCGGCGACCGCCCGGAGCATGGGCAATCTGGCGAAGATGGCCAGCGAGATGCGCCGCTCGGTGTCCGGCTTCAAGTTGCCGGCCTCGCGGCATTGATGGCCTGCTTGATAGCCCCGTTAATAATCCAGTCAATGCACATGAAGCAGCGTCAAGGCACAGGCAACCGGAGTCACCATGGCTGACCGTCACGATTACGTGGCCCTGGAGTGGGTCAAAGGCGAAATAGCCGAAACCCTCACACACGCCCGACAGGCGCTGGACACGTTCGTCGCCCAACCGCACGACGCCGCGGCAATGGACGAGTGCCTGGAGCTCATCCATCAGGTTCACGGCAGCCTGCAGATGATCGAGTTCTACGGCGCCGCGCTGTTCGCCGAGGAAATCGAACAGCTGGCGCTGGCGCTCAAAGAGGGCCACGTCGCCCAGGAAAGCGAAGCGATCCAGCTGCTGAATCTGGCGATGACGCAATTGCCGGTTTACCTGGAGCGTGTGCACTCCGCCCGCCGTGACCTGCCGTTGGTGGTGCTGCCGCTGCTCAACGATTTACGCAGCGCCCGGGGCGAAAGCCTGCTGTCGGAAACCAGCCTGTTCTCGCCGCAATTGCTGTCTATCCCCGCGCTTGATGCTCAGGCATTGGCCGAGCGCGACAATCCCGAATTGCCCGCGAAATTGCGCAAGCTGCGGCAGACGCTGCAAACCGCGCTGGTCGGGCTGCTTCGCGATCAGGACGTGCAGACTCAACTCGGTTACATGGGCAAGGTGTTCGCGCGGCTTGAGGTGTTGTGCGAGGACGCGCCCCTCGAACCGCTGTGGCGTATCGCGTCCGCGCTGGTCGAAACCATGCTCAGCGGCAATTTCACCAACAGCCCGGCGCTGCGCAGCCTGTTCAAGGATGCCGACAAAGAACTCAAACGTCTGCTGGATCAAGGCATTGAAGGCATCAATCAGCCTGCGCCCGACGAACTCCTGAAAAGCCTGTTGTTTTACATCGCCAAGTCCGACAGCGAGGCGCAGAAGATGACGGACTTGAAGGATCAGTACGCACTCGCCGATGCGCTGCCGCACAGCGCCTTGGTCGCTGAAGAACGTGCGCGCATGGCCGGGCCGGATCGCGACGCCATGCGCTCGGTGATCATTGCCCTGTGCGACGAGCTGGTTCGGACCAAGGAGCGGCTCGACGTTTTTGTGCGCGGGGACCGTCAGCACGTCAGCGAGCTGAACGCCTTGCTGCCACCGTTGCGGCAGATCGCCGATACCCTGGCGGTGCTGGGTTTCGGCCAGCCGCGTAAAGTCATCATCGATCAGATGACCGTGGTGCAGGGCATGGCCCAGGGGCAACGCGCACCCGACGATGCCACCTTGATGGACGTCGCCGGTGCGCTGCTGTACGTCGAATCCACCCTCGCGGGCATGGCCGGAACGGTTAACCAGAGCAGCCCTGAAGAAAGCCGTCTGCCGACGACTGATCTCAGTCAGATTCACCAACTCGTCATCAAGGAAGCGCGCATCGTTCTGCAGCAGGCCAAGGACGTGATCGACGAGTACGTCGACGGTGAAATGGACCGGGCACGTCTGCTGCCGCTGTCGGAGCAGTTGATTCAGGTGCGCGGCGCGCTGGCGATGATCCCGCTGGCGCGGGCATCCGGACTGCTGGCGGCCTGTAACGACTACATCACCGAACACTTGCTGGTTGACACCGAAAGCCCGGCGGCCTCGCAGCTCGATCACCTGGCGGACGTGATCATTGGCGTCGAGTATTACCTCGAACGCATGGCCGAAGACCCGGAAGCGCCGGGTGAACACGTGCTGGATCTGGCCCAGGAGAGTCTCGCCCGGCTTGGTTACTCGCCGGTCCCCGATGCACTGGATGTGCCGGTGCTCGAAGAAGTCATCAGCGAAGAAGAGCTGCAGGATTTGCACGAGCGGCAGGCCTTGGTCAGCCCAAGCCAGACCATCGCCGAAGTGCTGGCCAGCCCGCTGTCGGCGGTCAACCCGCCGGCGCGGAACATGCCGGCCAGTCTGTTGCCGCCACCGAAGGGTGAGCAGGCGATCGATGACGAGCTGCGCGAAGTCTTCCTCGAAGAAACCGACGAGATGCTCGAAGCACTGCGCGAGTACGTGCCGCGCTGGATTGCCGATCCCGGCAACCTTTCGGCGCTGGGCGAGATTCGTCGTGCGTTTCACACGCTCAAGGGCAGCGGCCGGATGGTGCGCGCGCTGATTCTGGGCGAACTGGCGTGGTCGGTAGAAAACCTCCTGAACCGCGTACTGGAGCACAGCGTCGAGCCGGACGCGCGGGTGCAGCAGTTGCTCACGGACGTTCAAGCCTTGCTGCCGGACGTGATTCGCGATTTCGCCGAGGACGTTCAGCGTCAGCGTGACGATGTCGACCAACTGGCCGCCCAGGCCCATGCGCTAGCCCAGGGCGAAGCGGGTGACATCGAGCCTGCGCAACGGCTGGAGGACGAAGAGGGGTTTGACCCGCAGTTGCTGGAAATTTTCCGTCAGGAAGCCCACACCCACCTGAACACGATGAGCCGCTACCTCGATGCTGCTCAGGATACTGACGCACCTGTATTCAGCAACGATTTGCTGCGCGCGTTGCACACCCTCAAGGGCAGCGCGTACATGGCGGGCGTCCTGCCGATCGCCGAGCTGGCGAGCCCGCTGGATCAACTGGTCCGCGAGTTCAAGACCAACCTGATCGAGGTCGGCCAGGCCGAGATCGACCTGCTGCGTGCGGCCGGGCCTTTGTTTCATTTAGGTCTCGCCCAGCTGAATGTCGACCCGCTGATGCCCATCGAAGGCGCAGCCGCCCTGATTCAACAGGCCCAGGAGCTGCTCGACGCACGGCTGGCCGATGCCTTGAGCGACGACAGCAATGGCCTGCGCACGCGGCGTAATCCGCAGTTGATCGCGAGCTTTCTGGCCGAAGGCATGGACATCCTGCTGGACGCCGACAACTTGCTCAAAGACTGGCGCCAGCACCCCGGCCACCGCCAGGAATTGAACGCGTTGCTCGACGAACTGACCATGCTCGGCCACGGCGCGCACGTCGCCGACCTGCCCCAGGTCGATGAGCTCTGCGAAGCGCTGCTCGACCTGTATGGCGCCGTAGAGAAGAGCAGCCTTGCCGTCAGCGAGCGTTTTTTCGACGAAGCCGAAAAAGCCCACGAAGCACTGATCAACATGCTTGATCAGGTCGCCGCCGGACAGGAAGTCCAGCCGTGCCCTGAGCGCGTGAGCGCCTTGCGCGGTCTGCTCGCCGAGGCGCTGGACCCCGGCGCGATGGGGGTGATCAAAAGTAATGGCGCCGGAGCAACAAGCATCACGGAGATGGAAGAGGTCAGCGAACGCCTCGCTCAACCCGCCCGGCCTTCGCGCGATGATTTCGATCAGGAAATCGTCGAGATCTTCCTCGAAGAGGCGGTGGATATTCTCGACATCGCCGGTCCTGCGCTGCAACGCTGGCTCGACGACCCGGAAAACCCGCTGCCGCTGTCATCGTTGCAACGTGACCTGCACACCCTCAAAGGGGGCGCGCGCATGGCCGAAATCGGGCCGGTGGGCGACCTCGGCCATGAGCTGGAATCGCTCTACGAAGGCCTGATTGATCGACGTTGCGGTTACTCGCCACAACTGGCGGAGCTGTTGGTGCACAGCCACGATCACCTGTCGCTGATGCTTGAACAGCTGCAGCACCGTTCGGCATTGACCAGTCCCGCGCCGCTGATCGAGAAGATACGCGAGTTTCGCCAGCGCAATTGCTACCTCCTGCCCAATGACGGCCAGACGCGCAATGTCAGTTCGATGATCCACTCGCTGGACGAACGCGATCCGGAACTGCTGGAAATCTTCCTCGAAGAAGCCGACGACATCATCGAGAGCAGCAGCGCGGCGTTGGTGCGCTGGCAAGCCGATCCGCAGAACATGCTGGAAGTCGAAAACCTGCTGCGCGATCTGCATACGCTCAAGGGCGGCGCGCGCATGGTTGAGATTGCGCCGATCGGCGACCTGGCCCATGAGCTGGAGTCGCTGTACGAAGGACTGTCGACCGGCGCGCTGAAAAACAGCGCGCTGCTCAACGGCCTGCTGCAAAGCGGCCACGACATGCTCGCCGACATGGTCGATGCCGTTCGCGGTTACGAGCCATTGCCCAACCCGGCGCTGCTGATCGAGAGCATCGGTCATTACACGTCATCCGGGGCCGCCCGCGAGCCTGTCGAAAAACCTCAGGAGGCGCCGGCTCTGCTGCCCGCGCCGGTTGTTGATACGGCCGCGCAAGCCGAGGCCGACGGCGAGCGCACCGGCCCGGAGATGATCAAGGTACCGGCCGAGCAACTGGAAGACCTGGCGAATCTGGCGGGGGAAACCTCGATATTTCGGGGCCGTGTCGAGCAGCAGGTCAGCGACGCGCAGGTCACTCTGGTCGAGATGGAAACCACCATCGAGCGGATGCGCGATCAACTGCGCCGACTCGACATCGAAACCCAGGGCCGTATTCTCAGCCGCGATCACCCCGTTGATCGGCGCGGTTACGAAGCATTCGACCCGCTGGAAATGGACCGGCATTCGCAGCTGCAGCAGTTGTCCCGCGCGCTGTTCGAGTCCGCGTCCGACCTGATGGACCTCAAGGAAACCCTCGACACCCGCGCCCATGAGGCCGAAACCCTCTTGCAGCAACAGGCGCGAGTGAACACCCAGCTTCAGGAAAGCCTGATGCGCACGCGCATGGTGCCGTTCGAGCGCATGGTGCCGCGCCTGCGCCGGATCGTCCGTCAGGTGTCGGGCGAGCTGAACAAGAAGGTCAAGTTCGACGTCATCAACGCCGAGGGCGAGATGGACCGCAACGTGCTCGAACGCATGGTCGCGCCGCTGGAGCACATGCTGCGCAACGCCGTCGACCATGGTCTGGAGAGCGTCGAGGAACGCCTGGCCGCCGGTAAATCCGAGTGGGGGCATATCACGCTGAGCCTGGCCCACGAAGGCGGCGACATCGTTATCGAGATGCGCGACGACGGCGCCGGTGTCGACTTCGAGGCCGTGCGGCGCAAGGCGATCAAGCGCGGCATCATCAGCCCCGACGCCGAGCTGAGCGAGCACGACATCCTGCAGTTCATCCTGCGCCCGGGCTTTTCCACCGCCGAGACCATCACCCAGATTTCCGGGCGCGGCGTCGGCATGGACGTGGTGCACGCCGAGGTCAAGGATCTCGGCGGTTCGATGGTCATTGATTCCAAAGCGGGAGAGGGCGCGCGTTTCCGTGTCCGCTTGCCGTTCTCGGTATCGGTCAACCGTGCGCTGATGGTGCAGTGCGGCGAAGAACAGTACGCCGTGCCGCTGAACAGCATCGAGGGTATCGTGCGCGTGATGCCGAGCGAGCTGGAGACCTGTTATCAGTCCGTGCCGCCGCGCTATGAATACAACGGGCGAACCTACGAGCTGCGTTATCTGGGCGAGCTGCTCAATAACGGTCATCCGCCGAAACTGGGCGGCCAGACACAGACCCAACCGCTGCCGGTGCTTCTCGTGCACGTACACGATCAATGGATTGCGGTGCAGGTGGATACGTTGGCCGGCTCGCGGGAGATCGTGGTGAAAAACCTGGGTCCGCAGTTTTCGTCGATACCCGGCATTGCCGGCGCGACCATTCTGGGCGACGGCCGCGTGGTGCTAATTCTCGACCTGTTTGCGCACATCCGGCGCTTTCACGCCAAGCTGCTGGCATTGCAGGTCGCCGGTCACGCACCGGTGCGCTATGTCGAACCCGAACAGGCACGGCCGTTGCTGGTGATGGTGGTGGATGATTCGGTGACGGTGCGCAAGGTCACCGGCCGCCTGCTGGAACGCAACGGCATGAACGTGCTGACGTCCAAGGATGGGGTCGATGCCATGGCGCTGCTGCAGGAGCACACCCCGGACATCATGCTGCTGGACATCGAAATGCCGCGCATGGACGGCTTTGAGGTGGTCAGCAAGATCCGCGGAGACGACGCCCTGAAGCACCTGCCGATCATCATGATCACGTCGCGATCAGGGCAGAAGCACCGCGACCACGCCATGGCGCTGGGGGTGAACGAATACATGAGCAAGCCGTATCAGGAAGCCGCTCTGTTGCAAAGCATTGCTTACTGGAGCCACGCCCATGTCTGACACCACGACGCAAACGGCGCGGCTGACCAGCCTGACCGGATTGCTCATCCCCCTGAGTGATCGGTACCTGCTGTTGCCCAACGTGGCGGTCGCCGAGCTGATCGACTATCAAGACAGCGTTGCCGACCCCGCTGCACCGCAGTGGTATTTGGGACCGATCAACTGGCGTAACCGCAGTTTGCCGCTGCTCAGTTTCGAAGCCGCCTGCGGCAGCCGCGCCCGGGTCGGAGGCCGCGCCCGCATCGTCGTGCTCAACGCACTCGGCGGCCGCCCTGACCTCAAATTCATCGCGCTGCTGACCCAAGGCATTCCGCGCTCCTGCAAACTCGACAGCCAACTCAGCTACGTCGACGTGCCGCTGGCCGAGCTGGAACTGGCCGCGGTGCAAGTGGGCGAGACCGTGGCGAAGATCCCGGACCTTGTGGCGCTGGAGGAGTGGCTGGTGGAGGCGGGGTTGGTTCAGATGACGCCAAACTTGTAAGAGACTCCCCGGCTTTCGAACGCCGCAGATTGCATGCCGGACACAGCCCTTGTGGGAATGAGCTTGCTCACGAAGGCTGCATTTCAAACGCTGAAGTTATAGCGGCTGTCCCGGCCTCTTCGCGAGCAAGCTCGCTCCCACGACTGCATGTCAGCCGCCGCAGGTAGCATGCCCAACACAGCCCCCTGTAGGAGTGAGCTTGCTCGCGAAAGCTGTATTTCAGCCGCTGAAGATTTCATGCCGGACACAGCCCTTGTGGGAGTGAGCTTGCTCACGAAAGCTGCATTTCAGCCGCTGAAGATTTAGCGGCTGTACCGGCCTCTTCGCGAGCAAGCTCGCTCCCACGCCTGCATGTCAGCCGCCGCAGGTAGCATGCCGGACACAGCCCCTGTAGGAGTGAGCTTGCTCGCGAAGGCAGGATTTCAGCCGCTGAAGATTTAGCGGCTGTCCCGGCCTATTCGCGAGCAAGCTCGCTCCCACGACTGCATGTCAGCCGCCGCAGATTGCATGCCGGACACAGCCCTTGTGGGAGTGAGCTTGCTCACGAAAGCTGCATTTCAAACGCTGAAGATTTGGTGGATGTACCGGCCCCTTCGCGAGCAAGCTCGCTTGTATGGTTAGACTTGAAGGGGTGGTGGGACGAACAGTTCGCATCTGACTGCTGCAA
>NZ_JBWKVD010000033.1:0-11072 GCF_059421525.1 Pseudomonas sp. GW821-FHT02H06
ATGCGGCGAGAGCGCCGTCAGGGCATGGATGCCCGTTCGGCGCGGGCCCACGGAGCGGGACCGGAGTGAAGGAACCCCGACGGAGGAGGGGCCAAACCAGGAGCACGGCCTTTTTGGTTACTTTTTCGGCTGTTGGAAAAAGTGACCCGCCGTAAGGGCGGAACCCTAATTCACGTACACACAAATAATGGATAGAGCGCCATCCAACAACCGGCGTGCCCATGAAAAAGCCCGCCTGCCGATCTCTCGGCAAGCGGGCTCTTGAGTACCTGACGAATCAGTTCAGGCCCAATTTCCCGCGCATCTGCGACAGATCTTCAGCCAACGTATTGACCGGACCTGCCAACGCCTTGCGATCCTGCTCCTTCACCTTGTCGTACGTCTCGTAGCCACCGTCCTTGGTCTTGTACTTCGCCAGGATCTTGTCCACGGTCGCAAAGTTCTTCTCGACCTTCGCCACGAACGCCTTGTCCGACTGCTCCAGCTGCGGCTTGAACAAATCGACGATCTTCTTCGAACCGTCAACGTTGCCCTGGAAGTCATACAGATCGGTATGGCTATAACGATCTTCCTCGCCCGAAAGCTTCGTCGCCGCCACTTCTTCCATCAGCGCAGCAGCACCGCCCACGACTTTTTCTGGCGGGAAGGTGATGCCAGCGATACGCGACTGCAGCTCTTTCACGTCAGCCAACAGCTTGTCCGCGAACACGCCCTGATCCTTGGTGGTGTTCTGCGAGAACAACGCATATTCCAGGCGGTGGAAACCGGTGAAATCGTCGGCCTTCACACCGTTCTCGTGATCGTCTTCACGGGAGTCGATCGACGCGTCCAGGTCGCTGAACAGTTCGGCAATCGGCTCGATCGACTCATAAGACAGACGCGTGGTCGGGAACAGCTTTTTCGCCGTCGCCAGGTCGCCCTTCTTGATCGCGTCGGTGAACTTCTGCGTGTCGGCGGCCAGGGTGTCGACGTTTTCGGTCACGTAGATCTTGTAATCCGAAACCGGCGTGACCAGATCCAGCGGCGCGGTGGCGGCGAACGCGGACATCGATGTCTGCAACAGGCCAAAGGTCAGCAACAAAGCGAGGGGCGACTTTTTCATAGAGCTCTTCCTGTGAGGTAAGGGTTGTCAGGCAGTTTTTGTTGTGTGGGCAGAGGCGGCCAGCAAGGACCGGCCAATGAAATCGTTGCTGTCGACCACGCCCGGCAGGGTGAAGAAATACCCGCCGCCCACCGGCTTGAGGTACTCCTCAAGCGGCTCGCCGTTGAGGCGCGTCTGCACAGTAATGAAGCCTTTCTCCAGGTCCGCCTGATAGCAGATGAACAGCAGACCCATGTCCAGCTGACCGTTCTTGTTCACGCCGTTCGAGTAGTTGAACGGGCGACGCAGGATCAGGTTGCGCTGGGTTTCGGCCGTGCGTGGGTTGGCCAGGCGGATGTGGGAGTCCAGCTTGGTGATCTTGCCTTCCGGATCGTTCTGGAAATCCGGGACGTCGGTTTCGGTCTTGCCATGCATCGGCGCGCCAGTGGTTTTGACCCGGCCGATGATCGATTCCTGCTCCTGCAGCGGGGTACGGTCCCAGCGCTCGACGAAGTTGCGGATGATGCGCACCGCCTGATAGCTGCCGTTGGCGGCCCAGGCCGGTTCATCGCTGCCCGGTTGCACCCAGACCAGCTCGTTCATGGTCTTCTTGTTGTTCGAATCGGGGTTGGCCGAGCCGTCGCGGAAACCCAGGAAGTTGCGCGCGCTTTCCGGCGGCTGGCCCGGCTTCAGCGGGGCCTGGGCGGGCACGGTGCCTTCCTGTTTCCAGCGCACCAACAGCAGGTCCGGCAGGTTTTTCACGATGTCGCGCAGGGCGTGAATGTTGCTGTCCGGGGCGTTCGAGCAGAACTGAATGCTCAAGTCGCCGTGGCAGCAATCGGCTTCCAGCGCGTCGTTGGGGAAACCGACCATGCGCTGCAGACGCTTGGGCTTGACGGGTTCCAGACCAAAGCGGTCGTCGAACAGCGAGTCACCCACCGACACGGTAATGGTCAAGTTGTCCGGCGTGACCACCGGGCCGAGGATGCCGGAATCCAGTGGCGGCAGTTTCGGGTCGACCTGGGGCACGGGGCCGCCGGTCATCAGAAACGCAATGCGCTCGTTCAACGTACGGAACATGCGCTCAAGGTCTTCACGATCCTGGGCCAGCACGTCGAAGGAGACCATCATCCCGGCGGTTGGGCGCGGGGTGACGATGCCGCTCTGATGCGGGCCGTGGAACGCGTTGTGGTCCTGGGTTTTTTCGCTTTTCGGTGCTTCGGTGACCTGCGCCGGCGCGGTGGCGGCGAACGCGTTGCCGGTCAGGCTGGCACCGGCCACCGCTGCGCCCGCAGCGCCAAGGCCCAGCAGGACGCGGCGACGGTCAGTGGAGATCGGCGCGTTTTTTGAATCGGAGTCTTTCATGTGAATGCTGTCTTCGCTCTGGTTTCAGGGCCGGGCGGGTGCATGGGGCACCCGCCTGGGCACGCTCACAGGCCTGAGAGGCCGAGGGCCGGATCGATTCCATCGAGTGCGTCGGCCAGTGCCTTGGCCTTGTCTGCTACTTGTTTTCGTTGTTCGGTGCTGACCTGGTCGTACGGCTTGAAGCCGTCGGCGGTCTTGAGCATCAGCAACTGGTCATCCAGGGCGGTGCTCGCGGTGTCGATCTTTTTCAGCACGTCGCCGGAGGACTTGGCCAGCAGCGGACGCAGCAGGTCGATGACCTTGCGCGTACCTTCCAGGTTGGCGGCAAAGCCGTTCACGTCGAGGTGGCTATAGCGTTCTTCTTCGCCGTTGCTGCGGACTTCGGCGATGCTGCGCATGTTGCGCACGACCATGCTCGCCAGTTGTTCCGGGGCAATGCTCTGGGCCAGCAATTGCTGTTTCAGGCTGGCGATGTCGGTTTGCAGCTTCTGCACGACCGGCGTCAGGCCATCGACGGATTTCTGCGAGAACAGGCCGAATTCCAGGCGGTGGAAGCCGCCGAAGCCCGGGTCCTGTTCGCGTTTTTCGTAGTAATCGGCGCGGGCGTTGATCGCGTTGTCCAGCTCGGACAGGCGCTGGGCCGCAGGGGCGATGCGCTGATAGGCAGCACGGGCCGGCGCGTAGGCTTTCTGCGCTTGGGCCAGATCGCCGCTGTCGATGGCTTGTTGCAGATCGTTGACCGCGCGGATCAGCGCGCTGCTCTGGGTGCTCAGGTAGACGCGGTATTCGGACAGCGGGCCGATGAAGGCGACCATCGACGGACGCGCTTTGGCAGCGGCATCGGATTCAGCGGTCGGCGTCACGTGCAGGGTGCCGCGCGGGTTGCTCAGCAAGCCGCAGGTGATGGCGTAGTCGCCCGGCTGCAGGTTGGCGTTGATGATCTGGCTCAGGCCCGGAACGATGTTTTCGCGTTCTTCCACCACGAGCACGCCGTCGAGGATTTCCCATTCCACGGCGCGATCCGAAGCGTTGACGATGCGGAAAGCGTTCTTTCCGGCCGGCACGGTGATCGAATTCGGCTCGCAGCTTTTAGCGTTGATGGTCACGACGGTTTCATTGCCGCTGTTGGCGATGCGCTTTTGCTGCGCGGCCTGGGAGGCGAAATAAAACATGGCGCCGGCGGCGATCATCAAAATCACCGAGCCTGCAACGGCGAACTGCAAGGCGCGAGGGGGCTTGGCTTTCTTGGGAGGAAGGCCGTTGGCAGTGGAGTTCATGGGAGCCCTTATTTGTTCGTAACTGAATGCGTAACCGAAGAAGTGTGACCGTGTTCATGGGCCGGGCGGGTGGGCAGACTCACCACCCGCGCCTGGGGCTTGAAGAACAGGAACAGCGCAAAGACCAGGTAAGCCAGGTACGCCACCAGCACGCTGACGGTCGGCGCATCCTGATAGCCGAACATTCCGGCCAGCACCGAACCGGTCGGGCCGTCCATCGGCAGGATCGCGCTGATGTCGAACACCACGTCCTGGAAGTGGTTCCAGACCCCGGCTTCGTGCAGCGAACGCACGGAGTTGGCCAGAATGCCCGCCGCGACGACGAGGATGAACAGGCCGGTGTAGCGGAAGAACTTGCTCAGGTTCAGGCGCATGCTGCCTTTATAGATCGCAACGCCGATGCACACCGCGATGATCAGGCCGAACAGCGCACCCAGCGGGCCGGACACGCCTTCGCTCTGCTGGAACACGGCGAGCAGGAAGAACACGGTTTCGAGGCTTTCACGGGCGACGGCGAAGAACACCATGCCGATCAGCGCGTAGGTCTGGTTTCTCGACCCGGCCAGAGCGGCGTCCAGGGACTGGTGCAGGTCATGCTTGACCGAGCGCGCGACTTTTCGCATCCACACGACCATCGAGCTGAGGATGACCACGGCGACGAGGCCGACGATGCCTTCGAACAGTTCCTGCTGCTTTTGCGGGAATTCAGCGCTGACCATCTCCAGACCACCGCCGACGAAAAGCGCCAGGGCGACCGCCAGAAACACGCCGATCCACACCGCAGGCATCCACTCGCCGCGGCCGGTCTGTCTCAGGTAACTGGCAATGATGCCAACGATAAGCGCGGCTTCAATCCCTTCGCGCAGCATGATCAAAAAAGGAACGAGCATTTATCACCGGTGCATATCTGATAGGGTGTGCGACGTGAATGCGTCGGGTAGCCATTCGCATTCAGCCACTGTGTAACATAATGATACTCATTATTGAATGCGTGCACTGGTTTTTTTGCAAAACCCTGCTTGTTCAGCCGGGGTTCAGGCAGTGAGGGAGCTGGAAGCTTTAAGCGCGCAAGCGGCCAGAGCGTTTTAGCGTTCACAGCGCGGCTTTCAGGGTCTCGACGAATCGCAGCGCTGCCGGGCTCGGGTCCGATCCAGCACGGGTAATCAGCCCGATCTCCCGACACACGCCAGGATGCTCGACCCGCACCTGCGTCAAATCGCCGCGGCCTTCGTCGGCGGATTCCGGCAGCAAGGTCATCCCCAGGCCGTGCCGCACTAGCGCCATGACCGTTGACATGTAGTTCGCTTCCAGCCCGGGCGTCAGCACAAGCCCTTCTTCGGCAAATAACTGCTCCACTCGCTCACGCACACTGCTGTCAGTCCCTAGACGCAGTATCCACCTGCGTCAACGTGATCCGATAACTTCTTAACTCATCGCCCTCCGTGACATATTCTTTACTGAAGTATCGGTAGACTGCGCCTTGCACTTTTATCCCTACACCATTGGGGGTGTCCTCGATAGAAACGTCGTTTAAGGCACTGTCCGTGATCAGGAATTCACTTGCCTTATTAAGCTGTTTGAGGACTTCCAGGTCATCGCCATCGAGCGGTTTGCTAATAAAAAAACGCAAAGTGTCCACGTCAGTTGCCATCGCGCCATAGCGTGTAATGTATAACCAATCGCCCTGAGGCAGTTGCCTTTTGAGGACTAACTCATCAGCGCCACTGCCGAAGTTAAAAAAATCTCCAAACAATGCATTGATAATCAAAATCACTACAAGAGCCCAGAAGGAGTGCTTATAGGTGAGTCTGAAATTAGTAGCCTTTGGATTTTGCATACAAGATCCCCATCTTTATCCATTTCTGGTCTTTGGGGTCATCCCCGTAGGGAGGCAGCCAGAACCAGTAACCCCACTTGTGATCGGCTTTTTGTGTCTTGGCTGCTTTTTGCGCGTATCCGGCCGCCCTCAGCAACAGCTGTTCGGTAAGTTGCCCAGCAGTGCCAACAGCACCGTAGTGGAAATTGCCAAAGTTTTCCCATTCGGGATTCTGCTGTTTATAGTCCCACGGGGCGCGGTTACGCACTTTGTAGTAGAACCAGCTCATAAATGCACCGGTCGCCGGATCTCGTTTCCATTGATCGTTTGCAAGCTTCATATGGACGTCTACATTGACACCCGGAGGAATAGCTGCTGGCATTTCGTAGTTCATCGCTTTTCCCTGCGAAATTTTGAGTGGTTATGAAAATATCTTATTGCTGATGGCATCCCACCCGCCAGCAATCTGCCCCGCGCTCTGTCCTGTCTTTCGATTTTGTTTGGAATAGATGAGTTGAATTCTTCCATAGTTCAAAGCGATAAGCTCGCTCGGGAAGCTGTTGTCCTGATCACCATTGCCTGTTAATGAAAATGAACTGATGATCACTTCTTCTAGTTTTATCTCGAGGTACTTAACTTTGGGGTCTCCGGCGCGGAATAGATGCACAGAAACCTGCTTGAAGTGCTTTCCGCTACAGCATGCTTCATGCAGCTTCGGCGTGGCGTTGTCGACAGCTTTTTTGACAAGCATGTCGCTCATGTAAGCTCGACCGGAGCTCGCGCCCCCAGATGAGGTGGAAGTAGCGGAGGCTGTCTGGCTGGCAGAAAGATCGAAGTCTTGCAGTTCAATCCAGTTTTCGTAGGCCTCCGTTAGCGCTTCACCGGGAACCCCTTCAATCTGCAGATATGCTTCGAGTGACATCGTTAATTCCTTTTAATACGATTTTGGGCTCCGGATGGTACACGGAAGCAATTCCTGATGGGAGTCTCGACGCTGACTCGAGACTTCGCTGCCACTGTCACTATGGCCTGCTGTCTTCGGCGCATACGGCAGCAGTCCTCGTGCAAACCGCTCAAGGTTTTTGCCGTTCCAGCGCGTTTTTCATTGTTTCGACGAATCGCCGGGCTGCGGGGCTCAGGCTCACAGCCGTTCGGGTAATCAGCCCGATCTCCCGACACACCCCAGGATGCTCGACTCGCACCTGCGTCAAATCGCCGCGGCCTTCGTCGGCGGACTCCGGCAGCAACGTCATCCCCAGTCCCTGCCGCACCAGCGCCATGACCGTCGACATGTAGTTCGCTTCCAGTCCGGGCGTCAGCACAAGCCCTTCTTCGGCAAATAACTGTTCCACCCGCTCGCGCACACTGCTGTCGCGACCGGTGAGGATGATCGGCTGTCCCGCCAGGGCCTGCAGGGTGACCGAACGCTCCTGTGCCAGCGAATGGTCAGCGGGAACGAACAGGCTCAGCCGGTCGACCATCACCACCTCGAACGCCAGCCCGTGGCCCATGCGCGCCCGCACCCCCAGCCCGAAATCCACTTCGCCCTCGCGCACCAGCGCATCAATCCGCTGCGCGACCACGTCACGCAAGCGCACTTCGACGCCGGGGAACTGCTCGCGGAAGGTTTTCAGAATGGGCGGCAGCGTGCCGGAACACATCGACGGCAGGGCGGCGATGGTCACCACGCCCCGACGCAGCGCGGCCAGATCCCGCGAGCCGCTGACGATGTTGTCCAGATCCAGCAGCAGTTTCTCCATGGGCCCGCGATTGTTCTGACCCGCAGCGGTCAGGCTGACCTGGCGCGGGCTGCGCTCCAGCAGGGCAACGCCGAGCCATTCTTCCAACTGCTGGATCTGCACGGTCAGGGCGGACGGCGACAGGTTCAGCTCCAGCGCCGCCTTGGCAAAGCTGCCGGTGTGGGCGACGGTCAGGAACGCGCGGATGTGCTGAATCGAGTTTTTCATGGCGCTGATTTCCAATTCTTCTTGTCGGGGCGTCATTCGATTTTTCCGAACGCAGGGCGCCGAACATTTCAATTTACAAAGCTTAGCCTCGTTTCGATACTCGATGAAAACAACAACAGCTCGTCCCGCCGCCCGCCGGTCAGGGATGACGAAGGATCAAACCATGCTCGCCACCCTTGGTGCCATTACCATCCTCTGCCTGCTCGCCGCCGTCATGAGCAAGCGCCTCTCGCCCCTGGTTGCCCTGATTGCCTTGCCCATCATCGCCGCATTGATCGGCGGATTCGGTCTGCAAACCAGCGGCTTCATCATCACCGGTATCAAGAACGTCGCCCCGGTGGTCGGCATGTTCGTGTTCGCCATTCTGTTCTTCGGGGTGATGACCGACGCCGGCATGCTCGACCCGATCATCGACCGCATCCTGCGCACGGTGGGCACGCGTCCTACGCGGATTGTCGTCGGCACCGCACTGCTGGCGTTGCTGGTGCACCTCGACGGTTCCGGCGCGGTGACCTTTCTGGTGACGATCCCGGCAATGCTGCCGCTGTACACGCGGCTGGGTATTGATCGGCGGATTCTGGCCTGCGTCGCGGCGATGGCAGCGGGGGTGAATTTCCTGCCGTGGACCGGGCCGGTGCTGCGTTCGTCGGCGGCGCTGCATGTACCCGTGTCCGAACTGTTCCAGCCGCTGATTCCGGTGCAGATCGTCGGCCTGGCCTTTGTTTTCTTCTGCGCCTGGATGCTCGGGCGACGTGAGGAAATGCGCCTGGGGCTGGGCCGCTTTCAAACCACGGCCGAGCACATCGACGTGGTGCCGCAGCGTGTGCTCACCGAGCATGAAGCGGTGCTGCGCCGGCCGCGTCTGTTCTGGCTCAATCTGGTGCTGACCATCGTGGTCATGGCGGTGATGATTTCCGGCTGGGTCGATCCGGTGGTGATGTTCATGGTCGGCACGGTGCTGGCGCTGTGCATCAACTACCCCAACGTCGACGCCCAGCGCGCGCGCATCGATGCCCACGCCAAGACCGCCCTGACCATGGCCAGCATTCTTCTGGCGGCGGGGGTGTTCACCGGGATCATGCAAGGCACCGGCATGCTCAAGGCCATGGCCGAAGTGGCGGTGGCGCAAATCCCGGCCGGCCACGGCAAGTTGATTCCGATGGTGGTGGGCTTCCTGTCCATGCCGCTGAGCCTGTTGTTTGATCCCGATTCCTTCTATTTCGGCGTGATGCCGGTGATTGCCGAAGTCGGTCGCTCCCTGGGCGTTGATCCGCTGCAAGTGGCCCAGGCCTCGCTGCTGGGCGTGCACACCACCGGCTTCCCGGTCAGCCCGCTGACGCCGGCCACCTTCCTGCTGGTCGGGCTGTGCAAGGTCGAACTGGCCGACCACCAGCGCTTCACCATTCCGTTTCTGTTTGCCGCATCGGTGCTGATGACCCTGACCGCACTGTTGCTGGGAGTGTTTTAAATGAAGACATTACGTATCGGCTCTGGCGCCGGTTATTCCGGTGACCGTATCGAGCCCGCCGTTGAGTTGGCTGAGAAGGGC
This sequence comes from Pseudomonas sp. GW821-FHT02H06, assembly GCF_059421525.1. Classification (NCBI taxonomy): domain Bacteria; kingdom Pseudomonadati; phylum Pseudomonadota; class Gammaproteobacteria; order Pseudomonadales; family Pseudomonadaceae; genus Pseudomonas; species Pseudomonas sp. GW821-FHT02H06. The sequence continues at coordinate 9,056 of NZ_JBWKVD010000033.1, forward strand.
GAACTGGATTACCTGGTTTTCGAGTGCCTGGCCGAGCGCACCATTGCCCTCGCACAACAAGCGCGGCTCAGCGATCCCGAGGCCGGTTTCGACCCGCTGCTGAGTGAGCGCATGCGTCGCGTGCTGCCGTTTGTGGGGCGTGGACGGGAAGCAGGGCAACGTCGGCTTCGGCTGATCAGCAACATGGGCGCGGCCAATCCGCTGGCGGCGGCGCGGGAAGTGCGGCGCATTGCGATCAAGTTGGGGCTGCACGGGCTGAAGGTCGCGGCGGTGACAGGGGATGACGTGCTCGCTGTCCTAAAGGCGAGTCCTGAACAGGTGCTCGATAACGGCGCGACGATTGCTTCGTTAGGTGATCGGTTTATCTCGGCGAATGCCTACCTGGGTGCCGAGGGGATTGTCGAGGCGCTGAAGGCCGATGCTGATGTGGTCATCACCGGTCGGGTCGCCGATCCCTCGTTGTTTCTTGCGCCGCAGCTGTTCGAATTCGGCTGGGCCGAGGACGACTGGACGCGGCTGGGACGCGGTACGCTGATCGGCCATCTGCTGGAATGCGCCGGGCAGATCACTGGCGGTTACTTTGCTGATCCGGGCGTTAAAGAGGTGCCGAATCTGGCCCGCCTCGGGTTTCCGCTGGCGGAAGTCGATGCCGAGGGCAGGGCGGTGATCAGCAAGGTCGCAGGCTCTGGGGGGCGCATCGACACCGCCACCTGCATCGAGCAAATGATTTATGAAGTGCACGACCCGGCGGCGTACCTGACCCCGGACGTGACGGCGGATTTTTCCGGCGTGTCGTTCCATCCAGTCGCCACCAACCAAGTACGGGCTGAGGGCGCCGATGGCCGCGCGCGACCCGAGACGCTCAAGGTCTCGGTGGGTTATCTCGACGGCTGGATCGGCGAGGGGCAGATTTCCTACGGCGGGCCCGGCGCCCTGGCCCGGGCACAACTGGCGCGGGACGTGGTTCTCGAGCGTTTGCAATTGATGGGCGCGGTCTTCGATGACGTGCGCGCCGAGCTGATTGGCGTCGACGCATTGCACGGTGCGGCGCTGGGTTCGCGGACGGCGGCCGAGCCGTGGGAGGTGCGCCTGCGGGTCGCGGCGCGCTGTGCAGACAAGGCCGAAGCCGTGCGCATCGGCAATGAAGTCGAAACCCTCTACACCAACGGGCCCTATGGCGGCGGCGGCGCGACCAAGGGCGTGCGGCAAGTGGTGGCCGTGGCGTCGCTGCTGATGCCGCGGGATGCCATCAGGGCGCAGGTTCATCTGGAGGACGCATCATGAGCACCGTGAAATTGCGCGAACTGGCCCATTCCCGGACCGGCGACAAGGGCGACACCTCGAATATTTCGGTGATCGCTTTCAAGGCGGAAGACTACCCGCGATTGTTGGAGGTGCTGACGGTCGAGCGGGTGGCTGAGCACTTTGCCGAGTTGCTGGGGAGCGATGCCTCGCGGGTGCTTCGGTATGAACTGCCAAACGTGCACGCGCTGAATTTTGTGCTGCCGGGGATTTTGAAGGGGGGCGTTACACGGTCATTGGCGCTGGATGCCCACGGCAAAGCGCTGGGGGCGGCGTTGCTGGATATTGAGGTTTAGGATCGAGAGTGTTGCTATAGCGGCCGACGCCTTCCCGGCTGAAGCCGGTCCTACGGGGTGCGCGCGAGCCTTTAGTGGGACCGGCTTTAGCCGGGAATGCGTCAGGCGTCACACTGCAGAATGTTCGGTGCTCACACCGGCCTCTTCCCGGCTGAAGCCGGTCCTTGTGAATCGATAAGGCTTGGCCGATGAATAAAATGGCATTTGTGTTAGTTAACGAAAAACTTACCATCGGCGACCGAGCGATCGATTTTCTGCATCCTGTAGAGGAGGCACTTACTTACCGTGATTCGATCATCGTTCGAGTTGAACCTCCGGCCGGCGTCATTTTCAACAGGAACGTTGCAGTGGTCTAATTTCCCCGGACACCTCGATAAGTGGAAAATACATTTATCGAGGAGTTCTACATGACCAGAAAG
>NZ_JBWKVD010000034.1:0-10088 GCF_059421525.1 Pseudomonas sp. GW821-FHT02H06
CAAGCACCCTTGGTTACTTGGGGTGCTTTTCCAAGTAACTCGCCGAAGGCGAAACAGTCTGCCCCCAGGCAGACGCTGTTGATCTTAAAGATCTTGAAAAAGACTTACGAATCACGCCTCAAATCCGGCGGAATCGGCAGATTATCCCTCAGCGGATCAGGCCGCTTGCCACGCCCCGCCCGATACTGCCGAATCTGATAGACATACGCCAACACCTGCGCCACCGCCAGATACAACCCCGCCGGAATCTCCTGATCCAACTCCGTGCTGTAATAAATCGACCGCGCCAACGCCGGCGACTGCAACAACAAAATCTCATGCTGCGCCGCAATCTCCCGAATCTTCAGCGCCATGAAATCACTGCCCTTGGCCAACAGAATCGGCGCCCCGCCCCGCTCCGCGTCATACTTCAACGCCACCGCATAATGCGTCGGGTTCGTGATAATCACATCCGCCTCCGGAATCGCCGCCATCATCCGCCGCTGCGACATCTCCCGCTGCAACTGACGAATCCGCTGCTTGACCTCCGGCCGACCCTCACTGTCCTTGTGCTCATCACGCACCTCCTGCTTGGTCATCAGCAACTTCTTGTGCGACTCCCACAACTGCACCGGCACATCGATCGCCGCGATGATCAAAAGGCCCAGCGCCATCCACAGCGTGCTCCAGCCGACCAACTGCAAACTGTGCACCACCGCCATTTCCAGCGGCTCATGGGCGATGGACACCAGGTCGCCCTTGTCCTTCATCAGCACCACCAGCGCCACCGCCAGCACAATCAAAAACTTCGCCAGCGACTTCAGCAGCTCGATCAGCGCCTTGGGCGAGAACATCCGCTTGATCCCGGCGGCCGGGTTCATGCGGCTGAACTTGGGCGCCAGAGAGCCTGCGGCAAACAGCCAGCCGCCGAGGGAAATGGGGCCGACGAACGCCGCGACGGTCAACGCCAGCAGGATCGGCTGCACCGACAGCAACGCCGCCTTGCCCGAGGCCATCAGCATGATCGCCATGCTGCGCTCGTCGAGAATCGCCTCGCGGGTGATGGTGAAATTGTCGCGCATCAACTGCATCATCATTTCCGCCATGGAGCCGCCAAACGCCAGCAGCCCCGCAGCGCCCACGATCATCACCACGACCGTATTGAGCTCCTTGGAGCGGGCGATCTCGCCCTTCTCCCGGGCGTCGCGTTTGCGTTTGTCCGTGGGGTCTTCTGTCTTGTCCTGACCACTCTCGCTTTCGGCCATGTCAGCGCGCCTTGACCAGGTCTCTGAGCAACTGCAGGGCGTCGACCGCCAGCGGTTGGTATTGATTGAGAATGTCGCCGAGGGTGATCCACAGAATCACCATGCCCAGCACCAGCGTCAGCGGAAAACCGATCGAGAAGATATTCAGCTGCGGCGCCGCGCGGGTCATCACGCCCATGGCAATGTTCACCACCAGCAGCGCAGCGACGGCCGGCAACACCAGCACCAGCGCCGCGGCGAGCACCCAGCCCAGACGCATCACCAACAACCAGATGTCGGCAGTGCTGAGGCCCTGCCCCACCGGCAAGGTGGTGAAGCTTTCGATGATGATTTCGAACACAACCAGGTGGGCGTTCATGGCCAGGAACAGCAGCGTCACCAGCATGGTGAAGAACTGTCCGACCGTGGCGATCGATACGCCGTTGACCGGGTCGACCATGGACGCAAAGCCCATGCCCATCTGGATCCCGATGATCTGCCCGGCGATCACGAAGGCCTGGAAAAACAGCTGCAACGACAGGCCCATGCCGGCGCCGATGAGGATTTGTTGCGCGATCAGCAGCAGCCCGCTGAGGTCCAGAGCATGCACGGCGGGCATGGGCGGCAGGCTCGGCGCGACGACCACCGTGATCGCCAGCGCGAAATACAGCCGCACCCGCTTGGGAACCAGCGTGGTGCCGATGATCGGCATGGTCATGAGCAGCGCGCCGATGCGGAACAGCGGCAGCATGAACGCCGCCACCCACGTGCTGATCTGGGTGTCGGTCAACGCCAGCACAGGTTCCATCGAGGGGTCAGCCGATCACTTGGGGAATGCTGGTGTACAGATTAGTGATGTACTCCATGAAGGTGCGCACCATCCACGGGCCGACCACGATCAGCGTGACCAGCAGGCGCGGCAGGAAGCTCAAGGTCTGTTCGTTGATCTGCGTGGCGGCCTGGAACATCGAGACGATCAGGCCGACGATCAGGCTCGGCACCACCAGAATGGCGACCATGGTCGTGGTCAGCCACAGCGCTTCGCGAAACAGGTCGACGGCTACTTCCGGGGTCATGCTGCGCACTCCACGTCAAACAGGTTCATACACCACCAAAACTGCCGGCCAGGGTGCCGATGATCAGCGCCCAGCCATCCACCAGCACGAACAGCATGATTTTGAACGGCAGGGAAATGATCAACGGCGACAGCATCATCATGCCCATGGCCATCAGGATGCTCGCCACCACCAGATCGATGATCAGGAAGGGGATGAAAATCATGAAGCCGATCTGGAACGCCGTTTTCAGTTCGGAGGTCACGAACGCCGGCACCAGAATCGTCAGCGGCGCCGCATCCGGGGTCGGAATGTCGGTGCGCTTGGACAAACGCATGAACAGCTCGAGATCGCTGGAGCGGGTCTGCGCCAGCATGAAGTCCTTGATCGGCACTTCGGCCTTTGCCACGGCGTCCTGGGCGGTGAGTTTTTCCGCCAGGTACGGCTGCAGCGCATCGTTGTTCACCCGGTCGAACACCGGCGCCATGATGAACATGGTCAGGAACAGGGCCATGCCGGTGAGAATCTGGTTGGACGGCGTCTGTTGCAGGCCCAGGGCCTGACGCAGGATCGAGAAGACGATGATGATCCGCGTGAAGCTGGTCATCAGCATGACGAACGCCGGGATGAAGCTCAGCGCGGTCATGATCAGCAGGATCTGCAGGCTGACCGAATATTCCTGCTGGCCGTTGGCGCCGGTGCCCAGCGTGATGGCCGGGATGGACAACGGATCGGCGCCGAACGCCAGCGGCGCTGCAAGCAACAGCAGCAGCGTCAAAACAATGCGCATCAGTTCATGTCCTTCTGATCCGAAGTATCTGGCTTGCCCGTCGTGCCTGGCGTGCCTGCTTTCTTGCCGGCGGCACCGAAAATATTCATGCCTGGGCGTTGCCCCGCCGCGCCCTTGTTGCCCAGCGCTTCAAGCAAACGCCTGGCGAACTCCGGCTGCGCGTTTTGCGCGTCAGGGACCTCGACCGGCTCATTCATCACGTGCAGCGCAGTGATGCTGCCGGGCGAGACGCCCAGCAACACCTGTTCGTTGCCGACCTGCACCAGCACCAGCCGATCACGCGTCCCCAACGCGCGGGAGCCCACCAGCTTGATCACCTGATTGCCAGCCGGCCCTGCGCGCTGCACCCGGCGCATCAGCCAGGCCAGCACGAAGATCAGCCCGATCACCAGCAGCAGCCCCAGCACCAGTTGCAGCAACTGACCGGCCATCCCGCCGTTCACCGAACCGGCAACGGGCGCGGCAACCGCAGGCGTTGCCGTCGCAGCCGTCGTCGCAGCAGGCGCGGCAGGCGTCGCCGGATCGGCTGCCATTACCGCCCAGGACAACGCCAACAGCGGCAGGCTCGACAGGGTTCTGATCACGCCGCGCACTTAACGCAGCTTCTTGATACGTTCGCTCGGGCTGATCACGTCGGTCAGACGGATGCCGAACTTTTCGTTCACCACCACCACTTCGCCGTGGGCGATCAGGGTGCCATTGACCAGCACGTCCAGCGGCTCGCCGGCCAGACGGTCCAGCTCGATCACCGAGCCCTGGTTGAGCTGCAGCAGGTTGCGGATGTTGATGTCGGTGCTGCCCACTTCCATGGAAATCGACACCGGGATATCCAGAATCACGTCCAGGTTCGGGCCGTCCAGCGAAACTGCGCCGTTGCTTTTCGCCACGCCGCCAAACTCTTCCATCGTCATGCGATTGGCGTTGTTGCCGGCGTCGGCCGCCAGCAGCGCGTCGATGTCCGCTTGCCCGTCCCCGGATTCACCCAGTGCAGCAGCCCACTCGTCGGCCAGAGCCTGGTCGTCTGCGGAAGTCATATCGTTGTCATTAGCCATGGTTGTCCTCGGGGAACATTGATTCGTTTACGCAGCACATTCGTTTTGCCGGCGACGGAGCGTCAACGGCGTTCTATGGGTTCGACGACTTGCAGGGCCAGGTTGCCCTTGTGCGAACCCAGTTTGACCTTGAAGGACGGCACGCCGTTGGCGCGCATGACCAGGTGTTCCGGGAGATCGACCGGGATCACGTCGCCCGGCTGCATGTGCAGGATGTCGCGCAGCTTGAGCTGACGCGTAGCGACCGCGACGCGCAACGGCACCGACACGTCGAGCACATCCTGCTTGAGGGCGTTGACCCAGCGTTCGTCCTGATCGTCGACGTCCGACTGGAAACCGGCGTCGAGCATTTCGCGCACCGGCTCGATCATCGAATACGGCATGGTCACGTGAAGATCGCCGCCACCGCCGTCCAGTTCGATGTGGAAGGTGGACACCACGATCGCTTCGCTCGGACCGACGATGTTGGCCATGGCCGGGTTCACTTCCGAGTTGATGTACTCGAAGTTGACTTCCATGATCGCCTGCCAGGCTTCCTTCAAATCAATGAACGCCTGATCCAGCACGATGCGCACCACGCGCAGCTCGGTCGGGGTGAATTCACGGCCTTCGATCTTGGCGTGGCGACCGTCGCCGCCAAAGAAGTTGTCCACCAGCTTGAACACCAGCTTGGCGTCGAGGATGAACAGCGCGGTGCCGCGCAGGGGTTTGATCTTGACCAGGTTGAGACTGGTCGGCACGTACAGCGAGTGCACGTATTCGCCAAACTTCATCACCTGCACCCCACCCACGGCCACATCGGCCGAGCGGCGCAGCAAGTTGAACATGCTGATACGGGTGTAGCGGGCGAAACGCTCGTTGATCATTTCCAGGGTCGGCATGCGTCCGCGGACGATGCGATCCTGACTGGTCAGGTCATAACTCTTTACGCTGCCAGGCTCGGCAACACTATCGGTCTGTACCAGACCGTCGTCGACGCCATGCAGCAGCGCGTCGATCTCATCCTGGGACAGCAGGTCTTGCACGGCCATGTCGTGGTCCTACTGCAGTACGTAGTTAGTGAAAAGTACCTGTTCGATCACGCTCTTGCTCAGCTCTTTCTGGCCCACTTCCTGGACCACGGCTGCCGCCTTCTGGCGCAGCATTTCCATGCCCACCGGCGTTGCGATGGTATCGAATGGCTGGCCGGAGAACATCATCACCAGGTTATTACGGATGACCGGCATGTGCGCTTTCAACGCTTCAAGGTCGGCGTGGTCGCGGGCCAGCAAGGTGATGCTGACCTGCATGTAGCGCTGACGACCGTTGACGTTGTAGTTGACGACGAAGGGCGGTGTCAGCGGTTCGAAGATCGCCTCTTTTTTGGCATTCGCCGCTTCCGCAATGGCGGCGGCGTCCGGCTTGCTTTCGGCCTTGTGCATGATGAACCAGGTCGCGCCTACCGACACACCAATGGCCAGCAGCAGCCCCACCACAATGAGGATGATGACTTTCAACTTGCCCTTTTTTGCAGGGTCCGCCACTGCTGCGTCGTCACTCTTCGCCATGCCAATAATCCGTCACTATCCAAGGGGTTCGGTGTTGCGTGACAGAGGAAGAGCAAGGGTTGTGCCACATGGGCAGCTTCAAGCTGCAAGATGTAAGCGGCAAGCTAAAGCAAAAGGCGGCAGAGCCCGAGAAACCGGGGTCTCCCACGCACTGCCGCCCTTGATCCCACTTTTACTTGCCGCTTGCCGCTAACCCCTTGCCGCGACTGACAACGCCCAAGCGTTGGCAGGGCGTTTTCAGGCGTAATAATCAACCGCGCTGGAACCCACCACGGTCAGCGGTGCGCTGGCAGCCGCCGAGGCAGCGTCCACCGGAGCACCGTCGGCGATGAGGTCGCTGCCACTGGCACCGTTGACGCGGCTGCCGCCGCCGTTGCGCTGACCATCGCCACCAGACTGCTGCTGAGCCTGTTGCTGCCACCCCTGAGACTGGTCAGAGACGTTGACGTTGACCTGGCCCATGCCCTGCTGGACGAAGGAATCGCGCAGGCGAGACATCTGGCTTTCCAGCGCTTCACGCACGCCAACGTGGGCGCTCATGAAGGTGACCTGGGTCTGCTGGTCCGCCGCCATATTGACGCGGATGTCCAGACGGCCCAGTTCAGCGGGCTCCAGCTGGATGTCCGCCTGTTTGAGGTTCTGGCTCGACAGGTACATCACACGGTTGACCACGCCTTCAGTCCATCCCCCCTGATTCATCGCCAATGGCTGATTGAGCAATGGCGTGGCCGGAGCCGACGCCGAGGTGTTTTTCACCTGCGCGGCCTGGGACAAGGCCGCCAGTCGATCGGCGAAGTTGTCCACTCGCGTATCGCTGGTGGCGGCCTTCACGTCTTTCAGGCCGTCAGCCAGCAAGCCGCTGAAGGCTTTGTCGCCGCCGCCTTCGGTGGTGCTCTTGTCCACAGGCTGGTCGCCCAGCGCCGCCAGGTTGGTGGCCAGCAGTTGCGAAGGATCGGCGTTCGGGTCTTGCTTGCCCCCACCTTTGCCGTCGCCCTGCACACCGTTGTTCTGCGCCGTCTGCTGGGCCTTGTTTTCCAGGGCGACCTGCACAGCGGTCAAGCCTTCCAGCGGATCGGCGTACGGATCGAAATCGTCGCCGGCAGCGTCGGTTGCGTCGGTTGCAGCGGTCGGCGCCTGCACCGCAGGCGGCGGCATCACGGGCAGCGTGCCGGCGAGAAGCGCCGGATCTACCACTGGCTGAACGGGAGGCGCGACGGCCACGGGCTCTTGAACCGGCGGCGTGACGGCCAGTGTCGGGTCCGGCACAGGGTCTACCGACGGCGCATCCGCGAGGGTCGGGTCTTTCGCATCATCAGTGCCGTCATCCTTGTCGTGAGCATCGCCTTTCCCCGCGCCGGCCTCATCGTCGGCCTTGCCGTTCACCGGCTTGGCAGGCAAGCCATTGCCGTTATCGGCAACGGTCTTGTCGGCGGCGGCAGACGTATGGCTGGCGGCAGGCTTGTCGTCGGCTGCCGAACTCTTGGCGCTTGCCGGCTTGGGCGCCGGATTATCCGCACCGTGAGACTTGACCAGTGCCTGCCTGGCGAATACGTCAGAAAAGCTGGAACTGCTGTGCTTGACGGGTTCCGGCGCCTTGGTCGGGGCATTATTCCCGGCTTTCTGGGCTTTGGCCGCTGTCAAAGCCGTCAGTAATGGGTTGGTGGCGAGCGCCATGTGAATCTCCGCAAGAGCACAATTACAGACAGACAAAGCAAATGGCGGGCCAGGTAGCGAGAGAGGCTGGATTAAACGTGAGTCCGAGGCAGAAAGCCGGAGGGGAACACCCGGCTCAGTGGCTGGCGTGGCAGAGCTGCAGTTCGTCTTCGAAAACTTTCCTGACGGCGCAGAATTCCTCTTTGATCTCGAACACCAGACGCCTTATCCGGGCGTCATCCGCTGTCACCATGCCGCGCCCCTGCTCTTCGAGTTGCAGGCACAGTTCTGACAAATGCGTGGCGCCCATGTTGCCGGTGCTGCCTTTGAAGCTGTGGGCCATCAGGCCGAGGCGTTGCAACGAGGCGCTGGAGGAGGCAGTGAAGGAAGGGTCACGCAACAACAGGGTCATGTCGTTGACCCGATTGATGGAATCGGAAATGAACACCTGCAGCAGCGCCGGGTATTCAGCTTCCATCACGTCACGCAGCGTGCTGAGCACGTGGAAGTCCACAGGATTATTCGACACTTGTTCACTCCTTGATCAAGACGCGGGGATTATGCCAGACCCTCCCAGGCAAATTCCACGCTGGCCGTCCGGCCATCATCGGACCACCGACAGCGGTCGCTGAGCTGCCGGACCAGCGCAAGGCCGCGCCCGGACAATTGGGTGACCGCAGGCGGCAGCGCCAGCACGCGATCGGAATCGAAACCCGCACCACTGTCCTGCACCCGCACCGTCAGGCGACCGCCCTGGCCGTCCGGGACGATCTGAAAATCGATGCGGATAAAACCGTCCACCAGACGATCGAGGCGTTCGGCGCGTTGCTGGTAGTAAAGCCCAAAACCTGCGGCGTCGCGCTTCAGCGCCGAGTCGAGCCCGAGCACGCCATGCTCCAGCGCGTTGCTGTACAGCTCCGACAGCACGATATACAGCTCGCTGCTCTGCATGCGCAAGCCATGTACCTCCTGCAGCAGTTGCAACAGATACGGCAGCGGGTTGAAGCGCTTGAGCGTTGCCGCGCGGTACTCGAACGACGCGGACCAATCCAGCGGGCTGGAATCGCCGCTGTCGGTATAGATGACCGAGGGCGGGCCAAGCAGGTCAGGCTCGGTGAAGGCCACTTCGACCATGCTCACATCGTCCCGCGCCTGGCCGCGAAAGCGCGCCAGGGCCCACTGCACTTCTTCGATCAGCAGCGCCGGGTTGCGGTTGCTCACCAGCACATTCTGCAGACGCCGGGCGCCGAACAGTTCGCCGTCCTGCCCGGTGCTGTCGACCACGCCGTCGGACAGCAGAAACACCCGGTCCCCCGGCCCGAAGGGATACACCTGGGTGTTGTCGTCAAAGCTGCCGGCGCTCAAGACACCGAGGGGCACGTTGGACGAAATCAGCGGCGTGTGCGGCCGGTCGTCGCCATGCAGCAGGTAACCATCCGGCAGGCCGCCGTTCCAGACCTCGACCAGTTGCTGCTTGAAGTTCAGGGACAGCAACGCGGCGCAGCAGAACATGTCGACGGGCAGGATGCGTTTGAGCTTGGCGTTCATCTCCCGCAGGGTTTCGGACAAGCCGTACCCCTTGGCGGTCATGCCGTAGAACACCTCGGCCAGCGGCATCGCGCCCACCGCCGCCGGCAAACCATGGCCGGTGAAATCCCCCAGCAGCAGGTGCATGTTGCCGGACGGCGACCACGCGGCCAAAAGCAAATCGCCGTTGAACAGCGCGTAGGGCGATTGCAGGTAACGGATGTTGCGTGAACTCAGGCACCCGGAGTGGGCGATCTGGTCGAACACCGCCTTGGCCACGCGCTGTTCGTTGAGCAGGTATTTGTGGTGGCGGGTGATCAGGTCGCGCTGGTGCAGGACGGTTTCCTGCAGCACGCGAAGGCGGTTCATGGCGTTGATCTTGGCGGCCAGCACCACTTGGTTGTAGGGCTTGGCAATGAAGTCGTCGCCGCCGGCGTCGAGGCAACGGGCAAGGTCTTCGCCTTCGGTCAGGGACGTCAGGAAGATGATCGGGACCAGCGCGTCACCCGCGAGTGTCTTGATCTGGCGCGCCGCTTCGAAGCCGTCCATGACCGGCATCATGGCGTCCATCAGCACCAGTTGCGGCCGCCGACGCTCGAACAGCCCGACCGCTTCGGCGCCGTCGCTGGCGGTCAGGACGTCATGGCCCTGGCGGCTGACGATGGCGGACAGGAGCATCCGGTCGCTGACGTTGTCATCAGCGATGAGGACCGTCAGGCGATCGGAGGCAGGCGAGATCATCAGGCGATTTTGAAGAGTTTGGAGAAGCTGGAGATGGTGAGGATTTTGTGGACGTCGGCGGTGCAGTTGACCAACTGGACTTCGGCTCTTTCGCCGCCGGCATGGTCGCGCAGCAGGAGGAGCATACCGAGCGCTGAACTGTCGAGGTAGGTCGTGTCTTTCAGGTCAACCGTATAGCGTTTGGCCTCGTGTTCTTTTTCGTAGGCGCCACGAAAGTCCTGGTGCTTCGAGAAGTCGAAGCGTCCTTTGATGGTGATGGTCAGCTCTTGGCCATCTTTGGAGCGTTCGGAGGTAACTGACATTGGCAAATTCCTTGTATGAAACAGCGCCAGACGCTTGAGTTTTAGCAGCCCTTGTGAGGCGTGGCAAATCGTTAGCTTTTACTTGGCTTTCAGGATCAAGAGGGCCCGCCTAACGGCGGACGTTTCGCCTTCGGCGAGTTACTTGGAAAAGCACCCCAAGTAACCAAGGGTGCTTGCTCTCGGTTGGGCCCTTCGTTC
>NZ_JBWKVD010000035.1:0-9439 GCF_059421525.1 Pseudomonas sp. GW821-FHT02H06
TACATCTGCGGCGCCTTCTGACACCGCGCTTTCTTGCATCAAACACATCCCCTGTGGGAGTGAGCTTGCTCACGAAGACGGCATTTCAGGCGCTGAATTTATAGCGGATGTACCGGCCCATTCGCGAGCAAGCTCGCTCCCACAAGTTACCTGTCAGTAGATACATCTGCGGCGCCTTCTGACACCGCGCTTTCTTGCATCAAACACATCCCCTGTGGGAGTGAGCTTGCTCACGAAGGCGGCATTTCAAGCGCTAAATTTGTAGCGGATGTACCGGCCCTTTCGCGAGCAAGCTCGCTCCCGCAATTCCGATGCCGGCAGATACATCAGCGTTCTGGCGCGGAACGGCAGCACGTTGCTGAGGCTACGCATCCCAAAGCCTCAGCCCAGAATCCCGCGCACGATGAAGTACAGCAGCGAAGGCCCCAGCAGACAGCCTAGCCCGGTGTGGAAGGTCGCCGTCAGCGCACCATAAGGCACCAGCCGCCGGTCCGTCGCCGCCAATCCGGCCGTCACGCCGCTCACGGTGCCGGCCAGACCGCCGAAAACCATCGCCGAGCGCGGGTTATCCAGCCCCATCCAGCGCGCAGCCATCGGGGTGCCGACCATCACCAGAATGGCTTTGATCAGACCGGTCGCGATCGACAGCGCCATCACATCCGAGGTCGCGCCCAATGCCGCACCGGTCACCGGCCCGACGATGTACGTCACTGCGCCCGCGCCAATGGTGGTGATGCTCACCGCATCGCGATAGCCAAACGCGTACGCCACACAGCAACCGACAATGAATGGCAGCAACGTACCCAACAGCAGCGAGAATGCGCCGATCCAGCCGGCCTTTTTCGCTTCCGTGGCCTGCACTTCGAACGCCGTGGCGACGATGGCGAAATCACGCAGCATCGACCCGCCCATCAAGCCGATCCCGGAGAACAGCGCCAGGTCCGCCAGCCCTTTCTGGCCGCCGGTCATCGTGCCGCCCACCCACGCCAGGACCAGGCCGATGACGATGGCAATGGCCGAACCATGAATGCGCCCGAACGTCAGGCGCTTGGACAGCACCACCGAAATCCACATCACCACGCCCACGACGGCGAACGCGGTGACCAGGCCCTGGCTGATCAGGTCTTTCTGAATGAGCTCCCACATATCAGCGGCCTCCTGCTGGCGAAACAGTCGGCGCGATCACCGGCAGCGGGTGCGCGAGTTCGTCTTCTTTGGGCAGTGGCTCGCCCTTGTTGATGCGGCTGATGACTGCAATCGTGCAGCCACAGACCACTACTGACACCACCGCCGCGATGACCGCGATCGGCCCGCCCTTGAGCGCCGTCACGACGTTTTGCTGAGCGGCCATGGCCACGACGACCGGGATGTACATGGCGCCCCAGAAGCCGACGCCCATTTCGCAGCCTTCGCTCATGCCGCCACGCTTTTGCATGAACAGCCGCGCGCAGATCAGCAGGATCATCGCGATCCCCACGCCGCCCACGTTGGATTTTACGCCCAGCAGCACGCCGAGCAGATCACCGAGAATCACCCCCGCGAGGGTGCAGATTGCGAGTAACGCCACGCCATAAATCACCATTGTTCTTATCCTCAAATTGCATCGTCGAAGTTGTTGTTTTTGTGTTCCTTCGAAAGCAGCAGTCGGTTTATGAGTGGCGGCGTTCCTCCTCTCGCGACAGCGCGCTGAGCGTGTCCAGCCGGGCGCCCTGAAAGGCGACGACCGATCCTTGTTCGAAAACGCGACGCGCCAGGCCTGTCAGCACGGTGCCTGGCGGCAACTCGATGTGCAGCCGCGCACCTCGCTCGTAGGCGGTTTGCACCGTGCTGCGCCAGTCGATCACCCGGCACATGTTGAACGCCAGATCGTCGCGGACCTTGTCGGCGCTGAGCATCGGCCGCGCGGTGCTGCCGCTGAGGTATTTCAGCGTCGGCGCTTTCACGGAAACTCGGGCGAATGCATCGGCAAGGGCGCGTGCCGGTTCGGCCAGCAGTTCGCAATGGGACGGTACGCTGACCGCCAGCCGCTTGGCCGCCGCAGCGCCCTGCTCTTTTGCGAGCGCAGCGACGGCCGTCATGGCTTCGTCTCGGCCAGCAATAACGAACTGGGTATCAGCGTTGATGTTGGCCAGATAGACCGGCGTCTCAACGCTGTGAATGCGTGCGATCAGGCTTTCGACCGTGGGTTGGTCCAGCCCGATCAGCGCGGTCATGCCGTAGCCCTGTGGATAAGCGCTTTGCATCAGCTCACCCCGCAGCGCCACCAGACGCACGGCATCCGAAAAATCCAGAGCCTCCGCGATCACTGCGGCCGGATAAGCACCGATGGACAAACCTGCGACCATGTCGGGGGGGGTCCCATCGGCCATCAGCACTCGGGCGCAGGCGACGCCCGCGATTAACAGGCACAGCTGAACAGCTCGCGTCGATTGCAGGGAGGCGGCCGTATCCAGCGTCAGTACGTCCTCGCTCAATGCAGCGCTCGCTTCTGCCAGGCACTGTTCAACCAAGGAGTGCTCCGGCAGCCCATGGAGCATGCCCGGCTGTTGCGCGCCCTGGCCGGGAAACGCCCAGAAGCTGCTCATGCCGCAACCGCCTGCGCCAGCCAAGGGTTATCCACAAGCCGCGCGCCGTCTTCGGCTTTGAGCAGCACCTGGCGTGACGGTCCTGCCCACTCGCGCAGCGCCACGCCACCAGACGGTGTTTGCAACTGAAGGTCGATGCGGCAGACCGCGCCGGCAAGCTGATCGACCAAACGAGCGGCGTGCTGGCGATCAAAGCATTCAGGGGTGCGCAGAATGAGGTCGAGGTCACTGCCCGCATGCAACACCGGCACGCCACTCGCCAGCTCGAAACCGGCGCCACCCGCCACGCCCCACGACAGGCCGAGCGCGTCCATCACTGGACGAATCTGCTGCAAGGCGCGCAACGCCGGCCAGTCAGCTTCGGGCGTCATGGCGATCAACTCTTCAGGCGGCACGCGCCGCTGCACATCGGTGAGTTTCATGTGAGTGGCGTAGCGCTGATCCCGGGACTGACCTCTCACGCCCACCGCCACCAGTCCTGCCCCGACACGAGCGCGGCGCACTACCACCGGATGACCCAGGCCGATGGCCTCGAACGCCCACGCCGGCGCGTCGATCGGCAACGCAGCCGTCGGCAGACCCCACAACAGGTCGTGGGGCAGCACCGGCTGGAAAGCACTCATTACCACTGCGCCCGCAACAGCTCGCGGACTTTCGACGACGCCCCACGGTTCGGCGCGCCGAGGCGTGAACTCAGGTCATTGGCGCCGGCGAGGGTGTCTTTGATCGCTGCAATCAGGCAGTCCTGAACCAGGGTGATATCCGAAACGCTGGGCTGCTCGATCTGACTGACCGACAGGGTTTCCCACAGCAAACCAAGGCTGGCATAGCTGTCGATGTCATAGGCCATCGGCGGCACGCTGGCGGCGAGTTTTTCCAGTTCCTCGACGCTGCGCAGAGTTACCCGCGCTGCAGATGCCTTGCCCATGGCGTGAACCATCACACCCGGGTCGCGCAGGGCAATCAGCCGATTGGCCTGATAGCCGTGGGCGAGGAAGGCCCCCGACATGGCCTTGCCCACCAACAGCCCAATCACCGGATGCCCGGCCAGGCGCGCCCGAGCATAGGCGTCAACCGCGCCGGCCAGTGCCTGGTGAATACCCAGCGCTTCTTCGCGGCGGCCATAGGCCTGACTCGGGACATCGATGATCGCGATCAATGTCCGCTTGCTGTCGCTGTCCCGATCCAGTTCGATGGCGCCGTCCACGGCCTGGGCCAGACCCCATCCTTCAAGCAATCCGACTTCGCCGCTTTGTGCGCGGGGAAAGCGGTTGGCAGGGTCAGCGACCACCGCCAGGAATCGCGCCGGGCGATCACCCAGTACGCCATCCGCTGCTTTCACCGACGCAGGCAGCCCCGCCACTTCAGCGGCGTTTGCGGCCAGCGCGTTGAACCAGTTCAATCCACGGAGTGAGTAAGCACTCATGACCGGTCTCCTTGATAGGCAGCGCGCACCGAAGCGGGCGCTATCTGCTGGGCAGTCTCCACGTGCGACAAACGCTCGAGGAACCACGCGTATCGACTGCTGCGTTCCTGCTCGGGCTTGCCCTTGTGCAACAACGCATGCACCTGTTGCTGAATGGCGCTGATGTCGTCGGCGACAAAGGCGTCCACCAGACCGCTGGCAAAACGTTGCTCGCCCCCGGTCAGGCTCCAGATGAACGGCCGGTCGCGGGAGTCGTATTCTTCAATGCCGGCTTCCTGCTCGATCACTTGCGGGCCGTTCAGGCCGAGACGCGCTTCCTTGGTGACGACCAGATAACTGCACAAGCCCGCCGCAATCGACATGCCGCCGAAGCAGCCGACGCTGCCCGCCACTACGCCGATTACCGGCTGATAGGGACGCAGATCAACAATCGCGGCGTGAATGTCAGCGATGGCCGCCAGCCCGAGATTGGCTTCCTGCAAGCGAACGCCCCCGGTTTCCAGCAACAGAACGGCTGCGGTGGGAATGCCCTTGCGATTGTCTTCGGCGGCCAGCTCCAGCGCGCCAGCCATCTTCGCGCCGCCGACTTCACCCATGCTGCCGCCTTGAAAGCCGCCTTCGATGGCGCAGATCACCACCGGTTTGCCATCGATAGTGCCTTTGGCGATCACTACGCCATCATCGGCCTGGGGCACGACGCCTTGCTTGGCCAGCCAAGGGGAGACGAGGCGCTCGAAGGGATCGATCAGCTCACGAAAACTGCCGTCATCCAGCAGTGCGCGGGCGCGTTGCCGGGCGCCGAGCTCGACGAAACTGTGCTGCTGCAGAAGCCGCGTGCTGTCAGTCATGACCGACCTCCTCGAAACCTTGCTCCAGGCGCAGCCGAACCACGCCCGGCGTGGCGCCGAAATCATGAATGTCGATGCTCATGGCCGGCGGCGTCTGGCCGTCGAACATGCGCTGGAACAGATTTTCCCAGCGCGCCGAACTGCCGTTGACCGACGTCAGCACCTGAATCGTCAGCTTGCCCGGCTGGCCCGGTTCAAGCAGCACTTCCAGATCACCCGAACCGACACAACCCACCAGCGCGCGCCCCCTTGGCGGCTGCCCGGCTGGGAATTCAAAAGACAGGGTTTCCATGATCAGACGTTCCTCGTTTCATCGCCGAGCGCAGGCTCCAGACGATCAATAAACAGGCAAGCGGCGAGCAAATCGGCGGCGCCGCCGGGGGAGGCGTTCAGGCCCAGCAGTTGTTGATCCAGCTGATTCAGCGCGCGACGGCCGCCGAGGGTCGCGCTGCCGCCGGCGTCCAGCACCCGCTGCGCACCGTGTTGCATGGCGTGCAGGCCTGCTTCACCCGCGCGATACAGCACGCAGGTATCGGACAGCGTGGTCATGATCGCCAGCAGCGCATCGATTCGCGCGTTCTGCTCGCCATGTCCGGCGGCGCGGCTGCGGAGGAGTTGCGGCAAGCCGGTTTGGATGACGGCAGGGAAACCCGCTTGCGCTTGCTCCCGGGCGCCCATTGCGCCGTATTTCTGCGCAACGGTTTGGCCATGGCTCTGGCTGTGGCTCTGGTTGGCGGTCTGGTGACGATCCTCGATCAATGCCAGCTGGCCGGCGCGTTGGCACAGCCCCTCCGGGGAAATGTGATCGGGATTCAGCGCTGCAGCGGTGACCAGCAAACCCAGTGCCCAGATCGCGCCGCGATGGGTATTCACCCCGTTGGTCGTGCGCATCATCGCCGCTTCGCCTTCGCGCCCGAGGCGTCCGATGGTTCCCCGCAACAGCGGATTGATCTCGCCGATGGCAATGGCGGCGTCGGCCATCTGCTTGAACGCGGGCCATAGCGACAGCGCTGACGCGTGCATCAGGCCCAAGTGCAAATCCGTGTGGGCGCCACTGCTGCGACGATCAACCAGCGCCGGTTTTGGCGACAGGTCGGCTTCGTCGATCAGCGCATCAACCGCGAGATCAGCCAAGCGATCAGCCAGCGAGGCAGAACCGGGCGCGGCATCGAAAGTCTCGAAAGCTACGTTGAATGCGCGCATCACCAGCTCCTGAATTTCGCAGGCGGGTTGTACAAACCGCCGGACCATTCCACCAGTTCCGCGATGCTCTTGGCGGCAAGCAGTTCGCGGCTGGCGTCGGTGCGGCGAATCCCTAAGTCTTCAGGCAGCGCGATCAGCCCTTCGCGGCGCATACGGGCGGTGTCTTTGGGGTTGTGGCGCAGGCCGATGGAGGTCACGCCAGCGACGGCGGCGATCATGGCCTGACGCTCCTCCAGGCTGCGCGCCTTGTACAGATAGGCGATGCCTTCTTCGGTCAGCAGGTGAGTGACGTCGTCGCCGTAGATCATGATCGGCGCCAGAGGCATGCCGCTTTTCTTCGCGACTTCCACGGCGTCCAGGGTCTCGACGAATGTCGGTTTGCCGCCCTCCTGGAAGGTCTCGACCATCTGCACCACGAGCTTCTTTCCGCGCTCAAGATAGGCGTCCGGCCCGTCACCGCTCTGCTGGCGCATGTCCAGCCAGGCGGGCGTGGCGTGGCGTCGGCCGCGCGGGTCGTGACCCATGTTCGGCGCGCCACCGAAGCCGGCAAGGCGCCCGCGGGTGACGGTGGAGGAATGGCCGTCGCCGTCGACTTGCAGCGTGGCGCCGATGAACAGGTCAACCGCGTATTGCCCGGCCAGCTGGCACATCATCCGGTTGGAGCGCATGGAGCCATCGTGGCCGGTGAAGAACACGTCGGGCCGTGCGGCAATGTAGTTTTCCATGCCCAGTTCGGTGCCGAAGCAGTGCACGCTTTCGACCCAGCCGCTTTCGATGGCGGGGATCAGCGTCGGATGCGGGTTAAGCGTCCAGTTGCGGCAGATCTTGCCCTTCAGGCCCAGAGATTCACCGTAGGTCGGCAGGATCAGTTCGATCGCCGCGGTGTTAAAGCCAATGCCGTGGTTGAGGGACTGAACGTTGTGTTTTTCGTAGATCCCGCGAATCGCCATCATCGCCATCAGCACGTGCACCGGCTTGATGTGGCGCGGGTCGCGGGTGAACAGCGGCTCGATGTAGAACGGCTTGTCGGCGACGACCACGAAGTCGACCCATGACGCCGGGATGTCCACGCGCGGCAGGTCGCTGACGTCATCCACCAACTGGTTGACCTGCACGATGACGATGCCGTCGCTGAAGGCGGCCGGTTCGATCAGGGCGGGAGTGTCTTCGGTGCTGGCGCCGGTGTAGATATTGCCGGCGCGGTCAGCCATGAAACCGGCCGAAAGCACGACGTTGGGAATCAGGTCGACCAGCAGGCGGGAATACAGCTCGATGTAGGTATGAATCGCGCCGATTTCCAGCAGCCCGTCTTCCAGCAACTGGCTGATGCGCAGGCTTTGGGTACCGGCGAACGAAAAGTCCAGCTTGCGGGCGATGCCGCGTTCGAACAGGTCCAGATGCTCGGCCCGACCCACGCTGGGCATGATCATGTGCAGGTCGTGGAGCTTGCCGGGATCGGCCTTCACCAGTGAGCGCGAAAGAAAATCCGCCTGCTTTTGGTTGTTGCCTTCAAGTACCACGCGATCGCCCGGCGCAATCAGCGCCTCAAGCGCCGCGACAATCTTGTCGGTGGGCAGTACAACGCCATCGGCGAAGGAACGCACCAGGTCGAGCCGTCGCAGTTTTTCAGTGCGACGACGCGACCAGCGCGGGTCAAGTTTCGTTGTTGTGGTCATGCTGACTCCACGAGTTCGCTGTCGTGGGGCAGATTAGGAGGGGCGGCGGCTCGGCATCAATCAAGCAAATGCGCGAATCATTACCGTGAGAGTAATGATCAGTCGGGCCAGTTGATCTGATAGCGGGTGCTGCGCCCGCCGCCCGGAAGTCTACGCAGGCAGTCTTTTCCCAACAGATCTGCGAGATGCCGAGTGGCGGTGGCTTTACTGACCTTGGTGACCGCCTGGTATTGAGCGGCGCTGATGCCGTCGGTAAAACCCGCGTCCGGCCTCTCCGACAACAGGTCGCCATTCAGCAAACGGTTGAGCACTTTGATTTGCTCGGTGGATAGCCCGTCATCCCGATGGGCTTGCCAGAATCTCGCCTTCGCCAAAACCCGGTCGATGCGCTGGATGGCCTGCTCCAGGGTGTGGAGCAAGGTCTGTAAAAACCAGACGAGCCATTCGGTGATATCCAGACCGCCGCGCTGGGTCGCTTCCAGAATCCGGTAGTAATCCTGACGGCGGGCAAGGATGCTGCCGGACATGGCGTAAAAGCGTATGGCCTGGTGTTCGCCCTGGGCCATGGCCAGATCAGTGATTGCGCGGGTCAAACGTCCGTTGCCATCGTCGAACGGGTGCAGCGTCACGAACCAGAAATGTGCGACGCCCGCGCGGATCAGCGGGTCGAGGGTAGGGTCGGCGCGGCTACTGTTGAACCAGTAGAAAAAGTCATCGAGCTTTTGCTTTAGGCCTTCGCGCGGAGGTGCTTCGAAATGCACCACGGGCCGGTCGATGCGACCGGACACAACGTGCATGGGCTCAAGCCCTCTGAGCGTCCCGACCTGAACAGGGTATGCCGTCAGCGCGCTAGGCTCAGGGAACAGCAAGCGATGCCAATGCATCAGCCGTTCGGACGTCAGCGGCGCGTCATTTTGTTGGGTGGCATCCAGCATCAGTTCTGCCAGACCTTCACTGCGCGCCGTCACGCGGTCATCGCTGGCAAGCCCGAGCCGTTTTGCCAGCGAAGAACGCACCGACTCCACATTGAGCTGCTCACCTTCGATGGCCGATGAGGTAATGACGTTCTGCAATAAGACGTCCAGTTCGCGCTCGACATTCGCATCGGCGCCTGACGCGCCAATCATCCCCAATAGCTGACCCTGCGCCTGGGTGCAGGCCCGCAACAGCGGCGCTAATGGCTCTACGTCCCAGGTAAAGGACGGCCATTTGGGGTGTTGCCAAATCCATTTCGCTGACTGTTTCACGGGACGCCTCGGAGGTACATGAGCCGATTAGCCGTCCTATTCGGCTCAAGGTATGAGCCGAATATGCGGTTTATTCGGCTCATCGTCTAGGAGGGATTGGGCGTGATCGGCAATATCACCTTCAGCAAGCACTGAGCCGCTACCTGGAAGCCGAGATGCGCCAGATGCAGGCTATTTCGGACGGCATAGCAGATGCCAACGCAGCAAACCTTACCGATATCGAATCTGTAAAAGCGAAATACTTCAGCCTGATATGAGCCGGCTTCCGCTGGCAGTTCCTGGATGCTCCAGACAGACACAAGTTGAGCATGCTGGAGATCAAATGGTGGGAGCGAGCTTGCTCGCGAAAGAGCCGGGACAGCCGCTAAATCTTCAGTGTTTGAAATGCAGCTTTCGTGAGCAAGCTCACTCCCACAAGGGCTGTGTCCGGCATGCAATCTGCGGCGGCTGACAT
>NZ_JBWKVD010000036.1:0-8525 GCF_059421525.1 Pseudomonas sp. GW821-FHT02H06
CTTTCTGGTCATGTAGAACTCCTCGATAAATGTATTTTCCACTTATCGAGGTGTCCGGGGAAATTAGACCACTGCAGTCTTCGTAGGACCGGCTTTAGCCGGGAAGAGGCCTGCGTGGGCGCCATCAAATTCGCGGTGTGGCTGCTGACGCGGTCTCTGTAGGACCGGCTTTAGCCGGGAAGAGGCCCGTGTGAACACCATCAATTGTGCGGTGTGGCTGCTGGCCCTTTCCCGGCTGAAGCCGGTCCTACACTCAAAAACGCGCTCTTACGATTGGCATACGCAGGGCCAGTGTTTGATAACGCCGCTTGACGTTAACGTAAAGCCCAACTTACGTTACGCCCATGCCTTCCGTATCGAGCACTGCCATGACCGCTACCACCTACAGCATCTCCGACCTCGCCCGCGAGCTGGACATTACCACCCGCACCATCCGTTTCTACGAAGAACAAGGCATGCTCAGCCCCGAACGCCGCGGGCAGGAGCGTATTTACTCCCCCCGTGACAAGGTTACCCTCAAGCTGATACTGCGCGGTAAACGCATCGGTTTTTCCCTGGCCGAGTGCCGCGACCTCATCGGTCTGTACGACCCCACTGGGGGCAATCACAAACAGTTGAGCACCATGCTCGAGAAAATCGCCGAGCGTCGCGCTCAACTGGATCAGCAGCTCCTGGACATTCAGCAGATGCAGCTGGAGCTCGACACCGCTGAAGAACGCTGCAAAGCCGCGCTGGAAATGTCCAGCTGATTCAACCAGATAACCCAATCACCTAAAGTCAAACCTCTCAGGAACGATGCCGATATGTCTCTCCCTCAGCGTGTGCGTCTGGTCGAAGTCGGCCCTCGGGATGGTCTGCAGAACGAATCCCGCCCCGTCAGCGTCAGTGACAAACTGCAGCTGGTGCATGACCTCGCCGACGCCGGTGTTAGCTATATCGAAGCGGGCAGTTTCGTTTCGCCGAAATGGGTGCCGCAGATGGCCGGCTCCGCTGAACTGTTCGCCGGCATTCAGCGCAAGGACGGCGTGACCTACGCCGCACTGACGCCTAACTTGCGGGGGTTCGAAGACGCCCTCGCTGCTGGCGTGAAAGAAGTCGCCGTGTTCGCCGCCGCATCGGAATCGTTCTCCCAGCGCAACATCAACTGCTCGATCAACGAAAGCCTGGACCGGTTCCTGCCGATCATGGAAGCCGCGCGCCTGCACGGCATCAGCGTTCGCGGCTACGTGTCCTGCGTGCTTGGTTGCCCCTATGAAGGGGACATTGCGCCGAAGCAAGTGGCGGCAGTCGCCAACGAGCTGTTCGCCATGGGCTGCTACGAGGTGTCCCTTGGCGACACCATCGGCACCGGCACGCCGGGGGCCACTCGCACGCTGTTCGAGGTCGTGGCCGGGCAGATCCCCCGCGGCAAACTGGCCGGGCATTTCCACGACACCTATGGCCAGGCGCTGGCCAATATTTACGCCAGCCTGCTGGAAGGCATTCAGGTGTTTGACAGTTCCGTGGCCGGCCTCGGCGGGTGCCCCTACGCCAAAGGCGCAACCGGCAACGTGGCCAGCGAGGACGTGGTTTACCTGCTGAATGGCCTCGGCATCGAGACCGGTATCGATCTGGACACACTCATCAACGCTGGTCAGCGCATCAGCGACACGCTCGGTCGGGCGAACGGCTCGCGGGTGGCGAAGGCACGTCTGTCGGCCTGATGTGCGACAAGTTGTCACACAGTGTTACCCTGCCCGCCATCGCGTTCAGGGAAACGGGTAACACGGAAACACCTGGCGACAGATTCAGCAATGAATCCAGGCCGGTGAAGTCCGCAAAACCACGAAAACCGGGACCTTTCTAAAGTTGGCATGGCTTCTGCTATGTCTTACGTACAACAAAAATAACAAATGCAATAACCCAATAAAAACAAGACGTATCGGCTCTGACATAACAAGAACAACACGGACAGAGACGCAGCTAACTGATTTTTTTGGAGTGGATCGCTCTACTTGAGGCCCTGGCCTCATGACCGGACTGAGAACAATAAAACTGCGTTCAGGCAGCTACCAGACCAGTCGGATCGAAAGATCGAAGCGGATCAGCGCTCAAAAAAATACGTTTGCTCTTGGCCCCGTTTGGGGGTCGCTCAGAAAAGCAAAAGAGGCTGGCTGACAAAAACAACAACAGGCCACCTAACAATAAAAACGAGCATGCAATCGAACTTGAAGGGGAGCCCAGGCTCCCCTTCGTGCTATCCGGCATTTGTAAACCTCTCCCCCTTCCGTTATCCCCCGGGCCAATGCCTCGTTCCCGTTGACATCAGCATGACCGCAGGCTTACGTTAACGTAAAGGTGCACATCATCTTCCCCCCCTGACAGCCCTCCAATAACAACACGGGATGCAGTTCATGAATTACCCCACGCTCAACTTCGGCCTCGGCGAAACCCTCGACATGCTGCGCGACCAGGTGCGCGCCTTCGTCGCTGCAGAGCTCGCCCCGCGCGCTGCACAGATCGACAAAGACAACCTCTTCCCCGCCGACATGTGGCGCAAATTCGGCGACATGGGTCTGCTGGGCATCACCGTCGATGAGCAATACGGCGGCGCGGGCCTCGGCTATCTGGCCCATGTCATCGCCATGGAAGAAATCAGCCGGGGCTCCGCCTCCGCGGCGTTGTCCTACGGCGCCCACTCCAATCTTTGCGTCAACCAGATCAACCGCAACGGCACGCCCGAACAGAAAGCCCGCTACCTGCCCAAATTGATCAGCGGCGAGCACGTCGGTGCCTTGGCGATGAGCGAACCCAACGCCGGTTCCGACGTGGTGTCGATGAAGCTGCGCGCCGACCGACGGGGCGACCGCTTCGTCCTCAACGGCAGCAAGACCTGGATCACCAACGGCCCTGACGCCAACACTTACGTGATCTACGCGAAGACCGACCTGGAAAAAGGTGCCCATGGCATCAGCGCGTTCATCGTCGAGCGCGACTGGCACGGCTTCTCGCGGGGCAATAAGTTCGACAAGCTCGGCATGCGCGGCTCCAACACCTGCGAACTGTTCTTCGATGACGTCGAGGTGCCGGAAGAAAACCTGCTCGGTGCGCTGAACGGTGGTGTGAAGGTGCTGATGAGCGGCCTGGATTACGAGCGTGTCGTGCTCTCCGGCGGACCGGTCGGGATCATGCAAGCCTGCATGGACGTGGTGCTGCCCTACATTCACGACCGCAAACAGTTCGGCCAGAGCATCGGCGAGTTCCAGCTGATCCAGGGCAAGGTCGCCGACATGTACACCCAGCTCAACGCCAGCCGCGCCTACCTGTACGCCGTGGCCCAGGCCTGCGAGCGCGGCGAGACCACGCGCAAGGACGCGGCCGGGGTGATCCTCTACGCCGCCGAACGGGCGACACAGTTTGCCCTCGACACCATCCAGATTCTCGGCGGCAACGGCTACATCAACGAATTCCCGGCCGGACGACTGCTGCGCGACGCCAAGCTCTACGAGATCGGCGCCGGCACCAGCGAGATCCGCCGCATGCTGATCGGGCGTGAGCTGTTCAACGAAACCCGCTGACCGCGCCGGAGGCCCCATGACCACTCTGCACACCCAGATCAATTCGCGTTCGCCGGAATTCGCTGCCAACAGCGACGCCATGCGCACGCAGCTCGACGCGCTGCACAGCCTGCTCGACCACGTTCAGCGCGGCGGCGGTGCCAAAGCTCAGGAACGCCATACCTCCCGGGGCAAATTGTTGCCCCGGGAGCGAATCAATCGCCTGCTCGACCTCGGCTCGCCCTTCCTCGAACTCAGCCAGCTCGCCGCCCATGACGTGTACGGCGAAGACGTCCCGGCTGCAGGGCTGATCGCCGGCATTGGCCGGGTCGAAGGCGTCGAATGCATGATCATCGCCAACGACGCGACGGTGAAAGGCGGCACGTATTACCCGCTGACCGTGAAAAAACACCTGCGCGCCCAGACCATCGCCCAGCAAAACCGCCTGCCATGCATCTACCTTGTAGATTCCGGCGGCGCCAACCTGCCGCGCCAGGACGAAGTGTTCCCGGACCGAGAGCATTTCGGCAGGATCTTCTTCAACCAGGCCAACATGAGCGCCGAGGGCATCGCCCAGATCGCGGTGGTCATGGGCTCCTGCACCGCCGGCGGCGCCTATGTGCCGGCCATGGCTGACGAAACCATCATGGTCCGCGAACAGGCGACGATCTTCCTCGCCGGGCCGCCGTTGGTGAAAGCCGCCACGGGCGAAGTGGTCAGCGCCGAAGACCTCGGCGGCGCCGACGTACACTGCAAGGTTTCGGGGGTGGCCGATCACTACGCCGACAACGACGACCATGCGCTGGCCCTGGCACGACGCTGCGTGGCCAACCTGAACTGGCGCAAGCTCGGCCAGTTGCAAACCCGCCCACCCCAGGCGCCGCTGTATGCCGATGACGAGCTGTACGGCGTGATCCCGGCAGACGCCAAGCAGCCGTTCGACGTGCGCGAAGTCATCGCGCGTCTGGTGGACGGTTCGGTGTTCGATGAATTCAAGGCGCTGTTCGGGACCACGCTGGTCTGCGGCTTCGCCCATCTGCATGGCTACCCGATCGCCATCCTCGCCAACAACGGCATCCTCTTCGCCGAAGCCGCGCAGAAAGGCGCGCACTTCATCGAACTGGCCTGCCAGCGCGGCATTCCGCTGTTGTTTCTGCAGAACATCACCGGCTTCATGGTTGGCCAGAAGTACGAGGCCGGCGGCATCGCCAAGCACGGCGCCAAGCTGGTCACCGCCGTCGCCTGCGCGAAGGTGCCAAAGTTCACGGTGATCATCGGCGGCAGCTTCGGCGCGGGTAACTACGGCATGTGCGGCCGCGCCTACGACCCGCGCTTTCTGTGGATGTGGCCCAACGCGCGGATCGGTGTGATGGGCGGAGAACAGGCCGCCGGCGTGCTGGTCCAGGTCAAGCGCGAGCAGGCCGAACGCAGCGGCCAGACCTTCAGCGCCGAGGAGGAAGCCGCGTTGCGCCAGCCGATCCTCGATCAGTACGAGCATCAGGGGCACCCCTGGTACTCCAGCGCCCGGCTGTGGGACGACGGTGTCATCGACCCCGCCCAGACCCGCGACATTCTCGGCCTGGCCATCAGCGCCTCGCTCAACGCCGCCATCGAACCGACCCGCTTCGGCGTGTTCCGGATGTGACCCGAGAGAATCGCCCCATGAATGATTTCGCCACCCTCGACATCGCCCTCGACCCACGAGGGTTCGCCACGCTCTGGCTCAACCGGCCGGAGAAAAACAACGCCTTCAACGCGCAGATGATTCGCGAGCTGATCATCGCCCTCGACCAGTTGCAGCGGGACGACAGCCTGCGTTTTCTGCTGTTGCGCGGACGCGGTCGGCACTTCAGCGCCGGTGCCGACTTGGCCTGGATGCAGGAGTCGGCCAATCTCGATTACAACACCAACCTGGGCGACGCCCGGGAGCTGGGCGAGTTGATGTACAACCTCGCCAAGTTCAAAGCGCCGACTTTGGCGCTGGTGCAAGGCGCAGCTTATGGCGGCGCACTGGGCCTGATCAGTTGTTGTGACATGGCCATCGGCGCTGAAGACGCGCAGTTCTGCCTCTCGGAAGTGAAAATCGGGCTCGCCCCGGCGGTGATCAGCCCGTTCGTGGTGCAAGCCATCGGCGAACGTCACGCGCGACGCTATGCCCTGACCGCCGAACGCTTCGAAGGCACCCGGGCGCGAGAAATCGGCCTGCTGGCCGAGTGTTACCCCGCCGCCGAGCTGGAACAGCACCTGGAACACTGGATCGCCAACCTGCTGCTCAACAGCCCCCAGGCCATGCGCGTCAGCAAGGACCTGCTGCGCGAAGTCGCCGACGGTGAGTTGACCCCTGCCCTGCGCCGCTATTGCGAGAACGCCATTGCGCGCATTCGCGTCAGCGCCGAAGGCCAGGAAGGTCTGCGCGCGTTTCTGCAAAAGCGCGAACCGGCCTGGCGCGGCGAACCCGGCACGCTGTCTCAAACACCACAGGCCCTGCGTGCCCCACAAGGAGAGTCGCACTGATGAGCGCCCCCCACACACAACCGCTGAATTCGGTGCTGATCGCCAACCGGGGTGAAATCGCCTGCCGGGTCATGCGCACGGCCAAGGCCATCGGCCTGACCACCGTCGCCGTGCACAGCGCCACGGACAGCAACGCTCGGCACGTCCGTGAGGCTGACATCGCGGTGAACCTCGGCGGCAGCAAGGCCAGCGAGAGCTATCTGCAGATCGACAAGCTGATTGCGGCCGCCAAGGCCAGTGGCGCCCAGGCCATCCACCCCGGTTATGGGTTTCTCTCGGAAAACGCAGGCTTTGCCCGCGCGGTGGAACAGGCCGGCCTGATCTTCCTCGGCCCGCCCGCCTCGGCCATTGACGCCATGGGCAGCAAATCGGCGGCCAAAGCGCTGATGGAAACCGCTGGCGTGCCGCTGGTGCCCGGCTATCACGGCGATGCGCAAGACGCCGCAACCTTCCGCGAAGCGTCCGCCCGCATCGGTTATCCGGTGCTGCTCAAGGCCACGGCTGGCGGTGGCGGCAAGGGCATGAAGGTGGTTGAGCGCGACGAGGACCTGGCCGAAGCGCTGGCCTCGGCGCAACGTGAGGCGCAGTCGTCGTTCGGCGACTCGCGCATGCTCGTCGAAAAGTACGTGCTGAAGCCGCGCCACGTGGAGATTCAGGTATTCGCTGACCAGCACGGCCACTGCCTGTACCTCAACGAGCGCGACTGCTCGATCCAACGCCGTCACCAGAAAGTCGTCGAAGAAGCCCCCGCACCGGGCTTGACACCGCAGATGCGTCAGGCCATGGGCGAAGCGGCTGTGCGCGCGGCCCAGGCGATCGGCTACGTCGGCGCGGGCACGGTGGAGTTTCTGCTGGACGCCCGTGGCGACTTCTTTTTCATGGAAATGAACACGCGCCTGCAAGTCGAGCACCCGGTGACCGAGGCGATCACCGGGCTGGACCTGGTGGCCTGGCAGATTCGAGTGGCCCAGGGCGAGCCGCTGCCGATCACTCAGGCCGAGGTCCCCCTCAACGGCCACGCGATTGAAGTGCGACTGTATGCCGAAGACCCGGCCAACGACTTTCTCCCTGCGACCGGAACGCTGTCGCTGTATCGCGAATCAACTGAGGGGCCGGGACGTCGCGTGGACAGCGGTGTGGCGGAAGGTGACGAGGTTTCGCCGTTCTACGACCCGATGCTCGGCAAACTGATCGCCTGGGGGGAGACCCGCGAACAAGCGCGTCTGCGGCTGCTGGCGATGTTGGACGAATTCGCCATCGGCGGCCTGCGCACCAATCTTGCGTTTCTGCGCCGGATCATCGCGCACCCGGCTTTCGCTGAAGCGGAACTGGACACCGGGTTTATCCCTCGCTATCAGGAGGAGCTGCTGCCAGCGGCTGAGGGTTTGACGGAGGCGTTCTGGCAACTGGCGGCGCGGGCTTACCTGAGCACCGCGCCAGTGGCGGTCAGAACCGACGACGCCCATTCACCCTGGTCAACCACCAACGGCCTGCGCCTCGGCGGTCCTGGCGAAATGACGTTGCACCTGGCGTGTGGCGCCGAAACCCGGAGCATCGTGCTGCGTGGTGACTCGCAGCAAGGCGTTCGGCTGAACGGCGAGCGCCTGTTGATCGAGCGGGACGGGGTGCGTCACCAGACGATTGCAATTCGTCGGGCCGACACGCTTTACCTGCAATGGCAGGGCGACGTACACGCCATTCAACAGGTTGACCCGATTGCCGAAGTGGATTCCAGCCACGGGCACCAGGGCGGCCTCACCGCGCCCATGAATGGCAGCATCGTTCGGGTGTTGGTCAGCGTGGGCGAACAGGTGCAAGTCGGTACACCGCTGGTGGTCCTGGAAGCGATGAAAATGGAACACAGCATCCGCGCGAACACGGCGGGGACGGTTGCAGCGCTGTATTGCGCTGAAGGCGAGATGGTCAATGAAGGGACAGTGCTGGTGGAGTTGGCCGCTGAATAAATGTCAAAACCCCGGTGGGATCGGGCGTGAACGCGAATGTAGGACCGGCTTTAGCCGGGAAGACGTCAGGTGGCGCACCGCAAAATCGATGGCGTTCACAATGGCCCCTTCCCGGCTAAAGCCGGTCCTACAACGATTCGTGTGTCCAATGAGATTGTGTGCGAACGCAAATGTAGGACCGGCTTTAGCCGGGAAAGCGGCAGTCGGCACACCGCAACATTGAGGGTGCGCACACTGGCATCTTCCCGGCTGAAGCCGGTCCTACTAAAACAATGCGTCAGTGAGATCGGGCGTGAAATCGAATTGTAGGACCGGCTTTAGCCGGGAAAGCGGCAGTGGTCACGCCGCAAAATTAAGGGTGTTAACACTGGCCCCTTCCCGGCTAAAGCCGGTCCCACTAAGAGCATCGCCTGCAGTCAGTGAGAAATGGAGAAGTGTAGTGGTCAACTAATTCCGGACACCTCGATAGGTGGTTTCAAGGCCATCGTCCGTTCGTAAACGGTCGGTGGCA
>NZ_JBWKVD010000037.1:2500-5633 GCF_059421525.1 Pseudomonas sp. GW821-FHT02H06
CTTGGCAGTCAGAGGCGATGAAAGACGTGGTAGCCTGCGAAAAGCTTCGGGGAGTCGGCAAACAGACTGTGATCCGGAGATGTCTGAATGGGGGAACCCAGCTGTCATAAGACAGTTACCTTACACTGAATACATAGGTGTATGGAGCGAACCAGGGGAACTGAAACATCTAAGTACCCTGAGGAAAAGAAATCAACCGAGATTCCCTTAGTAGTGGCGAGCGAACGGGGACCAGCCCTTAAGTTGATTTGAGATTAGCGGAACGCTCTGGAAAGTGCGGCCATAGTGGGTGATAGCCCTGTACGCGAAAATCTCTTGTCAATGAAATCGAGTAGGACGGGGCACGAGAAACCTTGTCTGAACATGGGGGGACCATCCTCCAAGGCTAAATACTACTGACTGACCGATAGTGAACCAGTACCGTGAGGGAAAGGCGAAAAGAACCGCGGAGAGCGGAGTGAAATAGATCCTGAAACCGTATGCGTACAAGCAGTGGGAGCCCACTTTGTTGGGTGACTGCGTACCTTTTGTATAATGGGTCAGCGACTTATTTTCAGTGGCGAGCTTAACCGAATAGGGGAGGCGTAGCGAAAGCGAGTCTTAATAGGGCGTCTAGTCGCTGGGAATAGACCCGAAACCGGGCGATCTATCCATGGGCAGGTTGAAGGTTGGGTAACACTAACTGGAGGACCGAACCGACTACCGTTGAAAAGTTAGCGGATGACCTGTGGATCGGAGTGAAAGGCTAATCAAGCTCGGAGATAGCTGGTTCTCCTCGAAAGCTATTTAGGTAGCGCCTCATGTATCACTGTAGGGGGTAGAGCACTGTTTCGGCTAGGGGGTCATCCCGACTTACCAAACCGATGCAAACTCCGAATACCTACAAGTGCCGAGCATGGGAGACACACGGCGGGTGCTAACGTCCGTCGTGAAAAGGGAAACAACCCAGACCGTCAGCTAAGGTCCCAAAGTCATGGTTAAGTGGGAAACGATGTGGGAAGGCTTAGACAGCTAGGAGGTTGGCTTAGAAGCAGCCACCCTTTAAAGAAAGCGTAATAGCTCACTAGTCGAGTCGGCCTGCGCGGAAGATGTAACGGGGCTCAAACCATGCACCGAAGCTACGGGTATCATCTTAGGATGATGCGGTAGAGGAGCGTTCTGTAAGCCTGTGAAGGTGAGTTGAGAAGCTTGCTGGAGGTATCAGAAGTGCGAATGCTGACATGAGTAACGACAATGGGTGTGAAAAACACCCACGCCGAAAGACCAAGGTTTCCTGCGCAACGTTAATCGACGCAGGGTTAGTCGGTCCCTAAGGCGAGGCTGAAAAGCGTAGTCGATGGAAAACAGGTTAATATTCCTGTACTTCTGGTTATTGCGATGGAGGGACGGAGAAGGCTAGGCCAGCCTGGCGTTGGTTGTCCAGGTTTAAGGTGGTAGGCTGAAATCTTAGGTAAATCCGGGGTTTCAAGGCCGAGAGCTGATGACGAGTGTCCTTTAGGACACGAAGTGGTTGATGCCATGCTTCCAAGAAAAGCTTCTAAGCTTCAGGTAACCAGGAACCGTACCCCAAACCGACACAGGTGGTTGGGTAGAGAATACCAAGGCGCTTGAGAGAACTCGGGTGAAGGAACTAGGCAAAATGGCACCGTAACTTCGGGAGAAGGTGCGCCGGTGAGGGTGAAGGACTTGCTCCGTAAGCTCATGCCGGTCGAAGATACCAGGCCGCTGCGACTGTTTATTAAAAACACAGCACTCTGCAAACACGAAAGTGGACGTATAGGGTGTGACGCCTGCCCGGTGCCGGAAGGTTAATTGATGGGGTTAGCTAACGCGAAGCTCTTGATCGAAGCCCCGGTAAACGGCGGCCGTAACTATAACGGTCCTAAGGTAGCGAAATTCCTTGTCGGGTAAGTTCCGACCTGCACGAATGGCGTAACGATGGCGGCGCTGTCTCCACCCGAGACTCAGTGAAATTGAAATCGCTGTGAAGATGCAGTGTATCCGCGGCTAGACGGAAAGACCCCGTGAACCTTTACTATAGCTTTGCACTGGACTTTGAATTTGCTTGTGTAGGATAGGTGGGAGGCTTTGAAGCGTGGACGCCAGTCTGCGTGGAGCCAACCTTGAAATACCACCCTGGCAACTTTGAGGTTCTAACTCAGGTCCGTTATCCGGATCGAGGACAGTGTATGGTGGGTAGTTTGACTGGGGCGGTCTCCTCCTAAAGAGTAACGGAGGAGTACGAAGGTGCGCTCAGACCGGTCGGAAATCGGTCGTAGAGTATAAAGGCAAAAGCGCGCTTGACTGCGAGACAGACACGTCGAGCAGGTACGAAAGTAGGTCTTAGTGATCCGGTGGTTCTGTATGGAAGGGCCATCGCTCAACGGATAAAAGGTACTCCGGGGATAACAGGCTGATACCGCCCAAGAGTTCATATCGACGGCGGTGTTTGGCACCTCGATGTCGGCTCATCACATCCTGGGGCTGAAGCCGGTCCCAAGGGTATGGCTGTTCGCCATTTAAAGTGGTACGCGAGCTGGGTTTAGAACGTCGTGAGACAGTTCGGTCCCTATCTGCCGTGGACGTTTGAGATTTGAGAGGGGCTGCTCCTAGTACGAGAGGACCGGAGTGGACGAACCTCTGGTGTTCCGGTTGTCACGCCAGTGGCATTGCCGGGTAGCTATGTTCGGAAAAGATAACCGCTGAAAGCATCTAAGCGGGAAACTTGCCTCAAGATGAGATCTCACTGGAACCTTGAGTTCCCTGAAGGGCCGTCGAAGACTACGACGTTGATAGGTTGGGTGTGTAAGCGCTGTGAGGCGTTGAGCTAACCAATACTAATTGCCCGTGAGGCTTGACCATATAACACCCAAGCAATCTGCACAAAGACAGCAGGTTGCGGTGTGTGAAGACGCATGAAGACGAAAGTTTGCGAACACACAAGCTGCACCTTGATCACATACCCGATTTGCTGAAGCGTTCGAGAGAACGAGTCAGTACCCGAATTTCTTGACGACCATAGAGCATTGGAACCACCTGATCCCATCCCGAACTCAGCAGTGAAACGATGCATCGCCGATGGTAGTGTGGGGTTTCCCCATGTGAGAGTAGGTCATCGTCAAGATTAAATTCC
>NZ_JBWKVD010000038.1:0-5079 GCF_059421525.1 Pseudomonas sp. GW821-FHT02H06
GGCCCGCCGCCATCCGCCATCCATGGCGGGGGGCGGCTCTCGCGGCATCCATGCCGCTCGGCCCACGGAGCGAGACCTGCGTTCAGCCTGCACCAATGTCGCGATTGGTGGCGTCTGGGATCTTTGCGTATGAAGATCAAGAGCAGATCAAAAGCTTCCCTGGTAGGACCGGCTTCAGCCGGGAAGAGGCCGGTAGGTGCGCCATCACTTATGATTGTTAAAACCAGCTTCAGACTGCACCCGTTGATCGTCCCCACGCTCTGCGTGGGTATGCATCCCCTGGCGCTCTGCGCCGAAATCTGTCCGCCAATCCATTTCCGTTTGCCTCGATGGCGTTGAGCTGTTATCTGTACGTCCGTCCAGTGTTCCGATCGACGGCCAGCCTTTTCAGTGACTTCCATTTCCGCTCTTTCCCCCGATACCTGCGCAGCTCCTGTCGAGCCTGTGGCGGTGGCGGCTGGCGATCCGGAAACGGGTTACCGGGTGGCGGTGCGGGAGTTGTGTGAGTTTACGGCGAAGGCGGGGGATCTGGATTTGCGGTTTACGCCGTCGCCCACGGCGCAGGAAGGGATTGCCGGGCATCGGACGGTGGCAGCACGGCGGGGGCCGCAGTATCAGGCTGAGGTGGCGTTGAGCGGGGTGTTTCATGAGCTGAGGATTCGGGGCAGGGCGGATGGCTACGATGCCGCGCTGAACCAGCTCGAGGAGATCAAGACCTACCGCGGCGACCTGAGCAGTCTGCCCGCCAACCACCGGCAGCTGCACTGGGCCCAGGCGAAGGTCTATGGCTGGCTGCTGTGCCAGCAGTTGCAGCTGGCCGAGGTCAATCTGGCGCTGGTGTATTTCAACATCATCAGTGAGCAGGAAACCCTCATTCAGCAGCGCTTCACGGCGGCCGAGTTACAGGGGTTTTTCGAGGCCCAGGCGGGAATCTTCCTGCAGTGGGCGCGGCAGGAGCTGGCCCATCGCGGCGCCCGCGACCATGGGCTCGGCGCTCTGAAGTTTCCCCACGCCGATTTCCGCACCGGGCAGCGGGCGTTGGCCGAGTCGGTGTACAAGGCGGTCAGCACCGGGCGCTGTTTGATGGCCCAGGCGCCCACCGGCATTGGCAAGACCATCGGCACGGTGTTCCCGATGCTCAAAGCCGCGCCGACGCGCAAGCTGGACAAGGTGTTTTTCCTGACCGCCAAGACCCCGGGACGCAAGCTGGCGCTGGATGCCCTGAGTGTGATTGGTCGAAGCGCGCCGGAGCTGAGCCTGCGCGTGCTGGAAATGGTCGCCCGGGACAAGGCTTGCGAATACCCGGACAAAGCATGCAACGGGGACTCATGCCCGCTCGCCAAAGGTTTTTACGACCGGCTGCCGGCGGCGCGCAGCGAGGCGATGATCAGGCCGTGGCTCGATCAGGCCGGCGTGCGTGAGGTCGCGCTGGGCCATCAGGTCTGCCCGTATTACCTGAGCCAAGAGCTGGCGCGCTGGTCGGACGTGGTGATCGCCGACTACAACTATTATTTCGACCTCAGCGGCATGCTGTTCGGGCTCAGCCAGTTCAATCAGTGGAGGGTCGCGGTGCTGGTGGACGAGGCGCACAACATGGTCGAGCGAGCGCGGTCGATGTACAGCGCGACCCTCGATCAGCACAGCATGAATCAGGTGCGGCAGAGCGCGCCGGAGCCGGTGAAAAAAGCCTTGCAGCGGCTCAACCGCGACTGGAATGCCCTGCACAAGGAACAAGTCGCCCCTTACCAGGCCTACGCCGCCACGCCGGCCAAGTTTCTCAACAGTCTCAACCTTTGCATCACCGCGTTTGGCGACTACTTCAACGAGCACCCCCATGCGGCCAACGGCGAGCTGCAGAGTTTCTACTTTGAGGCGATCCAGTTCGGTCGCATTGCCGAGTTGTTCGACGAGCATTTCCTGTTCGACATCAGCAAGCGTGAACTGGGCAGCAAGTCGCTTTCCCGGCTGTGCCTGCGCAATGTCGTCCCGGCGGGGTTTGTGCGTCCGCGCCTGACCGCCGCGATCAGTGCGGTGCTGTTTTCCGCGACCCTCAATCCACGGCATTTCTACCGCGACTTGCTGGGCCTGCCCGACACCACCGCCTGGGTCGACGTCGAGTCGCCCTTTCAACGGTCGCAACTGGACGTGGAAATAGTCAGCCGCATTTCCACCCGCTACACCCATCGGCAGGCCTCACTGGCGCCCATCGTCGAGCTGATGGCGCGGCAGTTCGAAGCGCGGCCGGGCAACTATCTGGCGTTCTTCAGCAGCTTCGATTACCTCCAGCAAGTCGCCGAGTTGATGGAGCGCAGCCACCCGGCTGTTCCTGTCTGGAAACAATCCCGGGGCATGGCCGAGGCCGAACGGCAGGCCTTTCTCGATCGCTTTACCCCGGCCAGTCAGGGCATCGGTTTTGCGGTGCTGGGCGGGGCGTTCGGCGAGGGCATCGACCTGCCGGGGGCTCGGTTGATCGGTGCCTTCATCGCCACCTTGGGCCTGGCGCAGATCAACCCTGTCAACGAGCAACTTAAACAGCGCATGAGCCTGTTGTTCGGCGCCGGTTACGACTACACCTATTTGTACCCCGGCATGCAGAAAGTGGTGCAGGCCGCCGGCCGGGTGATTCGGGGTCTGGATGATCGCGGTGTGGTGGTGCTGATCGATGATCGCTTCGCCGAGCGCAAGATCCAGCAACTGTTACCGGCGTGGTGGCAGCTATGATGGGGGGCAGCTAATTGTCTCAAGGCGTTACGGATCGATAGCCGAGCGCCACGGTCCAACTGCCAGTAAACTGCCGCGTCACTGGCATTTCAGGCGGCGTTTCAGGGCGTTTCCCGCCTGGTCGGGACTTTTTCTTTTTGTCATTTCCCTATTTTTCATCCACGGAGGTTTCGCATGAGTATCAGTCCATTCGCGGGCAAACTGGCGCCCGCAGAATTGCTGGTCGATCTTCCTCGTCTGGTGACGGCCTATTACACCGGCCGGCCCGACGCGTCGGTGGCGACCCAGCGTGTTGCCTTCGGTACTTCCGGGCACCGCGGCAGTTCTTTCGAATTGAGCTTCAACGAGTGGCACGTGCTGGCCATCAGTCAGGCGATCTGCCTGTACCGCCAGGCCAACGGCATCGACGGCCCGCTGTTCCTCGGCGCCGACACCCACGCGCTATCGACCCCCGCGGCCGCTTCGGCGCTGGAAGTGCTGGCGGCCAACGGCGTCAACGTGATGATCTCCGAGGGTGACGAATACACCCCGACGCCGGCGATCTCCCACGCCATCATCTGCTACAACCGCGGGCGCACGACCGGTCTGGCCGACGGCATCGTCATTACGCCTTCGCACAATCCGCCGGAAAGTGGCGGTTTCAAGTACAACCCCACCAACGGCGGCCCGGCTGACTCGCACATCACCAAGTGGATCGAGAACAAAGCCAACGAATTGCTCGCCGAGCGCATCGTCAACGTCCAGCGCATCACCCACGAAAAAGCCCTGCGCGCCGACACCACCCATCGCCATGACTACATCAACACGTACGTGGCTGACCTGAAAAACGTCATCGACATGGACGCCATTCGTGGCGCCAACCTGCACCTGGGCGTTGACCCGCTGGGCGGGGCGGGCGTGCGTTACTGGTCGGCGATTGGTGAGCACTACGGCCTGAATCTGGAAGTGGTAAACAAGTTCGTCGATCCGACCTTCCGCTTCATGAGCGTGGACTGGGACGGCAAGATCCGCATGGACCCGTCGTCCAATTTCGCGATGCAGAGCCTGATCGGTCTGAAAGACCGCTTCCAGGTGGCCTTCGCCTGCGACCCGGACCACGACCGTCACGGCATCGTGACGCCGACCGGCGGCCTGCTGGCGCCGAACAATTACCTGGCGGTGTCGATCGATTACCTGTTTCAGAACCGTCCCGACTGGCGCGCCGATGCGGCCGTCGGCAAGACTGTGGTCAGCAGCGGGATGATCGATCGCGTGACCCAACGTCTGGGCCGCCGCCTCTACGAAGTGCCAGTGGGCTTCAAGTTCTTCGCCGAAGGGTTGTACGAGGGTTCGTTGGGCTTTGGCGGTGAGGAGAGTGCCGGTGCGTCGTTCCTGCGTCGCGACGGGACGGTCTGGACGACGGACAAGGATGGTTTGATTCCGGCATTGCTGGCCGCGGAAATCCGCGCGCGCAAAGGCCGTGACCCGAGCGAGATGTACAAGGCGTTGACCGATGAGCTGGGCGAACCAGTGTCGACCCGCGTCGAGGCAAAGGCCAACTTCGAGCAGAAGGCGCTGTTGAGCAAGCTGTCGCCGGAGCAGGTCACGTCCACTGAGCTGGCGGGTGAGAAGATTGAGAGCATCCTGAGCAAGGCGCCGGGCAATGATCAGGCGATTGGTGGCTTGAAGGTCATTACCGAGAACGGCTGGTTCGCTGCCCGGCCGTCGGGGACTGAGGATATCTACAAGATCTATGCCGAGAGCTTCAAGGGCGAGGAGCATCTGAAGCGTCTGGTGGCTGAGGCGCAGGTGCTTGTTGACGGCGCGATAGCGCCTTGAGGCTTTTGCGTCGAGCCTGAGTTAGTGGTGCGGCTGAGAGAGTCTGCCTAACGGCAGACATTTCGCCTTCGGCGACTTACTTTTGAAAAGCACCAAAAGTAAGCAAAAGTGCCTGCTCTCGGTTGGGCCCTTCCTTCGTCAGGGTTCCCTCACGCAGACGACGCTCCGTGGGCCCGAGCCGAACGGACATCCCTGTCCTGACGGCGCTCTCGCGGCATCCATGCCGCTCGGCCCACTCCGCGTCGTCTACGTTCGGCCTGCACCCAAGTCGCGATTTGTGGTGTCTGGACTACCGCGTAGAAGATCAACAGCAACAGCAACAGCAACAGCAACAGCAAAAGCTTCCCGGCTAAAGCCGGTCCCACTAAAAGCACGCGGTGTTCTGTAGGACCGGCTTCAGCCGGGAAGCTGTTGATCTGCTTTTGATCCTGATCTTCAAACACATAACGCCCGGACGACACCTATCGCGACTTGGGTGCAGGCTGAACGGAGGTTTCGCGGAGTGGGTCGAGCCGCATGGATGCGGCGAGAGCGCCGTCA
>NZ_JBWKVD010000039.1:0-1256 GCF_059421525.1 Pseudomonas sp. GW821-FHT02H06
TGTAGTGGTCAACTAATTCCGGACACCTCGATAGGTGGTTTCAAGGCCATCGTCCGTTCGTAAACGGTCGGTGGCAGATAACCCAGTTTCGAGTGCAGCCGCTCATTGTTGTAATACCCAACGATGTATTGAGTGATGTCGCGTATCGCTTCGCCATGGTTGGCGTAATTGCGCCGCCATACCCGCTCCATTTTCAGGCTCAGGAAGAA
Organism: Pseudomonas sp. GW821-FHT02H06; assembly: GCF_059421525.1. Taxonomy (NCBI): domain Bacteria; kingdom Pseudomonadati; phylum Pseudomonadota; class Gammaproteobacteria; order Pseudomonadales; family Pseudomonadaceae; genus Pseudomonas; species Pseudomonas sp. GW821-FHT02H06. Next base: position 210 of record NZ_JBWKVD010000039.1, read on the forward strand.
GCGTTCCATCACCGCATTGTCCCAGCAGTTACCTTTACGGCTCATGCTTTGCTGCATGGCGTGTCTGGCCAGCAGCGATCTGTAGATTGCGCTCGCATATTGGCTGCCTCGATCGGAGTGGGCGATCAAGCCAGGTGGAGGTTGACGCTGCGCGACGGCCATCTGCATCGCGCTGCACACCAGATCTGCAGGCATGTTTGGGGCCATCGCCCAACCCACGATCTTGCGCGAGAACAAGTCCAGCACCACGGCCAGATAGAGCCAGCCGCTACGCGTTTGTATGTAAGTAATATCGGCGACCCAGGCGGTGTTAATAGCCTGCGCTTCGAACTGTCGATTCAACACATTCTCAGCGATTGGCAGGTCATGCTTGCTGTCGGTCGTATGCACAAACTTGGGTTTCCACGCCGAGCGCAAACCATGGGCTCGCATCAGGCGGCGGACTTTATAGCGACCTATTTGCATGCCCTTGGCCCGCAGAGCCTTGGTTAAAGGGCGGCTTCCGCGGCAACCGTTGCTCTCGGCAAACGATGCCTTGAGCTGCGCGACAACGGAGCAACTTAGCCGAACAGGCGCTTGTGCCCGCTTACGGGCCTCGTAAAAACCTGATCGACTGACGTTCAGTACACGACAGACATGCGCCACCGAATAAGCCTTCTGTTGCAGTTGCCGAACAAGCCTATACGTCACTTCAGTTCGCGGGCAAAGAAGGCGGTAGCCTTTTTTAAGATGTCGTTGTCCATCTTGAGCTGCCGGTTTTCCTGCTCCAGCTGCCGAATGCGCTGCTGCTCAGCCGTCAGCGGGTTTCCGATCCCGGCCTGGCCCAGCTGCTCGGCGTCATATTGGCGGATCCACCGCCGTACGGCCGTCTCACCGAGATTCTGGTCCTGACAAACCTGCGGAACGGTCAGCCCCTGATCCCTGACCATTTTTACGACTTCCAGTTTGTAGCTGTCATCAAATCTTTTGCGCTTTCTGGTCATGTAGAACTCCTCGATAAATGTATTTTCCACTTATCGAGGTGTCCGGGGAAATTAGACCACTGCA
>NZ_JBWKVD010000040.1:0-712 GCF_059421525.1 Pseudomonas sp. GW821-FHT02H06
TTGAGAAAAGTGGCGAACACAGCTTTCAAACTGGCGTCATTTGCCCAGCTCTGAGTCAGGCTGGTTTTGGCCTGAACCAGCGAAGCCCTGCGCCGCAGAAGGCTTTGCAGCTTGCCGTAGACGGCGGGAGGTGGAGTCCAGGGGCGTAAATCTTCGCCTTCGTTTTTCAGATAACGGGCAAGAAGACGAGCATCGGAGGCGTCCGTTTTACTGCGCACGCCAACACTTTTACGGTAATTACTCAGCTGATAGCCATCAATGATGTAAACGTCGAAACCCGCCTCATAAGCCAGCTCGATCAGGTCGATGTGATAAACATTTGTTGCTTCAACTGCAATCGCGGTGGGCCTCGGCAACGTTTTAAGCCAGCGCTTTATGGCGGGCTTGTCGTTGCTTATCGAGGTGAGCAAAACCTGATCTGGCTCGTAAATAACGAGTTCAACTTTGGCGACATCCACGCCCACGATTGACTTCGAAACGTGCATTGCCATGGACACTTCTCCACGTTAAGGTTTTACGGCTTGGAGGGGTTTCACCCAGAGGCGCAGGCTTGTTTCTATCGTCGCTTGAACGAAGCATTCTTTATCGGCGCTTTTGGTGGAAGGGGTGGGGCGAGGTCTCCCACGGTCTGTACTGTTGCAGCAGTCAGATGCGAACTGTTCGTCCCACCACCCCTTCAAGTCTAACCATACAAGCGAGCTTGCTCGCGAAG